>CAYMMG010000014.1:0-51735 GCA_964391505.1 uncultured Burkholderiales bacterium | reverse complement strand
ATAAAGCATGGATAGGCTCCCAAGAGGAATATTGCAATACCATGGCAGCAGCAAAGAAAACGACTAAGAAAGCCACTGCGGCCAAGCCTGGTTCCACAAAAGTTGGTGCAAAAAAGTCTGTGTCAAAGTCAACGTCGTCCAAGAAAGTAACAGTGAAAAAAACGAAGGCAGTTCCAGCCAAAGCGACCACTAAAAAAGATGTAAAAAAGTCAGTACCTAAAGCGCCTAAGGCCGTCAAAAAAGAGCCAACCAAGAAGTCTGATAAAAAAGAAGTTGTTAAAACGACTAAGAAAGTTGTAGCGCCTAAAAAACCGGATGTATTTCGTTGCCCTATTTCTGGTATTCCCGTTAAAGCCGAGAAGCCCAATCTTTCTGATAAGACGTTAGCGAAACTCAAAGATCTGTTGATCGAAGAACGAGTGCGTCACTTGGCTCAAATGGATGAGTTAACTCAAGAGGCAGTAGACATGATAACGGATCGTGAAGCAGGAGACACTCAGTTTGATGAAGAGTCTGGTGAAGGCGATTCAGTCGCAGTAGAACGAGAACGAACGCTTTTTCTTGCTGCTGAAGCACAGAATACGGTTGATCAAATTGACCGCGCTCTCAATCGAATGAAAGACCATACGTATGGATTATGTGTTCCTTCAGGTCGACGTATATCTGTTCCTCGACTCGAAGCCCTCCCCTGGACCGAAGTGTGTGTAGATTGCAAAGCGAGAAGCGAACGTCGTCGTTAGTATAGTTTTAAGCTTGTTCTCCAACAAAAAAACCTCTTGGAATTTTACGTATAGCCGCATCGTAATTTGCATGACGCTTTTCGTCTGCGGAATTTGTTTTGACCAGATCACGAAAATATGGGCGCGTGATGAATTGAGGAATGGATCTCAATTTATTGGATCTACGCACATTGGCTTTTCGTTGACAACAAATCCGGGCAGCGCATTTTCACTCTTTCAAGGTTCTACAATGATGCTCACCGTTGTTGCGACCATTGCAGTTGTGGCATTGCTTATTGCTGCGTTTCGAACACGTGTCGCTTTTACTGCAGCGACCTATGTCACGATTGCCACGGGAGCGGCAGGCAATCTGATTGATCGCTTCACACAACCTCCACATGGAGGATCCGGGCATGTAACTGATTTTATTCGTGTCGGTTCCTGGCCAACGTTTAATGTTGCTGATGCTTTTGTTGTCTGCGGAGCGGTTGCTCTCGTAGCCCATACGTTTTTGCAGAGCAGGTCACAAACGGAATCTGAGATTAAATCATGAGCGAAGATGACGATTTAGTTTTTGTTATTCCTGAAGGTGTCACGGATATGCGTATCGATAAAGCGATCGCTCTTGAAACTCATCTCACGCGATCCGTTATTGCGGAAATGTTTGATTGCGGAAACGTGTTACTTAATGGTCGTGCAGTGAAGCGCTCCGAGAAAATTGCGGTGGGTGATGAAATTACATTGACGTATCTGGAAAAGAGTCCTGACGTTGTTGTTCCCCAGGATATCGATATTGATGTTGTGTACGAAGATGATTACTTGCTCGTGATTAATAAAAGTGCCGGAATGGTCGTTCACCCGGGTGCAGGTAATCCTGATTCAACCTTGGTTAATGCTCTTGCCTTTCGATATCCAAGCATTGTTGACGTGGGTCAAGCACATCGTCCTGGCATTGTTCATCGTCTTGATTCTGGGACGTCCGGTCTTCTTGTTGTAGCAAAGTGCAATGAAGCATATGAGAAATTTGTGGAAATGTTCTCAACTCACAATGTAGATCGACAATATATCGCCTTGGTTTGGGGAAAGTTTGACACAACGTCAGGTATCATCGATGCGGCTATTGGGCGAAGCGTGACCCGCGTTACAAAGATGGCCATCCGGGACGACGGCAAACACGCACGTACTCACTACAGCGTAAATAAATATTACGAATCTTCTGATGTCTCACTTATCGATATCTCTCTTGAGACGGGTCGCACTCATCAAATTCGTGTTCACTGTGCATCTATTTCTCATCCTATTGTCGGAGATAAAACATATGGGGGATATCGTCAGAATTTGGAATGTCCGCGGCCTTTTCTTCACGCGCATACTCTCCGCTTCGTTCACCCGGTAACAAGCGAACCTATGGAATTTAGTACTCCCTTGCCAAAAGATCTTGTGGCTGTGCTGAATGGGCTCGATGCTGACGTCTAGAATTATAAAGTTCTATCTGTCCATATTCGCCAAGGAGGCCATTTCCTGACATGGCAAAGTCGTTCGCGCACCTTCATGTGCACACTGAATATTCGATGCTTGATGGTGCCTCGAGATTAGGTGAGCTGATCGCTGCGGCCAAGGAGGATGGTCAAACCGCAATTGGAATTACGGATCATGGGAATCTATATGGTGCGTTAGAGTTCTATAAGCAGTGTGGTGAAGAGGGAATCACGCCTGTCATTGGAACAGAAGCTTATTTTGAAAATGGATCTCGTTTCGACCGCCCCAAACGTTCGGAAATGGAAACATTCCACCTTACGCTGTTGGCCGAAAACAACGTGGGATACAAGAATCTCATCCAGGTTTCCTCGCAAGCGTACCTTGATGGTTTTTACTATAAACCGCGTACCGACTGGGAATTACTCGAATCGCACAGTGAGGGATTGATAGCCACGTCAGGTTGTTTGGGTGGTCTTGTTAACCAGCTCATTATGAAGGAAGAGTATGACGCTGCACTTAAAGCTGCGTCACGCTTTCAAGATATTTTTGGCAATGAAAACTTTTTCGTTGAGCTTCAAGACCACGGTCTCGCAGAAGATGCAGTTGTGCTTCCTCACTTGGTTGATATTTCTAAAAAACTCGGCGCACCAATGATTGCTACCAACGATAGTCACTACACCAATAAAGCTGACGCCCATTCCCATGATGCACTTTTGTGCGTGCAAACAGGTTCATTGATGAGTGACCCGAAGCGATTTAAATTTGAAGCGGAAGAGTTCTATGTGAAGTCCGCTGCTGAGATGCGCCATCTTTTTGCTGATTATGAAGACGCATGTGACAACACTCTTCTTATCGCCGAGCGTGCTGATGTGTCGTTTGAGTTCGGAAAAATAATTCTTCCTTCTTTCCCGGTTCCCGAAGGTTATACAGAAGAAAGCTATTTGCGCGAACTTGTCACCGAAGGTGCGAAGATGCGATGGGGCGATGACATCACGCGAGAAATTTCCGATCGAATTGAATTTGAGCTCAGCGTTATTAAAGAGATGGGATTCTTTGCCTACTTTTTGATTGTGTGGGACTTGGTGAAATACGCACATGAAAACAATATTCGTGTCGGTCCCGGTCGTGGTTCTGCGGCCGGGAGTGCGGTGGCCTATTGCTTGCGCATTGTTGACATTGACCCGATTAAATATGACCTACTTTTTGAGCGTTTTCTTAACCCTGGCCGCAAGGAAATGCCTGATATCGATATGGACTTTGACTCGCGCTACCGCGGAGAAATGATTAAATATGCATCTGCACGCTATGGCTGGGACCGCGTAGCCCAGATCATTACTTTCTCGACGATCAAAGCACGTGCCGCTGTGCGCGACTCTGCTCGCGTACTTGGCTACCCCTATGTCGTTGGAGACAAAATTGCCAAGCTGATGCCTCCTCTTATCTTGGGTCGCGATACGCCCATTTGGGCCTGTTTTGACAAGGTCGATAAATACAAAGAGGGCTACGCAATGGCGACCGAGTTGCGTTCTCTTTACGAGAGCGATGCTGATGCGCGGCGTGTACTCGACATTGCGCGTGGGCTCGAAGGACTTCGCCGTCAAGATGGTATTCACGCAGCTGCTGTGGTGATTGCTCCTGATACATTAACTAATTATCTTCCTGTTCAGCGTAAACCGCTTCCTGGAGGAGAAAAAGGTGACTCGCCGCTTGTGACGCAATTCGAAATGAACGGTGTTGCTGATCTCGGTTTGCTCAAGATGGACTTTTTGGGTTTACGCAATTTAGATGTTATGGATATCACTCTCAAGCTCATTGAAAAAACGCAAGGCATTACCTTCGATATCGATTCTGTGGATCTTGAAGATGAAAAAACATTTAATCTTTTAAAGGCTGCTCAAACAATTGGAGTTTTTCAACTTGAAGGTGCACCCATGCGTTCCCTTATTCGTTCGTTGCAACCTTCGCGTTTTGAAGATGTGTGTGCTCTCGTGGCATTGTATCGCCCTGGACCCATGGCAGCGAATATGCATATTGATTATGCCGATCGTAAAAATGGCCGCAAGCCAGTCACGTATTACCACGAAGACGTGAAACCTATTTTGGAATCTTCTTTTGGTTTGATGATATACCAAGAGCAACTCATGCGTGTAGCTCAAAAGCTTGCAGGTTACTCATTGGAAGAAGCGGATAACTTGCGTAAAGCAATGGGTAAGAAGAAGCGAGAAATTATCCAGGCTCATCGCGAAAAATTTGCGCAAGGATGTGAAGAGAATGGGTATGGCGTTAAGTTTGGCCACGAGATGTTCGACATTATTGAACCTTTCGCTGATTACTCTTTTAATAAGTCTCACTCGGTGGGGTATGGTTATATTGCTTATCAGACGGCATTCTTGAAAGCGAACTTTTCTCATGAATATTTGGCCGCGTTGCTCACAAGCACCAAGGGAGACAAAGACAAGTCAGCCATTTATTTAGCTGAGTGTCGTCAAATGGGAATCGAAGTTCACGTTCCCGATATTAACGAATCAGATTCTGACTTCACGGTTGTCGATGGCGTGATCCGTTTCGGAATGAGCGCAACACGCAATGTGGGTGCGGGTCTTGTTGCCCTTATCGTGGCTGGACGGCAAGAGGGCGGACCTTATCAGGATTTCTATGATTTCTGTGAACGAGTTGACACTCAAGCATTGAATAAACGCACGATTGAATCCCTGATTAAAGCCGGTGCGTTTGATTCTCTGGGCCATCCTCGACAAGGACTGTTGATGGTGTACGAACAGATTGTTGAAAATGCAGTATCACGTCGTCGTGAAGCAGACGCAGGCATCATGTCTCTTTTCGGAGATGTTGGTGACGCGAGTTTGGGCGACACGTCTGCTCGTGTGCCGATTCCTGATACCGAGTTCGAAAAGTCGGTCAAGCTGCAATATGAAAAGGAAATGCTCGGTCTTTACGTGAGCGACCATCCCCTCAGAGGAATGGAACATGCGCTTGCTGCGCTCAGTGAAAAGAGCGTCTCCGAAGCGCGTGAGTGTTCTGAAGGTCAAACGGTTACTGTCGGTGGAGTTATTACGTCGTTGTCTCGTCGTTACACGAAAAAGGGCGACCTGATGGCCACCTTTATTTTGGAAGACCTCGCAATGGGCGTTGAAGTAATGGTGTTTCCCAAGACGATGACACAATTCGAAGATCGAATCGCTGCCGACAAGATTGTGCTGGTAACCGGACGCGTTGATGCGCGAGATGACCAAGTAAAACTTATTGCGTTAGATATTTCTGTCCCTGATCTCAGTACTGATGGGTCCGGGCCTCCATTGCGACTCCAGACGACCATGCATGCGTTTACAAAAGCGCGAGCCGATGAATTGCGGGCCATGCTTTCGAGATACCCAGGAACATCGCCGGTTTATTTACATCTGCAAGAAAAAGATAAAGTCACGGTGGTGCGATTTGGAATCACCTTTACTGTAGACCCAAGTTCATCATTGATTGCAGAACTACACACCATTCTTGGTGATGGGTGTGTTTTATAAGTTAAACAGGAAAGTGGCGTTGGGGAGTGGGCCATGATGATGTCCACACTGCATGGCCAAGTGGTTCTTGGAAAACTGATGTGTGCAGTGCTGGAACAAAGGCCGGTTGTGGAGAGAGTTCGTTTAATGAGTCGAAGAATTTGACGTTGATAGTGAACAGACTTTCAGCTTGATCAATCGCTTCAAGAAACGCTAGATCTAGTTCGTTGTTGATGCTTGTTTCCGAATCGTACAATTCATAATCACTGTGAAATTCTGAAATGGCAACCATTGCTGTTCCTCTCGCCACGACCCAATAGAATAATACTCAACGGTAACCTGACCGTCGAGAGGGAATGCTTGATCTTGTAAGCACAGACTGCGAAACGAGGTCCGTCCTCAAAAAACGTGGATGTTGGTTGATCAAATAGTTCAAGAGGACGGACCTCAAAAGAAAACCTTCACCCCACGTAGACTGATGTAGTGACTACTCTCCGTCTATACGACGCAACCGATGAAGCTTTCCATGATGTGACCTTCACTGATCGCGCTTCTATTTATACCTGCGGTGTTACGCCGTATGATTCGAGTCACCTCGGCCACATTGCCACCTTTATCTATTTCGATATCGTTCGACGCCTACTCATTTCGCAAGGCGTGGATGTCATGCTTGTGCGCAACATCACAGACCTCGATGACCCTCTCTTTGATCGCGTACGTGAAAGTGGTGAACCACTCGACACTTTAGTGAAGAGAAATATTGAACAACTCGATAAAGATCTCGATCTACTGAATTGTTTGCCTCCGACACACGAACCCTATTCCAGTGAATACGTCGATGACATTATTGTCGCAGTGAGCAGGCTGATTGAAAGTGGCCATGCATACACCGTTGATGGTTGGACATATTTTGATTCCTCATCTCGCGATTCATTTCCCGAATTTGAATCTGTGAGAAAAATAGGATTGAAATCGATTGAAGAACTCGGCGCTCAACGAGGAGCAAATCCAAATGATCCACGAATGAAAAACCGTCTCGACTTTGTTCTCTGGAAGCCATCAGCGACCGACGAACCTTCATTCGATGCACCCTTCGGTGCTGGTCGACCGGGATGGCATATTGAATGTTCGGTGATGGCCATGAAACTATTAGGGAACACAATTGATATCCATGGTGGGGGAGACGACCTTATCTTTCCTCATCACGCATGTGAAGTTGCTCAGAGCGAATCGCTTTCTCGCGAACCTTTCGTGCGTCACTTTATGCATGTTGCTCCCGTCGACTACGAAGGAACAAAGATGAGCAAGTCCCTCGGTAATCTCGTTTATGCCGACGAGATCATCCAAGAAATAGGTGCGAGATGTACGCGTATGATGATTTTGGCACACCATTACCGTGAAGGTTTCGAACATCACGATACCGACGCGGGTCTTGCCCAAGAGCGCTGTGCTCGTTGGACCAAAGTGATGGCAAACTTTACGGGTGATGTCGTCCCTGCTTATGTTTATGAAGACGTTTTAGAAAACCTGCGAAACGACCTTGATACTCCTGGTGCACTTAAAGTTATCGACGAAGCAGTCGCAGCGTTTTCTTTTGATGACATTGATGCAGAACAAAAGCGCGGCGATATTCAGGCTGCGAAAGAACTTCTGGGGCTCTAAACAGCTCGTCCAACATGTGCGGGTTCATGTGCGGGTCGATTGCCTTGACCATTTCGCTGTCCTCGGTGGGCCGTTAGATCTACAACACCGTGCGGTAATTGACTTGGACGACAGCCGTTACGGCCCGGCTTCGCATTTTCCACGGAACCAAATGGGTCAAAGAAGGGATTCGTTAAAGTGTCAATTGCTTTTGCTGGCGCATTTGATATGAGATCCAAGCCTGTGGTTTTCAGTTCATCTATCATGCGTTCGAAGATTTTCATTCGGTAGCGATGATTGCGAAGCATGTGATTGAGAATTCTCTCGACCGACCCAAATCCATTGATCGTCTCAAGGTCTTCTATTGTCTTTAATCTGGCGTTCACTTTCGCACCAAAATCGACATTCACATCTCCACTCCGGACAACGGCATCGATCATACGTGCAACAAGTTCATTCGACGCTAAACCCACATGATCACTTTTAACAATGGCGCTTCTTGTGTTATCTGCATCGTGAAGCAAAGTTGCGTACACATTCACGATCGTATCGAATGTGGCGCCTACGGCAAGTCGGAAACCTTCTGGTTGAGATTTGGTATGTTCTGCAGCCCAACTGGAAACAATTCCTTCATGGAGGAGTTTCTGAATGTACTCGTTGGCTAAGAGAGTGGCTGCGTGACCCAATACTGTCGCTTCAGCTAAATCCTCAATCGACGTTTGAATGGGTGATCCAAGAGTTACAGCGCCTTGCACATACTCGGGAAATAAATGATTGGCGTGCAGTGCATAACAGCCTCCGAGAGAGTGTCCAACAAGAACAACTTTGAGTCCTGATTTCTCAGATGCTTCCTTAATGAGCTCAAAGAGGGGATCAATGATATGAGGGAAGGGTCCAATATTCGCATGATCACCCCAGGTCATTGCAAAAACCTTATCGTGAGTGAGTCGCTTGGCCATCCAGTCCATGGACGTCCCAGGAGCTGAGAATCCTGGCAGCAAAATCACAAGATGTTCTGTGCCTTTAGGAATAACTACCTCTTGTCGTTGAGGCACGAGATAGTTGTGAAGTTTTAAAGGGTTGATAAGTCCGAGTCGTACCATACGTGAGAGGCCAACGAGTTCTGCGATAACGTGAGACCAAGGTGAATGAGTGAATTCTCGTGCTGAAATATCTGTACTCATTTTCCCCCCGAAAAACGTATGTGAATCCTATACCACAAGAGATATAAGTTGACGTCCCATCTTCAATTTCCGCTCATGACAAGGCCTTGTGGTTCGAGAGCGAGTGTTCCCTCCGATGAATCGAGCGAAGGAGGTACTTGTGTGCTGCGTACGCGGGACATGAGTACCGATGGTGCATTTATAGCGCTGCGTACACGGGTGGCTGAACGACTCGTTCTTAATTCCTCGAGAAATTGTGGAATATTTGCTGAGGCATAGTCCGCTATGATCGCTCGAGGTGTGACGTGGATCAAGTCTGTAATTTCACTTGTAGGTGCAAGACCAGCAGCGATATCAGGCGGCAAATCTGCATCCATACCATTGAGGATCAAGTGACGCATTGAATCAACAGCTCCCCGTGCTACATCTCCATGGTCGCCCCAAACAGCAAACGATCGTGCATTATGTGAAAAATGTTCAATACCGTTGGGCGTAGTGGCAAGGCATGCTTCCCCTTTAACTGTACGATCATGAGTTGCGGCGTAATACGCCTTTGCTATACCTGCGAAAACTGCTTCCATTTCTTTGGCTATTTCCGAGGTTGGATCTTTTCGATACGTAGCCCAATTTTGTATCAAAGTTTGATCGCACAAAACGTTTAGTCCGCGAGTTGTCATCCAGCCAAGGAAAAGGGCGATGTTGGTGTGTTCCTTAAGATCGTCGCTATCCATGGTGAGCTGATGAGGAGAAGCGGTGAGAAACATCCCTTCCACTATCTCAGGGTGGGCAAAAGCGATTAAGTGGGCAAAAAAACCGCCCAAAGAGTTTCCCTGTAGATATATACGTTCACCGTGTTTTTGGGCAATAGCGTCAGCAAAATCGGTGACATGTTGAGTGGACTTCTTCGTCAAGCCAAGATTCACCATCGACAATAAAGGAATACAATAAATGCCATGTTCTTCGGATGTAAGTCCATGGTTCACATCATCCGTTGCTGCTGTGGGAGACATGAAGCCTTGGATTTGACCAAGTATCTTGTTTGCCCATGGGGGAATGTCTGGAATCTCCCATGGTCGTGGGCTGAGAATGTGTATGCGAGGAAGTTTTGCGCGAAAATCTAGTGCAGTTTTAATCACAGGACGAGAAAGAGTTGGTGAGGACTCTACGGCAACTGCTGCGCTCATGCTTCCCCCGATGCATTGACGACAAGTTTCAATACCTTAGGACCACTCGATTCCGAAATGGGGGATATTTCAGCACATCTACCCAATAACGAACTGGAATCCTGCAAATGACCAAGTAATCCCGGGAAAACCCAACGAGAACAAGCCCTCCCAGCGCTGTCCCTTGCAAACATTCCATTGTTCTCTCGAGCTCATCACTTTGGATTAGATGCGTAATCCTGACTTTGGCCGTCCTAGCGACAAAGCTCGCGGAGGAGGCGACGATTGCGCAGATACATGGAGATCGAATCCGCTATTGTCCCTATCTCCCGAATGATAAGTTAGATTTGTCCGCATCTTCACGGAGAGAACTCCCGAGTCAATATCCAACAGATTTCCCGAGCGAGAAAATTCTTCCGTTTCGTATGCTCTCGATTTCACAATGCTTGTTACAAGATCTAGTTCGGGATCGAGCGTAATGGCGCGTGAAATGATGCTGACTACTGTCGGATCAAAAGGCAAACCAGCATGATTGATGCCGGGAATCATAAGACTTGTCCACGGGCCCGAACCCATGAGTACGCTAGCCAAAGGCTCGACAACCCTGTCTTTTTCTGCTCCAATAAATACGCGTGCGTAATCAGTGAACTCCCGCTCGTGTTCGGGACGAGTGTGATGGAGGACATCACGATGAAGAACTTTCCCTTTCGTTACGTGATGAATAAGCTTCATCATTTCATGCGCCAACACAAGTGAAGTCGTAGATCCATATTCTTGTGCGCTGCTGGCCACTGGGGAACCCAGAGTGATCACCATCCGGACCATGTGAGGGTATTTTGCTGCCAGATATAAAGCAGTAAGACCACCTAGTGAATGTCCCACCAGAACGAGCGGACGATTGCCAGCCTTGAGGTATGCGTCGAGGAGTCGATCTTCTGCTTTATGAAGAACGCTGTGGGTGGGGCCGAGATTACGTCCTATTCCTGCAGGGACGAGATGAATCCCTTTCTTCTGCTCTTGTGCACACATCCAATACATCATATTTTCCTTAACGCCGAGTCCAGCGAAGGCTAAAGAGGGATGAAGTGAACCCGCACCCAAATCTCCATACGAGAAGGGATCAGATTTCATCTTTTCTTGATTTTCTCGCTTGGTTCGAGTTTCTTCCAAGATAGTACGGGGAGGAAGGTGCGCAAGTTTTGCCTTCACCGCATCGACAGGCAGGTTGCCCAGAAATCGACGAGCATGTCGTTCAGGATCTTCTGCACCTTTCAAGGTCGGTAAATTACGAGACAAGAATGGTGTAACAGCGCCCACGAATCCTCCGATGAAATGACGACGTAATAGCTTACCATTGAGCAAATGATAAGGGAAAATGAATACATTACCCCGTTCGTTTTCTCTGAGCGAGTTTCATGGAAGCATGTTATTGTTGCGAAAGGAAGGCCTTTGCCCTGGTAGCCTGGGCGGACTATGGCAAACATTACAGTGACACTTCCCGATAGCTCGACACGCGAAGTACCCGCTGGGACAACAGGCAAAGAGATTGCAGAATCTATTGGTGCAGGACTAGCTAAAGCTGCCCTTGCTCTGGAACTTGATGGGGCTGTGGTCGATCTCACGACTCCTATCAATGCTGATGCCAAAATATCGATCGTCACACCACCGAGCGATGAGGGTCGCGAAATCCTTCGTCACTCATCGGCCCACGTGATGGCCCAAGCAGTCTTCGATCTTTTCCCGGGTGCTAAATACGCCATTGGGCCAGCAATCGCCGATGGCTTTTACTATGACTTTGAATTACCCAACGATCAACGCTTTGTTGATGCTGACATGGAACGTATAGAAAACCGTATGCGTGAAATTGTCAAAGCTAATCAGCCGTTTAGGCGGGGCGAATGTTCTATCGACGAAGGTGTCGATAAGTTTCACGATCAACCCTTCAAACTCGAAATCATTGAAAAGGTTCGCCAAGGCGCAAGCAACGACGAAGACTCCGTGGATTTTGCGGGTGGAGATGTCATTAGCTACTACGAAAATATTGGTGCTGACGGACAGGTTTCCTATGTTGACATGTGCACCGGTCCCCATGTTCCTTCTACTTCGTACTTAAAAGCTTTTAAGCTCTTGCGTCTCGCTGGTGCTTACTGGCGTGGTGACGAAAAGCGGCCCATGCTTCAACGTATTTATGGAACTGCGTGGGAAGACAAAAAAGCTCTCGAACAACATCTCTATATGTTGGAAGAGGCCGAGAAGCGTGACCACAGAAAAGTTGGCGAAGCGCTCGACCTCTTTATGTTCTCCAATGATGTAGGCAAGGGTCTCCCTCTGTGGATGCCCAAGGGAAACATCATTAAAGAAGAACTCGAAGAATGGGCAAAGCAGACTGAACGCACGTGGGGATACGATCGTGTGACAACTCCCCACATTACTAAGTCTGATCTTTTTTACAAATCAGGACATCTTCCTTATTACGCAGAAGACATGTATGCCCCCATTGAGATTGAAGGTGATCAGTACTATCTCAAACCGATGAACTGTCCCCATCATCACACGATCTTTATGGGTCGACAACATTCCTATCGCGAACTCCCTATCCGCTACGCGGAATATGGAACGATATATCGCAATGAAAAGTCAGGTCAGTTATTTGGTCTCATGCGCGTGCGTGGGTGTGCGCAAAATGACGCTCATATCTATTGTTCTCAAGAACAAGCTGTCGATGAATTTCTCGATGCGATCCGACTGCATGAGTATTACTATAAGATCTTAGGAATCACCGATTTTCATATGCTTTACGCTGTGCGAGACCCTAAGAAAACCGATAAGTATCACGACGATGATGCGATGTGGGAGCGCGCGGAATACATCACGCACACTGCAATGGAAAAGTCTGGCATTCCTTACACGACCGACGTGGGCGGAGCAGCGCACTACGGACCCAAAGCCGACTTTGTTCTTACCAGCGCCATTGGTAAAGAGTTCTCCATTGCTACGGTTCAAGCAGATATGTATATGCCGTCGCGCTTTGGTATGTCGTTTAAAAATGCTCAAGGGGAAGACGAAACTCCCGTGGTGCTTCACCGTGCACCTCTGGGTTCGCATGAACGCTTCATCGGTTTCCTTATCGAACATTATGCGGGAGCATTCCCTACATGGCTTTCGCCGGTTCAGGTGGTCGTGGCGCCAGTTGCGGATCGTCACTTAGATTACGCACATGAAATCCGTAATACGATGTTTAAGCTCGGTATTCGAGCCGAAGTTGCTGATTCTGAATCAGATTCTTTGGGCTCCCGAATTCGTAAAGCGAAAACTGAAAAGATTCCCTACATCTTGGTGGTGGGCGATGATGACATCGAAGCGCGAACTGTCGGAGTGAATAAACGCGGAGAAGACGATCCTTCCCGTGGTATTTCGGTACAATCATTCATCGACGATATTAGGGATAAGATCGCCACAAAATCTCTCGACGTGTAACGGAGCGGTAATGGCACATGTAGATCAACTTTGGGCGGGATGGCGAGCCGAATATGTCACGCGTGCGGCCGATCAATCTCGTCAGCGGCGAAGCGGGGAAGACGTCCCCGTATGTTTGCTGTGTGAACTGAAAGATAAAGGCGCAGATCACTATGTTCTCGCACGAAACGACGAATGCTTTGTCGTTATGAATCTCTATCCCTATTCCAACGGTCACCTTATGGTCGTTCCTCATGAACATCACCAAAATTTGGATGATTACGACAAGATCGTGCGTGCATCGGCAATGGAAATGACCAATACCGCGACGCACTTGTTGCGAGAGATCTATTCACCTGATGGTATCAACACTGGTATCAATATGGGAGAAGCGGCAGGTGCTGGAGTCCCTGGTCATTTACATATCCATGTCCTTCCTCGTTGGATTGCTGATGCAGGATTTATTACCACCATTGCAAATACGCGCACACTGCCCGAAACATTGGAATCGAGTTATGCAAAACTTTATGACGCCTGGCCGGAAAGTGAAAAGGTATGAACAAGCGCCGTAGACAAACGGGAGGGTCCGACCTTGGAAAGGATTGTGACCCTAGTGGGTCACCCCCTTTAACTTCCCAAGATCAGACCCTAAATCAACACGATTCGCTTCCTGACGATCTCGACATCACGAAATATGTTGGCCCTTACCAATTCCCATCACCTCGACGACGTCGCACAGCGGCGTACAGCATTTTTGCTATATCGCTTAGCTTTGTTGTCATGGGAATTATGTCCCAGAACAACGCGATGATTGGAGGGGGTAGCGCATTTATTCTTGTGGGAGCTTTTTTCTTTTTTACTGCTTGGACACTCAAGGTCAAAGACCTCGATGCTCTGACGGGTGCAGCAGCGCAAGCTCCGTTTTCTGTAGGGCATGCATCGGCACAATTAAGTTTTACGGGATGGTTATCTAAGCCCTTGTGGCGTGTAGTCGTTTTTTCGAGTGACGAGCCACCTACACAACGGGGCCTTGTAGAAATTGATGCAGTTAATGAAAACATCGTTTCAACATACTTCGACTATGAAACGAAGGAAGGAGACGATTCCAGTGCTTGATCTCCATGGAAGAAAATATTCCGAAAAAGTAACAGGACCTATCGGCGTTGCTCTTCATAAAATTGGCGTTTCCGCAGATGCGCTTACTGTTCTCGGTTTATTTGTTGCGATTGCAACAGGTTTTGCGGTGGCGAGCGGCCACCATCTTCTGGCAGCTTGTGGTGTTGCTCTCGCCGGTGTTCCCGATCTTCTCGACGGTGCGATCGCTCGTGCGAGCGGGAAGGTCAATTCCAGGGGAGCTTTCCTTGATTCTCTATGCGACCGAATATCTGATGCCGCACTGTTCGTGGGTGCAGTGTGGTTTTACGCCCATCGTCATCACGCGGCACTCGCTGCACTGGCGGCTTTGGCAATGGCGGTAAGCCTTCTTATTTCGTATGCGCGCGCAATTGCTGCTGCGATGGGATTTGAGGTCAAAGGTGGTCTTATGGAGCGCGCAGAAAGGCTCATTGTCTTTGGTGTATCGTTGGCTCTGGGATATTTATCGATTGGGCTCTGGATTATTCTTATATTTGGATTCATCACGTTGATTCAGCGACACATGAAAGTATGGAAGCTCGCTACGGAAGCAAATGGGCTGAAATCTCGTTTTGAAGAACTACAAATGAAATTTGAAGCATTAGGTGAAAAACGACAAGAACGTAAAGCGGCAAAACGCTCTCGCTCCTAGTTCGTGTTTGTGACCACTATGTCGAACAAAACAATGTTCTATTGCTTAAAGGCAGGAGCGTTGTGCGCACGTATTATTCCGCGCAGAATCGGTGTGAGAATCGCATTTGGTGTGGGGTATATTTTTGGGCTATTTCCCACAGCCCTGCACAAACGGATCGCAAAAATTCAAAAACGTATCACTCCAAGTTTGGGCGCATCGAAAAGTCGCACGCGCGTCGCCGGCGTTGTTGCTTCCTATGCTTTTTATTGGTGGGATGTTTTCTGGTTGAGCTCTCCGCGATCGGCCACTGATATTGATTCCATTGTAAATATCGAGGGAATTATTCATTTCGAAGAGGCGATATCTGCTCTTCGTGAATCAAATGAAGGTATTATTTTCGCATTGCCCCATATGGGAAGTTGGGAAATTGCTGGAGCATGGTTGGGCACACATGGATATGATCCCGTTGTTGTTGCAGAACGGTTAGAGCCACCTGAATTATTTGAACTTTTTACTTCCACGCGAACACGTGCCGGTATGACGGTAGTAGCGCACGACGACCACCCCACAAGCAAACTTCTCGCCACTCTCAATGATGGCGGCATTGTTTGTCTCGTTGCCGATCGCGATATTTCGCGGAAAGGGGTAACCGTTACATTTTTTGGTGCGGATAAAACGTTGCCCACTGGTCCTGCAGTACTTGCTCTTAAAACCGGAGCAGTCATTATTCCTGTGTGCACGTTTGTATCTCGTGATTCACAAGTGAACATTGTGTTTTCTCCTCCTCTTCTCATGAGTCAGTATCAGTCAGAAGATCGAAATAGAAATATTCACGATGCAACTCAAGACTTGGCAACGATTTTTGAAGATATGATTTCTCGTGATCCGGCCCAATGGCATGTCCTTCATGATGAATGGAGTCGTATATGAGCGATTATCGCAAAACGGCGAAGGATGCTAAAGAAAAGGTTGTGTCCTCCCTTACATCACTGTCGCCTATGTCAACAATTTCGACGATAAAACGAAAGAAAAAAAATACTCACCCTGTACTTTCAACTCGCAAATCGGACGACCCCATGCGCGTAGCCCTTATGTGTCCCTATTCGATTTCGATTCCTGGAGGAGTTCAAAATCAAGTACTTTTGCTTGCTGCCGAGATGCGTAGCCGAGGAATCGATGCCCGGATCATTGCGCCCTGTGATGGTGTTCCTCCGACGCCCTATGTCGTGTCAGTGGGAACAACGCGTGGGTTAAAAAGCAACGGGTCATTGGCTCCTATTGTCGATGATGCCGCTTCAGCATCTTTGACATTAGATGCCATTAATAGCTTTGGTCCCGATGTAGTTCATTTGCATGAACCGCTCGTGCCTGGACCGACAACAACAGCAATGATTGGAGCCGAATGTGCAATCGTGGCAACATTTCACTCTGCAGGCCAAAGTGCAAACACATTGAAATATATACGGCACCCTGCACGGGGTGCCATATCGCGCGTTCATAAGCGGGTTGCTGTATCGAATGAAGCGAAAGCAACAGTTGATCAATACCTCCCTGGAGACTACACAATTATTCCTAATTGCATCGATGTCGCAGCAATTACACAAGCAGAAAAATGGCCAACAACAAAACCTGCAGTTTTATTCGTAGGACGCCACGAAGAGCGCAAAGGTTTGCGTTTTTTGATTGACGCGTGGTTAGCATCAGACGCATTACAACGTGATGCTGATTTGTGGATCGCTGGTTTAGGAGAAGAAACCGAAGAATTGGTTGCACGTTCGAAACAGGCAGACTCTATTTCTTTTCTTGGTCGTATTGAGTATGAAGAATTATTTCGACGCATGCGTGCAGCACATATTGTTGTTGCTCCTGCTCTCCACGGAGAAAGTTTTGGGATCGTTTTACTTGAAGCGATGGCGGCCAATGCATGCGTGGTTGCTTCATCGATTCCTGGATATCGTGATGTTGCGCGAGATGGCATTGAAGCCTTGTTGGTGCCACCGGGTGATTCTTCGGCATTGGGAAAAGCGATCGAATCGATCCTGACGGATGATTCCTTGCGAAGACGTCTTCAGTCTGGAGGAATAGCACGCTCGCAGGAATTTTCCGTTACAATCGTTGTTGATTCGTATGTAGATATATATAAGAGTGCGATTCAGTCTCGACTAACCTCTAGTAGTTAATCGAGATCTCGTACAGAGTGTCTAGAAAGTAGGAAAGATGTCAGGAATTCTTCTTGGAGGAGCATGTCTCGCGGGTATTGTTTTTATTGGTCTTATCTTGGTCGTTCTCTATAACGGCCTTGTTTCGGCACGTAACCGTGTTGACAATGGGTGGGCGCAGATTGATGTGCAGCTCAAGCGTCGTCATGACCTCATTCCTAATTTGGTAGAAACTGTTAAAGGTTACGCAGCCCACGAAAAGAGCACGCTCGATGCGGTTATTAATGCACGCAGTGCTGCAATGGCGGGGCAAGCGAGTGGAAGTGTTGCTCAAGCTGCACAGACGGAAAATATTCTCACCGGCGCGTTGAAGTCGCTTTTTGCTTTATCTGAAGCATATCCTGATCTCAAAGCGAACCAAAACTTTCTTGCTTTGCAAGAAGAACTGACATCAACGGAAGATCGTATTGCTTATGCTCGTCAGTTCTACAATGATGAAGTGCGACGATTCAACACTAAGATTCAAACAGTGCCTACAAACTTTGTGGCATCTATGGGTAAGTTCACTGAACGAGAGTACTTCGAAATAGATGAGGGTGAAAAAGGACCTGTGGATGTCAAGTTCAGTTAAGAAGTTGTGGCGACGACGATCACGCACCTCGCTCCACGCTTCGCGAATTACGCTCGATGCATAATCGCAGTCGCCTTCAACAACTTCAACCGAAGTGTCATGCACGCCCCGAGTTTGTTCATGATGTAGAGCACGACCGTTAGTGGAGCAAGCCTCCTAAGTGAGTAGAATCTTGAGACTATGTACGAGCAGATTGCACAGAATAAGCGGAGAACGTTTGTTGTTCTTTTCTTCTTTGTTTTACTTATTGCTGGAGCTGGCTTAGCCTTTAATTACATCTTGGGATATGGGGCTTTTGGTGTGATTATCGCCGTGGGTATTGCAATCTCCATGTCTTTTTTCTCATACTTTTATTCTGACAAAGTTGCACTCAAAGCGTCAGGCGCCCAACCAGCGGATGAAAGTCAATACCGTCGTTACCACAACTTGGTTGAAGGTTTATGTATTGCGTCGGGTTTACCCAAACCTCGCTTGTATGTTGTGAATGATTCTGCTCCCAATGCTTTCGCGACGGGTCGCAATCCTGAACACGCAGCAATTGCGGTGACAACCGGCTTATTGGAACGAATGAATCGCGTCGAACTCGAAGGCGTCATTGCACACGAGCTTTCGCACATTAAAAATTACGACATTCTCGTGACGACAATAGCTGTGACTGCCGTTGGTGCAGTGACATTAATGGCAGATATTGGTTTGCGCATGTCTTTTTTTGGTGGCGGACGCAACAGGGATAGCAATGACAACAGTGGTATTGGAGCAATTTTGGCTATCGCTGGTTTGGCTCTTTTAGTTTTGGCTCCGTTTGCAGCACAACTCATGCATTTTGCTGTCTCACGAAATCGTGAATATTTGGCCGATGCAACAGGAGTTTCTCTCACCCGATATCCACCGGGATTAATTTCCGCATTAGAAAAACTTCACGCTGACCAAAGCATTGTTCGCAACGCTACGAAAGCCACCGCATCGATGTGGATCGAACAGCCGCTTAAGGGCAAGGTCGGTGGCGGACACGAAAAATGGCTGGATAAGGCATTTAATACACATCCACCGCTCGACGACCGGATCGCACGCCTCAAAGAATTGTAGAATCTTTTTCTTACCTCTTTATCAACTTTCACAAGGGAGAAATTGTGTCATTTAAACCTCGAACACCTGTGTATCGAAAAAAGCCTTTTGTGATTGTCGGTGCCATGACAGTCGTCATTGCGTTGGTTGCAGTTGTTCTTTTTGTTACTCAATCTGATCCTGCCAAAGTCGCTGTGAAAAAGAAGAACCCTGTAACTACGACAACTGAAAAGAAAATTGTTCTTGCTCCGTTAACGGGTCTTGAAGATCCTACGGGAGAGTCTCTCAAACGCCCTGCTGTTGCTATCAAAATTGGGAACAACCCTGAGGCTCGTCCCCAGGCAGGAATCACAGAAGCGGACATCGTATACGAGGAAATTGTCGAGGGTGGCATCACTCGATATTTGGCTATCTTTAATTCCACAGTTCCTGAACGTGTTGGACCTGTACGCAGCGTTCGAGGAATGGACCCCAACATTGCTTTGAACTGGGGTGGCATTTTTGCTTATAGCGGTGGTGCGGCGAAGAATGAATCAAAAATCAAATCGACAAAAGGTATTCTTGCCTTGAACGAAACTGCCGCAGGATCAGGAATGAAACGTGACTCGTCACGTGGGGCACCTAACAATCTTTATGCTATTCCTTCTGTTCTCTATACAAAAGGTGGAACTCCCGTCCCTCCCAAAGCTCAGTTCGTTTATTCTCTCACGCCATCTTTGCTTGCAGACCCAGCATCTTCTTTTATTGTGGGTTTTAAGTCAGGTTTTGCTTGCACATGGAAATACGATGTGGCAACAGCCAAGTATCTCCGTAGCTATGGAAGTAAGCCAGTAGTCGATCAAAAGGGAAAGCAAGTTGCGGCCGAAAATGTTGTGGTGCAATTCATTAGTTACCCTTCAGAATCCGAAGGGCTCACTACCGGCTCGGGGAATGTTTGGATATTTCGAAATGGTAAAGTGGTTAAGGGTACCTGGGAACGTCCCTCAACAGAAGCTCCTGCAACGTTTAAGGATATCGAAGGAAACATCCTCACTTTGCAGCCGGGACAAACATGGGTGGAACTTGCGAGTACGTCCACCGTTGTAACGGTTACTCCCTAGCACGATCAATATCACAGACAATAAGGAATATTTAGATGGAACAAACGGGAACGCTAAGGATTAAGACCGGCTTTGCAGATATGTTGCGTGGTGGCGTGATTATGGATGTCGTTAATGCAGAGCAAGCCAAGATCGCTCAAGAGGCGGGCGCATGTGCTGTCATGGCATTAGAACGCGTTCCTGCCGATATCCGCAGAGATGGTGGCATCGCTCGCATGAGCGATCCTGAAATGATTGCAGAAATCCAGCGAACGGTAACAATTCCCGTGATGGCAAAGTGCAGAATTGGTCACTTCGCCGAAGCACAAGTGCTCCAAGCGTTGAACGTCGACTTTATTGATGAATCTGAAGTGCTCACACCGGCAGATGAAGCTTTTCATGTCGATAAGCACGAGTTCACAATTCCCTTTGTTTGTGGTGCAACCAATTTGGGTGAAGCGCTTCGACGAATTCACGAAGGTGCAGCGTTGATTCGTTCCAAGGGAGAAGCAGGAACGGGAAATATCGTTGAAGCGGTCCGCCATCTTCGCTCGATCAAACAAAAACTTAATGAACTGGGCACAGCTAATGAGCGGGCACGCAAAGAGTTTGCTGCAGTGGAAAGAATTCCTCTCGCTTTAGTGATTCAAGTCGCAGAGGCGAATGTGTTACCCGTACCTTTGTTTTGTGCAGGCGGTATTGCAACTCCGAGCGATGCAGCACTTGTTATGCAATTAGGTGCTCAAGCCGTTTTCGTTGGGAGTGGAATTTTCAAATCGGGTGACCCTGCTTCGCGCGCAGCTGCAGTCGTAGAAGCAACAACTCATTTTGATGATCCTGAGCTTGTCTTGAAGGTATCTACTAACTTGGGTGAGCCTATGGTGGGCCTCACAGATATTGAGGATAAAGATAAGTTCGAAAATCGAGGATCCTGAGCTTGTTGTCGAAGCACCGGCAGAGCCGGATACTTCTCGCGGTCGCTCCTCCGGTCGCTTCCTGTGAAACCATCGCTTTGAAAAATACAACAAGACTGACGATTGGAATTCTTGCCCTTCAAGGTGCATACGATCTGCACGCCGATACGCTGCGCGATCTTTCGGTCGATTCGGATCTTGCCTGCGAGATTGACGTACGTCAGGTAAAAAATCCTGGTCATCTCTACGATCTCGATGGAATCGTCATACCCGGCGGTGAATCAACTGTTTTGCAAAAGCTTCTTGTCACCTCAGGCTTGGACGGCCCCTTGCGAGATGCGATCGAGGGAGGACTTCCTGTATTTGGGACGTGTGCAGGTTTAATAATCCTTGCCAATCATTTCACAGTGATTGATTGTGAAGTAGATCGCAATTCTTATGGAACACAAATTAATAGTTTTGAAGCCGAAGTTGATTTTCTTCCCACTAAGCAAACAATTCGAGCTTTTTTTATTCGTGCACCGAGAATCATTTCTGTGGGGAAAAATGCAGAGGTGATAGCCGTCCATGGTGATGAGATCGTGGGCGTTTCTCAACGCAATATCCTTGGTATTACCTGCCATCCCGAGGTTGCAGGTGTAAGTGTCTTTCACCATTTTTTCGTTGAAAAGATTTTGCGGCGAGTACAATCAAACGCATAATTGTAAGGTCTGTACAAGGGGAACAAATATGAGTGGCCATTCCAAATGGAGTTCCATCAAGCATCAAAAGGGTGCAGCCGATGCAGCGCGCGGGAAAGTCTTTGCAAAGATGGCTCGCCAAATTGAAGTAGCGGCCCGTGCGGGCGGCGGCGATGTCGACGCGAATGCTTCACTGAGATTGATGGTAGCTAAAGCGCGCGGGGTTTCAATGCCCAAAGACAATATCGAACGTGCGATCAAACGCGGTACGGGCGAAATTGAAGGCGTGACATACACGGCACTGAACTACGAAGGGTACGCAACGCACGGTGTCGCGATCTATGTCGAAACACTAACGGATAACAAAAATAGAACTGGTCCCGAAATCCGAACAATTTTTTCTAAAGCGGGCGGATCGCTGGCCGAACCTGGAGCAGTTGCGTGGCAGTTTGAACGTAAAGGTGTGATTGATGTCCCCAGTGCATCCACAACAGAGGATGAGCTCATGGAGGTTGTGCTTGAAGCGGGTGGAGAAGATATCAACGATATGGGCGATCATTTTCAAGTCGTTACTGCCGGTCAAGATCTTTTCAGCGTCAAGACTGCGATGGAGGCAAAAGGTGTGGAAGTCACTTCGAGTGATTTAACGATGTTGCCCACGACATTGGTGGCGATTGATAATCCTGATCATGCGAAGTCTGTCCTTAAAGTTATCGATGCACTCGAAGAACATGACGATGTACAAAATGTGTATGCTAACTGCGATATTAGCGATGAGGTTTTGGCCGCGCTGCAGTAGTCAAAACCCTACGCCGTAATCGCGATACCGGACAGATGAGGTCCGTCCTCCTTGGATTGCTTAACTAGTCGAACTTCGTGCTTTTTTGAGGACGGACCTCGCACTCAACCAGGCCTACCTGGTAAGTATCACCCTTTTGGGCGGGTATCAGCACTACGATTTTATTTGTGACATCGTTTTCGGTTCGTATTCCCTTTGCTGGAGAAGCAGTTTCTGTTTTTAAAACAGTTAGCGATCTTTTTTCTTATACCGATCCTGATAGCGACAAGATCATACGTTTATCTGACGACACGGTCGCGTTTGCTCTTCCGATGAAAACGGGCATTTTTCGACTTCTTCTCGATGGTGAATGTGAGATCGTTGATCGTGACTTCGATAATCAAGTTTCGCTCATGTCTGTTACTGCGAAAGATCGTGGCGGTAAAGGCAAGATGGACGCTCGCGTTCGTCTCTCGTTAGAAGAATCAGAATTCTTTGGTCCTTCAAATGGCAAATGCTCAGTGTTGTGCGAATGCGACGTCACCATGAAAGGAATGTTGACACGCGTACCCCTACCTCTGGCCGACATCATGTCCGGCAAAATTGAAGCGGTGTTGGCCAAGATCATCAATGATTCTCAAAAGGCAATCGCTATTGATGGTTTCGAAGACGCTGATCAACTCGTGGAAACTTTGCCTGAGCATATTGACCCGGCGATTCTTGCTTCTTTACTGGAAGGCGGAAAACTCGATACCACGGACAACGCAGCTTTAGAACACCCAGCCCGCAAACCACTTTGGATCATCATCCTGCAATTCCCTGCAAATCTTGTCTTGTTCCCGTTTAACTTGGTTAGACGATTACTCACTCTTTCGGCGTAACGACGATTCGCCCGTGGAAAGAAGTCGTTATTTGGACTAGAATCGAACCTATGTTCGTTTCAGTTCTTGGTATTGACCCTGGGCTCACTCGGTGTGGCTATGGTGTGGTGAAGCGCGAAAAGCGATCCGTCGAATTTAGTTCTGTGGGGGTTTTTACAACGTCTCCCCAAGCCCAGATTTCTCAACGCCTGGCAGAAATGCATCGAGATATCACTGCACTCATCAAAGAAGTACAACCTCGTGAGATCGCGATTGAGCGTGTACTGTTTCAATCCAACGTGTCCACCGCAATGTCTGTGGCCCAAGTGAGCGGGCTTGTCCATGCCATTGCTGCCGAGTTCTCAATTCCCGTGACCGAGTATTCACCTACGGAAGTGAAAAATGCAATTACAGGCGATGGTCGCGCTGATAAGCAAGCCATTCAAACTATGGTCACCAAACTTTTGGGCCTCTCCAAAGTTCCTCAACCTGCTGATGCCGCAGATGCTCTCGCTATCGCGATGACGCACGCATTTTCATTACATTCAACTCATTCATCGAGCGATACATCCGATAGCGCAATCTATAACGGTGGCAAACTTCACAACGCAATTGCCGATGCCATCCTTCGTCAGGGTAAAAAAGAGCAGGTCCGAGAACCTCAACAAAAATTACGTGAACCGGTTAGACGAGATCGAACACGAAGACGTACGGGACTTTCGCGATGATTGCGCTTCTGACGGGAACTGTTGCTCTGGTCACTCTTCTGGGTGAAGTCATTATTGATGTCAATGGTGTGGGCTACAAGGTTAATATCCCAGAAAAAGAAACGACACATATTAAACAAGGAGATTTTCTCGCCCTTCACATCTCAACGCAAGTGCGTGAAGATGCAATAGTTCTTTTCGGTTTTACTGAACCAACCACGCGTGATCTTTTTGAAAAATTGACTTCTGTTTCAGGTATTGGTGGCAAGATGGGTTTGGCAATGATCTCTGCACTCACCCCCCAAGGCATTGTTGATGCTCTCAGCACAAATGATGTCGATATGTTGTGTCGTGTTCCTGGCGTCGGTAAAAAAACAGCACAGCGAATGATCGTGGAGCTTTCGAGCCTGACGGGCATCACCGATATCTTCATGCCTTCGCCCGTTAATTCATCAGTCAAAGACGTGAGCGAAGCTCTTGTGGAACTGGGATATCGTCGAGACGAGATTTCTCGCGTCATTCATGATCTCGATCCCACCTTGTCGGTAGACGTCATGATTAAAGAATGCCTTCGACTTTTGGCGAACGGATAGGGTCTTACCATGAGAAACGAGATCATTGACTTGAACGAATCTGTTGAAGATATTGAACAGGAACAGATCGCGACAACGCATCGACCGACAAGTTTTGATGATTTCATTGGTCAAGATGACATCGTTTCGCATCTTTCCATCATGATTGATGCAGCTTCTCAGAGCGATCGTGTTCTTGATCATATCTTGCTTGCCGGTCCTCCAGGTTTAGGTAAAACTTCACTCGCGGGAATTATTGCGCATGAGCGAGGTGTCCATCTCTCTATTACGAGTGGTCCTGCGCTTGAGCGCCCGGGTGATCTTGCATCAATTCTGTCGAATCTTTCTGATGGCGATGTGCTCTTCATCGATGAAATCCATCGCTTATCGCGCAGTATCGAAGAAGTGCTCTACCCGGCCATGGAAGATTTTCAGTTCGACATTGTGATTGGGAAAGGTCCAACAGCTCGCAGCGTGCGTATCGATCTTCCTCAATTTACACTCGTCGGCGCTACGACGCGTACAGGATCGATTACCGGACCATTGCGTGATCGTTTTGGTTTTTTTGCTCGTGTTAACTATTACTCGACCGAAGATCTTACCGAGATCGTTCATCGTGTCGCGAGAAAAGACGGTGTTCAGATCGATGATGACGCAGCAAGAATTATTGCGCGTCGTGGACGAGGAACTCCTCGTATTGCACAGCGCCTATATCGACGCGTTCGTGATTATTGCTTAGTGAAAAATGGGGGAGAAGTCACCGCCGATGGTGTGACTCAAGCCTGTGAACTTTTTGGTATTGATGAAAAGGGTCTCGATATTTCGGATCGAAAATATCTGGCCTGCATCTGTCAGACGTATTCGTCACGTGCAGTGGGAGTATCTACATTGGCTGTATCTTTGGGGGAAACTAGCGAGACAATCGAAGACATGATTGAACCATATTTAGTTATCAACGGATTCGTGGAGCGTACTTCGCGGGGACGCGTCGCGACTGCTCTTGCATATGAACACCTAGGACTCGCTATTCCCGCAGATGTACAAAACGGCGAAATGGCCTCTATGTCACTGTTAGATACTCTCGACGACTAAGATTTCGCCTTTGTGAATACTATTGCAGCATCATCGGGCACTAATGTCGCCCCTCTCATCCTCAGTGCGCTCGTTATTGGGTTGCTCTTTTTCGTAATGATCGTGCGCCCTCAGAAGCGCAACATTGCACGTCACCGTGAACTTGTCGCGTCATTAAAAGCTGGTGATGACATCATTACTTCTGGCGGAATCTATGGAGCCATTGTTTCCATCGAAGGCGACTCGGCTCAAGTTTCCATTGCTTCGGGTGTTGTGATCAAAGTCGCTGTCCGTTCCATTGCAATGAAAAAAGCTGTGAACGAAAATCCTGCTGACGGTACTGAAGATACCTCGGTTGATTCATAATTAAGAGAGAATTTTCATGAGCGCAATTCCTACCTGGGTATTTACAGCGACAACTATTATTCTTATTGGGTCGACCGGTATCGTTGCGTACAAAACACAAGGAGGAATTAAACATCCTTTACGTCTTCTTGTATTAACGCTCGTAACGGTGTCCTACGTCTTTTCGCTTACCTTTATACAAAATGTTCAACCTCAACTTGGACTTGATCTAAAAGGTGGAGTTTCCGTTGTTTTGGAGGCCAAAGGAAATCCAAGCGACGATCAACTCGACTTAGCCGTTGATGTGATTCGTGAGCGAGTTGATGCTTTAGGAGTCGCGGAACCCGAAATTTCTCGTCAAGGCAACGACATTGTTGTGGATCTTCCCGGCGCCAAGGATACACGTAAAGCTCAAAAACTTATTGGGCAAACTGCCGAACTTCGTTTTCGTCAAGTGGCAGAAAATCAGTCCACCGATCCTGATATTCAGCGTGTACTTGCACAGATATATATCAATGAACAAGCTAAGAAGTCGGCTCCCACAACAACGACAACTACCACACCTACGACAACAACTACGGCTACGACAACGACCACCACCACAGTATCGGGAAGTCCAGGTAGGTCTTTCCATCGTCCTGCGGCTTCGAGCACTACGACTTCCACAACAGTTGCAACTACAACGACGACTCCCACGACAACCACAACTGTTCCAGCAGCTCCTTACCCCACATCAATAGTTTTGCAGTGTGGTGGAAGCGCGCCTCAAACTTTCACGATGACGGGGGATCTCACTCAGGTCACTGCACGCGAAAAGGATGCCGCAGATCTTCCCATTATTGCACTCGATAAAACGGATCGTCCTGTTGCTCTGTGTCCAGCTGTGCTCAAGGGCGACATTGTCAAAGATGCGGTGAAACAAGTCGACAATCTTGGCGCAGTTTCTGTTGGAGTTGAACTAACGAGTGAAGGAGCAAGAAGCTTTACACAGCTTATTGGTGTTCCTCTTGCAAATATGAGCGTTGCCATCGTGCTTGACTCTGTTGTTATTTCAGCCCCACAAATACAACCTGAGCTGGCGGATGGATTAACCGACAACAAGTTGCAGATCACTATTGGTGATTCGGAAAACCAAAACAGCGAAGTTGAAGAACTTGTTACAGTTCTGAAATATGGAAAGCTTCCCGTTGTGCTCGAGCAGCAGACTGCACAGCAAGTTTCACCTACTCTTGGTACCGATCAACTCCGAGCTGGTCTTCTTGCAGGGCTAGTCGGCCTCATTCTCGTGATTATCTACATGCTTATTTACTATCGCATCCTCGCTCTTGTTGTTATCGCTGGTATTGGACTTACAGGTATGACTGTTTACGCGCTGATCTCTTGGCTAGGCGATTCTCAAGGACTCTCACTTACCCTTGCAGGTGCGGTTGGATTAATTGTCTCAGTTGGTGTCACCGTCGATAGTTACGTTGTATATTTCGAGAAACTCAAAGACGAGGTCCGTCAAGGACGAAGTGTGCGTTCCAGTTTAGACTCCGGTTTTAAAGCTTCGTTTAAAACTATTCTCGCAGCGGACCTTGTTTCTTTGATTGGTGCCGCAGCATTGTTTTATCTTGCTTCTGGCTCAGTGAGGGGATTCGCTTTCTTCCTCGGAGTCTCGACAGTACTCGACCTCTTAGTGTCGATATGTTTCATGCACCCTATGGTCAAACTTATTGCCCAGAAGAAATCGCTTATTACTAATAGATATTTTGGTGTTGCTGTGGCGCTCGATAAAAAAGATCTCACGGCATAAGGACTGGTGAATATGACTATTAAAAGTATCTTCTCCGATCTCTACCATGAAAAAACGAACTATCAATTCATGTCTCGCAAATGGCGATGGTTGTTAATCTCAAGCGTTCTCGTAGCTATTTCCGTCGGCTCATTTATTGCTAATGGTCTCAATACCAGTATCGAATTCAAAGGCGGGACCAGTTTCGAAGCAACGCTCGCTGAGAAGCAACCAGATGTTGGAGAAGTTCGTGACTTATTAGCAAACAACAATCTGGGCGAGCTCAAAATTCAAACATTAAATAATGACACAATTAAAGTCACGGCCAAGCGCCTTTCGCAAGAGCAACAAGCGGGTGTGTTGAAGGAGCTGAGCGAGTATGCATCGGTTGATCAAACCGATATTTCCATTTCTGATGTGGGGCCTTCTTGGGGTAAAAGGGTAACTAAGCAATCTACGCAGGCATTAGTAGTATTTTTTCTTCTTGTTGCCCTGTATATGATTTTTCGTTTTGAATGGGCAATGTCTCTGGCAGCGATTCTCTCTATGCTTCACGATGTAATTATTACAGTGGGTATCTATTCTTTACTCAAGTTCAACGTTGCGCCTGCGACGGTGGTGGCATTTTTGACTATTTTGGGGTTCTCTCTCTATGACACCGTCGTCGTGTTTGACAAGATTCGTGACAATACAAAAATATGGAAGAAACTTAAGCAAGCTTCGTATAGCGATATGGTGAATACGTCCCTCAATGAAGTATTGGCCCGTTCAATCAATACGTCCATCGTTGCCGTATTGCCCGTACTCTCGCTGATATTTGTGGGAACATATCTCCTGGGTGCTACGGCGTTGCTTGACTTCTCGCTCGCACTTGCTGTTGGTTTAGCTGCCGGGGCGTATAGCTCTATTTTTGTTGCGACTCCGCTCGTAGTAGTTATTAAAAAGTGGACTAATAAAGCCGATAACATGTAGATATGACCCTTCCTGACGTTCCACGCTCGGTTCACGACCGAGACAAACAACGTCTTTTTCCATGGCGTCGCTCTCATATCGATATTGATGTCGCGGGTCTTGTGGATGTATTCCGTGACCACCATCCTCACGAGAGCTCTGAACGAATTATTCGGGCATTTGAAGTAGCAAGGGCTGCTCACCAATCTCAAGTACGACGCAGCGGTGAACCCTACATCACGCACCCTCTTCTTGTTGCTCACATTGTTGCCGGACTGGGCCTTGATGATGTGACGATTTCTGCAGCACTGTTGCATGACTCAGTCGAAGATACAAGCACAACTTTGGAATATATTTCAGAACATTTTGGCGAAGATGTTGCTTCGATAGTCGACGGTGTAACAAAACTCGACCGCATTCACTTCCAAAGTGCTGAAGCAGCACAAGCAGCCACAATGCGTAAGATGCTCGTCGCTATGGCGAAGGACATCCGCGTTCTCATCATCAAACTCGCCGATCGACTTCATAATATGAGGACTATTGCAGCGATGCCTGAAGCTAAGCAAAAACGAATTGCGCAAGAGACCTTAGATATTTATGCTCCACTGGCTCACCGACTCGGCATTTCTGACGTTAAAAGCCAACTCGAAGAACTATGTTTTGCTGTTTTGCATCCGAAAAGGTATGCCTCGATTGAGTTTATGGTTGAACAGAAGTCAGGAGAGCGCCAAGTTTTCCTTGATGAGGTGATTAGTGATTTCACTGAACTGTTGCACGATGTTGGAATTGAAGCAGAGATCACCGGCCGTCCGAAATATTTGTGGTCGATATACGAAAAAATGGTGGTGCGTGGAAAAGATTTCAATGAAGTCCAGGACCTTGTTGGTGTCCGTGTCATTGTTGATTCTCTGAAGGATTGTTATGGAGCGCTAGGGTCGATTCACTCGTTCTGGACTCCCATTCAAGGCCGCTTTAAAGATTACATTGCAATGCCAAAATTCAATCTTTATCAGTCCCTTCACACAACTGTTGTTGGGCCATCGGGAAAACCTGTAGAAGTTCAGATCCGAACCAAGGAAATGCATCACCGTGCTGAAATCGGAATCGCGGCCCACTGGGCATATAAGCGAGGTGACGATGGAGCGGAACAAAAGAAGAAAAAAAAGCTTGCTTCTTCGAAGCCTCAATCGCGCAGTGTCATCCCTGCGGATATTTCTTCTCTTCCGTGGCTCGAACGTATTGTCGATTGGCAACTCGATACTGCTGATCCGAATGAATTCATGGACATGCTCCGTGACGACTTGGAACATGATGAGTTATTTGTGTTTACTCCGAAAGGCAAAGTAATCACTTTGCCTCTTGAAGCAACTCCTATTGATTTTGCGTATGCGGTTCACACCGATGTCGGGCACAGATGCGTGGGCGCAAAAGTTAATGGTCGACTCGTGCCTCTTAATGCGAAACTTGACTCAGGCGACACCGTAGAAGTTTTTACTTCGAAAGCTGAAGATGCTGGGCCGTCACGTGATTGGGCTGAATTCGTTGTGTCGTCGAAAGCGATTAGCAAAATTCGACAATGGTTTTCGCGTGAGCGACGAGAAGATGCGATTGATTCTGGAAAAGATGATGTCATCAAAGAACTACGCAGACTGGGACTTCCTGTACAAAAAATCCAAGCGTCGCAAACGTTGGATGAAGTTGCCCATGAGATGAATTATGCAGGAGTTGATGAACTCTACCGCGCTGTCGGTGAGCATCACATTTCACCTAAGTCGGTGGGCCAGCGAATGCAGCAGTTCTTGAAGTTCGAAACAGGAGAGGTTCAACTTCCCGCCTCCGCTGCGCGGCCGCCGCGCCAACCTCGGGATTCGCCTACAACTTCCGTTGGCGTCCATGTCGAAGGTCTCGATGACGTGATGGTGCGTCTCGCTCGGTGTTGCACTCCTGTTCCCGGCGATGAAATTATTGGTTTCATTACTCGTGGCCGTGGTGTCAGCGTGCATCGATCCGACTGCGCTAATGCCGTTGCGCTGGCACAGTCTCAGGGTGAACGACTTATTGATGTCGAATGGGATCATTCTTCCGGTTCGAGTTTTATTGTGTCCGTCGAGATCGAAGCTTTCGACCGTCCGCGACTCCTTCAAGATATAGCGTCGATGCTTTCTGACGAACATGTCAATATTTTGGGATGCAATACGCTCACGACAGCTGACCGCATAGCGAAGCTCCGTTTTGATTTTGACTTGGCCGACCCCTCACACCTGGACTCGATCATTGCCCAGATGAGACGCGTCGAGAGCGTTATCGATGTCTATCGCATACTTCCTGGCGGTAACCGTACGGGTTAGAATGCCTTTCCTATGGCTACAAGTGATATCTATCGTGCTCCGGTGGGAACCAAGGATGTAATTGGTGAAGAATCGCGTGCATGGCAGAGTGTTATCGCTCGTTTCGCGCGGCGAGCGCATGCTTATAACTACGATCTCGCGATTACGCCGACATACGAGAATATAGAAGTCTTCCAACGACTTGGAGAAGATACTGAAGTTGTCACTAAAGAAATGTACGACTTCGTAGACAAGGGCAACAGACATATAGCGTTGCGACCAGAAGGAACAGCGGGCTTAGTTCGTGCCTTCGCTCAACACAGACCGCCGCTCCCTTTTAAGGCCTGGTATGTCGTTAGTAATTTTCGCTATGAACGCCCGCAAAAAGGACGCCTGCGTGAGCACCACCAATTAGGTATTGAGGCATTGGGTATTGATGACCCGGCTATTGACGTTGAGATTATTCAATTTGCACACGAATTTCTTACCGATTGTGGCTTGAAAGATTTTACATTGGCCATCAACTCACTAGGTGATGCCTCTGCTCGTGAGTCTCACATGTCTGCATTGCGGGAATATTTTGCTCAACATGAAAGTCGCTTAGGTGAAGAGTTCGCAGCGCGTGTTGCGCGTAATCCTTTGCGCGTTCTCGATACAAAAGTTCCCGACTGGCAAGAAGTCGTAGCTGATGCTCCGAGTATTCATGATTTTCTCTCCACTGAAAGTAAAAACGATTTCGATTACGTGAAGACAAGCTTGACTGAATTGGGCATTACTTTTAGCGTTGTACCTTCTCTTGTGCGGGGGTTGGATTACTACACGAATACCGCGTTTGAATTCGTGTCTCATTCACTGGATGCTGCGCAGTCGACCATTTGTGGTGGGGGGCGCTACAACAAGCTCGCTGCAGAGATGGGAGCGCCGGAAACTCCGGGTATCGGTTTTGGTCTTGGAATTGAAAGATTACTGCTTGCTTGTGAAGCAGAAAATGCCGAGCTTGGTGAGCGTGTTTTGGACGCAATCGTGATTGACTTGATTCAGTCGGATGAATCACGTGCACGGGTAAATGAATTAAAAACAACATTGCGTTCTGCGGGTATTAGCGTGGACACTGCCTTTGGATCGAAGTCGATGAAGTCGGCAATGAAAAATGCCGACCGTTCTGGTGCTCGTTACGCAATTCTGCTGGGAGAGGCTGAGCTGTCTTCCGGCGTAGTGGCATTAAAGGATATGACAACAGGAGAACAACGAGAAATCTCCTTTTCGGAGTGCTCCACAAATATTATGCGAGGGTAACTTGGCTCGTTGTCGGCGCTTCTGTGTTGCGATCAAGAGTGTTGAGAAAGGCATGAACAAGTTGGCTGCGTGCAGAATCAATGTCGATGAGGGGTTGACGAATGTCATCTAAGTGCTCATTAAAAGCCGTATTGAAAGTTTCTCGTGTTGATTTGTCAGAATCTGCTCCAGGCATTTGTCTGCCCGTTGCTCGTGCAAACTCTTTTTGAGCTATTAATTTGAGAGAAAAAGTTCCGGTGTCTTCACGTCCACTCGCAAGTTTCTCCCACAATTCACCATCAGGAAAATCGGGTTGCATGCCTGCTGCAAAAATGATATGGTCGGGTAAAACGAGCGGGTGCTGTGTTGCGAGAGAAAGTGCCGCGGCCGTTGATACCCATGTCGTGCCGATTGTGGAAGTTGTTAGGCGGATAGTGCAGAGTAAAGTATTGTCAGGTGCATATATTGCTGCTGGGAGATACCCGGTAATAGATCGAGTTCCCTCTAAATCTGTAAATTCATTCGGCTCTGTTCTTGAGGGCCGTTGACCTGTAATTCTCATATTGTCAGGTAAAACATAAACCCGATACCTTTTTTCAGTCGCGCCATTTTTGACTGTTTCTCCGCCTACTGCACCACAGGCATCAAGCAGATTAATTACGTCTTCCATTTCCGGGATGAGAGGAATGAGGATAGTGTGGTCGTATTGTGTATCAAGGTCAGGAGTAGCCACTCGCCCCCGATCAGGAGTATTTGATGGTAGTGGCTGAGTGACGTTGTCTCGTGATGCTGGCAGCTTCGAAGTAGCTGACCCATTATTTCCACGTCGTAAATTGCTAAAAAGTCCCATGCGGATCTCCATCGTCCCCGTCGAATAACCTATATCCGAGCCCGCAGATACAATAGCAACCTTTGGACAGGATAAGCATGCTACGCAGCCATTACAGCAACGAAATAATCTCTGCAGAGATCGGTCAAACCGTTGACCTTTGTGGATGGGTCGACGCTCGACGCGACCATGGTGGAATTGTCTTTTTTGATCTTCGAGACAGGGAAGGGCTTGTCCAAGTCGTTGCTGATCCGTCGGTCACTGAACTCGAATTAGTTAAAGATATACGCCTCGAATACTGTCTGCACATTACGGGAACAATTGCGACTCGTCCCGAAGGAACTATTAACCCTGAGCTTCCTACGGGAACAATCGAAGTTCACGCCAGCAGCGTGGTGGTTCTCAATGCGAGCGATGCACTTCCTTTCCAGCTCGATAAGGCAGACAATGTCGATGAGCAAGTGCGCTACCAATATCGATACCTTGATCTTCGTAGACCTCGACTTCAGCGAAATCTCAAAATTCGTGCCTCTGTCAATGCTGCGATTCGTCAATCGTTTACCGAACAAGGCTTCACGGAAGTCGAAACTCCGCTGTTAATTGCTTCAACTCCCGAAGGTGCCCGTGACTTTGTTGTTCCGTCTCGCCTTAGCCCGGGCAAGTTCTACGCTTTGCCCCAATCTCCTCAATTGTTTAAACAGCTGCTGATGGTGGGTGGAATAGACAAGTATTTTCAGATCGCTAAATGTTTGCGCGATGAAGATTTAAGAGCCGACCGTCAGTTTGAATTTACTCAGCTTGATATGGAGATGAGTTTTGCATCTCAAGAGGATGTTCTTGCGTGTGTCACGCAATCTCTCAACGCAGTTGTTGATGCGGTTGCTCCTGATGTTGAACGTAGTTTCGACACGATGACGTGGTTTGATGCAATGGATAAGTACGGCATCGATAAACCCGACCTGCGCTTTGAGACGTTACTGATTGAGTGCACAAAGGTTTTTGCTGCAACAGAGTTTCGTGCGTTCCAAGCCGAGAGCATCAAAGCGCTCCGTGTGCAAGGCGAAGCGGGTATGTCTCGATCTGCTTTAGACGACATGACAGAGCGAGCTAAGAAACTTGGTGCCGGTGGCCTTGTATGGATGCGCGTTACTGCTGAAGGCGTCGATTCTCCGGTCGCGAAATTCCTGACCGAGGCAGAGATTGCTGCTTTGAAAGAAACAACCAATGCACAAGAGGGAGATCTTCTTTTACTGGTGGCTTCAGATTGGCACACGACGTGCTCTGTGCTCGGCACATTGCGCAATGATTTGTTACGACCTCCGGTCTCTGACCCTCCTTTGAAGTTCTTATGGGTTACCGACTTTCCACTCTTCGAAGGTTTGAACGATGCAGGTAAACCAGTACCCGCACACCATCCGTTCACTATGCCTCATGAAGAAGATAAGGAAAAGGTCGCGCAACTATCTGAGATGATTGCCAATGGTGATGAACTTGATGAAGTTTTCGTTCGTTCGATCAGATCTCAAAGTTATGATGCTGTTCTTAACGGCTGGGAATTGGGGTCGGGGAGTGTTCGTATTCATCGCCGCGATATCCAAAGCCAGATCTTTGCGATTCTCGGCATTAATGAAGAGACGCAAATGAAACGCTTCGGCTTCCTTCTCGATGCATTTCGTTTTGGTGCACCACCTCATGCTGGCTACGCTTTTGGTATTGATCGTCTGGTCGCAATTCTTGCCGGCGAAGATAACATCCGAGAAGTAAGCGCGTACCCCAAAACGCAAACAGGACATGACCCACTCAGTAAGGCACCGTCGGGCATCGATGAAGCTCAGCTTAAAGAATTAGGGTTGGCAATAAGACCTGAGACGACCGAAGGGAGTCCTGAGCATTAGCGAAGGATCTCAATATTGAAGTAGTCAGTGAAGTTGAGATCCTTCGCTGCGCTCTGAATGACGTGTTCTAGTCAGCCGGTTTTTAATGGCGGCGGCTTGCGTTTCAGTGTTGTCTTTGTTTTTTCTGCAAAGTTTTTGTCGTTATGTATCATCATGTGATGGCGTCGGCATAGGAGTGCAAGGTTTTCTACGGATGTTATTCCTCCGTGGAGCCAGTGGTGGATGTGGTGTGCGTCGCACCATTGTGCGGGTATGGTGCAGCCACGTATTGAACATGTTGTTTGTGAAAGCATGAGTTGCTTTTTTATTTTCCATGGTGCGGTTCGAGCGGTGCGGCCGAGGTCGTAGGTTCCGTCGGCGTTTTTAAAAGGTACGTGAATGTCGGTATCGCATAGTATTTGCTCGACGAAAGTATTTGAATGTGTATTGATCATGGGAGATGCTGAGTTCAAACACTTTTTGAGAAAGTCTCGCGTTGTTTTTTCGGAATTGAGGTCATCGAGGTCGACGATGATGTCGGCGGTGAGGGCGCTATGAGGGTTGTATCGAAAGAGAGTATTCGAGTTGTTTTCGCCAGAGGGGGATTGTGCTGCAATACCGGATGATACGAATCCTTGAGCAATATAACCAATAGCGTCCGCACGCTGTTGTGCGGGTGTGTAGGTAATGCGATTTTCGGTTGAAGCATTGCGCCACAACTTATCGGACATGCTTTTGAATGCTTTATCAACAATTTTTCCGGTGACGGCATCGAGTTCGCCGTGTATTAGCCAGTTTCCGTTTGGGAGTTCATTGAGGAAAAGTTTCCGTTCGGTAAAAGCAAGGTATTCATTCGCTGGCTGATCGATTATGGCATCGATCATGTTTTTCCAGTGGCGGACAACGTAAGAAAATTGTTCTGCATTTACTGTTTTTGCCACGTCGATGAGCATGTTGGCATCGTCCGTAAAATATTGCTCGTATGTTTCGTTGGCCAAAGGGACAAGACATGCCACATGATCGTTAGTAATGGAACATGCACGAACAGCATCGGCTACGACAGGAAACTGATGAAGAAGGTGGCCGTGAGCGAGAGCAATATTGACGCTGCGAGGTCTGATGCCTGTTGTGTGGACAATGGCAGTTTTAGCTGTGAGATAACCCTCGTTAGCCCAATTACCCGAGCGAGCGTAGGCGGCCGAAACTTGATCGGTGATCGAATCGACGGTTTGGCGGAAAGCGATCACTGACTGGAGTTCTTCGGTTGTTGGCGGTGACCCTGGAGATACCAGTATTTGTTTGATTTCCAGTAACGTTGCCTGATACTGCGCGAGAGTTGTGCTAACATCGAACATATGTACGTATAGTATCAACAAAAGCATGAAAAAGTCAAGGAAAATAAGGGTTTTTTGCATAAAAATACATCACGGAAACGAAGGGGAGGGTCCGACCTTGGAAAGGTTGTGACCTTTGTAGGTCACGCTCCATACTTTCCAAGACCAGACCCTAACTACACAAAGCCACGTCTTACTGCTGGGAATGACCTTTACAACCAGACCCAAAGGCAAGGCACTTCTTCCTTAGTCATCCAGAGCCGACCGAACGGAGTCCTGAGTGAAACGAAGGAGCTGCGGAGGATCAAACGTCCGCGGTTTCTTTCGAGCAGATTCTTCGCTGCGCTCAGAATGACGGCAGGTGCGCTCAGAATGACGGCAGGTGCGCCCAGAATGACCTGGGAAACCGCTGCGCGGAGATCCTTCGCAGGCTCAGCATGACATGTGAAAGACTGTATGACTAATCCAGCCATTCAATTGAAAGAGAGGAGAAGACAGTGACATCGAACCTGTTTACTGAAAACGCAACAACTGTTCGCGATCTCCATGCGCCTCTTGCTGCACGTATGCGCCCCACCTCCTTTGATCAAATTGTTGGCCATCACGAACTGATCGATCCGGGTCAACCTTTTCGTTCCATTATCGAATCTTCTCCCTCGGCGAGTTTCATCCTCTATGGACCTCCGGGGTGTGGCAAGACCACCATCGTTTCAGTGATCGCCGCAGAATCGAATCATCATCTCGAAATGCTCTCGGCCATGAGTCTGTCGGTGGCTGATATAAAAAATATTTCTAGTGCGGCCACACTTCGCTTAGGAGAACGCAATCTGCACACCATTGTTTTCGTCGATGAAATTCATCGGCTCACGCGTGTTCAGCAAGATGCACTCTTGCCTCATGTCGAAAGAGGAACATTCCGCCTCATCGGCGCCACGACAGAAAATCCTTACGTATCTCTTTCAGGCGCTCTTCGTTCGCGTATGAGTGTGTATCCACTCACACCTCCGACCGAAGAAGATATTGTCGATCTGTTAGAACGCGCATCCAAAGTTGATGAACAGCTCATCGCCAGCGGCGTTGAAGTTGCCAAAGAATTATTAGAAACAATTGCTCACTCCTCTGGAGGAGACGTTCGCTTTGCATTAGGAGTTCTCGAAACTCTTGTTGCTGCAACCACCGCAAACACAGCAGACGAAAAACTTCTTTCTAGTGTTCTCGGTTCACGTCAACGCCCCACGGGCGGCGAAGAACACTACGATACGCTCTCTGCGTTCATTAAATCCATGCGCGGCTCCGACCCGGACGCCACCGTCTACTATCTTGCACGCCTTCTCGACGCGGGCGAAGATCCCCTCGCCATTGCGCGTCGGGTGATGATTGCTGCCAGCGAAGACGTCGGTCTTGCGGATTCGCGTGTGCTCACCCTTGTAACGTCGGCCGCGCAGGCGATCACAATGGTGGGAATGCCCGAAGCTCGCATCATTCTTTCTCATGCTGCACTTGCCGTTGCACGCGCTCCCAAAAGCAATAGCGCATATCTAGCAATTCAAAAAGCTCTCGACTTTGTGGATAGTGCTCCTGTGTCAGAAGTTCCTCATCACCTGCGCGATTCAGTGACTCAAGCCGTCGTAGAAAAAAATCCTGCGAAGGAAACTAATCAACACCAAAAGTATCGACATCCTCTGAGTCCTGGTGGGGCAAAGGATCAGAAATATCTTCCTGATGATGTTGCAGAAAAGTTTTATAAACCAACAAACAATGGTGCAGAGTCAACGCGGGACTAATAATCCAGCATCACTTGTTCCAGAAAGAATGCGTTCACTGAATCCGTTACGTGCTCTTCCTCTTTCAATCAATCTATTAAATGCTCTTGTTGTATAAGCAAAGTTAAGAGAGATTCGAGCAGAATCCCAAAATTCGTCAAGTGTGAGATAAGGAGATTTTTCAAAAACCTTTTTTTCCAAATGCTCTCTCATGTAGTCTTCGTGTTGACTGCCCCTACCCTGATGTGAAAACATACGGTCAGGCAGGTCTCGAACCACAGTTACGGCGTGGGGTCTATTGCTTGCAGTGACAACGTTCATTGTTCCTGGGGTGGGAGGAACTGAGATGGTAGGTCCCGCGACAACTTCTTGATATGTTCGAGCGCCACGAGAGAGTGCAATAACAAGATCTCCGCCTCCACCTGGATTTTGTTGGAGGTAAACATTCGAGTTAACCGGCCAGCCATCAACGTGCGTTTCCATTCGCATCCCAGATCCGAAAACGTTCCCTGTTGCTGCTTCATTGGGATTGTCAATCGGGAGTAGTTCTCTATTCATGAGAGTGCTGCATTGTTCATGGTGTGCATCCCGATAAAAATCTTCTAACCAAGGCACTGCTTCATAAAGAGCTTGACCTGATGCTGTTATCGAGGCTAAATGTCGTCCCACAAGGTCGTCTTCGCGGCTAATCTCGTGTGTTCCCAAAACTAGCGGGACATAGCCAGCATGTTCCCGAATAGCTCCAATAAGTTCTCTCTTCCATCCGGGAGGCAATCCGCGAGCTGTGACAAGAGTAACGGCATAAGGTCTATTGGGGTTTCCATATACCCCTTTTTCTTCCGTGCTCACCTCGTAATTCTCCCATAGGAGATGAGACAAAGACAAAATGGATGATCGTCACGGCACCTCGGTAGACTTGGGCCCATGGACGCATCCGCAATTGTTTTGCTCATCACTTCGATGCTGACAGCAATGGTCCTTGGCGTTCTTGTAGCAGTCACCGTCTCGATGCTGAATGTGTCACGCAAAATCAATCGTCGTCTCGACGATCTTGATGATCACCTCATTGATCTCGTTGCGGTCATGACATCTCTGTCGGAAACGTCTCAGAGTGAACTAGCTCAATTACACAATACGCTGGCCGAACAGCAGCGAGTTCACCGATCGATACGCGCTACTTCGCGTCTCGTTGATATTGTATTTCGTAAACCCGCTGTAACAGGTGTGGCTCTGAGCCAGACCGCGAGCAAACACCGAGCTCGACGGAAAAGTCGACGTAACAAAAGCAAGAAGGTAGAAACTCTATGATCAAGCGACTCAAATGGATAGCTCTTGGCTATATTGTGGGCGTTCTCACATTCGATATCCTCAAACGGTTCCTCGACGAACGCTATGGCGATAATAAGGCATACCAATCATTTACATCAGCGCTCGCTTCTGTTTCTGATTTCCAAAAGAGCAAGTCCAATCTCGAAGTATATATTGACGCAAACTAGTTCCATACGACTATGACATCCTCACAAGAACTGACTCCGCTCGATAAGTTACGTGAGTCTTTTCTTTCGTATTTCGAAAGCAAGGGCCACAAGCGACTTCCCAGCTCCAACATCATTCCGCACGACCCAACGGTGCTCTTCACGATGGCGGGAATGCTTCAGTTCAAACCATACTTTGTCGGGCTAGAAACTCCACCCGTCAAACGTGCAACGACATCACAAAAATGTGTGCGTGCAGGTGGCAAGCACAACGACCTCGACGATATTGGTCGCACCAACCGTCACTTCACTTTCTTTGAAATGTTGGGCAACTTCAGTTTCGGAGATTACTTTAAGCAAGATGCAATTGAGTTTGCGTGGGAATATTCAACGCAAGTTCTTGGATTCGAAAAAGATCGACTGTGGGTGACCATCCATGAAACGGATGACGACTCGGAAAAGATTTGGCAAGAAGTTTCTGGTCTTCCCATTGAACGTATCCAACGCTTAGACAAGGATAACTTTTGGCAAATGGGCGATGTTGGTCCATGTGGACCGTGCACCGAATTGTTCTATGACCTTGGTGAAGAACTGGGCGAAGACGGTGGACCAAAATTTGGTGGCGAAAATCGTTTCGTCGAATTTTGGAACCTCGTTTTCATGCAGTACGAAGACCAACCCGATGGAACTCGCGTTGACCTTCCTGCGCCCTGTGTCGATACAGGTGCAGGCCTGGAGCGCATTCTATTTTTGCAGGAAGGCAAAAAAACGATTTGGGAAACCTCTCTCTTTATGCCGCTTATTCAAACAGCGGAAAAATTAACATCCGCAACGTATGGCAAAGACGAGACATCTGATATCAGTCTGCGGATTATGGCTGAACATGCCCGCTCGATGGCATTTCTTATTTCCGATGGCTGCGTTCCTTCGAATGAAGATCGCGGCTATGTTCTGCGACGCATTATGCGTCGTGCCGTACGTCACGCTTACATGTTGGGTGCTCACGATGTTGTGATGCCCAAACTTGTTGAACATGTCATTTCGGTTATGGAACGCGCATATCCTGAGCTACGAGAAAACGCTTCCCGCATTTTGGCTGTTGTTCATAATGAAGAGGAACGTTTTCGTGAAACGCTTGTCCGTGGACTCAATCGTCTCGATGGCGTTCTCGAAAAAGGAGATGTGTCAGGCGAAGAAGCTTTCTTCCTGCATGACACGCTTGGTTTCCCCTTCGATCTTACGCGAGAAATTGCAGGGGATGCCGGACGAGAGATCGATGCCGAGGGTTTCCAGAAAGCATTGAAGGAACAGTCGAAGCGATCAAAAGATGCCCGCAAAGACACGACAGTGGCTACAACGGATGCCAGTGATTTCTATAAAGCGATTCTCGATTCACACGGACCGACACAATTTATCGGTCGCGAAACTTTTAGCATCGATGACGCCCATGTTGTCGGTATCGTAAATCATCAAGGCGAATCTGTGAAGTCCGCATCAGCAGGGAAATCCGTCTCTTTACTTCTTAACAAAACGCCCTTTTACGCTGAGTCTGGTGGTCAAGTAGGCGACACAGGAACAATCAGTGCTGATGCGCTCGAAATTACTGTGGCCGATACTCAGTATGGAATCCCGGGAAGCCTGTACGTTCATCACGCCACGATCGAAAAGGGTGAAGTGAGTGTCGGCGATGTTGTTACCGCAAAAATCGACGACGTCCGTCGTAATAGAATTCGGCGCAACCATACGGGAACACATGTCTTGCACTGGGCGTTGCGTAAGGTCTTAGGCGAGCATGTTGCGCAAGCGGGTTCTCATGTCGACGATAATCGTCTTCGTTTTGACTTTCAGCACTTTGAACAAGTCACACAAGATCAGCTCAATGAAATTGAACGTTTGACCAACGAAGAAATCATTAAAGATCCCGACGTTACTCACGAAGAAATGGGAATTGAGGATGCGAAGAAACTGGGCGCCATTGCATTCTTCGGCGATAAGTACGGTGAACGCGTTCGTGTTCTCGTTGCTGGGCCTTCCATAGAATTTTGCGGCGGCACGCACGTTGATCGCCTCGGCTTTATCGGACCTGTGCGCATTACTTCAGAAAGCTCAATCGGAAGCAACATTCGTCGTATTGAAGCGATCACGGGAGATACTGCGCTGGAATCTTTTGCTCATGATCGTGCAATTTTGCGTGAACTCAGCGCAGATCTCAAAGCAACTCCCGACGAAATCTCAGACAGAATTTCTCACATGCAATCTCAAGTTAAAGAGATGACAAAAACCGTGAAAGCCATGAAGAGCGATCAACTTAAAGTGCAAGCAGCGCAGTATGCACAACAAGCTGTGGGTGGAGTCGTCGCAGTGCGTCACGATGGAGCAAGTCCTGATGATCTACGCACCTTGTGTCTTTCAGTCCGTGATATTTTAGGAACGGCCTTGGTGGGTGCCGTCGGTCTCAATGAAGAAAAAAGCAAAGCAGGTGTGTGCGTAGCCATTAGTAAAGATCTCGTGGCCAAAGGTGCTGATGCGAGCCAAGCGGTCAAAGATGCGGTAACGCTTCTCGGCGGAGGTACAGCTAAGAATCCAGAACTTGTGGTTGGTGGCGGTCCAAACATTGCAGCGATTGATGAAGCCAAGGATGCATTACTTTCATCGCTCACAACAATGATGCAGTCGTAAAACCTATGCAGCGATTTATCAGTCTTGATATTGGTAAGAAAAGAACTGGTGTAGCCCTCGTCGATGATTCAGCACGCGTTGCTACTCCCTTAACAGTCATCTCAGCTGAGACATCTTCGAAAGAATTTTTGACTGAATTAATAAGCCTGATTAACGAATGGGAACCCACCGCTCTTATTGTTGGACTTCCGATTGATCTTAAGGGGCGCGAAGCGATCGCAGCGCAAGACGTTCGCTCTCGTACTGCTGTGCTGGTGGACAAGATAAACCAAAAACTCGTGTCAGGGTCACGCGATGTCCTTGATGTGCATTATGTGGATGAGCGCTTAACAACGGCGCAAGCTGAACAGTCAATGAGAGATGCAGAAATGAGCGCCGATCAACGTAAAATGTACCGCGATGCACTGGCTGCGGCCGTTATCGCTCAATCGTATATCGACAGCCTCTAAAATCGTTTAATGTCCCGATTTAAATTTCACCAAGTCGACGAAAAACGTCGCGCACGTAAACGCACATTCGCGACTTTGGTCGTCGTTATTATTCTCATTCTCCCATTTTTAATTGGTGGAGGATGGATGTGGTTTCAACTTCACGCTTTAGGCGATCCTGGTTCGAAAGTAACATTTGAAATTGCGCAGGGAAGTGGAGTCGGCGACATCGGCAATATTTTGGAGGAGAAAAATATCATACGTTCAGGAACTGCTTTTGCTTTTTATACGAAATTAGCTCGACGAGGCCCGTTCCAAGCGGGACAATATACGATGCATACAAATATTGATGCGGCAGAAGCGGCCGATATTATCGAAAAAGGGCCGGTTGTTAATTACGATCAATTTACAATTATTCCTGGTCAACGGCTACGAGACGTTCAGGCAAATGTCGACAAGCTTCCCCGAATGACTGCAGCTGGATTCCAGGCCATAATCGATGCCAACGAATTTACATCGCGATATCAGCCTCAAGGTAGTACAAATTTGGAAGGGCTCTTGCTTCCCGAGTCGTACCAAATTTCTTCAACAGAATCTGAAGCAGACATCATTCGACGTTCTCTGGAAGAATTCGAAGCTCGTGCCCAAAATAATGGTCTCGAAGGAGACTTTCGTGGACTCACCCCTTACCAAATCATTATCCTCGCAAGCTTGATTGAAAAAGAAGCGCGCTACGCAGACGATCGCACTCTTATAGCGTCAGTGATCTATAACAGACTTGCAATAAATATGAATCTACAGATCGATGCGACTGTACTCTACGGCCTGGGCCGTGCGAGCGGATCATTGAGTAATAGTGATCTGAAAACTGACACGCCGTTCAATTCCTATCTTCGCAGCGGTTTGCCACCTACTCCTATTTCGATGATCTCCATGGATTCATTGAGAGCGGCATTGAATCCCCAAACTACTGAATATCTCTATTATGTATTATCAGATGCCAAGACGGGCAAGCATACCTTTGCGACGAACTATGAAGATCATCTCAAAAATATTGAAGAAGCAAAGGCAAACGGTGCTTTGTAATGTCCCCTATTAAAGCTGGCGTTATTGGTCATCCGGTCGCTCATAGTTTGAGTCCGGTTATGCACAATGCTGCCTATGAACACCTTGGTCTTGAGTGGAACTATCATGCGATCGACATAGAACCAGGAGATGTTGTCTCTCGAGTGAATGAAATGTTCGCGAATGAGTATGGAGGACTTAATGTGACGATGCCTCATAAGGATGTGGCATACACAATGAGTACAGCACATGGTGCAGCATCGAGATTATGTACTGTTAATACGTTGGTGCCCGACTCGCAAGGCACCATTCATGGTTATAGTACGGACGGCGATGGTTTTGTGGCGTCAATGGCAGAAAACGATATTGATGTAACCGGAAAACGTATCCTCGTCATTGGTGCAGGTGGAGCGTCTCGTTCTATATGTGATGCACTGGTCCACGCTGGCGCTCAAGTTTTTGTTACAGCCCGCAAACTCGATCAATCTCTTGAACTTGTTGATGCAGTTATGGCTTCTACAATTAATAGTGAAATCCTCTCGCGAGGATCGATTGATATTGTTGAATTTTCGCAACGTTCTGATACTGCGTGTGAATGTGACATTATTGTCAATGCAACGCCTGTAGGAATGACCCGTGATGGCAATCCTGATATGTCGGTACCCATTGATGTATCCGGCTTTTCAGATGACAAAGTTGTTGTCGATACCGTCTATTATCCAATCGAAACTGAACTTTTGCGCCTAGCCAAGGAGCAAGGTTGCCACACGGAGAATGGATTGGGCATGTTGATCCATCAAGGGGCATTATCCTTTACCCTTATGACAGGACAGCCAGCGCCCATCGATGTGATGAGAAACGCAATACGTGATTATCTTGCACACCAACCAGAGGTATCACAATGAACCTTGATGCTCTCTCATCTTCTCAGTGGCTTTGCTTTTGGATGATTGCTTCTTCGTTTTTAGGTCTCGCTATCGGTTCATTTCTTAATGTCATTATTTGGAGAATTCCAAATAACTTATCGATTCTCAAACCCGCTTCGCATTGTCCTAACTGTAAGGAACCTATTTCCGTTTTCGATAACTTACCTGTCATCAGTTACGTACTCCTTCAAGGAAAATGTCGAAACTGTTCTCAACGAATTTCACCACGCTATCCACTGGTTGAAATCCTCTGTGCGTTTGTATGGGTTGTTACCATCTGGCGATTGGGGCTTCATGTTCATACGGTTGGCTATGCGCTCTTCTTTTCGGGATTGATTGCATTAGCTGCAATTGATATCGATACGAAATTGCTTCCCAAAAAGATCGTGTATCCCTCCGGTGCACTTCTTATCGGTATACTTGCGATTTCTTCAGTGGGGTCTGGTGAATACAACCGTCTCCGCGATGCTGCGATTGTTGGATTTGCCTATTGGGCTTTTCTAGGAGCGGTCTGGTTTGCTAGTGGTGGACGTGCGATGGGATTTGGTGATGTGCGCCTCGCCATCTTCCTAGGTTTTGCGATGGGATATTACGGTTACGCTGTGAGCTATACGGGATTAATTATTTCTTTCTTCCTCGGATCAGTTATCGGTCTTGCGATTGCGGGGATCTCGGGCGGGGGACGTAAAATGAAGATACCGTTTGGGCCATTTTTGGTAGCGGGAACGGTAATAGCGATATGGCTAGCGCCGCAAATAAATGAATTTGTTAGCAGGACACTCAATGTTTAGATTTCTTACAGCCGGCGAATCACACGGTAAAGCACTCAATGTCATTCTGGAAGGTATCCCTTCTGGCCTGGCTGTTCGGGCTGATGATATTGCTGATGAATTATCACGAAGGCGTCTCGGTTATGGGCGTGGACCTCGCATGCGCTTCGAACGTGACGATGTTGAGATTCTTGGCGGAATTCGTCACGGTGTAACTCTTGGTTCACCAATCTCTATTGTCATTCATAATTCCGAATGGCCTAAGTGGGAAGAAGAGATGTCTGTAGCCCCGGGTTCTACAAACAAGAAGCTGACTCAGCCTCGTCCTGGTCATGCAGATCTTCCTGGAATGCGTAAATATGATTTGGATGATGCTCGAAATGTTTTAGAACGTGCAAGTGCGCGTGAAACCGCTGCTCGTGTTGCGGCAGGTACCATTGCAAAGTTAGTGCTGAGTGAGCTGGGTACTGAGATCATGTCGCATGTTCTCTCCATTGGACAAGCCCGAGTTCCCGAAGGTGCGCCTCGGCCCGAATTTTCTGATCTGGCAACGATTGACGCCAATGAAGTTCGATGTTTCTCGGCGGAATCCACCGATGCAATCATTGCTGAAATTAAAGCTGCGGCCAAGGTAGGCGACTCCCTAGGAGGAGTAGTAGAAGTTCTTGGGTTCGGAGTTCCCGAGGGTTTGGGTTCCCATGTGCACTGGGATAGAAAGATCGATGGACTCCTCGCGCAGTCTCTTATGAGCATTCAAGCGATCAAAGCTGTAGAAATTGGTGATGGTTTCGATAATGCATATAAGTGGGGAAGCGAAGCTCACGATGAAATCCTTTATGATGCCGATCACTATGTTCGTCCGACAGCGCGCGCAGGTGGCGTCGAAGGCGGAATAACGAATGGTTCTCTGTTGGTGTGTCGTGCGTGGATGAAGCCGCTTGCCTCGCTCAACCGTCCGGTGATTCGCACAACTGATGTCGAAACTAAAGAAGAAACGGTTTCATTTAAAGAACGTACTGACGTGACCGCTGTTCCTGCAGCCGGCGTTGTTGCGGAAACTATGGTGGCGTTGACCTTGATGAGTGAAGCGTCCCGTAAATTTGGTGGAGACTCGATGAAAGAATTTCTGACCAACGCGCGTAACTTTGCAGAATCGCTTGATTAATTATTATGAGTAACGAAAAGCGACATATCTTTCTCATCGGTGCATCAGGCGTGGGCAAAACCACTGTCGCCCGAGCTGTAGGCGAGCTTTCGAAGATCGATGTGGTTGATCTCGACGATGCGATTTCGCAACGGGTGGGAATGCCTATTCATGAATACTTTGCCGAGTTTGGTGAAGCAGCTTTTCGAGAACAAGAACGAGAAACGGTCCGTGCTCTGTCGATTGAGAGCGAACCTCATGTGTATGCCACGGGCGGCGGAACAGTTTTAGACAGTCGCAACATTATCGACATGCGTAACAACGGCTACGTTGTGTATCTCAATGCTTTTGAAGCCGATATTCTCGAGCGCATTAAGGCTGATGAAACTAATACACGTCCTTTGTTGGAAGGCGACTTGGAAGAAAAAGTTCATGAACAGTTCCTTGTTCGTCGAGAATGTTACGAACTGGCTGCTGATATCACGATTGCAACATCCCGTCGAACAATCGATGCAGTAGCTGACGCTGTCATTCGGCAATGCAATCGAATGAGTGGTCATAGCGCAGATGCATCTTCCTCAGTGGTCGTCGACGACAATCTGCTCGAAAAAATTTCCGTGTATGTCTCCGGATATCCCATGGCTGTTCTGATTTCTCAAGAATCCATTCCCGAAAGCTATCGAAAGTCAGTGACTTCCTCATTTGAAAATGCTGGGGTTAAAGTGATTCCCATCATCGTTCCCGAAGGTGAAGACGCGAAAACTTTTTCTACGTACGAACAAGTGATTGGCATGATGGCGCAAGAGCGAGTGACGCGATTTGGATGCGTTGTTGCCTTGGGCGGTGGGGTCGTAGGAGACCTTTCCGGATTCGTAGCGTCAACGTATCATCGCGGAATCGATGTCATTCAGGTGCCGACAACTTTGCTGGCCCAAGTGGATTCTTCTATTGGTGGAAAATGTGGCATTAATCTTCCCGGCGGAAAAAATCTTGTGGGTTCTTTTCACCAACCAAAAACTATTATTGCCGATACATCAACTTTGGCAAGTCTGCCTCAAGATGATTTTCTGAGCGGCCTAGGAGAAGTTGCGAAGTACGCACTCTTAGGAAACACGGCAGTAGCGGAATCAATTACAGCGAATGCAGACAAAATTGTTGCGCGCGATAGCGACGTGCTTGTTCCCATCATTCGTTCGTGTATGAACCACAAGCTTCATATTGTTGCGCGTGACCCTTATGAGCGCAATGGAATTCGAGCAACGCTTAACCTTGGTCACACACTTGCGCATGCGATCGAAACGCAGACGCAATATTTGGTTCCTCACGGTGTTGCTGTGGCCATCGGTCTGCGTTTTGCTGCAGAACTCTCTTGTGAGCTTGGGCGCATTCCTGTATCGCAAAAAGATGAAGCAGTTGCTTTAGTTGAAGCCTTGGGTTTGCAAAGCGAAATGCCCGAGCAGTGTCGAGACGCTTCAGCGCTTCTTGATCTTATGCTCGCGGACAAAAAATCTGATGGAGGATTGAGCTTTATCTTGATGAATCTCGGCGGAGGTGCGGAACTTGTCCACGATGTCGAGCGAGCAGCAGTAGAACTGGCTTTACAGCGCTTTATTGGTTGATTGAGTCATCCTGAGTCTTTCCTGTTATCACTGAGCGAGTGAAGCGACTCGAGGAGTCCCATAAATACTCCCTTCTTTAGCCTGGCTTATGTGCAAAACTGTCTCTATGCGCGTACTCGTCTTAACCGGTCCCAATCTCAACCTCTTAGGGGAGCGGGAACCAGAAATTTATGGAACCGAAACTTTGTCTGATTGCGTGGACGTGGTTAAGAAAGCATTGCCTGGTTTCGAGGTTGATGATTTTCAGTCGAATGCAGAAAATGAAATTATCGATGCAATCCATGCTGCTCGGGGCACCACAGATGCCATCATTATTAACGCCGGTGCTTTCACGCATTATTCCTATGCAATTCGCGATGCACTTGCGATGTTTGATGGAATTAAAATTGAAGTCCATATCTCTAATCCTCACGCACGTGAAGAGTTTCGACACACTTCCGTTATCTCAGCAGTTGTAACGGGAGTAATCTCTGGATTCAAAATAGATTCCTATGCCCTCGCAGCACAAGCTGTCGCGAGTCTTCTCGCGAAATAGTTCATTAAGGCTATGCCTGGAAAGTGACGAGAGACATTAATGATGCAAAGCTCTGAATTGCTCGCAAAGTTAACTCCGATGGATTACTCCCGTCGAGCAGATAAAGTTCGTGCTGTTTTTCCTGACACAATCGATGCGCTTCTTATTTCTCATCTCACAAATGTTCGTTACGTCACGGGGTTTACCGGTTCTAATGGTTTAGTACTACTCACCAAAGATGCATTGATCTTCATTACGGACGGTCGGTACACTACGCAAAGCAAAGAACAACTTGACGCAGCACGGGTAGATGCACAAATTTATGTAACTCGTCAAGGTGAAGGCCCGATGGTCTTTCTTGAAAAGGTGATTACGCCGGGAATGCGCATTGGTCTTGAAGCAGACACTCTTGCTTTAGCTGGCGCGAATAAATATAACGAACATTTTTCCGACAACACATTTGTTCCGACAAGCGGCATCGTCGAACAAGTCCGCATCGTCAAGGAAGACGGGGAAGTAGATCGTATTCGTGCAGCATGCCGTGTTGCTGATGATGCACTCGAACAAGTTCTTCCACAGCTCTGTGAATTCCCCACAGAAAAAGAGTTCGCGATCGCACTCGATCGCCGTATGGTCGATCTGGGTGCTTCGGGAAATTCTTTCGACACCATCGTTGCCTGCGGAGTTCGAGCAGCACTTCCTCATGCGATGCCAACAGAGGCAAAGATAGAACCTGGTCAGATGATCGTTATCGATTTTGGATGCATTGTCGAAGGATATTGTTCTGACATGACACGTACCGTGAGCGTGGGTGAACCCGATGATCGTCAAAAAGAGATGTGGGACCAAGTGATTGAATCGCAACGTTTGGGTCGAGAGATTGTTCGTTCGGGAGTGGCCGTTTCAGCGATCGACGCTGCGTGCCGGGATTATCTTCGTGAATGTGGAGTCGACCAGTATTTCACGCATTCGACCGGGCACGGCGTGGGTCTTGACGTTCATGAACAGCCCTGGGTGCGCGGTGCTGGGACAGACAATACTCAAGCGGGCAATATTCTTACTGTCGAACCAGGCATTTATGTTGAAGGATTTGCGGGTGTACGCATTGAAGATACTCTCTGCGTCACCGAAGACGGTGCAGAAGTGCTGACCTGTGCACCAAAAAACCTTGTCGTTGCCTAATTTGTGCCGGGCCCGTCGCGGCGTAAAGTAGCTGCGGGCCTGGCCCACAGCTACTCTGTGCTGTCGTAGGCCTGGCCCAGTGAACTAAGCTTTCCTCTCTTATGGCAATTTCAACAAGTGATTTCAAGAATGGCATGTACCTGGACCTCGATGAAGGTCTCATGCAAATAACAGATTTTCAACACGTGAAGCCAGGAAAAGGCCCTGCTTTTGTGCGCACAACGCTGAAGAACTTACGAACTGGCCGCACGTTAGAAAAAACTTTTAGCGCGGGAACAAAAGTTGAACCTGCAGTGGTCGACAAACGCGACTACCAGTTCTTGTATCGCGAAGGTCAAAACTACGTTTTTATGGATCTCGAAACATACGATCAGATGAACCTGAGCGCTGATCAAGTCGGAGAAGCAGGGAAGTATCTCAAGGAATCCGATAATGCAATGATTCCTATGTTTGGTTATGAACCCCTTGGTGTTGAACTTGCCGCAAGCGTGGAACTCACTGTTGCCGAAACTGAACCAGGTCTCCAAGGTGATCGTGTATCGGGCGCTCGTAAACCAGCAACGCTCGAAACGGGCCTTGTTGTCCAAGTGCCGCTTTTTGTGAACCAAGGTGAATTAATTCGTGTTGATACTCGCACGGGTGACTACATCACACGCGTATGATCCTTGTTGCTAAAGGAATATCCCGTGAATAAAACCGATGCTCGCGAACGTGTAGCACTCTTGCTTTTTGAATCGGATTCAAAAAACCAGACCGTCGATGCCACACTTGCGGAACTCGATGTGTCTCCCGATAAATATGTGATTGCGCTGCTAGAAGACTATTCGCGATTGAGTGACCGCATCGCGACATTATTGGCAAACAACACCAAGGGCTGGGCTAGTGATCGTCTTCCCGGTTTCGATCGAGCTGTGTTGCGCATGGCTATCACCGAACTTGTGCGCAGTGCAGATACGCCCGTGGGGACAGTGATTTCTGAAGCAGTAAAATTGTGTGAGACATACTCAACGCCCGAGTCTCCTCGATTTGTTAATGGTGTCTTAGGAACAATTGCTCACAACGTGCGCGGCGTAGATTTGATACGATCTCAGGTGCCGGATAATGAGCACAGCCAAGATGTGCCAGAGACAGATGCATAGGTAAATAGGTAAAAGCGTGACTGAAACTCCCGTTCCCGTTATTGAAGGCGACCTTGATCTTGAAGGAATGCTGGATTCTCCGTGGGTCGTCATTGTGTGGAATGACCCTGTCAACTTAATGAGCTTTGTCGTCCATGTGCTTCAAAAACTTTTTGGTTACTCAAAAGAAAAAGCAACCGAGCTTATGATGCAAGTGCATAAGGATGGAAAAGCAGTGGTGTCGTCGGGTCGACGTGATCAATGTGAAAACGATGTCAGCCGCCTCCACGCGCATGGTCTGTGGGCAACGATGCAGAAGGACGAATAAAGATCTATGCGTACCTCTCGTTTTTCTGTGACCATTGAAGGTATCGAAGCATATCTTTTTGATGAAGAGGCACGTATTTTTGTGGACATCGCTCTTGATCTACGTGCCATCATGGAAACTCCCGCTCTCGGAGAAGATCCTGTCCGTGAACGATTGTTCCCTCGAGCCTATCTTGACCCAACGGAAGAAACTGCAGAAATGACTTGGGCAGCATATGCGCATCCCGAACTGCTGGAATCACGCGTTGCCACACTGGTGAAACTCATCGAATCGATCAAGCGTATTGAAGATGCACCTGCGGACCGCGATGCGGGTGATCTTAAAATGGTTTTACTTTCACCCGATGAAACTGAAGCCTGGCTCAAAGGTCTCAATGATTTGCGTTTGGCTTTGGGGACGAAACTCAATATCTCTGATGAGGACAATGAGATCGACCCTGATGATCCTCATGCTCAACTCCGCGGAATTTACGATTGGCTTACTGCTCTTCAACAGGATCTTCTCGAAGAGGTGTATCTGTGATTTATTATCGGCAAGTACGCAAAGCGCACATGCCTCGCGGTCTCTCCTCCGATCGCTCCCTGTGATTTTTGTCGAA
>CAYMMG010000013.1:52900-54741 GCA_964391505.1 uncultured Burkholderiales bacterium | reverse complement strand
TTTGCTGCTGCCATGGTATTGCAATATTCCTCTTGGGAGCCTATCCATGCTTTATCGCATCAATAAACTCTTCTGCTACTTCTTGGACTTCCCCTTGGGTTTGGTGCTGCGTTCCTCACCCTCATCCGAGGGACCCAAAGGCGTGTCATCCTGGACAGCTTCACGCAAGGAGGCGAAAAAATCATCGTCATCCAATTCTTTATGACGAGATGATTTGCTCGATGCTCCCGGGTCGAAATTGCCTGATGAACCCGAAGACTCTACTTCTTCACCCGCAGGCGCAACGACTTGTGGATCACCTATAGGCATATCTGAACCTGCTGGGGGCACAACGCTGTCGGAATCAACGAAGGAGGCGAAGGGGTCATCGTCATCAAAAGGGCTCGATACTTTTTTCTCATCAATATCGATGGCTTCCACTTCCATATCATCAGAAATAACGATATCGGACTCACCCTCTTCTTCACTCGCAGGTTCTACCTCAGCAATCGTCGTTTCGAGCATTTCATCAAACGAAGCTGGCTCAACTATTGCATCGTCATCAGCAATTACTTCTAAGTTCTCGTCTAACGAAATATCCTCAGCAGGTTTAGCTACAACAGAAGGGATATCGGCCAAACTGATCACGGGCATCTCGGGCAAAGCTCCCACGTCAATGGTTTCACGTTCAGAGAGTTTATCTAGATCTTGTTCTACAACTTCACGAAGCTTTGTCCGGTGCTCTTGATCGAATCCCTGCAAGATTTGAATATCACTAATGAGCTGAACTCGTTCGGCATTGAGCTGTTCAATTAGCGCCGTGAAATTTTCACGTTCTTTGGCATGAATTGAATCGGCTTGGGCTTGCGCCGCAGAAACAAGTTCTTCAGCCTGCGCTTCAGCTGCAGAAACAAGTTTTTGTGCTTGTTCTTGCGCAGCCAATAAATCTTTTTGTGCTTGTTCTTGCGCAGTACCAGTCAAGTTCTCAGCGTCACGGGTAGCGTTGCTTACAAGTTCATCGGCTTGGGCTTGCGCCGCAGAAACAAGTTCTTCAGCCTGCGCTTTTGCTGTGGTTAACGTTTCATCAGCAGTTCTTTGCGCCAACAGAAGAGTTTTATTAATGAGATCTTCTTTCTCTGACATGTCAGTAGCAGAAACAGGAACTGCAACAGGAGGAACTTCTTCTACGGCTGGCGCAACGACTTCTGGTTCAGGCGATCCAGCCGGCTCAGCCACCGCTTGCATATTGACACCGTCAAACATGCCGCCAATCGGAGTAGATGTTCCCTCGTTACGGAGTTGTTCAAGCGCTTCGAACAGCTGTCGATTTTCCTCGATGAGGCCCTCAATAGTATCCGCAGCACGTTCCAGGAGAGCATCGACGACATCCTGATTAAAGCCAAAGGCTTTAGAGGGGATTTTCGCTTCTCGGAGCTCGCGGGGTGAAATCTTCATGGCGCGTTATATTACACCCAAATGCACGACAAAGTACGCACGCTTTGGCATTATCCATCAATGCTTATTGCCTATGTTCAGCGAAGTTACGAGGATAATAGGCTTTGGAGTATCAATACCCCCATGATGAGAACAAGAAAAGAGAGATCAAAGTGGCCAATGGGCGGGATATACCTTCGCAAGAAGGAGAGAATGGGGTTAAACAAGCGATCTAAAACTCCATATATCTGCGAAGGAATTCCTCCCGGGTGCAGAGGAAACCAACTCAATAAGGCATAGACGATGAGTAACACTTGGAAAACAAAGAGCAGTCGAAGAATAAGATCAATAATCACATGCCCAGACTAGTCGGATATGGCGCGTATAACTACGATCAATACAATCAAAAATCACAGGAAACGATCGGA
>CAYMMG010000013.1:0-52800 GCA_964391505.1 uncultured Burkholderiales bacterium | reverse complement strand
GGAGTGACCGCGAGATGCATCCGGCTCTGCCGGTGCTTCGACAAAAAATCACAGGAAACGATCGGAGGAGTGACCGCGAGATGCATCCGGCTCTGCCGGTGCTTCGACAAAAAATCACAGGGAAAGATCGGAGGAGTGACCGCGAGAACCGTCAGGCTTTGCCTGCGGTTCGAATAAGAATCACAGGGAGCGAAGGATGAGTGACCGCGAGAACCGTCAGGCTTTGCCTGCGGTTCGAATAAGAATCACAGGGAGCGAAGGATGAGTGACCGCGAGAACCGTCAGGCTCTGCCTGCGGTTCGACTATAAGATCAGTAGAGCCCGCTATTAGCAATGCGATGCTTTTCCTCGGCCGAGACGTCCATATTGCTCGGCGACAATAAGAAAACATGGTCATCAACTCGCGACATAGACCCGTCCATAGCAAAAGCTAATCCACTTGCAAAGTCGATAAGTCTCCGTTGAAGTTCTCGAGGGAGTCCGCCCAAATTCATAATGACAGGACGACCCAGCTTGAGTCGCTCTCCTACTTCTTGTGCATCGTTAAAACTTTTCGGTTCACATACGTGAACGCTGGGCGATGCGGGCGCAGTCATCGGCATTGTACGAATCGCCGAAGGTCGAACCGGTTCGTCAGCTGCTATCGTGCGAACTGCAGGCGCTTCACGGTTTCGAGAATTGGGCATTGCGCTCGGACGTGTAATGCGCTCGGGTTCACGGGCAGTATTTTGTTCTCGTGTCCGGTATGTATCTGAATCATCGGTGAGGTCGTACCCCATAAAATCCGCGTCGTCTTCATCATCCTGTAGACCAAGTGCAACCATTGCTTTTCGCCACATTGACATACCCCTTTGTAAGTACAGCCACCCATTGTAGCGCGTTTATGCCTGTTCGTGCAGAAATAGAGTGGGTTTCTATCGTTTACGTTCGCCAAAAAGAGCTGTGCCTACACGGATAACTGTGGATCCTTGCTCTATAGCTGTGACATAATCGTGTGACATCCCCATTGATATCTGATCCAGAGAATAATCATGGGCAAAATCTCTACAGCTACGAAAGTATGGAACCGGATCAACATCAGCTGGCGGCATCATCATTGCCCCCGTAATCTCTCGCCCGTGGTTGCGCGCATAATTCAACAATTCGGGCGCTTGGTCAATTGATATTCCTCCTCGATGCCCCACTACTCCGCTCGACAATTGCAGGAAGAGTTTTGGTTTGGCGAGGCAACGCGAGAGTACGTCGATCTGCCATTGATTATCAATACTGTGAATCACATCTGCTTTGGCAGCAATGCGTGCCAACTTATTGCGTTGAATCTGACCAATGAAATGCCACGTAATGTCCTTGATTGATTCGAAGGCAATCTTTTTTGCATCAAGTTCTTGATAACGGTTTTCGCCAAAAACTTTTAAACCGAGATCAATACAGTTGCGGATGGTTGTCGCTGTTTGCGTTTTCGTGACAGCAACGAGAGTGATGTCGCGCGTATCACGATTCGCTGAGATGCATGCGTGATTAATCTGCTCGCGAAGCGTCTGCAAATTTTTCTCGATGACTTCTCGAGGGACGTCGTCTTGTTCTACGGGCATGCCTCTAGGTTAGCTATCTGGAGGAAAGATCAGGTGCAGCCAAGGTATTCCAATCAGGAAACCCTCTGACGTGAATACCTTGATAGCCACCATCCGACAGTGCTTTATACAGAGGCAAGCACTGATCCAAGCGAGATTGGTCGGCGGGAATACCTACAAAGGCGTGAAGTTTTTCCGCAACCATATCTTCTAAGGTTTCTTCCAACGCACAATCGAGGAGAAGGTGTTCAATGGCATCGCGGTACTCCTGGGAGGATGCATCAAAATTCTTTACCAATTTTTCCAACATCTCAGGGAAGTAGAACCAGAGCCGAAGCTCGGTCATACAGGGAATGAGTTTCTGTCTCAATTCAGATAGTTCTATCCGGACGAGGTTTTCTGGTGAAAAGATGTCGAGCAATCCGCTGATCGCTTCTTCGTTGTATTCACATAAGTGGGATTTCAAGATGCTAATGGCCGCATGCTCAACGCAGACAGGGGCATCAATCGCATTCCGCTGAATCGCACGAGCAATCAGAATACTTGCAGTGAAAGCTTGGCTCACCTGACTAACAGCTTCTCTGTTTCGAAAGACTTCTGCTTTCATAAGGTGGTGAATAATCTCCGCGATCTCATCGACATTTTCTACTGTAATCTCACAGAGAACGTCGAGATCCAATTTTCTACTGAGTTGGAGCTGCGTTCCAAAGTGGAGAAGTTTGTGCTGCAGAGCAATGCTAATAATTCTGGCTCCCGCTAATGAATTGGGATCCACTGCTTGAATAATATCGAGGAAAGCCTCGTGATTTCTGTTAAAGGCGCCTTCGAAAGCAAGAGTTGCAAATCGTATAACTCCCGTCATGCCCGTATCGCTAACATCAATCGTCACCGGTTCATAATCGATATGGATCGCGATCTCTTTGGAGCGCGTGTTTTCGGTGGGTCGATTAGGAACCATGATTACCTCCATGTATGTTTCGTCATGCTAGCGCTGACACTACTCAGCACTCAACCACGCAACAACTGCTAGGCGGCCCGTTACGCCATCACGACGATAGGAAAAATGATCGGGCGAAGAAAATGTGTCGATACCCAGTTCATTGAACGTGACGTTTCTTATTGTGCATTCATGTTCGATAGCTGCAGGGAGATTAAAGGCGGGTTGGCCTTGATTTGTTTGAGATATAACGTGCTCCCCAAGATGGTCTGCGAGTTCATTCAACTGACTGGATTCGAATTCGTAGTTCAACGGATAGATACAAGGGCCCAGCAGTGCATGGAAGTGTTCGCCCGGTGCACGATAATTCATTTCTTCGATAACGCTATCAATGATTCCTTCCGCCACTGTTCGCCAACTCGCATGAACCACGCCGACTATTGATTGGCCTGCAATTACGAGTGGACCGCAGTCAGCCGTCATCACGACGAGAGGTTGTCCTGGGATCTGCGTGATCGATGCGTCGGCTGTCGGTGGATAAAAATTGTCGATTGCGGTTGAACCATCTACAAAAACAATGTTGTTCTCATGTGTTTGATCCAGGAATAGCCATGAAGAATGCGGAGCTATTGGTTCTTGTTGTTCAATTGTTTTATGGAGCAATTCTCGATTACGTAATACATTGCCTGCGTCATCACCTACATGATTTGCAATGTTTAGTGAATCGTATGGTTGAGCAGAACATCCTCCGTGGCGAGAAGTAAACACAACGTGCGCGCTGCCAATGTCGCAAAACTTGACGTTGCCTTTCATGTAAGCAGTCTAGAACTACGCGCCATTAGACACGATTTTTACTTGCATAGATAAAAAGTGTGCTTAATGCCAAGTGAAATAAACGTTAACGAAGAAACTCCGGAACGTCGAACTCTTCTTCCTCTTCACTTTCAAGAGAAGTGAGATCGAGTGCTTGGCTACGTTCTGCGCGAGAAAGAGTGTTCTCTGTTTCCATCAGACCAAGAGAAGAGTTTGAATCACGGTTACTTCGTTCGAATCGATCGAAACCTGCAGCAATAACTGTTACACGCACTTCGTCGCCGAGAGTATCGTCAACAACAGTTCCAAAGATAATGTTTGCATCAGGATGTGCAGACTGCGAAATGATCTCGGCAGCTTGGTTGACTTCATGCAAACCAAGATCGCTTGGTCCAGCAATCGAAAGCAAAATGCCGCGTGCACCATCGATCGAAGCTTCGAGCAACGGAGATGAAATCGCAGAACGAGCTGCAGCAAGTGCACGACCTTCACCAGAAGCAAAACCCACACCCATAAGAGCAGAGCCGGCGTTCGTCATAACCATCTTCACGTCAGCAAAGTCAGTGTTGATCAGACCAGTCTCTGTGATGAGTTCGGTGATTCCTTGCACACCTTGAAGGAGAACTTCGTCTGCCATTTTGAATGCATTAAGCATTGTTGTCTTCTCATCAGAAACACTAAGAAGTCGCTCGTTCGGAATAACAATGAGCGTGTCAACTTTTTCTTTAAGTTCTTGGATACCCGTCTCAGCTTGCACACTTCGACGACGACCTTCAAAATCGAAAGGACGAGTTACGACACCAATGGTGAGAGCTCCCAAACCCTTTGCAATTTCGGCGACGATAGGAGCAGAACCTGTTCCCGTGCCTCCACCTTCACCTGCAGTAATAAACACCATGTCGGCACCCATAAGGACTTCTTCGATTTCACCCTTATGATCTTCCGCAGCCTTGCGACCAATCTCAGGATCTGATCCAGCACCGAGACCTCGCGTAAGTTCGCGACCAATGTCGAGTCGAACATCGGCATCACTTTGAATAAGAGCTTGAGCATCGGTGTTAATCCCGATGAACTCAACGCCTTTAAGACCAGCATCGATCATCCGGTTAATTGCATTGCAGCCACCGCCGCCTGCTCCTACAACTTTGATTACAGCGAGATAGTTCTGGGGTGAACTGACCATAATTATTTCCTCTCGGGTGCCGACGATTATTTCGCCGTCTTTGCCATCTTTGTAATGGTTAGAAATTTTCATCTATAAACGTAAAGCTCACAATGAACAGTTATGCCTATAAATGAAGGTTACAAATGGTAGCCCTTTTGTGCCGGATGGGTCAATTTTGTACACCCGCGAAACCTGATGGAAATTTTCAACCCTCAACCTATACTTTAAGTTTAGCCGAACCAGATACGGGTAGAGACGGAACGGAAACATCGATATAGCCCAAGTCTGAGCGCTTTTTCGTAAGAATAATCGACCACACAATAGCCATTTTTTCTTTTAATTGAGTTGGTGTTCCCAGAACAATACTGATCCCATCAGAAAGTACAGCAGTGTAGCTCCCCTTCTCCTTAGCAATATGAGCAATTTGCTGCTTCATTTCTACGGGTGCAGCGTCCACAATTTTGAGGTACGAACCGTCTGAAATTTTATGAGTAAACGTGATTTCATCAATGCCTTGGAATCCAGGTAGACCCTGAGGGGCAAGCGTTGCTTTTTCAAAAGCGAACCCCTTGCTGTCAACGAGGATGACTCCTTTATCTGTTTCAATGTATGCAACAGGAACGCGTCGTGAAACTGTTACGGTTATCGTTCCTGGCCAATTTTTTTTGATGGTTGCTCCCATAATTGTGGGAAGTGATTGAATATCCTTCGCCACAGGATCGGGATCAGTTCGGTACAAGGGTTCGTCATCGAGCCGCTGGGATAACGACTGAATTTTTATCATCTCCGCTTTTGTCAAAGGAACAACGGAGTTGTTGTTAATGACAATCTTGTCTACATTATAAAGAGGGCTTTCCAAAGTCAGGACAACAAGAGTCACCAAGACTGCAATTATCGCGAGCGTGATGCTCAACCATTGCCTCTTTGTTCGAGATTGGGCACGGAACTGTAGTTGACGGCGTTGGGTGAAAGTTGCGACAACCGTTTCATCATCAAGCTGTTCATCTATTTCAGATTCATCAATATCGATAGTGAGCTCGTCCTCATCAATCAAAATGGCGACGAATGTCTCGTCTTCATCGCGATTCATTGTCATACTTCCCTATATGGCGAACTTCTGTATCAAGTTTGTAACCCGTCGACTCAAAAACCACAGTACGAATATGTTCGATGACCGCATAAACATCTGCAGCAGTGGCGCCCTCATCCGACAGAATAAAGTTAGCGTGTTTTTCGGAAACATACGCGCCCCCGATTCGAAAACCTTTTAATTCGCATTTATCGATAAGTTCACCCGCGGAAATATCGGGTGGATTCTGAAACACGGATCCGACGTTCCTTCCACCTGGTTGATGTTCACGACGCCACTGGACGATCGAATCAACGTCACGTTTAATACGTGCAGGGTCGCCTTCTTTACCTTCAAACTGCGCAGAATAGATAATATCCGTAGGTCTAAACCGGGAATGACGATAAGAGAAATGGCAGGTCTCGTTCGAGAAACGTTCAATGATTCCCGATGAAAGATTGAGAACATTACATGACACAAGCACATCAGAAGTTTGTTTTCCATGTCCGCCGGCATTCATCGCCACGGCTCCTCCAACAGATCCAGGAATACCAACGTAAAATTCCAAGCCTGCAATAGCTTCGGGAACACATTGACGCGCAAAAGTCGGCAGCGGAACGCCTCCTCCCACGGTGACGCGAATTTGATCATCGATACGGTTAGACGAACCGTTGAATTCAGCGAGCTCTCCTGCCAATCGAAAAACGCATCCACTAAATCCTTGATCATCTACAAGAAGATTTGATCCTTTTCCAATCGTCACGACATTGCGATCATTCAATTGACCCACAAAGTGCGAAGAAATGATTCCCGCAAGAGAATTGATGTCATCGCGACTTGTCAGAGAAACACAATGGGCAATGGGGCCACCCACCCTGTAGGTGGTAAGCATGGCACCAGAAAGATCATTCTTTACATTCAGTCCAGCTGATTGAACCGCATCGATAAAGTCCGTAAGAGATTCCGTCATGCTAGCTATTCGCTTTCCTTGGCAGCTTCGCTACCTAGAGAAGTTGCAGTGGTGGTCTGCGCAAGAGCGTCTTGAATTACATCGCTATACATCGTCACATCGCCAGCACCAAGGGTCAGTACGATATCCCCGGGGCCTGCGTTACGATCAACAAAGTTAATAACATCATCGATGTGACGGACAAAGTGTGTACGCCCATGACCCAATGCCTCTAATTCTTTACTGATGAGTTCACCTGTGACACCAGGCCTTGCCGCTTCTCCAGCAGAGTACACGTCACACACCGCCACGACATCGCAGGTCAACAAAGCCTGCGCAAATTCTTTATACAGTACCTCGGTGCGAGAAAAACGATGCGGTTGAAAGATCGCAATGACATTTCTGAATTCACCATCACGAGCAGCTCCGAGTGTGGCAACAATTTCTGATGGCAAATGAGCATAGTCATCCACAAACGTAATTCCTCGGGTCTGGCCTCGAAATTGAAATCGACGTGCTACTCCCCCGAAGGATGCCAGACCCTTGATACATGATTGATCATCTACGCCCAGAGCGCTCATAAGAGCCATACCACACATTGCATTTCGGATATTGTGCGCACCAGGTACCGCGAGTTCGATTTGTGTTCGTGGCTCACCCCGGAAGAAAATTTGCGCAGTAATACCCCCTCGGACAGCGTGAGTAATGACGTATGTCCAGTCTGCGTTGTCGCGGCCTACGGTAATTACTTCTCGCTTAATTAGTGCGCGTTCAGCAATACTACGACCGTTTTCTTCATCAACGCATACAACAACAGGCCCTTGCACTCCCAGTATAAATTCGTAAAAACTTTCTTTAAGTTCATCAAACGAATCGTTGTAACTTTCTAAGTGATCATTTTCTATGTTCGTAACGATTCCGCCGACGAGTGGCAATGTAAGAAATGTTCGATCGCTCTCATCAGCTTCGACAATCATCAATGAACCTTTGTTATAGCCCGCATTTGTCCCTATTTCATTGACATCACCGCCAATCATAAAACTTGGATTCATATCAGCCGCACGTGCGATAGCCGTTACCATCGAGGTTGTTGTGGTTTTTCCATGACTTCCTGCAATTCCGACGCTACTCTCACGCGCACACAGTGCGGCCAACATGTCCGCACGCGCTAGTACTGGTATGAGTTGTTCACGAGCAGCGATGATCTCCTCATTATCGTCGTGAATTGCGCTTGAGCGGACAACATATGAGATATCGGAAGTGATCAAATCAGGAGAGTGAGGAACATGTACATCGATTCCTGTGGAAATGAGTCGTTCTGTTACTTGACTTTGTTTTAGATCAGACCCTGAGACAGATTTACCCATTCGGAACAGCACAGTTGCTATCGCGCTCATACCCGCACCACCGATGCCAACAATATGAATACGGCTTGCGGAAGAATTGTCGAGGTCAACTTCAGAAATGCGATCGATCATTGAACTGCGCTCTCATTATGTGATGGAGACAAATAGTTATCTACAAGATAGTTAGCTATTCTAAGGCGTGCACGTTGATGGTAGAGATCTGGTTCAGTAGTTTCAGCGTTATTTAACTGTTCAGTAATCTCGGCAAACAGAATCTCAGCGCTTACATGACTCTGGTCAAGGATTATGCATTGTTCTTTTTCGAGATGTTCGGCATTACGACGTTGATGATCACCCGGAGCGCTAGGCAGAGGGATGAGGAGGCATTTCACTCCCAGTGTCGCAAGTTCCACGACGGTACCCGCCCCTGCACGACTCACCACACAGTCGCTTAGCGCATAAAGGTTCACGATATCTTTACGAAAAGGGTACAACGTTACTTTGTTCGATAAGCCCTTGCGCTTATAAAGATCTGTGAGTGTTTCGAAATGGGCGACACCACAAATGTGAATAAGATTCCAATTTATTTCTGATTGATGCTCCTGTAGCATTGCGACAACGGTGTCATTAATCTTTTGTGAGCCGAGAGATCCGCCTGCGACTAAGACCGTTGGGATGTCGTGTGGGCTTTCACGATACTTAGTTCGTGTAGCAATCGCTGCGTCTATTGTTACACGCATAGGTAACCCCATGTGCAACGAGCGCGAGCTCGTTCCTGGAGTTTCCGCAAAAGTTGTGATCACGGTGGCACCCATTTTTTTAGCAAGGCGGTTCGTGCGACCGAGATAAGCATTCTGTTCATGAACCACTCTTTTAATACCCAGAATAGATGCCGCCACAAGTGCAGGAACCGAAGCGTAACCACCTACCCCAACCACAACTGCAGGACGACTGCGTAAAAATAATATCAGTGCTTTAATGCATGCCCATTTAATGGCAACGATATTAAAAATATTGCGAAAAAACTCGTGTTTATTAAGTCCGCGTCCGGTAAAAGTAACGAGACGATATCCGGCTTGTGGAATCACTTCTTTTTCTAGAGTCCGTCCTGAACCAAAAAACGTAATGTCCTCCGAGGGAACTCCACATTCAACTAAACCATCAGCTATAGCTAATGCTGGAAAAACGTGACCTCCTGTACCTCCTCCTGCAATAACAACGTGTGATCGTGACTGGGACATCATTGCTCTTTCTTAAGGGTGCACTGAGCTGGACATGCGGGCGTTACAAGTTTAGACGCGCGAATAACGCGCGATATTAGCGAGCACTCCCGTAGCAGCCATTGATACGAGAAGAGACGAACCACCAAAGGAGACAAAAGGAAGTGTGATACCTGAGACGGGTAATAATCCTATGACTGCCATGAGATTAATTATTGCTTGTCCTCCAATCCATGCCACAATACCTGTTGCCATAAGCGTTGAGAACCGATCTGTACACGACAAGATAATACGAATTCCCAATAGAATAAAGGCAACGAAGAGTCCTACCACCATCATTGTTCCTACAAAGCCGAGCTCTTCACCGATAATAGAAAATATAAAGTCGGTGTGTGCATTGGGAAGGAAAAGCCATTTCGCTTTCCCCGCACCCAAACCAACTCCCGAGGTTTGTCCGCTCCCCAAAGCAATAAGACTTTGAACAATTTGGTAACCGGTATTCCCTGCATCATCAAAAGGGTGAAGAAAGGCGAAAATACGTCGACGACGGTAGGGCTCGATAAATACAACCAACGTAGCGAGCACAGCGAGCGGTGCTGCGATTCGTGTTAAGTGCTTGAAAGGAATTCCAGACATAACCAGAATCATCGAAACGATGAGTCCTAGCACCACGGTGGAATCATAATCAGGTTCAATGACTACGAGAAACATCATTGACGCTGTCGTAAGCAAAATGGGAGTCATAATTTCTTTGAAGGAACCCATTTTCGACGCACGTCGAGTTAACAAATCCGCACTAAAAACAACGAGAGCAAACTTTGCTAATTCGCTAGGTTGAAATCTCCATGTTCCCACTCCCAACCATCGACGTGATCCAAATGCTTCGATTCCGATCCCTGGAATAAGCACCGCAAATAATACGAGAAAACTAATAATCACAATATGCTTCGAGTATTTTTGCCAGAATTTGTATGGTATGCGCGAGGTAACCACGAATGCCACAGTACCTAGAAATAGCCAAACAAGTTGTCGCTGAAAAAAGAACCACGCCGACCCATATTCTCCCAGGGCGGAGACTGATGAAGCTGACAGCACCATAATGACGCCAATGATGTTGAGAACCCCAACGATTGCCGTAAGAAGAATGAAGTTGGAATTTCGGGGAGCCTTGACCAGGTCAGAATGTCGAAATAAGAACATCCTCTGCACAAACGAGAATTTCACAGGAGGTTGTGCGGTTTTTCTCATCACTGTCAATTCTACTGGGACAAACGTGAAATTTCGCGCCACCCGGTCATGTCCTACCAGGGGTTATACCGTCATCCTGAGTGAAACGAAGGATCTCTTCCAAAACAGTGCATATGTGAGATTTTTCGGCGTTGCCTCAGAATGACATGATCGTTTATCCGGCACCGCCGATGCGCACGAAGTCAGCGTAGAAAATGCCAACTCCCATCGCTACGCAAATTCCAGAAAACAACCAAAAGCGAACGATAACTGTGGTTTCTGGCCAGCCAAGAACCTCGAAATGGTGATGCAAAGGAGCCATCTTAAGGACGCGTTTTTTGAAACCTCGATAGGAAATAATCTGCGCGATTACACTCAGAGTTTCAATCACATAGATGCCTCCGATAACGACGAGGAGAAGCTCCGTTTTTGTCACGACAGCACACGCAGCCATTGCACCTCCGAGCGCTAATGAACCCACATCGCCCATAAAAATCTGAGCCGGAGCCGCATTCCACCATAGAAACCCTGCACAGGCACCTGTTATCGCTGCAGCAAGAACAGCAACATCCAAAGAATTATTGGCAAACCCCGCAGCACCATTTGAATAATAATCTGAATGCCTGAATTGCCAGAAGCAAATGACGGTATACGCTGAAAAAACAACAGTTGCACTTCCTGCGGCAAGCCCATCAAGCCCATCTGTAATGTTTAGTGCGTTAGATGCAGCAATTACGACAACGACGATAATGAGAATGAAAACCCACTCAGGTAAAGGCGAACCAAACGGTCGTGCAAACGAAAGCGCAGTTGTGACATGAACATATTTTGTTGCCAAAATAGCGAAGAGAAACGCAACGAAAATCTGACCTATAAACTTACCCCGTTTACGTAAACCCAAGTTTCGTTTCTTGATTACTCCAAGATAGTCATCGCATAAACCGACAAAAGCCATACCAGCCATCGCAATAACAATCACAAGAGCAGTGCGGCCAAAAACAAACCCAGTTCGGAAATGAGAGAGAAAATACCCCATGAGCGAACCAATAACAATTGCAATACCTCCCATAGTGGGAGTACCTGCTTTATTTATGTGAGGATGGACAATAGGCCCGTCATCACGAATGTGTTGGCCCATATCGCGACGGCGTAACACCTTGATCAATACTGGAGTAAGCGAAACGGAAATTGCAAACGCAAAAGCAGCAGCAATGAGCAATGCAATCACTAACTTCCCCTTTTCATCACATACACCACAACGGAAGAATTACGTTATGAGAGGTATCATTGTAGTTCCGCTAACTTTTCCACGATGGGAACCATGGCAGGTTCATCAGGATCAGGACCACGAGACGCTTTAACCCCGACTAGATCACCGCGTTGAACAAGGGACGCTATCTTTTCACAACATTGATCGACCGTGGGAAAGTAATAAGAATCTGGATGAGCCGATTCATCGCTGGCGCTTTTTGTCGCTGGATCTACACAAATGAGAACATCTATACCTTGGGATGCAGCGTGGAGACCCATTTCTCTGTGTAATGAATCACTATTCTCCCCCAGTTCGCGCATGGGTCCCATCACGAAAACGCTTCGCTTGGTTTTCTCGCGTGCAAGTGCAGCAACGGCATTCATACTGGCTTTCATGGAAGCTGGGTTCGCGTTATAGCAATCATCAATAACGGTAACCATCTCGGTCTCAATAACTTTCATTCGATGCCCTTGAGGAGCAACATTTTCTATGCGAAGAATAAGATCCTCGGCAGTATCGCCACAGAGGAGGGACGCAACAATAGCTAACGCTGCGTCCATGACGAAATGACGACCCACGAGTGGAACATGGAGAGATATCTGGTGGCCATCAAAATCTAATGTCATGTCATGTGTAAGGTCATCGCGAGCATGCGTTTGAGAAATTATTGCAACCTGAGCGTCAGAGTACTTCTCTCCATCTGCAATACTCGACGATCCTTCATCACGGACAAAAACAACTTGCGCTTTTGTATCTCCCAATACAACATCTCGGTGGACAATGTCGATTGGAAGGATAACCGTGCTCTCTTCATTGAGTAAAGCGATTGTTTCATTCATGGTTTTTGCTACTCCGAGAGTGTCCCCAAGGAATTCTGTATGCGCAAGGTCAACATTGGTCACGACCACCATGGATGGTTGAGAAATTTCTGTAATGTATGTCAGGTCGCCAAAGTGTGATTCGCCCAATTCAATAATGGCACGGCGCGCATCAATAGGTAATGCACACAAAGTAAGCGGCACACCTGTTTGATTATTATACGACCCGCGACTGGCATGAGCAACCAGTTGCCCGCCACCCAATTCACGCAACATATTTTTGGTGGTTGTTTTCCCAACAGACCCAATAACACCAATTACATCTCGATCGTATTGCTCTCGAGCAAGTTTTCCCATTAAACCGAAAACCAAAAGAGAATCATCAACAAGAAAAAAGCAGCATCGTGACTCGTTTTTCTTTATTGTCTCCGCAAGTTCTTCCGCGTACTTAATATTTGCAACAACTGCTGTCGCCCCCAGGTCAATCGCTGCTTGAACATACTTTACACCGGCCGATTTTTTTCCATCAATGGCAACAAAGATACAACCAGGTAAGACTTCTCGAGAATCGAAAAACGCTCCATCATAAACCGTCGAAGCATTTTGCGTGTTCCGAGATTCCACGAGGTGATCACCAAGATATTCCATCAGACGTTGTTGCTTAAATTTCACGAGCTCTCCAGCGATATAATTTCATTAACGACATCAATATCGGAAAATTCTTCCGTATGGTCCGCAAACACTTGTCCCCGCTCATGACCTTTGCCGGCGATAATGACCGCATCCCCTTTATCCATCAGCGAGAATGCGAGTTTAATGGCAACACGGCGATCTATTTCGGTCAGGACCTTTTTATGAGCTCCGGCAACTATATCTTCGATAATTTCTATCGGTTCTTCACTACGAGGGTTATCGGTCGTGACAATCACTACATCTGCGAGATCAGAAGCGATTGCTCCCATGAGTGGTCGCTTTGCATGATCACGATCACCACCACAACCAAATACGACGATCACTTTCTTTGCGAGAGGTTTGATAGTAGTTAAAACTCGCTTCAATGCATCGGGGGTATGCGCATAGTCAACGAACACCGCCGATCCTGTCTTATGATCTGGGCGTTGCAGTCGACCCGGAACTGTTTCGGGATGAGAGAGCGCATCTGTAGCGATAGACATATCGCAGTGTGTCGCAAACGCTAAGCCAAGCGCGACAGCAATATTCTCATGATTAAAGTCGCCAATGAGAGGAGTCGACACCACATAGTCACATTCTTCGCTCTCTCGACGAGTATGCACGCTCAGCTGAGATCCTTCGAGGTTCATACTTTCCGCCACCACGAAGACATCAGCACCATCGTTTTTGCACGAAACAGTAACGACATCTTGTCCACTCTTACGTGCAATATCAACAATGTCACCTCCCCGTTCGTCGTCAATATTAACTACGGCGACAGGAGAATAGATCGTTGAAAAAAGACGTGACTTAGAATCAAAGTATTGATCCATGCTTACGTGATAGTCCAGGTGATCTTGCGAGAAATTTGTAAAAGCTACTGCCCCAAAACGTATTCCTAATACACGATACTGATCAAGTGCGTGACTCGATACTTCCAAAGCTCCCGTCGTAATTCCTTTATCTCGATAATCAGCAAAACATTTATGAATCACGATTGGATCAGGCGTCGTTTGAGAGTCTGCTTCCTTTTCCCCATCGACCAAGATACCTGTGGTGCCCATAACAAAACAATGTTTTTTGTGGGCTTGAATAATGGATGAATATAAATACGAAACGGTCGTCTTGCCATTCGTCCCCGTAATTCCAACAAGAGAAAGCTCTTTGCTTGGTTTTGAATGAAGGGCGCTGGCCAAGGGTCCAATGACGGCACGAGTAGATTTCACTTCAACATCGGGCAAAGAAGGAAGCTGGGAGTCCTTTTCACCAATTGTCAGGGCGGCATGAGCATTTCTTGCATCTGCAATAAATGAATGCGAGTCAACATGGGTACCTCGCATTGCAACAAAAACAGATTCTGAATTCACGCACCGATGATCGTTGACAACAGAAGTCACTTTCCTCTTCCTAATCTCGCTGGGCAACGAGACCAGAGCTTCCTCGATTCCACCAACATACTCGTCGTAATCGCATATAGAAGTAAGCAGTTCTTGGACGTTCATGGGTTCACCAGCCTACTCGTAGGGTCTGATCTTGCGAATGCGAAAAAGCAGAGAATCGCACAAGCGACTTCACCTGCGATTTGCAAGGTCGGACCCTCCCCCACAGCAACGACACAGCAGCAGTCCGTTCAGTTGTCTCGCCGTTACGGGACCGTGGGAGTGTTTGTCGTAACACTAGGTACATTCGTCACTGCTTGACCCTGAATTGCCTGATCAGGCATAACGCCAGTTACACGCAACGCAGATTGCATCACACGCGAAAAAACAGGTGCAGCAACTGTTCCTCCATAAATTTGGCTTTGTGGTTCATCGAGAATAACAATCGCAGCAAGTCGAGGATTATTTGCTGGTGCAAAACCCGCAAACGATGCCATGTATTTATACGGCGGTTTATCGTATGGCGGTTTTCGGGCCGTGCCCGTTTTTCCTGCAACGCTATATCCCGAAACATGAGCCAGCTTGCCCGTTCCCGTATCGACTGCCCCTTGCAACATGGTATGCATTTGTTGCGCAGTCGTTGCAGAAATAACACGCGTTGGCCCAGGAACAGTAAACGCTTGACGTTTTCCATCTGGATCGATAAACGATTTAATGAGGCGAGGAGAAACTTTAACACCTTCATTTGCAATCGTCATGTATACGCTTAACATCTGCAAAGGTGTAACAGCGAGACCGTTACCAATAGGAACAGTTGCAATGGACGTGTCGGAATAATCTTCAGGAGCCAGCAGAATGCCGCTTGCTTCACCGGGGAAATTTAATGCCGTTTTTTTACCGAAACCATATGCGCGCAGATAAAAGTCGAGTCGCTTTTTTTGCAACCTATTAGAAATCATGATTGTTCCGACATTGGATGACTCCCGCAATATGTCTGCTGCATTCCACGTCATCGGCGCATGCGGATCATGATCCTCAAAAGCTTTACCGTCAAAGGTAATTGAATCGGGAACACTGAATGTTGTACCTGTACTAATGATTTTATCTTCGAGTGCTCCCGAAACGGTAATAACTTTATTTGTTGAACCGGGTTCATAAACATCTGTCACTGCGTGGTTGAGTTCGCTCGCAGAAGCGACAGTAGGTTTGTCAGGTCCACCCACCACTGAAACCATCGCGAGAATTTCTCCCGTTTTTATATCAGCAACGATTGCAGTACCAGCTTTGGAGCCAGTAGCAGTCACTTCTTCAAGAACCACGCGCTGTGCTTCGTACTGCAAACCTTGATCTAAGGTTAGCGCTACATCATTTCCTCGAACTGCTCCATTCACACTGCGGCGCGCGGAAGGGATCTCTCGACCTTTGGGGTCTCGCTCAACGACTTCTTGACCCTTCTTACCAGACAGAGTTTCTTCCATTGCCAGTTCAAGGCCACCTAAACCATTCATATCGGATCCGACAAAACCAACTACATTGGCCGCAATATCTCGGGAAGGATACTCTCGTTTGGGATCTTTAATTACGCTTACGCCTGGCAATGCTTGTTTCTGAATCCGTTTTGCCGTTGCCTCATCGACGTGTCTTTTCACAACGGCATAGCGAGACTTTTTGTTCTTCAATAAAGGGGCGACCTCTTTATTGTCAAAAACGGTAACTTCATGAAGCTCCTTTAACCACTTTTCATCATCCTCAATCAGACTGGGGTCAGCAATCACAGAATAAGCAGGCTTTGATGCAGCAAGTAGATTGCCGTTTCGGTCTGTAATGCTCCCCCTATCTGGAACAATTTCACGGATGAATCTTCTTTGGTTTACACCGAGTGTTGTGTATTTATCGGAATGAATGATCTGGACATCGACCAAACGAACAGTAATAAGTATGAAAGGAACGAGAAGAACAGCTCCCACAATACGTGCTCGACTTTTAGGATTCCAAACAACTTTGGTATTACGTTGCGGGCGCGCGGTTGGTTTTGTACGTTGAGGATTTCGTCGAGTCGAAGCAGCCTTAACTCGGGAATGAGGAGTAGCTTTTTTCTGACGTGAAGACTTGTGAAGCTGAATAACCTCTGCTGTCTTTTTCGACGAAGTTTTCGAGGTGGTTTTTGTCCGAGAAGATCGTTTCTCGCGGGCTGTTCGAGTTATCGGAGAAACATTCGATGATTCCACAGAAACCGAAGTGTATCTTGTCTGTGAACGCATGCGACGTTTTACGTAGGCAGAGTTATCTTTATCAATATCATAGAGAGATTGCTGAACAACACGATCGGTAGCGTTATGGCGTGACATTTATGATGGCCTTCACTTCACTCCAGAGCTTTTCATCCTGTTGATCACTCCGTATAGCTACGGGCATCGGAATTGAAATAGAAACAAAATGGTTAGGCTGCACGAGACCAAGATGCGAGGCTCTGCGCGTAATTCGCTCCGGAGATTTGAGTTCGGCGATGTCGTGACGGATTTTTTGGAACTTGTTGATTTCTTTTTTCTGTTCCGTACGTAATGAGTCGATCGTAATTTGTCTTTTTGCAATCGTTGTTTGAATACTCACAACAGCAAAAAGCGAAATAACAATCCCTAGGGCAAATAAGCGCATCACCCAAATAAAGGATCGATCTTGTCGAGTTGGCGTAGATACAAGACGAGGTTTTTTTGAAGGAATACGTGCAGGTTGTTGAGCTCGTTGATAGCGAAGTCGAGCACGCTGTGCAATGACATGCGCTGGTTCGTTTAATGCAATACGGGCATCACGCACACGTGTTCGAGCCTTAGCGCGAGCATTCTCTTGTTGAGAAGTGCCGCGAACATGTTTACGGGCGAGGGCTGATGCGGGCATTTACATTCCTGAAGCTTGCTTGTATTGTTCGACTTGTGCAACACGCAAGCGCGCACTTTTCGAGCGAGGATTGGAATCACGTTCAGCACGTGTTGGTTTTTTCGGTGCGGATACGGACACGAGTCGAACACTTGAGTCATACCCTGGGACCTGCATTGTTCCCTCGACGGGAACAGGACGTCCGTCTGGTGTCATTGCTTTTTCTGCGATGTGACGAGAGAAAGTTTCTTTGGCAATACGATCTTCGCCGGAATGGTAGGAAAGAACGAGAATTCGCCCACCAGGGGCAAGAAGATGAACACTTTCTTCGAGTGCTTCGGCTACTTGATCAAGTTCTTTGTTTACCTCCATACGTAATGCCTGAAAGGTGCGTTTGGCCGGATGTCCAAGGCGCTGGAAACGGTGAGGCATTCCCCTACGTATCGCGGCCACAAGATCTCCAGCGTTGTTAAGAGGGCGAGCCCTCACGATTTCTCGTGCAATCGAACGAGCAAATCGTTCATCAGCATTTTCGCGAAGTATGCGTTCTATGTCTTCTTGTGAATATTCATTGACAATAATTTCTGCGGTGAGGTTTTCAGAAGAGTCCATTCGCATGTCGAGCGGAGCGTCGTCGTGTCTATATGTAAAGCCCCTCTCTTTAGAGTCAAGCTGATGACTGGAAACACCTAAATCAAATAACACGATTGCTACCTCCCCTTGTAAATTTCTACGACGAATTTCTTCGCCGATATCAGCGAATCCGGAATGAATAATTTCCACACGGTCCATATATGGAGCCAGAGTTTTTCTTGCGGCTTCGATTGCTTGAGAATCTCGATCGAATGCGATCAATCGATCTTGAGGACGAGCTTCAAGAAGGAGCTTGGAATGGCCTCCTCCGCCAAGGGTTGCATCGATGATGATTCTCTGACTTCCTGGAGCTGTGAGCGCCGGAGTTTCTTGCACAAGGGCAATAATTTCTTTTGCCATCACCGGCACATGTTCAAACGACATTGCCCGGACTCTCACTATTTCTGCGTAAACCGTGAAGAAAATATTCACACCAGATCTGCCAGCAGTCCCCGTGAGTCAAGGAATTGTCTCGGTTTTCTCTCCGAAACAGAGCGGTTAGAAGCGGGCGGAGTTGGGGCCTCAACCGTGACGACGCGGGGACTGCTGCCAGACCCGATGTATATGTAATATGCGTCCATGCATCCTGTGTCATACCATTATTTAGATTTCGAGTAGCCATAATCGGAAATTAAATTCCAATGTCCGGCAGTGCCTCGATATCCGCAAGAGAAGCATCTCCACTAAGTTGGCGCTCTTCCCAGGTGCCAGCATCCCAAATTTCAATTCGAGAATAGACACCAAGAACAGTGACTTCTTTTTCTAGGTGTGCATATGTGCGAAGCGATTGCGGAATCGTCAGTCGACCTTGTTTGTCAGGAGTAACATCTGTTGCTCCAGCAAAAAATGATCGTGCCGCTTCACGTGCCGCTTTAGATGTTTTGGACTTCTCTCGAAGACCGGCTGCGACATCGGTAAATTCCTCCACCGTGTAAACAAACAAACATCCATCACCTTTGGATACAATTGCTCCGCGTAAGAGAAGGTCACGGAATTTCGATGGAAGAACAATTCTGCCCTTATCATCGACCGTGTGGTGAAACTCTCCGAGAAACACCGCTACCCCCTGTTACTGATCGATTTTCCCTTAATGGAAATTTCGACCATTCCCTCGTTTAATTCCTCTAACCACTAGGGCCATCCAGGTCATTTACCCAGCTCGGAACCACTGCGTGCCACAATACTCCACAACCCCCCACTTTGCAATCATTTCACGGGTTTTTCTCCCACTCGGGCACGGAACGTGCTGAACGCCTCATCCAAACTCTTTTTGTGCCCTTTGGAAGGTCTGACCTTCCAAAGGGCACAAACCTCATTTCGGATTGAGGTTTTACTCTGTGACAATATGGTCACATGCCAGATATTGACCGCAGAGAGTTCCTCACCCGCATCGGAATAGGGACTGCCGGTATTGTTGCAGCAGGTTCGGTTCTATCCCTTGCTTCATGTTCCTCACCCACGAAAAAAGAGACAGCAAAGCTTGCTGCTCTGCGCGTAAGTAGCGATATATACAAAACTGATTTAGTCCAACGTTTTGCCTTTTCAATATTTGATCAAGACTCCCAGGTCGCCTCGGAAGGTTCAATTCCAATCACGCTCACCTCACCATCGGGCAAAACGCAGAAGTTCGGAAATGTACATGTGCGCGAAAAAGGAATTTCGGGAAATGGCATTTATTCGGTCATGGCACTTCTCGCCGAAACCGGCTCGTGGACGATGAACACAGAGTTTCGAGGCCAACAACTCGAGTTATCATTTAGCGTCACGGAAAATAATATTGCACCGGGACTTGGCACCATTTGCCCCAACGGGATAACTCCTACAACCTCTGCTCCATTGGACGCAACAATCTTGTGTACACGATTTAAAGGTGATTGTGGTTTGCATAGCCATAGTGTTCCAGAATTATTGGCAACGAAAAAACCATTCATCGTTATCTTTGCAACACCTGCCCGTTGTCAAACAACATACTGCGGACCCGTGCTCGACCTCACACGCAACATTGCAGATAAGCACACCTCAATTCCAGTCATCCATGTCGAAATATATAAAGACGAAACCAGCAATGATCTTCTTGAAGCCGTTAATGCCTGGGGCCTTCAAACTGAACCATGGTTATTTGGGATCAGCGCAGAAGGAACAATCGATTCTCGACTCGATGGAGCGTTTGATCAATCCGAGATTGAAGAAACATTTACTCGTCTCGCTCAGTAATCATTCGCTGATGCTTCTATCCGCTGGCGTACGTGGTTCATTGTTCCTTCGAACAACGAACCAATGCGCCGCCTAACGAATAGAAGCATCAGCTTGAGGGTCTAGGACCTTTCCTCGCAAATAAGTTCAACAATCTCTCCTTAAACGAAACTAAGAAGATTTAAATAGGTACGCCCTAAGTGTCGTCATCACCACACAACTGAATTAAGAAGAGTTCTTCACCCATGTCAAGTAGGTAGCGATGTCATCTCGCAGGACAGATCGGGGCACATCTTCGTTCCCATATTGGGTATATAACCGAAATTTCAGATATCGACGGGAAGGAAAAAATCGCAGGATTCCCTTGGATTGCCGGGCTCGAGTCACCTTATACATACGTAAGGCCGCGGGAATGAGTGTGGGCTTGGCAAAGACAGTACGTGAAAGCTCTTTAATAAAAACTCGAGTTGTGACCATATCCTGACGACAATAGGCCATATTCTAGAACGTTACAACTTTTAATACGACGGCCGCATGAGAACGGAGAAAAGCCATGAACGCAGTAGCGACTGAAGAAGATGCTGTTCGAGCCGCAAAAATTTTCTCGACGCTCGCAAATAATGTTGCCCAAGTTATTAAGGGCAAAAACAACGCTATCCATATGAGCTGCGTATGCCTTTTTGCAGGTGGACACCTTCTTATTGAAGATGTTCCTGGCGTAGGAAAAACAACTCTTGCTAAATCTCTTGCGATCAGCATGGGTGGCACGCAAAATCGAATTCAGTTCACTCCTGATCTGCTTCCTACCGATGTTTCAGGAACAACTATTTTCGATCAAAAAACAAGTGAATTTATTTTTAAACCAGGACCCATCTTTGCAAACATTGTTCTTGCAGACGAGATCAACCGTGCATCACCAAAAACGCAAAGTGCACTTCTTGAAGCCATGGAGGAACACCGCGTTACCTTCGACGGAAAAACCTACACTCTTCCCCACCCGCACATGGTGATCGCTACACAAAACCCTATCGAACTTTCAGGAACTTACACATTGCCTGAAGCACAGCTGGACCGTTTCATGATGAGTTTATCTATTGGGTATCCATCTGATGCTGATGAAGTATCAATCATGCTCAGCACCGATTCAACACCTGAAATATACTCCGTTATTTCCCCTGACGACTTTCAAGACGTGTCTGAAATTGCCCGCACCATTCATGTTGCTGAATCACTTGCTGCATATATCGTTTCTCTTGCAGGTGAAACTCGTGAAAATAGCGATGTAGCTTTAGGCGTTTCTCCACGTGGATCTATCGCGCTCTACCATGCAGCACAAGTTCTCGCATTGTCCATGGGGCGCCATTACGTTACTCCTGACGACATTAAAGCTTTGGTGACAAAAATATGGGAACACAGAATTATCCTCACAAGTCAAGCACGATTAGCGGGCGCCACCTCAAGCGATGTTCTCGCCGCCATTCTTGCACGTGTTAACGTCCCCATTGTCAGGACAAACTAAATGACACTTCGTGGTTACGGAGTCCTTGTCGTCAGCATTGTTACCGGTACAGGAGCCGTGCTCTTTGCATCACGTTTCTTGCTCACGATGTCCGCATTCTTTTTTTCTACACTTATTTTCTCATTTATTTGGATGGCATTTCATCGCGAGAAGTTGTCTGTGCAAAGAACTTTATCTCCGGAGTTCGTATATGAAAATAGCGATGTTGTGGCCACTCTTGTTATTAATCATGCAACAACACAATGCTCAATTCGAGACTATTTTGATAATGGAAAAAAGACCACGCGCTTCTTTCTTCCTCGCGCAAGCAAAGGGCTCGAAATTCTTACGCATTACAAATTTCATGTTGACAAAAGAGGAGTGTACACAATTGGGCCTCTTATTGTTCGGGCAACGGACGCTCTTGGATTAGTTGCTCGTGAATACTCTCTTCCTCACGAAACACACATGCGTGTCTACCCACGTATTCGAGATGTGATACTTCCACAGATTCCGCTTCGGGCATCAGAGCACTCGCGACACATGGATCGCAATGCTTCTACAACATCAGCAGACCTTCTGGGTTTACGAGAATATACCATGGGAGATGACGTTCGACTTATCCACTGGAGAACTTCGTCACGAACACAAGACCTCTACGTCCGTCACCGCGAACGCCAAGCTACGCTTCCTCTTGTCGTTATCTTGGATTGCAATGCTTCGTCTTATGCGCAAGAAAAGGAATTCGATTCTGCAGCTCGATTAATTGCCAGCATTAGTTACGCCTGTGTCCAGGCTGACATCCCTTGCACCCTCTTTTGTAATGACAATGGAGAATTTGTCACAAGCCATGCTCTTATTATGGATCGTCTGGCAATGTCCCAACGAAAGAATGTCGTTCAAGCTCCAGCGGATTCAAATAGCCTTCTTCATGAATTCGAACACAACTATCTTTGTGTGACAGGGTCGCAAGGTGAAATATCTTCTTCGGCAATATTGACATTGCGGGTTGTTCCTGACAATGAAGTTGCTTATGAAGCATACAATCTCATTCCTGTACGCCAAAGCTTTGAATGCACGGACTTCTCGATACGGATAAAACAATGGAACGCTCACGCCTCGTTTCAATCGCTCTCCTAGCGTTAACAGCAGCAACTGTGGTGAATGCTCGCCACATTGTTGACTTCTCCTTTATCCAGTTATGCGCGCTTTTTGCTGTAGCCGCAGCTTCCCACATCACAGCTCTCCTGTGTTCCTCACATAGACGGCTCCACCCCGTTTCACCGCTCATAAGCTTCTTCATTCTCGTAATGTTTCTTCTTGCCACAAACGCACAGGGTACATTTTCTCGCATGATACCTAATCGTGATACTCTCGGCGATCTCGTTCAGAATTCACGCCAAGGAGTACTCGCGCTTCGCACAGGTGAACTTCCTTTTTCCTATTCGCTCAAAATTCTTCTTGTTGCTCTTGTTCTCACATGGATTATCGCAGAGATCGCAGAAACGTTGGCACAGCGACTTCATTCCAGCGCACCGACATTGTTGTGGTTCGTCACCATTAACGCATACATCGCCACGCAAAAAAATGCTCCGTCCCTCACTTTCGCAATCCTCACGGTATCTGCAGGGGCATGGTTTTTTCTTTATTCTTTTGAGCGGGCGCATGAGCATGCTCGTTCTCACGTCGTCCCCTTAAACCCTTCCTTACACCGCACAAACGCCTTCATTTATTTCGGGACGTTCTGTGCCATTGTCATATCGGGACTACTTTTCGTCCTCCCCATTAGCAATATACCTTCATGGGCACCAAAAACTGACTTTGATTTTTTGGATTCTTCTTCTTCACAGACAGAACTTTCCCCACTCGTGAGCATGAAACAACAACTGAAAGAACCAAACAATGATGTTCTCTTTACTGCAACAGCCCCCGAAGCGCTGTATTGGCGAGTTGCAGTCTTGGACGATTTTGACGGAGACTCATGGAGTCTCAATTCACCCACAAAACAAAAACCTGAAATCCTCCCCAGTGGCATAGAAGGACGAACACTAAAGGGAACTGTTCAACTTACGAAGCTTGCTTCTAAATTTCTCCCGACCTTCTATTCCACCCAATCGCTTTCCACACGTGATATAACATTTCTTCAACATAGTGTTGTATCATCAAAGAAATCGTCCTTGCGGCAATATAGTTTTTCGGCAATTGTCCCGCCCGCAACATTAACGCCTGAACAGATCAAACAAAGCTCAGACGAGGCTCCTCAATCTGTTGAATCATCTGCCTTATTACCCGTGGACTTTGATGCTGCAATCATCGTTCAAGCACAAAAGATCGCTCAAGGACGTGGATCGATCTACGAACAAGTCATTGCTCTTCGAGACTTTTTTCTCGATGGGTCGTTTGTCTATGACTTGGATGTGAATTATTCGTCGAGCACTCGCGCAATGCAACAATTCTTAATCGATCGTCGCGGATTTTGTGAACAGTTTGCAACCACGTATGCGGCTATGGCACGTAGTATCGGAATTCCAGCTCGTGTTGTTATCGGGTTTACGCCTGGCGAACCAGATACAAAAGGGCGTTTCGTCATTACAAGCAAACAAGCACACTCGTGGGTAGAAGTGTATCTCTCGAATTTTGGTTGGCTTACAATTGATCCCACGCCGCCTGGCGATCTCCCTGGTCAAGCTCCGACCAATATCGGTGCCGTTGTAACAACCACCACAACGAGCGCAACAACACCTGCGACAACAAGCCCAGCTACAACAGCTGGCGACTCGACTCAAACGACACAAGCGCAAATAGACAATCCCTCAACAACTTCAACAGCTTCCGAATCTTCGCCCGTGCTACCCGTCGTGATGGCCGCGTTTATCCTTGCTGGTATAGGGGGATACATCGAACTAAGAAGACGAAAGCGCCTCGGGCCAAAGAATGACGCTCAATACGTTGCTCAGACTTTTAAGGAGATTAGCGAACGCGTCCTGTCTGGAAATCCACAACCCGATCTCACTATTGCAGAACTCGTAGAACATGTTCCCGAAAGCAATGAGATTATTAGAGAATTTTTAGCACTCCTCACTCTTGCAAGCTATGCCCCTGATTCAATTCCATTGCGCGAGCTGCGAGAAGCCGCGAGTAAGGCGCGCGACGAGCCAATCGACGTCGACCGTACTTAAGAGTCTCGGCGCGTTCTCCAAGAGGAAGGCGGATTAATTTTATGTGCTTGTTTGCGGGCATCATCCACTCCTGCACGACCTATTTTTACAACATGATCCACAAGCGAGATCCCCACAATGACCATGAGCGCAAAAGCAACGAAAGCAACTGGCCATGCTGAAGATGAAAATGTGAAGATAATAACAATGAGAAGTGCAAGGATCCCTACGACAGAAAAAACTATTCTTCGACCCGAATGGCGGTAAACCGTCGACTGTTCGACGTGCTGGGCTAAGCCTGGATCAGATTTACGAATGTTCGCTTCTATCTCAGCAAGGATCTTCTCTTCATTGTCACTTAACGGCATACATACTCCCGCATACTTCTACTAGTTTACGACAAATTCTTATCGTGATCACTGCTCTTTTTCCCATGAGACGTGTCGGCCATCTCATACGATTTATGCCTGCTTCTTTTACTTTTTCTTCGCTGAAACACTCTATCTCGAATACTCCACCAAAATACGAGGATAAGCGCTTCTAAAACAATAGAAAAGTTCATTTTGGACGTACCTTTGATCCGGTCGCTAAAGGAAATAGGCACTTCCATAATCAAGGCATTGTATTTACTCGCGAGGTAGGTCATTTCTATTTGAAACCCGTACCCTCCCGCCCGAATGTCATTTGTCATAATGTCTGTTAACACTTCGCGTCGATACGCCCTAAAGCCACCCGTTGCATCATGAACTTTAAGGCCCAACATAAATCGTGCAAATATATTTCCTCCACGAGATAACATCCTTCGACGAAGAGACCACTGAGGAATTCTTCCCCCGGGGACGTACCGCGAACCAAGCACTAAATCTGCGTCGCCCGAGACAATAGGCGCGATCAAAGTCGGAAGAGCCGCTGGATCATGACTGAGGTCTGCATCCATTTCACAAATAATGTCGTATTTTTTCTCAATGCAATAGGCAAACCCAAAAAGGTATGCGGCTCCCAGTCCGTTTTTTTCTGCACGACTCAGCAACGATACGCGACCCTCTGAAGAGTCAACCCATTTCTGAACCTTTGTTGCGGTCCCGTCAGGACTTGAATCATCGACAACCAAAACGTCAATATTTTCGTGAGCTATTACCCGTGATATGACATCGTCAACATTTTCTACCTCGTTATAGGTAGGAATAACAACACAGGTACGCATATTTAAAGACTAGTTGAGTACGATAGGAAAGATGAAAAATACGAATCAATCAGCCCAGATAGACGACGAAGACGTGGAGAATTTAGTACCCACTCGCACAGCCTACGCAACGGCCGCCGGCATTCTTTTCATAACCGGAATTACAGGAGGTCTTATTGGATATGCCCTCATGAAAGTATTCTTTCCCACCATTTCCGGCATAGGTCGATCAATCGGTACCTGCATTATTTGTGGATCAATCATTTATGGTGTCAGCGTTATCACTTCATTAGGTCTTCAAGCCAGCGTGGAATGGAAATCACGTCGAGCATTAGGGCCAGAAAAGAAACGACCCTCACGTCTTGTCCGTACAGACGATCGAGATTGAAATTAAAGACAGCATCACAGGGAGCGAGGGACGAGTGACCGCGAGAACCGTCGGGCTCTGCCCGCGGTTCGACTATAAGTCTAAGGCTGATCAGTCACGCCCGAGAGCGCGCAATATCGAAAAGCTTCTCCGTAGCTCATTCCCATTTCACGACCAATGTTTTCTGCCGCTTGATGCAACGACGAACCCACGCTCTCTGAGCGGTCACCAATCTGACTTTTATAACATTGAACGGAAGCAATTTTGTCTTCAATTGTTGAAGAAATATCGACGGCACAGTTAGGTTCAAGTGAACCAGCGCACAGGAGATGTGCGACATGATGTGCGGGTGATGAAGAGAAATATTTTTCATTTCCCACCGCACTCGAAACGACATCGATCACAGCCCAACCCGTTTCTCGATGATCGCGATGATTCACGTAAGCATGCGAGAAAAATACTGCCGTGGGATCAGGACAAATAACAACGTCGGGTCCGATGGCACGAATGCGTTCCGTCAACTTTTTTCGCAAATCAAGGTCATTATCAAATTCACCATCGCTATATTTCAATGATTCGCTGTGGGTAATCCCCAATATTTCTGCCGCACGCTGACTTTCATCGATGCGATCGTCGGCGTTACCTCGACCTTTTTCACCGCGCGCAATCGTAATGAGAGAAACCCTCGCTCCCATTCGCGAATACGCAGCAAGTGTTCCACCCGCTGCAGCTTCGGCATCATCGGGATGCGCAAAAATAGCGAGTACGTTTGTGGGAGAAATTTCGAAGCGTTCCATCATTATTTTTTCTGCGATGATTCTGTTGGAGATTTGAACGCACGAACAAGACCTTCTTGCATAACCGTTGCGATATGGGCACCCTCACGAGTAAATACTTCACCATATGCAAGTGCGCGCGCATGAGAAGCATGCGGAGAATGCTGGTGATACAAAAGCCAATCATCAACTTTGCACTGTTCATGAAACCATATGGCATGATCGAGCGATGCCATCATAAATTTCTTTCTTGTGACATCAACTCCGTGAGGCAACATGGCGGTATCCAAGAGACTGAGGTCTGAAGCATAGGCCATAACGCACGAATGAAGCAGTGGGTCATCAGGCAAGGTGCCGTCTGCTCGAAACCAGACGTCTTGCGCAGCGGTGCGCGGGGTCGGATCTACCCACGCGGGTGCGGTTTCGCTTCGAGTATCAATAGGTCGATCTCGTACAAGCCATTTGGCTGTATCGACGTCAATGGAATCCATGATCGGCGCAAGACGTTCTTGCCATGTCGGTAAATCTTCGGGTGGAGCAATGCCTGGGGGCATCACTGTAGAGTGAACAAAACCTTCTTCTGCTTTTTGAAATGATGAAGTCATGACAAAGAGAGGTACGCCATGTTGTTGTGCCACCACTCGACGTGTTGTAAAGCTCCCCCCATCACGCACTTTTTCTACTACATAGGTAATCGATTGACCGGGGTGCCCACCCACGAGAAAATAGCCATGAAGAGAATGAACTCGTCGAGCTGGATCAACCGTTTTGCCGGCACTTAATAGTGCTTGCGACGCGACGAGACCTCCAAAAACTCGCTGGCGCGTTTCGTCAGGAGTTTGCCCAAGAAAGATTGTGTCGTCGACTTGTTCAAGAGATAGGTAGGAAAGGAGTTCTTCAAGTGCTTTCGTCACAGTAAGTTTTCTCCTCGCACACTAACCGAAGAACACTGCGGCAACATCCATAAGTTCTTCGTCAACTGTTTTGAGTTCATTGGTTGCATCGTGCAAGGATACCGTCTCTACACGCGTGCCATGCAAAGCAACCATGGTTCCATACTCTTGATTATGAACAGCATCGACAGCTGCAATTCCAAATCGAGTTGCAAGCACACGGTCAAAGGCGGTTGGAGTTCCTCCGCGCAGAACATGTCCGAGTGATGTTTCACGGGTTTCAAAATGTGTACGGGTTTCGATTTCACGCGCAACTTGGTAACCAATTCCGCCGAGACGTTGATGGCCGTAGTCATCTACTTCGTATTCAATCTTTTTCATCGTTCCCTCAACAGGAGTTGAACCCTCAGCGACAACAATGATCGAGAACTTCACACCACGCGAGTGACGGCGCTTTATTTGGTCGCAAACTTTTTCAATATCGAATGGTCGTTCGGGAACCAGAATCACATCTGCACCACCAGCGATCCCGCTGTACGCTGCGAGCCATCCGGCGTGACGACCCATCACTTCAACGACCATGACACGGTCATGACTCTCTGCAGTTGTGTGCAATCGATCTATTGCATCCGTTGCAATTTGTACAGCAGTATGAAAACCAAACGTCACATCAGTTGCAGAAATGTCATTGTCAATTGTTTTTGGAACTCCAACAATATTGATCCCTGCAGCGCTCATGGCTGCGGCACCCGAAAGAGTACCTTCACCTCCGATGGCAATTAACGCGTCAACGTTATCTGAAGTCATCGTTCCTTGCACTTGTTGAGCACCATCCTCAAACATCGCAGGAGACATACGCGACGTTCCCAACATTGTTCCACCACGATGTAAAAGCCCTCGGGAATTTGCGATCGTTAACTCAGTGGAGTTCCCCTCGATGACGCCTTTCCATCCGTACTTATATCCAACTAAGGCATGGCCATGAATGGCTTCGCCTTTACGGATGATCGCTCGGATCACAGCGTTCAAACCCGGACAATCTCCACCGCCGGTCAGTACTCCAATTCGCATGTCAATAACTCCTTTGTGGACTCATCATTCTTCCAGCTCACTATGCTCATATCTGGTATTTAAAGTGACTAAAGTATATTTATGAGCTCATTCAAGGATATAGATCAACTCACACCCGCCGACATCGAATCTTTTTTCGAAGACGACGCCAAGGTCACCTACGATTTCGTACAGGCTGCATCGAGGTCTCGATTACCCAAAGCAATGGTTTCACGCCATACCTACGTTGCCGCAGTCAGCGCAACACGCTTAGTGATGTGGGCCAAACGCTCGTCTATAGCTAAGACTCTTGCTGACCTGTCCTGCTCTATCGATCTCGAAGAGCTTTCGATCGATAATGGATGGGAAAAAGGAAACAAAAAGGGTTGTGAGCTGTGCCTTCCTGATGGCCAGCGAGTCATTATTGACTCAATGGATCCTGAAAATGTATTGGTCGAAACTTTGACAGAAAATATCGTTGCCGCCCATGGCAAGCCCAGCATGTCGCTTCAAGAAGCACCAACAGGTGAAGAAAAAGTATTCTCCCAACCTGGCGTTGCAGTTATGGATGCGAACTCATTGCCATCACAAATCGCTCCACAAACCGTGGTTGCGGGAACATCGGCATCCACACCTCAAGCACCAGCCAAGCCAGCACCAAGCGCAGAAAAAACTCCGGTTGTCACGCGTGAAGTGATCATCGAAAGCCTCAAGCGCGTCAACGAAGGTGCAATTTCAGCAGCTGCGATTAAGCAGTGGGCTGTCAAAGTTCGCGACTACAAAATTCTCGATGCCGACGAAGCAATGGTCGGATACATCCTGTTTTCACTTTCACGCATCGATGAAACTGATGCAGCTGCAGCAAAAAATGCTATTGCAGAATTTTACGAACGGTTGACTGTTACTTTGGTTTAGGCCTTATAAATAGTTATCAACTTTTAATAAATTAAAGAGCGGGACAATTATCGAGCACCAAGCTCGACCGCAGTTAGCACACGACTGAGTTCCGTTAAATGCCCATCTGCAACCGGTGCTGCAACTGTTCGCTGAGGGTTGCTGATTTTTCCTTTGGCCACTTTGACTAAGAGAAGAGAATCGAGTTCTGCGTGAGCTTTATTGAAGAGCATTGTTTCAGCAGCTTCAGTCGGCAATACCAAGTCGATCAAATCTACTTCCCCAATTTGATGAGCACAGGCAGAAGCAAAACCGGCATAGGCAACTTCAAAAGAAGTGACATCAAAGAGACGATCCAAATTAACCGCTTGAGAAACCTTGTGAAGAACTTCTCTATTCTCCAGAAGATTCGCTCGAACATTTGAGATTGCCTGAGCACGTTCAGTAGAGTGCCACTTCGGATGATTTGTTCCTTCGTGAGCAGTATTAGTTAACTCAGCTGAACATTTCGAAAGACGCAACATCGCCTCGAAAATCGGAAGATCTTCACCCTTGACACCGAGAGCTTTAAGTTGTTCTAGTTTCGCGGAAAGTTTTTCTGGAGATCCATCGGCAGAAGTCCAGTTGTAGCCCTCTAATTCTTCTCGAGACAAGCCTAATGAGTCCGCGATATCGCCGCAGAGACGTTCTAGATTTTTATTGTTTCTACGATCCGATTTCGTACCGGCAAATTCAAAAGTAACTCCAACGAGCACCCCAAATTGCAACACGCCCGCCATTGCTGCTGAATAAATAAGGTTGTTTCTATTTTTCGCGACATCGTATTTATCTTCAAAAGATTCCGGAAGGTCAAGGTCCTTCAGCTCCGCACATTCAGCAGATTCCGACTGCGTTTCGTAGCATTCAGCGAGTTGAGCGCGTTGTTCAGGAATGCGAGCTTGCTTTACTTCCGCTGGGCGCAATATCGCCAAATAGAAAGCAGCGAAAAGTGCTGCCGGAGTGGCCGCTATAGCTTTAGCAATCCGTAGTGATCGGGTATCCGCTTTGATAGCGTTTCCTATTTTTGTCATTTCTACTTCCTGCTTTTCTGTTCGTTATTAGAGATACAATGCACCAAGGGTTGTAGACAGTTCTCGCGTTGCACCTTCATGTGCGGGAAGAGGGCCCAATCGAACGGGTTCAGGAATATTTCCTGTACGGATTGGTTCGAGAAGTCGAGAAGTTCTTGCATGGTCTACCTGAACGATCAAATCCGACCTCGTCTCGCGACTCACTTGCATGAGTAGATCCATCGACTCTTCAACGGGAAGCACTTTTTCTTTAAGTTGCTTATCACCTACCTGCTCGGCACACAAAGATGCGAAAGCAACTAATGCTGCTTCTTCTGGAGCAACAGCTCCAACATTGCCTCGCCGATAGCTTTCTATGGTGCTGCCGATAACTGAGCTTCTCTTATCAACAATATTCATTGCAGCAGCAATTGCATTCTTTCTCTGGTCAGAAAATGTGGAAGGTCGATTCCCTATCTCTCCCTCTGTTTTTCGCAGTGCTTTGGATATGTCTGCCAAAAGGATAATGGCATCAAAGTTTTGTAATTGAGAACCTGGAATATTGAGCTTCTGTATTAGGTACATGCGGCTATTGAGTACCTTGTCAGACCAACCACATTGAATGAACTCTTCGCGAGAAACACCTAACCAGTCCTCGAGTTCTTCACACAGCTCATCAGCCTCCCTTAGTGCATCTCGATCCATCGCACGTTCGTCTCTATAACCCATTCCCGCGAGCAAAGTAAGTGCCGAAGCCATCATAAGAAGAGCGGCTTTTAACTCAGCCGCCTCTTGATCAAGTGGATTTTGTCTCGCATAGACGGCGTTGGAGATAATTCCATCTTTCATATAAGAAAGCCCGGCTTCGTCATATCCACGACGGACAGGGTGATTAAGCGCAGTCAGCTGAAAACCTTGTACATGACTTCGCAGTTCAGCTGAAAGATCTCCGGGCTCACACGGTGAGGACGGTTGACAACTATCAAGTTCCTGGCGGAATTGTGCAACATCTTGATCTACCTTATGTTGCGCCAAATGATGTCGGCCCAGTATTACAAGAGCTGGAACAAGAGGAACAAGCGCTATTGCGCGCGTCCAACGTATCTTTCGTTGAATAGTTCTCCATCGATCACCCAAATTGCGAAGACTCTTAATTTCAGGCGTACGGTACTCCGGAATTGGACCTGCATTTCTCGCTGCTACCGCACCGGCCGCCATAGCTCCATGCACTGCTCCCATTTTTCTTCCTCCGTGATATAAGAATTTCGTACTAATTTTAGGTCTAATTAACTTTTCGGGTCAAATGTCCACTTTGAGACTACTGGCCTATAGCCTTTACATAAGTATCTACATATCCGTATTTACACAGGCAGAAGATCTCATACATCAGTTCATCCGTAAGATTCCTTAAAGCTAAACGAGAATCGGCAACGTTTTGATACTTCTCAATATTGATGGGTTTCCCGATATGAACTTCCACTTTTTTACCGAAGCGAGGGAGTTTTTCATTTGTGGCCTGAATTTGCTCTGTTCCTCGTATGCCAACAGGAATAAGCGCTGCACCAGTTTTTAATGCCAACCGTGCAACACCAGTATGCCCACGGTGCAAAAACCCATCGCGCGTACGTGAACCTTCAGGGTAAATGCCAAACACTTCCCCACGTTCAAGAACATCTTGTGCACTCATCAGTGCCCCCGCACCCGAACTCGACGAATCGCGTCGAATAGGAATTTGGCCCGTCGCCGTAAAGAACCATCGGGTCTTAATCGAGTCGAAATATTCTGCTTTGGCAACAAAGGTAACTTTGCGCGGCATGACATAGGGAAGAAAAATCGAATCAATAAAGGATCGATGATTCGCTGCAATAATCACTGCACCCGTTTCGGGAATATTCTCTAATCCGGTAACTGTCGTATCAAAAAGACCCTTCATGGGCATGTATCCGGCAGCCTTAACCACATGGTACGGATCTACATTAATTTTAGAACGAATCGTCTTTCCTGCTGCGCCAAGACGGGAAGAAAACTTTTTATTAACCAAGTTTTGTCAAACCCTTTTTGATGCCTCGCACGGCTTGATGGATTCGTTGTTCATTTTCCACCAGCGCAAATCGAACAAAGCCTTCTCCGCCTGGCCCAAAACCAGCACCGGGGGAAACTGCCACATCGCATTCCATAATCATATGTTCACAAAACTCAATCGAATTCATCTCGCTGTACACTTCGGGAATTTTTGCCCATACGAACATTGTTGCTTTGGGTTTTTCAATGTTCCATCCCGCATTTGTAAGTCCATCGATCAACACATCGCGACGACTTTGGTAAATTCCACAGGCATATTTTGGATAGTCCGGCAATTCATTCATTGTCACCGTCGCCGCAATTTGTACCGGTTGAAACATTCCATAATCGAGATAACTTTTTAGACGACCCAGTGCAGCAATAATTTTTTCATTTCCCAACAAAAATCCGCAGCGCCATCCAGCCATAGAAAAACTCTTTGTCATGGAATACAGCTCAACACAGTGGTCCATTGCGCCGGGTACAGACAAAATCGACGGCGGTTGATATCCATCAAAACCCATGTCTCCATATGCAAAGTCGTGCACAATAATAATGTCGCGCTTTTTTGCAAAGGCAACAAGTTCCACCATGAAGTCATAATCGACACATGTAGTTGTGGGATTATGAGGAAAGCTCGCAACAATAACGCGCGGTCGCGGCCATGCTTGTTCATATGCCTTCGCCATGTTGGCCAGCACATCGCTGCTATCACCGAGATGAACATAGTGAACTGCAGCGCCAGCCAAGATCGGTCCCCAAATATGAATCGGGTAACTCGGGCTCGGAACAAGGGCAGAATCGCCGGGGCCGAGGAGTGTCCACATCAAGTGGGAAAATCCTTCTTTGACTCCAATCGTCATACACACTTGCGTTTCGGGATCGACCGTGACTCCAAATGTTCGATCATACAAATCACTGACAGCAACGCGGAGATTTTTTATCCCTTTAGAAGTAGAGTACCGATGATTACGAGGATTGTGCGCTGCTTCACAGAGTTTTTCAACAGCGAGATCAGGCGAGGGAAGATCCGGATTTCCAAATCCCAAATCGACAATATCTTCTCCTTTGTGTCTTTGCGCAATTTTGAGTTCATTGATCTGCGCAAATACATACGGAGGCAGCGCATCGATACGTCTAAATTCCATCCCAATATGTTACCGCACCCATAATGTCAGGCGTGCCAGTTCTTGCTATGCGTTCAGGCGGGTTAACGCGAGTGCCCCTGCTCCAATCAGGCCGGCATGTTCTCCAAACTGAGCAAACACAATGCGCGGCAGAGGACGCGACACTCCCCCTTCAATATTGTCAAGAAAGTGTTGGGTTACTGGGCCAAGGAGTATATCCCCCAGTTCTACAACGCCTCCCGAGATCACAATCACGCTAGGGTCAAAAATATTATTGAGCGATACAAGGCCGCGAGCAACGTTTTGCGCGAATTCGTCCATAATCGCCACTCCATCAGAATCACCTCGAGCAGCAACGACTCCAACATGCGTACCGGTAATATCTTCAATACTCCCTGCTTCGCGAAGAACATTGTCGGCTTCGCCGCGGAGGGCATATTCACGACCGATTCGACCAAGTGCAGTTCCTGAAGCGAATGCTTCGAAACATCCGTATTGACCACATGCGCACAACGGCCCGTCAACGTCCATTGTAAAGTGTCCGAGTTCTCCCGCGAAACCATGAGCACCACGCATAAGACGACCATCAATAAATATTGAGCCACCAATTCCAGTACCGAGGCCAACGGTTAAAACATTCGATTCACCTCTGGCACTTCCAAAAAGAACTTCTGCCAAGCCTGAACAGTTGTTGTCATTATCTACAAACACAGGAATGTCGAGTTCATCACTCAGATCTTTGCTCAATGGTGCGCCATCATCGAATGCAGCAACGTTAGGCGAATAAAAAGCATATCCATCTAAGTCAATAAGGCCTGCGGCGCCAAAACCTACCGCCACAATTTCGTACTTTTCTTGAAATTCACGCACGCCTTTAAGAATGAGCGCTTTCATTTCTTCCCACGTGTCAGGCTTGGGCACACGATATTCATCAATCAGACGTCCGTCACTCTCGACAACTCCAATGGACATTTTTGTCCCGCCAAGATCAATTCCAACAGCGCGCATGTTACGCTTCGCGATTAAAGGTCACAACATTGTTTGATGCGTCCTCATCTTCAGCTTCATCTTCAGCTAAAGATAATTCTTCAGCTTGGGATGAGACGAGTGAATCCAAAACCTTTTCACATGCGTCGAGAAAATGGTGTGCACTAGCTATGGCTTCATGGCCGCTCGCGTTAAGCAAACTAAACACTTCTGGATCAACTTTGTCTTTCATCGTCTGGAGCTGATTCAACGCCAGTAAAGCAGTAGCTACCAGATTTGGGTTCTCATTCATACATAAGCAATATAGTGTGTGTATGACTGAACATGCATCCCAGGAAATAACAATCGAGGCAAAACCTGGACGAGTGCTAGAAGCTGTCCTGGAATTAGACGAATATCCTCAGTGGATTCCCGAAATCGAAAAAGTAAACGTCCATGAACGCGATGAACGCGGACGAGCTATTACGGCAGAATTTATTTCACGTGCAATGGGACAAACAATTACACATGTGTATCGGTTTCATTACGAAAATTATCCACAGACGATTACATGGACACTTGAGTCGGGCAACATGGTCAGCTCACTGAAGGGTACATATGAACTCATGGAAAGCACACCAACAGACACCACCGTAACTTACACGCTCGCATTAGATATGGCTGTTGCGCTCCCGGGATTCATGAAAAGAAAAGCTACTGAAAAAATTGTGTCCTCAGCTTTAGAAAATCTCAAAGTATGGTGTGAACAACGACCGTAGGGAATCCTGAGCCTAAGCGAAGGCTCTCTGTTGAAGTCAGGGTCTGATCTTGTAAAAGAGAAAACAGTGCTACGAAGCGAATATTCTTTTCCAAGGTCGGACCCTCCCCAGAGTAGAGGAGGCCATATGTAACGTTGAGATCCTTCGTAAACTCAGGATGACTCCTTTAACTGTTATCCGTCGAAGGGGCGGGCCGACGACAGATCTCCTGACACAAGCGGCAAAAGTAACGTCGCAAGGTAGTCATAGGAGTGGTCGTGTTCGACAAAGTTACGCCCCTCTCGCCCAAATACTTCACGAGTATTATCGTCATCCAAAATGGAACGTATACGATCTCGAATTTCGGACACTGATTCTGGATCCACTACATATCCGCTTCGCCCGTGCAGCAACGCCTCTGCGCTTCCTCCGGAGCGACCGGCGATAACAGGCAGACCACAGGCTGCAGCTTCTAAGAAAACAATTCCAAAACCTTCGGCTTCTAATGACGCCCAACGATCACGACACAGCATCATAAAGAGATCCGCTGCATGATACGTCGAAACGAGTTTTGTCAAACTTACAGATCCCAGGAAATGAACACGATCACTTACGCCCCGTTTATCGGCCAATGCAACAAGTCGTTTCTGGTCACGTCCTTTACCAATAATCACTAAGTGGATATCTTTTTCTAAATCTGCAAGTGAAGAAATGCCTACATCGAAACCTTTGCGCGGAACGATTCTGCTTGTAGAAAGAATGATGCGAGACGATTCATCAATATTGAGTTCCAAACAGAGTTGTTGACGGGCAAGGAGTTTCTGCTCGCGCGTTGGAGGCGAAAACGTTTTCGTATCGACTCCAGGGGGAATACGAACGAGATTAATTGGTTGTCCCAGGCTTCGGACAAGTTCGCGCGCGGCATAATTACCAGCACTAATAACCACATCGCAATCACGCGCAGCTTTCTTGATGAGATGTCGTGTGGGATATATTCTCCCAGGCACAGTCACTTCTGCACCATGAATAATCAAAATTTTTGCGGCATTGTCAATACGTGACGTCAGCAGACCTGTTGGCAACAAAGGATCGATGAGGACCGCATCGGATTTAAGTTCGCGCACGACAGCATTTACGTGACTCGCCAACTTTGGCGTAGGCCATAAAATTTTTGAATACCTTTCGATATCAAAAGTTTGCCGCTTATCGAATTCACCAGCACCTTTATACTTCGTTGTAATTACACGAGTATCACTAAGAGGCAACCGCGACCAGAGCTCATAGAGGTAATTCTGTATTCCTCCCACTTTGGGAGGAAAGTCGTTGGAAACGAGAATCATGCCAGTCATATTACGACATGTGCATACGCTCTATCTTCGTCGCGTGCTCGCGTAACAAGAATAATCAATGAGCGAAGCCTCTCTTCCCAACACACCGCTGCGCGGAGATCCTTCGGGCTAAAGCCCTCTGGATGACAATGGAGTCGAACCAATCACAGGGAGCGATCGGAGGAGCGACCGCGAGTTTGTGTCCGGCTTTGCCGGCGCAACGATATAAACAACCAATCACAGGGAGCGATCGGAGGAGCGACCGCGAGTTTGTGTCCGGCTCTGCCGGCGCGACGACTATAAACACAGGGAGGCGGTGACGGGATTCGAACCCGTGTCCCAGGTTTTGCAAACCTGTGCCTGAACCGCTCGGCTACACCGCCCTATATGTCAATGACACAGTTTGGATATGCTAGCGGAACGGCGTCTCTGAAGCTAAGACCAAGCTTTTATCCACCTTGTTGTTCAATAAGTTTGGGAGCATTCAGAATGGGAAGCCAGAATGCCACAACAAGACTTCCAATGATTCCACCCAAAACCACAATCAACAGAGGTTCCATCAGTGATGTAAGTCCATCCACTGCAGTTGTTACTTCATCATCCAAGGTCTTTCCATACCGATCCAGCAAAGAAGGCACTGTACCCGTATCCTCTCCCATGCTTACAAGTTCCGTCATCACTTCAGGAACTAGTGGTTCACCTTTCATTGCTGCCGCAAGTGAACTTCCTTCGCGAACTTTGTCGTGTACCCGCTGGAGAGCTTCCGCAACTGCCAAATTACCTGAAGCGTTCCCTGCCAATGTAAGAGCTTCTAATAGACCCACTCCTGAGTTCATGAGCGATGATAGAACAAGAGTCAAGCGAGCAAACGCAGCTTTATGAATAAGTTTTCCAAATATCGGAAACTTCAATATGGCTTTATGCCATTTCAACTTCAACTTAGGAGAGCGTTGGAACTGCACCACGATAGCAACGATCCCTGCTAAAGCCAGCGGATAAGCCCACCACAATTTGATCATAAGGTGACTTAGGCCAATAACGATTCTGGTAGGAAGAGGCAACTGTCCACCTAGCTGAGAATAAATCTCTTCAAATTGTGGAACGATCATGGTGAGCATTCCTGTCGCCATTGAGCCCGCAATAAAAATAACAACGATGGGATACATCATTGCCGACCGAATTTTGCGTTTAATTCTCAGACGTGATTCTGTAATTGTTGCTAAGTGTTCAAGAGACTCATCAAGACGACCGGAAACTTCACCTGCTTCAATCATGGCGCAAGAAAGTTCTCCGACCTTATCGTGTTCTTCACGAAAGGCGCCGGTAAGAGAAGCACCGTCTCCCACTTTTTTATGCACGCGTGTCAAAATTTTACCTATGGGTTCTTTTGCTCTTTGTCGGGCAAGGATTGCAAGTGCAGGATAGACCGGCAGACCTGATGCTTGCGTTGTTGCAAGCGAGCGTGCGAGCCATGCGATATCTTTTACACTTGCTTTCTTACGAAGGTTAAATTCTTTTTTGGCAAAGGAATCGCCCCCGATTTGATTAACTTTCATCACGAGAAGATTTTGCTGGCCAAGCACTGTCCGCACTTCGGACTCATTCTCCGCTTCAATAGAGCCGTGAATTTCCTCACCCGATCGTGTAAACGCTTCGTATGTATATGATCCAGACATTTATCCCACCACCCGTGAAAGCTCATCAATTGACGTTATTCCTTGTGCTGCACGAGTCAATCCATCCTGCAAAATAGTTATCATCCCTGATTGAACAGCCAATGCTTCCACTTCGTGTGCCGTTGCATTGCGAGAAATAAGTTGAGCAATATCATCATCAATGTGAAGAACTTCAGCCAAAGTTGTACGACCGGTATACCCCGTGCGATGACAATGTCCGCACCCCTCTTCATGCGCCTTATATAAAACTTTGGGCGGATCACCTATCCAAGGAAATGCCCGTTTAATTGCATCGCTCACTTTGATGGGTTCATAACATTTGTCACACAGTTTTCTCACCAATCGCTGTGAGATAACTCCTCGCAAAGACGATGCAACAAGAAAAGGTTCGACACCCATATCAATTAGTCGCGTAGGAACAGCAGATGCAGAGTTGGCGTGAACAGTCGAAAGCACAAAGTGTCCCGTTAAAGCAGCTTGAATTCCAATAGACGCTGTTTCGCCATCACGCATCTCACCAACGAGAATCACGTCGGGGTCTGCACGCATAAATGCACGCAGTGCCCGTGGGAATGTCATTCCAGCCTTGGTGTTCACCTGGATTTGTGTGATTCCCTGGAAACGATACTCCACAGGGTCTTCAACTGTAAGAACTTTAATGTCTGGTGTCGCGATACGTTCAAGCGTTGCATACAGAGTTGTCGTTTTTCCCGATCCAGTAGGTCCCGTTGCTAATAGCGTTCCCTGCGTCGCAGTGATAAGAGGTATATAACTATCGAGCACCTGTTGCGAATACCCCAAATCTTCTAACTTAGCGACCTTGCTTCCTCTATCGAGCAGACGCATGACAGCACCTTCCACTCCCCAGCTTGTAGGAAGTGTCACAAGTCGAATATCAATTGCACGATGTTCTATTTCTATATCAAAACGTCCATCTTGTGGAACACGTCGTTCACCTACGTCGAGGCCACCAATAACTTTAAGGCGATTAATGATTCCTGAGGTTGTTGCGATGGGATATTTAGTCACGACGTGCAAAACCCCATCAATACGGTATCGCACAAGAACGTCTGTACCATCGGGTTCAATATGAATATCTGATGCTCCTTGTTGTGCGGCATTTTCAACAAGCGTGTTAACCAGGCGAGCAATTTTTCCATCACTCCCGCTATCTTTAACAGTTACTTCTTCTTGAACTTTGTCGAGATCAACTTGGATTTCATCGGTACGTCCTCGTGCCTCCAAAATCGTCAGCACATCACGGATTGCTGCAGGCTCTGCAACAACAAGCTCAATGTCTTCTCCAACAAAAAGTTGTTCGATATCATCGAGCACATCGATGTTTGTAGGATCTGCAACAGCAATGCGAAGATGATCATCGTCCGTCTTAAGCGGAACAGCAACAAGCCTCTTCGCACTTGCAATAGGGATTTGTGCAAAACGATCCCGATCAACCATTGCGAGTGTTACATCAACCGTTTCATACCCCTGCTTAATCCACGCTGCACGCTCAAGGGTTTCGAGGGGAACTCCTGACCTCAATAATGCACGGAGGGGACGAATTCCAAAATGCTTACCTGCTTCAATTGCCTTCATTGCTCGATCACGGTCGTCATACCCTGCTTTTTCCAAAGCATCAACAAATGAAAGAAAGTCCTCATTGATCATGAGAGAGGTTCCAGCCGATGAAGTCATCAAACCTTCGTGAGAACTTTCTCCAGAAGCCGGAATGAGAGAACCGTCAGATTCTACGACAGCGGGAACGAGAGACTTACCCGATTCTATGACAGCAGGAACTAGAGAACCTTCTGGTTCTATCTCTTTCTCATCCTCGTTCTGATGTGTCGACATGGTCATCCGTTCAAGCCTTTCTTGGGTTAGTCCGTGACAGTGGTGCGGTTACATGCTGGATCGTTAGGGCTATTGGTTGTAGGAGTTCCAGTACCCGTTATACATCCATCAGCCCCAATATCGGCACCTTGATCCCATCCAATAACTTGTAACTTGAGCGTGGCTTGGATCAATTTTGGACCGGATTGAAATTGAACATCAAGCGAGTTGATGACAATAATTCGACCGATGCTTTTATCCGTAAGATCGGCCATGAACTGAACAAAATTATCCATAGAACCTTGAACAACGATACTGAAATCGTGACGATTTAGTTGTGGAGCCTCAGTAATTGCCTGGGCATCACCTTGTACCGCTGCCGGATCAGCGACTGCTGCCGGTGCTGCCACAGCAGTGGTTTCAGGTGTACCCTGGAGCCACTGCAAGTTATTTTGAACAGCGCGTTCATCAATTCGATTAATAACATTAGAAAGCTCTAGCGAACTTGGGATACGTGCTTTTAAGTTCGCTAATCGAGTAGTGATCTTCTTCTCATTCTTCTTCAACTCCTGTGCAGTCTTCAGCGCTTTCTCTGCATTGTTTTTTGCAACCGTAGCTTCGTCGGCTTTCTTCGACATAGCTTGATACTGTGGAAGGATAACCATTGCGAAGAAGGCGAGCACAAGAACACCAGCACACAGCATTAGAAGAAAAGAGAGTTTACGTTCACGCTTGTTCATTGGACCGCACCTCCCGTTGTTGTTACGGGAACGGTTGTAGTCGTCGTTGCCTTAGGTTTAGTCGTAGACGTGGTCGTCGTTGTGGAGGTGGCAGTCAGATCAGGCGCTGCTTCTCCATTCTTGACAAATACCAATTTCCCTTGATCGTTGAAAGTTACTGTTTCATCATTTGCGTCATAGCCCATTTCGATTCTCTTGCGTTGACGTTCCGAAAGTCCGTCTTTATATCCCGCGCAGCTTTGCACATTCGGAACTTTAAATGCTTCAAGGGCAATTGGATCCACCCATCGCAAGGAAACGTCCTTAGTTTGTTGATCAGAATTGAATCTGAACGATCCAACGGTAATGTCTCTAGAGCTAATCATTTTTTGCAAACGAGTCTCCCAATCACCTATAACCTCAAAGCCGGGAGTATCGTCGTGGATAGAAACCGAAGTGTCAACAGAAGGCCCTGTTTCTGTCGTCGCTATCGCAAGACTCTTGAAATCTGTAGGATATTTAGCCGGGGCAGAACTCAACACAGAGCAAATAACCTTCGTATATGCAGGAACACTAGTTTCTAATGCCTCTGCTGCACTTTCACCTGCAACAAGTTGATCGTTAGCAAAAATTAAAGGTCGAAATTGGACAATATTTTTTTCTGCTTCATTTTTTGCCGACGTAGCTAGTGCTTCACGAGTTTTTGCATACCCTAAAGGAATAATTGCAAGTGCAAGGATGACCGCAATAACACCTGCGCTCATCATCATGACAGTACGCTGTTTTGCTTTAGCCTTCGCAGCAAGTTTTTGTGCATCATAAACAGGGTTCGGCAAGATCGCATATGGTTGCTGAGAAAAATCAGAATATGCAGCAGCAAGGGCTTGGAAAGCGACTGGTTTTTCATGGTCAGCCATGGCCAAGTGAACATCACGAGGCTCAGGAATTGGACTTATGTTAAAACCAGCATCTCGAACTCGTGTGAGAAGCGTGGGAATAGTCGCACCGACACCCAAAACGATAATATCGGAAGGGACTTCAGTTCCTTCCCTCTTCCAAAATACCAGCGTTTTGCGAAATTCCGTTACTAATTCATCAAGATAGGAGTCTGTTATTTCAGCTGCACTTTTTCCATCGTCCGAATTTTCAACTGCACTGTCGAAGGAAGGAGCAACTGATGATTGTTCTCCCGCTTGTATTCGACGCTCGAGTTCATCGAGACCACCTACACGAAGCGAGCGAGCAAGGAGGGGGACTCCTCCACGAAGGATAATCATTTCTGATGTGGCACGTGCAACTCTCAGGTAAAGCCCATCGGCAGGAAGCAGAAAAGAAGCAGAGGTAATAGGCGCTCGACGTCCACCGAGACGATGCCAGACAGGATCAAGATCGTCAGATTCGACTGCTGCGATCACCATATTGATCGCTTTCGACGCTCCCCGTGGATCGTCAATATCGCGATCAGTATCAGGATTTCCAATAATGAGTCCTGCGACGGAAGCTGCACCAGGAACAATTGGTAAATTTTCTTCAGCGACTGCCATCATGGCGGCTCGCATTGCTCGTTCAGGAACAACAGGTACTTCTACTCGACGAACATATTGTCGGCCACCTGTAAATGCAACACGCACAATTTCTGCACGCGGAGGTATCGAATTGAGCGCAGCGTCAAGAGCTTTAACAGACGAGATCTCACGAAAATTTTCGACATGAACAGTTCCATTGCCTTCGACATACGCAACATGGACTTCGGTTCCATCAACTTCAATGCCGACCAATGTTTGTAAAGCTGGATCGGAAACGCTTTCCTTTCCCTTTTTGGGGCGAGGCTCATCTTTGCTCTTGTCTTTCTTTTTAATCACATCACACCTCCTATCTGACACTTATCTGTCAGCCGAAACGAGTCGTCCATGACCGGAATAAACGGAACCAATTCTCTAATAATGTCCTTAAATCGTCACAAAAACGACGCGACTTAACGCATTATAAACACCATTATTCGACAATTTCTGGCCTGAAATTGCACATTATTGGTATTGCGAGAACGCATTGGACAGTTTGCCGCTCGTCTCAACACCTACTTAGCATCGGCAGCTATCAATGGCTCGTCATGGAAGGTCTCTTCTATTTGAGCCAAACGCTCAGCACGCTCTCTCTCGACGTCATTATTAACTTTCTTTCCACCCCATTTGACCAGGGATCTCAATTGCTCTTCGCCCACATGGCCTACGAGAACAGGCAGATCGAGTTCGAGAACTTTTACCAAAATCCGTTCTGGCAATTCCCATGCGAGAATGCCGACAACTTTGCGAATTCCGCGTGCCCAATCCAAAATTTCGAGATCCTTTTCCGCATGAATAATAACAAGAACAGCTTCTTCCTCATCATCGCCTTTGCGATGAATAGGCAAGGCAAGCCTCGCCGCTACACTGCGTGCGGTGTGACTCGTATCAAGTACAGCAAGATCACGATCAGCCATTTTTTTCCTTTGTTCAGCTTTATTCTCTCCAAACACTATTCGTGTTTAAAGAGATTAAATTTTCTTTTTTTCTTTGACATGCCGTTCCCACGAGACGAGAAGATTTCATCCAAGGGACTTTGTGACCCCGCGAACTCTTGTGAATCAAGCTGAGCCGTAGATTCTTGGGGAAGAATTTTGTGCCACATCTCGTCAAGTAACTGATCGACATCATTCTCACCGCTCGTAGCTACTGTGCGGGCCATGTTGGCATTTCCTACCCACAATTGACGATCATCTTGAATCACCGAAAGAATCTCAACACGTCGGCTGGGGTGTTCGAGGTCTCCCCCGCCGAGAATCGCTTTAATGTCATCGACCTCTCGTCCTACGTTCTCGACTTTTTGGTTCACTACCATTCCCACCGTGGTTGGATCAAGACCAAGACCTGGGAGACGTTGTGAATCTTTGGGACGACACATCGCCTCCAACGCACGACGTGCATCCAACAATGTCGCTTGTTCATTATTAACAACCATGATTATTTTTCCTGCTTGCGTTAAAGCGAAACCAGAGACAAGCGGATCGCGCAACTCAACGGGACAATCCAAGATGACTACATCGAATCGCTCCTTAAGAAGAGAAAGAATTTTCTTATACGTGATGGGAGAAAATTTTCGTCGGTTCGTTCCCGTTTCTGGACGCAAAGGTGCAAGGAGCGCAAATAGACCGGAGCGCCGATCGTAAACAAGATTACGTGCCAGAGATTCACTATCGAGATGTGCTTCATTGAGAAGTTCTCGCACTGTTGGATTGTACAAACCAAGACGTGTACCAACATTTCCAAAAGCTATATCAAGATCAACAATGCAGACCTGCAGGCGTGTTGTATACGCCAAACGCGCAGCTAAGTTGACAGAGATTGACGTTTTACCTACACCACCTTTAGGCGAGTAAACGCACAGAACGAGAGGCTCGGCGAGACTCACTACTTTTCGGTGATCATTTCCATCAGGAAAATCTGACATTAACGACGAACTTTGTGAATGGTCAATGTTCGTATCAAACATCGACCACATTTGAGGGCTACCATCACTGTCCGAGGGCGTAAAGGCTATTCCAGGATGGGCACTAGTAACGGTAGACGCCTGTTCTTCGTATACGTCCATATCTGCGGCATGAGAAACATAATCGTCGAGCTTTAACTCATCTGAAATATGCGTGGGCACTAGACCCTCATCGAGATTCTCAGGTGCAGACGTAGTTCCACTCTCAGGCGCAGGAATACTCCATGCGCTAATAGAATTTTCTGGTCGCAAGTCCTTATTATGAGAAAAGTATTCTGGAAGAAACGACGGTTCTTCTACCTGAGTTGATTTGGTGCGCGACGCGACTTCTTCGACTGGCATGGAGGGCACTTCGGTGACGGGTTGTTGAACTTCAATACGTTGTTCCACGGGGGCTACATAATCAGCGTGGGAAGGAATAGGTGCCTGTGGAGTCTCGTTCATTTCATGAGTAGAAAAATTCATTACATGTGCGTCGGGCGGCTCTTCAATATATTCATCGCCATCAAATCGCGCGGGAAGATCCTTCATGCCTGCATGTTGAAATATCGCACGACGAAGAGTATTTGCAGTTGGTCGCGGCGATGAAGAGGCGACATTGAGAGTTCCGATTTCCTCTTCACTTGATTTCCATGGAATGAGTACAACATTGCTTCGCACAAGAGCGATGACGGCTTCGAGGGGAGCAACGCGTTGAGAGAGCGAATCAGAAACAAGAACTATAGCGTTGTTCGTAGATATCGATTTTGAAAGCGATGCCTTTACGAATGAATCGTAGTCAAAACATTCTGGATACACATCAAGTTCGGGGTCGGACAGCAAGGCCTCATGAACGTCGGTTTCCGCAACGACAATAACGCGAGGCTTAGTGCTTCGTTCGCTATTTCCATGTATGAGTGTTAATCCCACTATTCGCTCCTTGCACCATATTGAAGTGTCAGCCTTTGAGAATTATTGGTGTCATAGGTATTTCGGCGTCTTTATATACTCAGTTAACAGGTAATTAGGCCTTTTGACTCATTGCTTATTGTCGCTAAATGCAAATACTTCCGCCGCTTGCATAAACCACGGTTGACTTACATGGAGATTCATCCAAAGTGGACCGAACAACATTTGCTTGAGATGTACGAAAGAAATACGGAGGTTGCTGATCAGCAAGGCGCGGATCGTACATGATAGTTTTTGCCCATCCATTTTCCAACGCTCCTTGATACGCTCCGGGGGCCGATGGGGTTGAAAAATATGAGCCAAAAACAGGATGGTAGTAGGAAATAATGGAACCATAAATCACAGCACGTGGAGGGTTTGCCCAATCTGTCACCGGGGCGCCATCTCCTGGGTTGTCGCCACCCCAACTATTGTTATAAACACGTCCGTAAGGTGCATCTAACACAGCAACGACATGACGCGAATCGCATTGAGTAGCCGTCACGGGATTTGGATTCTTGTCACCGCAGGCCAACACGATTTCTCCCGGCGTTGCAATACCGAGAATTGCATCTGGAGGCAAGTCATCAGCAGCGAGAGTGCCTCCATCTCCCGTAAACGTTGCAGAACCATCTGACGATCGATACGTAATGTCATCAAAGATTAAGACATCACCACTTGCATATATGGAAAGGCCACGGGAAAATTCGCCAGAAATATATACTGTCCCCTCGACATACATCACACCATTGGGAGGATAAGTAATAAGATCAGGATTTGGATTACTTGCTGTGTATATTTTTATTCCATTGTGGAACAGTTCAATCCATCCGCCGTCTCCGGATATGTAATAGGAAGACGATGCACCGCCAGCAAGTGCTTCGAATACACTACTGTCAACATTTTTTCCCGCTTTATCAATTTGACCCGGCAAAAACTCTCCTTGAGGTTTCGCCTCAACATCTGGCGCAGGGCCAGCACCACAAAAATCTTCCGATTCGGCATTACCCGTACGCGCAGTAAACGCTGGGGGATCTAAAAGAGTGCCGCAATAAGTAATCGAGTCACCGTTGGTATGTACCTTACCCGTAACAACGTCACTCGGCAGGTAAGCCACGTTTGAATATGCACCTAAACCTCCCGCTTCGCTTCCTGCAATCAGAGCTTGATCGACATACGTTCGAGTAGAAAATACCTGTTGAAAGCTTCGGTATACACAATTTTTAAGCGGTTGTGATGGATCTCCCGTCGAGATACATCCACCGCGGGCAATCACATCGAGAACAACTTCTTCATTCCGGGCAAAAGCGGACGAACTTATTTCAGTCATTCGTGCCACGAAACATACATTTTCGGTATCGTCATCCTCACACTTGATAATGCGTCCGTCGCCAAAATAAAACCATACTGTTCCAAAGCCCGAAGGATCGTGTGTTGAATAATAAAGCGGGTTGTTTTCAGGAGTGTCTCCACCAGTATAGGGATCGACAGAAAACCACTTTTCTGCATGAAGTACGTAGTCATCTTTCTCGCGTGCGATGAGAGCAAAAACAGCATCCGAAGCAGATTCAGCTACAAAACGTGTTTTAATGATTGTTCGTGCAATTGCACTTGACTTCACGTCAGAAGCAGTGACAGCCGCAACGGTTGCAACAATAGAAATGGTGAGAAAGATCACCATCAATGCAGTAATGAGAACAAAACCGTTGTCCTCGCGCGGAGTATTTCGACGTTGGCGCATAAAATTAACCATCGAATTCATCCCCTAATGCTGCTTTAGATTTTCTTAGAACGACTGTCTGGCGAAACAAATACTTATCAACACTTCCTGCTGTCCTCTTGAAATTAATGTCCATTCTGATATCAACTGCCATTATCTTTGAAAGATCTTCGCTAAGAACAGAACCATCTGCAGCTACGCTTCCTCCATCGAGAGTGTACGTAAAAAGGTTTGAAGTTGGGTCTGCACCGTCTGCAAGTGACGACCCGAGATCTGCCAATACGGAAATATCTCCTTGCTCTTCTGGGTCGGGTCCCAGAAATGCTCCTGGCCAATATATTGCACTATCAATTACACCATTCGATTTGCATTTATAGACGTATACGAAATTTTTATCTGGCATCAGTGAAGCGTCTGGAGCGACACAAGGGTGAAGTATAGGTATTGCGAGTCCATACACGATTCCACCAGCAAGAGCATTCGTTGGCGGTGCTTCGGAGGAATACACTTTTCGTACTGCATCGCCCCCTCGTCCAATACAAACGATATCGGCCGGTATCGAACTGGGAGTAACTCCTTCGTTTCGGACAACTTTAAAATAACAAAGGAGATTAGGTTTTGCCCACGCAACAACGTTTCCACTCGACGCGGTTTCCCTACAGTTTTCGGGAGCCAATGCAGCGAGACCTCCTGGACGACCCGGAGGAAAATCAGTAATTTTTTCTTGATTATCTTCGCTATCAGCGACTCGACACAACTGAAGACTGTCGGCATCCGCAAGACTTGCAAATATTTTTCCTATCGAATTTCGCGTGTTCTGTTGAGCATCCGATTTTGATAATACACGAAGAGCAGTTGAATTGGTCGTGCCCAGAATAGCAACAGACATAGCCATCACAATAAGGCCGATGAACATTGCGACTAGAAGTTCTACCAAGGTAAAGCCTTTTTGGTCTTTTTTCAACATCAGCGAACGCATGCGATTTTTCATTATCCCACCACCACCAACGATTGAGGAGGAAGCTCTCGAGGTAGAACTCCCTCGGAGGGAGTGACTTCATTGGTAATTGACCTCAATTTGTCATCAGGCGTAATGTAAGGAAACCAAACACATCTCGTTGGTTGCCCTAGAAGGCCATCAATATGGCGACGAATAAAAAAATCAGGATCTACTGCTGTGTCGCCTGACGCCAGGATAGGAAACATAATCGCATTCCATTCACTCCCGTCTGACACACTGGAAGGTCGATTCACAAGCGCACTTGATCGATTTCCCGATGCGAAAACGACATTGTCCGAGGGAATTGCATCGCGAGTAACAAGTGTTTCCGAACGATCAACACCTTTTTCTTTCCATCCCACATAAAAGGCACGGGCAAGTATGAGGGGCAAGGCACCAGATGGACCATAGTCGGTAACCATTCTTTGACATGTTGAAAATTGAACATAACTACCGGGGCTCTCCCACCAATATCGAATTTTAATCGTAAAGTTTTGAACAGTATCATTTTCGTTCACCGGTTCTTGAAGGACAAAGTCTTGATCGGCAGGATTTTGCGCGACACCATCCAATGTTGCCTTAGCTGCAAAATCGCAATTCTCCACACTCTGGGTAAACTGAGCAGTACCACCCAAAGGATCTGTAGCAAGCGCATCGTCTATACGATCGACAATCAACCCACATTTAAAAACACGCGACTGTTCTTCGTAACTGGAGAGAATTGCCAATGCACGATCACGATGTTCAATATTGACACGAATGTCTGACATGTTCGAAAGAGCAACAGTAGTCGCAGTAAAAACAACGATGAGAATAAACATCCCTACAAGAATCTCTACAAGAAGCGCTCCTTGTTCGGGCGCTCTGTCGTGATTGCGAACAGCGCGAGAAAACCGTTCGCGCATTGAACGAGAAATGCCATCGCCATGCAAGCGCGGCATAGTCAAACTATTCCACTTGTTATCCATTACTCTCTATATGTCGGCCATTTCCGGGATTTAATGACCCACTTTTAGGAAGCTTTTTTCGTACTGTGCGCTAAATATCAAATCGCAAAACACAAATCTCAGATCACAGGAAGGAGCCGACCGAAGGGAGTCCTGAGGAATGCAATGACGAAGGAGCTCGCGAGAAGTATCCGGCTCGGCCGGTACTTCGATAATAAATCACAGCGAACGAGGGACGAGTGACCGCGAGAAGTATCCGGCTCGGCCGGTACTTCGATAATAAATCACAGCGAACGAGGGACGAGTGACCGCGAGAAGTATCCGGCTCGGCCGGTACTTCGATAATAAATCACAGCGAACGAGGGACGAGTGACCGCGAGAAGTATCCGGCTCGGCCGGTACTTCGATAATAAATCACAGCGAACGAGGGACGAGTGACCGCGAGAAGTATCCGGCTCGGCCGGTACTTCGATAATAAAAAATGTGGCGTGAATGATCATTAAAGGCCGACTCCCTTGCGTATGATCAATCTCGCTCAACTACGACTTGCGACGGCGATTGTATACCACATGCCGGGTGCGTCGATGACGCTTACGGGGGACGATAAAGAAATTTTCATCGCACCCACGTCTGAGGTAAGAGCAGATCTTCATCCCGGCGATCTGCGCGATCTCGTTCACTTATGTATTCGCAACCAAAACACGAAAAGTTTGTACGAGGGTTTGAATTTTGTCGATACCACTGATGTGAGCATCACTGTCCACTCAGCTCCTCCACTTTTTGAAAGCATGGGCGCAGGACTGTATGTCATCATTCCACCGACTACACGAAGTGTGTACTGCTTCCCCACGCTGCTCATGCCACGCGATGTCGAAAAAATCATTTCGAGTGTCTCAGAGGGGTCTCTTTCGAGCACGTTAGATTACGATGAAGCGCTCGGTGTAACACTCGCTACTTTTGAACGACGTAATATTGGTGACGATGAGCCAGAGCGAGGTGGAATTGTGAGCCAAGTGCTTGCAGAGTGTGCTGTAGCCGAAGAATTCTCTCATGGATCTATGCTCGCGTAGTCGTCTCTACATTGCCACCTCTCTAATAAAAAGGGAGAGAAAGCAATATATAACCATATTTGAGCTTAGTCACGAACGATGGAAGGCCGATTAATAGCTATGGCACATCGCAATATCAGCAGCCAGGAACTGAGAACCGCTTCTTTTCCCACGTCCAAATCTGGGTACGCTACTGAAACAGTTGATGCAGTTATTCAACTCTGTGCTGACAGCATCGAAGATCTCGAAAATCAAGTTACTCAGTTACAAAATGCGGTTGCCATGGCCCGATCTGAGTCGGCCCCGATGGAACTTGCTTATACAGGCGACGATGAAGACGTTATTGCTCAATGGCTAACCACCCTCAACCCTCTCGACATCGCACAAGAAGTGCAAAAAAATATTGCTGAAGCCATTGTCGAATCAACGATGGCCGCAAGTCATATTCGTTCTGAAGCTCGAGAACGTGTCAAGGCTCTCATTGATGCCGTTGCCCTTGAAGTACAAAAGTTGATGATCATCATTAAAGATTCCCGGGTTTCCGTTGCTGCGACAAACGATCTTCCCAATGCACTTGCGATATGGCAAGGTGAATTTTCCAGTCGCATCGGAATTCTCTTACAACAACTTCAGCTTCCTTGGACTGTTCAAGTTTCTCAGCTCGCTAAAGTTCTCGCTCATATGGCTGAGCATGAGCTCGATGACATTCATTCTCAAAAGAACACTGAACACATTCACGAAGCCGGATCTTCGATTAAACGGCGTCAAAGCTCTCCCCACAATAATGAAGACGGATCACCTACTAGTCGCACAATAAAAGGACAATGGGGATAACTACTACTGGTGATGGGAAAGAATGATTTCTTCACCAGGGTAAATGAGATTGGGATTCTTCGAACGCAATGTAGAAATATTTTCTGCAATAATGGTTTTCCACAATTCGTCAACAGATTCACCCGGACGGATGTGCGCACGAGCTATCGTCCAAAGATTATCGCCAGCTACCACTCGGTACGATTCTCTTTTGATTCGCGGTGATTCCGTTTTCGGAGAGGAAGTTCGGCTTGCGTCGTCGCTCTGAGATTCACTTGTGTTCTCAAGAGGTAGTGTTGAAGTTGCGTTAACACTGAGCGTCGATGTTGGTGACGTTGTTGAAATTGTCGGTAGTGTTGGCTGTGTCGAAGTGCTCGGAGGCAATGAAGTCACAGCAACCTCAGATGCAGGCGAAGCCCATGGATCCTCCTGCACCGACTCATTTTCTCTGTCTTGAACGTAGGTTATTCGGTACGCTGAGTCACGAACAGCTGAGGAGGCATATTGCGGTGAAAGGACAGTAATAATTCCGACCAGAGATAGCCCTGAAAGGTATCGTGTAATACGTGAGCACCCTTTGCGAAAAAGCAGCACCATGACATACAGTAAGCCCACACTAGTCATGGATATCCACGTAACCTCGTTGACGATATGCTGACTAATAGACACCGTTTCCCCCTTATCATGCTTTTTCTTGTGTTTTATTGTATAGTACTGGAGTGAAAAAAGAAAAAGCAAGAACTTACAAAAATAAGTCAATGCCCCATTTCCACGAGCACGCCAGACTCTCGCCTAAAAAAACAGCAGCGCTTGTGGCAACTGCCATAGTTGTTATTCTCTTATTCTTTTTTGCTGTACCTGCTGACGATTCTCTCGAGAAGTCAAGTCTTTCTGGACCACTGCACGCGGAACAAATCGCGGAAGATCAAAAAAGCAAAGAGCGCGCTCCTGAGGATTCTCTTCCTACTTGCGCGAAAGGCGAAAATACATTCGGCGGAAATTTCACATTCGACTGCATCGTAGATGGAACAAGGATACACTTCGAATTTTTTTCTACTCTTAACGATGTCATGGCATTGACTACTACATATGGTCTTATCAACGATACCCACGAAATAAACCAATATGTTCGCACAGGAATCGTGCAGAAAAATACGCGACTTATGGCGATCGATACCGAAAAGCTGCTAGTTGTAAATGTCACATCACCGTTAGCGGAAAAAGAACTTCGTTCTTGGTGGAACAAGTATTCGAAAAATTACTAACTCCACTCAGGCAATGCGTTCTTGTCTTCAGGTGCATCATCAGGAAAAACCATTTCCCCACCAAATTGCTCATGCAATTCAGTATCGGCCCACGCCGCAAGTG
>CAYMMG010000012.1:0-55819 GCA_964391505.1 uncultured Burkholderiales bacterium | reverse complement strand
CTGCACGTGTTACCGTTGCGCTCACTACGGCAGGGTGTCCCTTGCGCCATCAAATCAAATCTGATGTAGCTCGCAAAGTCGCAACTCTCGAAGGAATTGACGACGTCATTGTCACTTTCGGAGAATTGACTGCTGAAGAAAAACGAACTCTTATGGATACGGCACGAAAAAATGCGCGTGACAATGCAACGCCCATAGCCGTTGACCCGACCACCCGCGTGATTGCCGTGGCGAGTGGGAAGGGTGGTGTCGGAAAATCGTCGCTTACCGCCAACCTTGCAGCAGCCATTGCCAGCGAAGGATTTTCTGTTGGCGTTTTAGACGCTGACATTTGGGGATTTTCACAACCCGCGATGTTGGGCGTCAATGGTCGACTTGGTGGGGAAGACGGAAAAATCACACCACACGAAAAGAATATAGGCAAAGGAAAGCTCCAAGTAGTTTCCATGGGATTTCTTGTGGATGATGATCAGAGTGCACTGATGTGGCGAGGCCTCATCTTGGCCAAGGCTGTCGAACAATTTTTGACTGATGTTGCGTGGGGAGATCTCGATTACTTATTGGTCGATATGCCTCCGGGTACGGGCGATATTCAAATGGCGCTGGCGCGCTTGGTTCCCCAAAGTGAAATGTTGGTTGTCACGACACCCGCGCGCGGAGCGCAACAAGTTGCTGCGCGTGTAGGCGATATGGCACAAAGAAGTTTCATGCCCATCATTGGGGTCGTCGAAAACATGAGTTATTTTTCTGCTCCCGACGGAACACAGCATGCCATCTTTGGTGAAGGTGGCGGAGCTCGCTTAGCGAAGCGATTGGCGACTCATTTGATTGGACAGATCCCGATTGAACCAGAAATCACGGGTGCAAATAGCAACGGCATTCCGATTGTAATTAGTGATAGCCAAGCAATTCGTGAATCGCCAGCCGCTGTTGCCCTTCGCGAATTAGCGCACAACATTGTGACCAACATTTGTCCACCCGTTGAGCTTGCAACGTGCACGGCTCACATGGCTGAGCTATTAGCGAATATAGATAAATAGCTTTCTCGAAGTCACCTGCATGTGAAACAATGATTCATGGCAGAAATACGAATGATCAATTCCTCAGACTGGGAACTCTTACGAGACGTGCGCCTTGAAGCATTAGCCGATGCACCTTATGCATTTACATCAACGCTGGAACGTGAGCTTGCATTTACGGAGGATACATGGAGAGCACGCTGTGAAAATGGCGCGAGTTTTATTGCAATTGAGGACGGTGCTGGCATTGGTCTGATTGGCTGCATGAAATTCGATGAAACCACTGCCGATGAATACAAAATCGTTTCCATGTGGACACGTAAGGACTTTCGTGGATCTGGAATATCAGAAAAACTAGTCAACATAACGAAGCAATGGGCAAGAGAACAAGGTGCTGACCGACTTTACTTACACGTTACCTCCGATAATATTGCTGCTCTCCGATTTTACGAAAAAGTAGAGTTTGTTGTTCCCGACCAACGTCGAATTTCCTATGATCCGGCTATCAACGCCTGCGAGGAACTCATCTGTCTTTTATGATTACAAACTACGAATAAGAAGTTTTACTGGTGAGAGCGTGAACCCACCTTTGGGTTCGCGTCTTTGCTCATGTGTTCGTTCAAGGTCTCGCGCTTCTGGGGAATTCATTTCACCCAACCGAGCAAGATCCGATGAACTTAATCTTTCACCACGATCAAGAGCTCGTCGAAGACGTCCAATTTCTGACTTCTCGGCGATGTTCTCTTTTTTCGCCATTGGATTGTCAAGAGCATCTTCTTCTAGATCGATTTCGTCTTTTGTTCGTTCATGTACTCGTTTTTGACGGCGCGAAACTAAACCGTTGTAAAGATTGTGATCAGGAGTGCGCAGTGCGTGTTCTCTTTCCAGCGAATCAGCGCTCGGAACATTACGGATTCGGGCAGCGTAATGTCTTTCCCGAATGCCCTGCTCACGTGCGAGACGCGCAAAGTTGGGAGTATTCGCGCTTTGTGATGGCCTATCTATTTGCGCAGGACGATAACCACTTATCGATGCTGCATAATATAGGGGTGTAATCGTCTGTGCCATTGTCATAACCTCTGTAGTTACAACACAGAAGTTTTTCTCATCATCCCGTATTCACTCAGTGTGCTTACCAGGTATTCCCTTGCGAAAAGCTGTCCCAAACAGTCAATTTTATGATTGATGTTTTTCTCGATGATCTTTGGCAGCACCAACAAGGGGTTCGACTTCAAGAATGATTCCTTCAATTTTGATAATCCTGCACTTCTCGCCGTCTTTAATAGGAGTCGCATGATTCGTGCGCGCTTTCCAGGAACCTCCCCGAAGTTTGACCGAACCTTCAGGATCAATATCTCCATCGGCGATCCCTTCATCACCAATAAAATCTTCGCGTCCAATTGTTGGTGTTCCAAAACGAGTACGAATCAAACTAGGGATTGCACCCACCGCAAACAACAAAGCCATAATCGTAATAATGATTGCCCCAACTATTGTCACGCCATACGGACCTGAACGATCTGTCGCAAAAAATGTTCCTGCAAAAATAGAAATTGAACCCACGACTGTATATAAACCCACGCCGCCTGCTTGAACGTCGATCACCAACGCGCCTACACCCAAGATGCAAAGTGCCACGGCCCACCACTGTGTGGGTAAATATCCAAGACCATACACTCCACATAAACTCGCAATGGTCCCTGCAATGGCAGCCACTCCAACCGATGCTGCAAAAAATTCAAAGGCAAGTAAACACAGCCCCATAACAAGGAGTCCCACTGCAAAACTTGGTTTTATGAGCGAGTGGCCGAGGTTAGCAATAGGAGAAAGTTTTTCAAATCGAGGTGCAATATTCAGTTGAAAGTTCTCGTTTTTTGCAAGTTTCACGTCATGACACGCACCTACGGATGTATCCTTTGCAGTGATTTCTTTTTTCGAACATCCAGTGTCCAGTACGTAATCGAGACGCCCAACTCTTTTTTGATCAAGTTGTGCAAGAAATTCACGCAGACTCGGCGCAACGATACTTGCTCCGGCTTTCGTAGCCAACGACTTATCTGCAGCACCTACAAAATCTGCGGCTTCGAGCAACGGAGAAAGTAGATCGGAATAAACTGCATTTGTTGGCCCAACCCAAATTGCAACAACAAAATCCGCTTGAGAAAGCTTTCTGGCAATGCGATTAATGTCTGCACCGGCTACCCCGTTGGAATCCAGCTGAATGACATAAAGACTTACATTATTTTGTTTTGCACTTTTAAGCGTTTGTGAAATCAATGCTTCATTATGTGGATCCATAAACCCACCGATATGCACATTTGAAACATTAATGGTTGATCCCGCATCTGGCGTCGCCGCAAATGCATTGGGCAAGAGAGTGCACAATACAATTCCAAAAACACACAATAAGAGTGCAAGTCTGCGCAATGAGCGTAGGCGACTAAAACGTACAGAGACAGACTTGATTAGCATGGGTAACGTGATCCCATTTTCCCAATCAGCTACTTCGCGCGTACGAGAGTTATCTTCACAAGCTCTTGGTGAGATCATCATGGGCGCGCCAGTCACATTCGTTACGGGTAAGGGTGGTGTAGGTAAAACTACGGTTGCTACTCTACTGAGCCGCGAGGCCTTTTCGCGTGGCGAGCGAGTACTTTTTGTCTCTTTATATAGAGATTCACAAACCGACGAGCTCTTGGGCATCCCTGCCGATGCCAATGAAGACAGTTTTCTTTCCCCCAAGCTTGGGTGTGACGTATCGGTCATTACTCCTAGCAGTGCATTGGTGAATTATTTGTCCGCTAAACGCATGGGAAGCATAATCACGCGACTCGTCAAAACGGGCCTGCTCGACATGGTAGCCAATATCGTTCCAGGAATGCGTGAGCTGCTCGTCATCGGCGATATTCGAGCCAAGGCGGAATCAGGGAAGTGGGACCGAATTATTATCGACGCACCTTCGACGGGACACGCAAGGTCATTATTTAATGTCAGCGAAAACGCAAACGCCGTTGCCCGAAGTGGAGTGATCCGAAAACAGGGCGATGCTGCCAGAGAATTTCTGCGTAATCCGCATTTATCTCAGGTAGTAGTCGTGACCCTAGATCACGCCATGCCTTTGAGCGAATGCAGAGAATTTATTTTTAATCTTGAAGATGAATTACACATGAAAATTGCGGCTGTCATTCTTAACAAAAGTCGTGTGATGAAAACTGGTAATTCCTATGGAATCAATAAAAACTTTGCAGATATTTTTGTTCCCCTTTTTGCGCAAGCACCTATCACGAGTGAACCCAATAAGAAAAAGGGCTTGCTCTCTAGATTTTCTTTTCACAAGAAACTTCCTACAGCATTAGAGGAAAAGATTGTTTTTAATGAAACAATTTCTTCATGCATTGTTCTGGGAACAGGAGGTGTCGGCAAAACGACGACTGCTGCAGCTATTGCGATACGCGCTGCTCGTAGCGGGAAAAAGGTCGCGCTTCTCACTATTGACCCCGCACGCAGATTAGGAACGGCTCTGGGCCTTGATGACACTGCGTCTCGTGAAAGTTATCTTGACGCACAATCGATGGAACACGCATCAGTTGAAAAAGCAAACTTTCATATTTTTCAACTGGATTCAACGCATGAATTTATGGGGCTATTGAAAACCACGTTAAGCGAAACCGCATATAAAGATAGTCAAGACAACACCTTCGTGTCTTCAATTTCCAAGATGGGTATCGTAAATGAATTCATGGCGATCGAAGCCATGCATCGACTTGCGACTTCAAAGCTTTACGATTTGGTCGTCGTCGATACTCCTCCATCTCACCATGTGTTCGATTTTCTCGAAGCTCCAGAAGCTTTAGAGCGCATGACTCAATCCAATGTATACAAAACACTTGTAGGCGCTGGAGCTATGGCAAGCATCACAACAAACATGGCCCTTAATACAATCTTTCGTCCACTCCGGGGACTAGTAGGAACCGATCTTATTTCAGATGCTGTTGAATTTATGAGAACACTGAAAGATGTTGAAGAAGTTTTCGCAGAACATTCGCGTGAAGTGGTTGCCATGCTTGCATCTCCCCACACGCAATATGTAGGAATTTGCAACCCGACAAGCGCCTCACTTGAACAGGTCTCTGCGCTGGTCCGAGGAATGCGTAAACGAGAGTTCCGTCAATGTTCTGTAATTGTCAACGGTGTTGATACGACAGAACCAAATGACCTTGAAGATTTAGCGATATTCGCCTCACATCTCTCAGCGATAGACACTCCTGTAACGATCCTGACTGAACATGAAATGGATGATCCTTTCGAAATTGTAGAAGCAATTTCCAAAAATGTATCGTGGGACAAGTAACCTTATTACATGAAGATTCTTGTTGCTGCTGAAGCCCCGTGGATTTGTGAACAACTCGTTGGCGGGTTGAGTGCACACGATGTTGAAGTGAAATGCGTCCACGAAGGTAAGTATGTCCGCGATGAACTTGTGAGTTACGAACCCGATGTTTTAATTGCGGATATGCAGAGTGGAAACATGGGTGGTGTTGCAGTCACAATTGATGCGCGCATGGAAGCAGAAGAACAGCGCTGTAAAGACGTTGCAATTATTCTGCTATTAGATCGTGAAGCAGACCGTCTATTAGCAGAGCGTGCCAATGCGGACGCGACCATGATAAAACCGGTAGATATTTTTGTTTTAGCAAAACTCGTACGTGAACTTGGTCAACATATCGAAAATAATCGAGAATTTGATGAGGACGAAGAAGACAATTCGCTTGAAGACGAAGTCGATCCTGTAGCTATCCAGATTAACTAGGAATTAATGCACTCCTATGAAGAACTAATCCGTTTCTTCTCTGCTCGCCTAGAGCGTGATTGCCACAAAATAAGCGTGACAAGACCATTCGTCAGAATCATTGCAATTGAATGAAGCATGGTTGCAACATTGTATGTACGCAATGAGGACAGAGTAAAGGCATGCCTAACAACATTACAGAAGTAGACTGACCGTGTTTCGCTTCCAGGATGTTCCCATGTTTTTCTAAATGTAGGTGTAAAAGCGATCACATCAACAGTTACTGCAATCACAACTGTGATCGTCGGATCTCGAAATATAAGCCAGGGAATCAACCCCACAAGTGCTGCAATGAGATAATACGTATCAGATTTGTGCACATATGTAAAACCATTACGGAGTGAAAAACCAAATATCACAATCGTAAGAATCTCTGCAACGGTCGTAGGCAATGCACCTATGCCTGCGCCCTTTGCTATCTGGCCAAACAAAGTAATTCCAGAAATAATTGACCAAACAAACCATGTGTAGGGATGGGGCGATACTTGTTTTGAAATAGTTTTCAGTAAGTACGGTCCATACCCCAACACAGCTAAGACAGTTGCAATAATCGCAAATGTGTCTTTCATTTACCCATATTAGTTGAAATATGAATCAACTGTCTCCGCTATCGCTTAAAGAGCATATGAGATTGTAGAGTGAACTACATGGAACCACTAAGCAAACTGTTAGATCTTTCGGGCCGCTCCGCCATTGTTACAGGTGGGGCAAAAGGTATTGGCTATGGCATTGTTCTTCGTCTTGCACAAGCAGGAGCTCATGTTCTAATTGCTGATATCGACGAACAGTGCGCAACCGCTGCAATAAAAGAATTAAGTGAACAGAGCATGCGCGTGTCTTCTCTGCACGTAGATGTTTCTGTAGAAAATGACATCAAAACAATGATCGATACATGTCAACGCGAGTTTGGATCAATTGATATTCTCGTTAATAATGCAGGGATCTATCCTCCCGTACCCGTTGCACAAATGTCGAAAGAACAATTTGAACAAGTGATGAGTATAAATCTTCACAGTGTATTCATGGCAACAAAGTATGCCGCACAGGCCATGAAAGACCAAGGCCGCGGAGGAAAAATTATCAACATCACGTCAATAGATGCCATCCATCCTTCAATGGTTGGTTTAGCTCATTACGATGCATCCAAACACGGAATGTGGGGATTCACAAAAAATTCAGCGCTTGAATATGCTCCTGACAATATTTGGATAAATGCAATTGCACCCGGGGGTGTCCAAACACCCGGCGTTGAAGCAATGCAGTCTTCCCAACAGAACGCAGCGGATATCGATCAAAAAACAGCCGCGGATGCATTTCTTTCGGGAATACCGATGCGTCGCATGGGAATTCCCGATGATATAGGCAAAGTCGCTTTATTTCTCGCCAGCGATATGGCGAACTATATCACTGGCGAACAGATCGTTGTCGATGGGGGCGTCCTTCTTACATAACGCACGCAACAACCTTTATAAATTGGCGAGATCTCCTGGATCTTCCCAGTTATCTTCATTAAACCACGCTTGAAAAATAGGAATTTCTAAACCTGGTCTATCAACCCAAAGAAGAAACGGTTCATCAACCACATATGTGGGTACTTCCACCGTTATCGCACGACCTATCATCGCGAAGGCTGATGCTTCCTTTACGCGCGCTCCGATTTCATTCATTCCGAATCTAACTTCTTGCTTTGCAGCGACAACCTCAATGACATCAGGGTCTACACCACTTTCCATTCCAATGATCCAATCAATATCTACTTCCTTAACGAAATTAATTTTTGGGACCACAACTCGCTCAAAATTATGAGTGGTTACAATCGAGGCTCGGCGAAGTCTCTCAACTGTTTCAACCATTTCAAATTCATTTAGTGGCTTTTTTGATTTCGTGATCGAAACTACATCTTCATTGAGTGTCGCGAGTTTTATGATCGGCTCATCGTGATCATTGATGGAAAAGGTCTCTCCTAGTGTACGACTCTCGTGACTAAAGGCAGGAAAGGCTTTGTCTTTTATGGTAGTGCTTTTCCCTGGCACTAACCATGTGAGCGTCAAGTCAAGAATTCCCAAGGTCCCGAATAGTCGTGGGTCGGGATCCCAATGTGCAAGACGAATATTAAATCCTCTTTGTTCCAAAATCTCATTAATTTCCTCAGCGGATTTTTTAGCCCATGTTTCAAGTTCGTCAATATCAGGGAGTGCATTCTTGTATTTCGCATAGCGTTTAAGTAACCAGTTCTGCTGATCATTCTGTCCGCGATAGTTAACAGGTCCAGCAAATTCGGACGCTGCTTCAAGCGCGCCAACAATTGTCGTAATGCTTAATACTTCACTCATGTCTACCTCCTGAAAAGAACTTTAAACTGATACCTTTGTGTCTTCAGGTATATCAACAATTTGCTCTTCGTGTCGATTCGATTGCCAACTAAGTAACAGCACTGTTGTACTCAAGACGCCGACACCCAACCATTGCGAACCATCAAGCTTCGCATCAAATTTCAGGTACCCAACTACTGCTGCGACTACAGGAAAAGTTAACTCTGCAATGGTTGCTACTACAGCAGGGGTGCGACGAAGGCCGTAGTAATAGAGCATCATCGCAAGAAGTCCTACGATCAAGGACAAGAAGATTAGTCGGACAATATTTTCGCTAGCCGGGACAATTGCCGCGCCATCGAATAGGACAATTACAAAAGCTGCAGGAAGTCCAATAAGGAACCGTAATGTCGTGAGTTCTTTGAATTCCAAATGCACAGAAAGATGTCGTCCCAGAACTGTCCCCATTGCCCACAACGTTGCTGCAGCGATTGAATACAACGCAGGTTTGAGCGTGGGAGCAGCAACATCAAATGGTTGAGCAAATGCAATAAGCCATGCACCAGCAATCCCGGCTACAAGATAGAACGCATATCGGGAATGGATTCGTTCGTGGAGGAGAATACTCGCTCCGAGCACAACGACGAAGGGTTGAAATTTTTGCAACATGAGCGGTGTGATCGCATCCCCCGTTGTAAATGCCTTCGTGAATAGAACCGTCGCACCCGCCGATGCACCTGCGCCAATGAATGTAAGATAGATCCAACTACGTAGATCCAACTTACGAGCTGCTTTTACTGCACCAACCAACCATGGAAGTGTGGCGATTACCAAAATGACATGCTCGCCAAAAACTAATGACGATGCAGAAATGTCTACAGCGAACGGAATGCGAAAATACGCATCAAGACCCCACAATGCTGCAGCCGCTGCAACTATAAAAGCTGCTCCACGTCGATGGGAGGTGCCAGTAGAAACAGGATGAGACATTGGAATATCCTATCGAGGAGACTCAGCTGGTTGTGGATTGACAGTCGTTTCGACTTTAGGGTTGCCTTTTCGCCCAGTAGAATTAGTAGCACTGCACTCACCAAGGATGGATATGAGCAACATGGAGATACGTCAAGCAACCAAGCATGATCTTGATGCGATCGTAAGGGTTTTTCGAGATTCGTTTATCCCCATTACACAAGCATGTTTTCCCGACATTGATGTCAGCCCCTTTACAATCGAAGCTTTTACTCCTCTATGGGAAGAGCTCACGTTGGACCCAAAGAATGGTGTTTTTGTAGCCGTCAACGATACTGAAATTGTTGGTGTCCTCGCATTGACTCCTACACAAAACCCTAAAGTTCTCGAATTAGAAAAACTGTTTGTTGATCCAGCTCATCAACGAAGAAGGATAGGTCCAGCACTTGTAGAACAAGCGATCGCATACGCTCAGGAAAATGGTTATTCCACTCTGAGATTATCTACATGGGAGGCAAGTAAGCCCAGTCAAAAACTCTATGAATCTATGGGATTTACCCCAACCGGAGAACGATCCCAATCGCGATACAACGGTATTCCATTAGAAGATCAAACAACATTGCGATATTCACTCGCAATCCAACGCACTGTCGACATGGACAGTCATCGTTTCGGGTGGTAAAAACTACATCGCTTCCCAGTGTTCGAGGATTTGAGCGGCATTGAGAGCAGCGCCCTTGCGAAGATTGTCTCCCGTGACCCAAAAGTTGATTGTATTGGGTTGAGTCGTGTCGTTACGTAAACGCCCGACATGCACATCATCAATACCTGCGATGTCTAATGGCGTCGGATACGTTCCTGTAATATCTGTTGTGTCGAGGAAGACGCCTGGGGCAGCACCAATAACTTTTGCAGCCACGTCGGCATCAACCTCATTCTTAAAGGAAGCGTTAACCGACATTGCGTGACCGACAAAAACAGGAACACGCACGCACGTTGCGGTGATTCGTAAAGTATCATCATGCAAGATTTTTTGCGATTCACGAACAAGCTTTATTTCTTCAGAAGTGTAGCCGCCATCTTTGACCGAACCAGCGAGTGGAATGACATTCCCCGCAATTGCTTTATCCCACACACCGCCGCCTTCACGAAGCGTTTCACTTTTTGAACTGTTTACATAGGATTCGAGTTCATCATCAAAAGCATGTTCTTTCCACTGTTGACGCAATTCATCCAGACCCGCTTGACCTGCACCTGAAACAGATTGGTAAGAAGAAATCACCATTCGATCGAGACCAAACTGTTCATGCAATGGAGCAATCGCCATAAGCATCACCGTTGTTGTGCAATTAGGTGTTGCGACGATTCCTTTATTTGCACCCGCAATATCTGCTGCGTTGATTTCTGGGATCACTAAAGGGACATCGTTGTCCATACGAAAGGACGCTGACTTATCGATTACTCTCGCACCGGCTGCAGCCGCCAAAGGAGCTAATTCAAGCGCAATAGGATCATCGACATCGATGATTACATAATCGCAGCCTGCGAAATCTTCTTCGCTCACAGCAACACGACAAATGACATCACCAAAGGGTGTGGAAAGTTTTCGATCACGACTTCGCTCAGATGCAAACACGACAAGTTCGGTAAGGGGAAACTTTCGTTCGGCCAGAATCGAAATCATTTCAGTACCGACTAAACCCGTACCACCTAATATTGCGACTTTCACATTAACTCTTTCTCGTCCAGGGTGGAACCCTGGAAATCTGTTCTATCAAGAATACCAACAAACCCTTATAACTTCACTTTGTTTTCCAGGGTTCCACCCTGGAAACCTTGGAAATTAGGCATCGAGGTCGTACGCCTTATGTAGAGCAATCACACCACGCTCGACATCATCCTTCGCAACGACAACTGAGATTCGAATTGTCGAAGTAGAAATCATCTGAATGTTGATGTTCTCAGTAGCAAGGGTTTCAAACATTGTCGCAGCTATCCCAGGATTACTCTTCATGCCCGCGCCCACAACACTCACTCGACCCACGTCTTCATTGCATTGATACCCCATCGAGCCGAGATCAAAAGAAGCGTCTTCGAGAACAGTGATTGCTTTAAGGCGTTCATCGGCAGGAACAGTAAAACTAATATCCGTCAGACCACCGGTGGAAACGTTTTGAACAATCATGTCCACGTTTAAATTCTCATCTGAAAGTGCCCGGAAGATCTTGGCGGCCACACCTGGCTGATCGGGAACGCGCTCCAAAGTAAATTTCACTTCTGATGTATCGTGCGTTACTGCAGTAACAATTGCTTCTTCCATATCTTTCTCCTGATCATGAATCCATGTTCCCGTTTCTGGTGAAAACGAAGAGCGAACGTGTAAAGGAACCTCGTAATTACGCGCGAACTCGACAGATCGTAGAGCCAATACTCGTCCGCCAGTTGCAGCGATCTCTAGCATTTCGTCATAGCTCATATGGGCGATTTTTTGCGCCTTCTCAACAATACGTGGGTCTGCACTAAAAACTCCGGTGACGTCCGTGTATATTTCGCACGCACTTGCTTTAAGCGCAGCTGCAAGCGCAACTGCAGTGGTGTCGCTACCCCCACGGCCAAGCGTGGTCACCGACGCTGTTGGTGACACTCCTTGAAAACCAGCAACAACGCATACTTGTTCTTTTTCTAACGCTTCACATAATCTCTGTGCGCGAACTTCAACAATCTTGGCTTTACCATGTGATGTATCTGTCATGATTCCGGCTTGACTTCCTGTGAAAGAAAGCGCATCTATTCCTAATTCATGCAACGCCATGCATAATAATGCAATAGAAATTCTCTCGCCGGCGGTCAACAACATATCCATTTCACGACCACGGGGGTTGTGAGTAATTTTTTCGGCCAGATCGACTAGTTCATCTGTTGTGGAACCCATTGCGCTCACAACAACGACTACGGCGTGACCATGCTTAACGCTTGCCGCGATGTTGGCTGCAACCGCTAGGATTCTTTCGGGAGAGCCCACTGATGTTCCGCCATATTTCTGCACGACAAGTCGAGCCTGAACTTGTTCGTCGAGCGTAAATGGGGCTGCGGTCATAGCGTTAAATGCTACTGGGGTATCGCCCGTCTCCGTGAATTGACGTGAACACTGTTGCGAGCAGAGAACGCTAAGATCGAGCGTCATGAAGAAACTCATTATTAGTCTTGTAATTGTTTCCGCCCTATGCATGAGCGGATGTTCGTCAAACTCGAAGTCAGACGACACTGAAAAAAGTACAACCACCTCTACGGAAGCGACAACAACTACAACTGCTGTTCCGTCAACTTCATGCGGGGAACCGCTTCTTGATGCGTCGAAAAATTACTCAGTTGTTTTCAATACCAGTAAAGGCTCCTTCACTGTCGCACTCGATGTAAAAAACGCTCCCACCAGTACTGCACACCTCGCTGCCCTGATACAGTCTGGTTTTTATAACAACCTCACATTTCACCGCGTCGTTCCCGACTTTGTGATTCAAGGAGGAGACCCCAACGGGAACGGCTCAGGTTCGTCACAGTGTTCAGTAATTTCCGAGGAACCGCCCCGACCGTATAAGCAAGGTGACTTCGCATGGGCAAAAGGCGGAAATGACCCTGCGGGTAAAGCAGGTTCACAATTTTTCATCGTCACGGGTGGAGCTGATTCCCCATCCGTCACATTCCTTGGAGAAAAAGCACAACAATCCGACGGAAGTTCAAAAATTGAGTATGGATACGCCGGATCGGTTGTGGCGGGACTAGATGTGGCATTAAAAATCGAATCTTTGGCGCCTGCCGTCGGAGATGGTGCCCCTATAGAAAAAGTCACGATTACCAGCACAGAGTTAATACAGAATTGAAAAGTTAGAATTTTCGGGTCTTTCCTCACTACACTTTCACCTCGTGGGTAAAGCAGCAAAACGAGAACGCCAAAAAACTAATCGCGCATTGCGTGAAGAAGTCACCTCTAAAGCGCAATCGAGAGAAAAGACGATACGTGCGGCCAAGGGCATCACTCTTGTACTCATCGTTCCTTTAATTATCGCTGTTTCAATTTTCGTCAATAAAGCAACCGACGCTGATGTCTATACTGCAAAAATAACAGTTGCGATCAATGGTGTAACAGAACTACCTAACGACGGTGTTATAGAAATTGAGCTTGCTCAAGCCCAGGCTCCAAAAAGCGTTAAACACTTTATGGCCTATGCAAGTAACCAAAAATATGACGGGCTCTCTTGGCATCGCGTTGTCAGCGACTTTGTGATTCAAGGAGGAGACCCTAGTGGTGATGGAACAGGAAACCTTGGATCATCTATCGTTGCTGAACTTCCCGAAAGAGGTTATAAGCGGGGTGATCTTGCTTGGGCAAAAGGTGGATCTGATCCCGCGGGAACAGCAGGTTCGCAGTTCTTCGTTGTAACAGGAGAAAACAAAGGCGACGGTGTTGCCGCATTGAATCAAAAGACACCGCCTAGTGATGGATCATCGACAACTGCAACATATCAATACGGAATCATTGGACGCGTCACGAAAGGGCTGGCTGCAGCTCTCGAAATCGAAAAGCTTGCACCTGCTGCTGCAGAAGGAAGCACAACACGTGATGGCGCTCCAACTAAGAGAGCTATCATCTTGAATATCCAGGTCTTTAAAAATGGCAAACTCGTAAAAACAGGGGACTTGGTTGCCCCAACCACCACGACGATTCCTGTTGTTTCTACAACTTTGCCTGCACAATAAGTCAGGATTTGCCCTTATTTCTCTCACAAACAAGAGGTTAAGACAGCTAGTACATTTGCCGAAATCTACACTATGTATATGAAGTGGGGCTTCCTCTCAACAACAATTTCTCTCATCGCATCTTTGGCAACTATTACAAGTCTTTTTTTTGGTGTCACTTTTGTTTCTGCAGTTTTGGCATGCGTAACGGTTGCGAGTTGTGCCGGAACAACTTTTTTTCTTTATCGCATTTCGACTCCAATGCGCACCCAAACCAAGTCAGACAATCGTTCAGTAAGTACAAAGGCGAGAGTCAAAATTACTGCACATTCACAAGAACAAGTTAACGCTGAATCTGCGCGCGCAATCCCCTCTGTTGAATCAAGCGATTCTCACCGTGACGAAGAATCAGGACTTTTGTCAAAAACATTCTTCCCTCTCTACCTTGAACAGCGCGTGAATGCAGCTCGAAGAACACTGAGCCCAGTGTCGTTAGTAATTTTCGAACTTGATGGTCTCGACAACAATGATAGTAATTCATCCAATGATCAGAACTTTTATATTTCTGCAGTTGGAGATGTCGTTAAACAAACACTTCGTGAAAGTGATTGCGCATTTCGCATTGACACAAATATTTTTGCATCGGTAATGGACGACACTACTGAGTCGGGAGCCGTGTGGGCAGCAGAACGCGTTCGCGGTGTCCTACACACAGGAGCCCTCGCTGGGCGAGTAACTGTCAGTGCAGGCGTCGCGTGTTACCCATCTCATGCACTGGAAGCGAATGAACTTATTGCGTGTGCCAATAAGGCACTCCTTGCCGCCAAAGCTCGCGGCGTCGATCAAGTCGAAATTGCCGTCGAACAGTAACTCGGCAGTCAATACTTCACCTGTAATTGCGATATCAATTTATTCAGAACTAAAATGCACATGCCGTGCGTTTAAGTAGCAAGCGGGTAATGATTTGCAGGATTGCACCGAACACAAGGACGTACGTGACTATTCAACCTTCGCAAGGTATCGAAAATCGATAGCTCTCTCGAGACAATGTTATGGATGAATCTTCTCAATTGAACGGTGGTCGAGCAACTGTTCTACTTGCAACTCCGCTTACCTACACTCCAGAAAATGTTGCACTGGCACGTTATCTCGTCGAGCTAGTTGACGCAGGTGTTATTCGTGTTGTTGTTCCTCCGGACAAACTAACGCTATCAACGAAGTTTTTTACTTCGGATAACAATGGAGTTGCATCGCATGATTTCGTTGAGCTTATTCACTCTCACCACATAAAAGCGAAGGTGGTTCCTTGCACAAGCTACAGGCAATTCTTTACAAAAGTTAACAAAGAGTTGCATCCGGACGAGAAGGGCATAGTTCTCTTTGGTACTGCGATTGCTGTAAAAAGACAAAAATTTTTCCCGGACGATTTTAGAATCGATGCAAAAGACGCGGCCGATACATCTCATAAACTTTCTCTTCCCAATACTCGTCGAGGGATTTCCCGAGCGCGCGTATATTTTGAGGCTTGGGTGCCGGTAACTCCTCGTATCCCCCGAAAATGCTTACGATTGAATCATCGAACTCTTGTTCAACCTGGTTCCGATATTTTTCTCAGGCAGATAGACCGAGTAGTTGCAGACGTAACTTCAAGAGTTCCAAAAGCATGTTTGAAAAATGATTATACGCGCAGGAAAAGGATTTTAAGACGAAGATGGCCGGTATTGAGAGATGATTTCGAACGCGACTTTATTCCAACAGACCGATGGGGTTTCCGAACTAAAAGTTCTATTACAGAATCAGAACTTAAAGCGGAACTTTCAGACGTCGTTCGTGGAGCTGCAATTACAGCACACGAACAACTTATGTCAGAGAACATAGATGCGAATGAAGAAGTGGTCACTTATGTTACGAATGCTTCCACGACAGGATCTTCCTCAACTTCGACGATGTTAGAAACTTTCTGCGAGACATTGAGATCATGTATCGGTGATCGAAAACTTCCTGCGCCAAAGAGTTGCGAACTCAGTTCCGACGGCATAAGTCCAATAAGTCGGGGAGCACCCGTCACTCAACTGCATAGAAGCCTGTCTTCTATTCCTAACGCGCCAGGTCTACAACATGACGGTGCATCGGTTACACATTTACAAAGAGGAAATGACGCCACTGTTTACCGCTAATCATTCAAACATTGAACTGATTTCGTCAACATATTTTGCCACAACAACACGACGCTTCAACTTCATGGTCGGTGTCAATACGTCTGAGTCAGGCAACCATTCGTGATCCAGAATCACAAACTTACGGATGCTTTCGGCTGAGCTGACATGTTCATTTGCAGCATCAACTCCCTTTTGAATCTCTGCAATAAAGTTTGGGTTTTGTGCAAGCGCACTCAACGTTGATTCTTCTTCCTCTAACCCAGCCATCATCGCCCAAAATACTGCGTTCTCTGCTTCGGGAGCAATCAGTACTCCAAGGTATTTCTTTCCTTCTCCTACAACACACGCATGACCAATGTAAGGACATGACTTCAAATGTGCTTCTAAGTTTGCGGGAGAAACATTTTTTCCACCTGCTGTAATAATGATTTCTTTCTTTCGATCAACAATGCGCAACTGGCCGTCAACAAATTTGCCAATGTCTCCTGTGTGAAACCATCCGTCTGCATCAATGGCCTCGCGTGTTTTTTCTTCATCCCTAAAGTATCCGCCGAAAACATTCCCTCCTTTGACTAAAACTTCGTCGTCATCGCCTAGCGCCACCGTTTCACCGGGAATAGGTTCGCCCACAAAACCAATTCGCATTTCATTGGGCGACCAAGTTAAGGGTCCGCAGGTTTCAGACAATCCATAGATTTCCGAAACAGGTATTTGCAGTCCTCGAAAGAAGGTCAAGATCTCACTGGGAAGAGGAGCTGCACCCGAGACAGCAACAACACATTCATCCAAACCAAGAAGTGCACGCCATGGTGCAAGATATTTTTGATCGATAGGTACGAAGTCGTCGAGTTCAGCTTGTGTGATTTCTTCACCTCGCGCTCTTTTATCTGCAAGTGCGCTTCCTTGTGTAATTGCAGCATCGAATTCTTTACGTTGATCACCATCGACAAGTGCATTAATTGTTCCATATGCCTTTTCCCAAATACGTGGTACCGCAAAGAGTGCATTGGGTTTTGTCGGCCCGAGATATTGTGAAACCAAAGTGGCATCTGGACAACACGTCAGCGACCAACCGTAACGCATCCCTATATAGTGACTTACCATTCTCTCAGCGATGTGGGCCATGGGAAGATAGCTCACCACTCGCCAACCATCTGGTTCCATTGCGATCCTGCGGATAAGACTTTCGACCGTGAATGCGATATTGCGCTGTGTGAGAGCAACACCTTTGGGAGGGCCTGTTGTTCCTGATGTGTAAATAATTGTTGCGTAATCATCTGGCGTTGTATCCTGACGGGCGTCACTTGCAGATAAAGCTGTTGCATGAGCGACCAAGTCATTGAGGTAATGAACATTTATTGAGCTCAGTGCTTCGCGGGTTGCGTCAGAAAGAGTTGCAGGATCTTCCACAACAATAAGGTGCTTCAATGAATCGAGATCGTGTGCAATCTCTGCAATGCGATCACAAAAAGCAGGGTGTTCAGCAACAAGAACTGAAGCACCAGAATGATCTATCAAATATTTGATTTGATCCGGTGAAGAAGAGTGGTAAATCGAAACAGGAGTTGCACCGTGAATCATTGTTCCGACATCACATATATGGAATGCAGGACAGTTGCGAAGAAGCAGCATGACGCGATCGTCAGCTTGCACTTCTAAACTTGTGAGTGCGTTGGCAAAGCGAGCAGCAGCATCACCATATTGACCCCAAGTATATGTGCGCCACGAGTTTCCGATATCGTCGGGCTCGATTGTAAATTTGCCAACTTTGTCGGTGTCACTTCCATCTTCTGCCGTCTTGGCACGTAGAGCGAGGCGATTGGGATGACGAGAAACAGTTTCGAAGAAATAATCGACCATGGTGACAGAACCAAGTTCATCAAGAATGGTTTGTGTGGAAATTGTTGGTTCAAATATTTGCATACGAACATTGTCGCAGGATTTGTTTGTTACTTCGAGGAAATGAGTGTAATTTTGACTATACGAGCGGTTTGCAGGTTAAGCAATCAAGTTACAACGCTGGAGGTGCAGGTGAGGAAGTTGTTGCGGACGCTGTGGGTGTCTGCCCGCTGGACTGCATAGTAGTTGAAGATGATGTATTGGGTGCGACAGATAGTGGAGCGGGAGCAAACGCGCCTGCATCGGGATCAATAATCGGATGAGAAGGATCTAATGAGGCACCTCCGGTTGCAAGCAAAACATTATTCAGCGTGAGCAACAAATAAGCTATTTCATTGGGATTACTGCTATTACTAGCACGAACAATACGATTACTCACTAAACCCGATCGAAGAAATTCTTGGAATGCCTCATCAAAATCAGAACTACTTGGGTCTAACGTCAACATGCTTTCCAACGCGGTCAATGCATCGTCCACTTTTTGGCGTTCCTGTTCTGTGCCATGGCCGACTTGAGCACTCCGTATAAGCGATAAGCCTTGTCGTGAAAAGTAAGGCGAAAAGAGTTGGAAGTTAAAGTTTTCCAACGCAAGACCTTCGCGCTCAACAAGTCCTGGCATATCAAGAGGGTCATGGGTGTCAAGAGGTATCGGACTAGGTGAATAGGTTTCGTTAGGCAACAACATAACCGCAGTAGTCAATGCAATAGCTATAGCAGCAGGCAACAACCGTCCACCATTAGGTGATTGTATTCGACCGCGCGAGCGTCGCGGTGAGGCGCCATTGACTGCTGGTGGAATAGGTTCAGAGCTCACGGGATCTATTCTACTTCTCGCCATTTTTACCTTCAATTTCCTTTTGTCTCATGCAAGAAGATGCAGATCTTGTCCACTCTGATTTCTTAGTTCACGCTGATCCCCGAAGACCCACGATAAACCTCGTTTATCGAGTGGATTAAGTTGTGCTTCTCGCGGCAGACCAACTTCCGTTAGTTTAAAAAATCTTTCGTAATCTGCGTTATTGTCTGTGAGGCGAACAGAACTTGAAATATCACGATCAATCTCACAACCTCCACGCAAGTCCACGTTGAAGCGGAAACCAAGTAAGTGATCAACAAACTCACGGTCTTGCGGATTTAATTTATCCATTCTATTTCGCCACGCAAGAAACGAATCAAGACCCGACTTGCGTATATATGCTTCTTCGTCCGCCTCTCTCAAAGCTTTTCGAATCTGGGAGGGATGTTCGAAGAACCCTATCCCTTCTGAAATTTCTACAGGAACTTCAGTGTGACCCCCACCACGTGTACGAACCATAATTTTATTCGACATCGCGAGATCGAGCTTTTCGCGAAGTTGAGTCGGCAACGACTCTTCCAGAGATTTCCAACGTCTATCATTCTGTCGCGAATCTTTGATATTCGGAGGAATGCTCCCAACTAGACGTCGATCTTCATCGCCACGTTGATCCTCGATGACAATGGCAAACTCGTCTCCGCCCAAACGAATCACGTCAATAACGGAGCCCGTGTCGACAAAATTAATTTCTCTCAGTCGTTCGACGATCGCCACAAGGACGTCATCACCCGCATTATGACCATGAGTATCATTAATCTCTTTAAAATGATCGATATCGATCACAATGACCGCACCACTTTTACTCAAGCCATCTGCATCAACCGCATTTTCAAGATATGTGATTATTTGTTCGAGACGATACCGATTTGCGGCACCCGTTAACGGATCCACGCCTCGTTGATGATTCGCCTCAATGAGTTTTTCTTCAAGATCATAAACTTCTCGAGCATGACTTTCAGCCTGTGCAGCGAGTTGTTCTTCAAGTTGTCGTATCCGAGCGTGCGCGACCGCTAAATCATTTCTTTCCCCAACTTGGTATGCAAGAAGCTCCCGACTCAAGTTTGCTACTTGACCGAGCAGTTCGTCATATGTTGGTGGTGTATCTTGCGCATCTGAGCCCATGAAGACCCATTATAGTACGAATACATCTAATTATCTATAAAGTAGGACAATTGGATGCATTGTATTAAATTGCCATTTCAACCATCGATAATCCACAAAGTTGCTAGATACGCGAGAAAAACCTATGCGCTGCTACCCACGAACGCATATTCCCAGCTAAACCACTATTTTGCAAGGCCCGGCCTTGCAAAGACTTTGTCCAGATGTTGGTATTATGCACAGCTTTATCCACAGAGTTATCCACGGCACGCGACAAAAGATACGAATAGGCAGCCGTAATAGCAGCAATCTCGTCGTCGGTCGGATTCCCGGATACCTTAAGGGAAGAGACGGGCATGATATCCATTACAGAGGAAGAACCTCATGCTTGCGGAAAATCTTCTCACTCTTCTTGCCCTTGAGCATGGCAAGAGATGAGATCACACGTGAACGAACCTCATCAGGAGAAATAACATCATCAATCAATCCTCGCTCCGCAGCAAGAAAAGGATTCGCAAATTTCTCGTTGTACTCTGCAACAAGTTCGTGATGACGTGTTTCGTATTCTTTCGATCCTCGTGGAAATTTTTCTAAGTCGCGGTGTGAAATAATTTCAACGGCACTTTCGGCATGCATGACTGCAATTTCAGCGGTTGGTAACGCAAAGCTGACATCAGCACCTAACGACTTTGATCCCATAACAACAAACGCGCCACCATACGCTCGACGTGTAACAACTTGAATCATAGGCACCGTTGCTTCGGCAAATGCGTATAACAACTTTGCGCCGTGACGAATAATTCCACTTCGCTCCTGGTCTACGCCCGGAAGAAAACCAGCAACATCAACAAGAGTGACGAGAGGAATATCGAAAGCGTCACATGTTCGCACAAAACGAGCAGCCTTTTCACACGCATCAATGTCAAGTGCGCCCGAATATACGCTGGGCTGGTTGGCTACAATACCCACAACATTTCCATCTACGCGAGAAAAACCGCACACAATATTGGGGGCAAATGCGGCACTGATTTCAAAGAACTCTCCTGTATCGCACACAACGTCGATGACATCACGCACGTCGTAAATACCATGTCGATCAAGTTTCATCAGGCTAAAAATGTCGTCTTTTCGCTGTTTAGCTCCCGATTTATTATGGCTTGGTGCTTCATCGCTGGGAAGAAACTCCAGCAGCGTGCGAATCGTTCCAAACAATTCCTTTTCATCGGCACACACGACATGAGCAACGCCTGATTTTTGTGCATGCGTTTGCGCACCCCCAAGTTCTTCCTGCGTCACATTTTCACCCGTTACCGCCTTGACTACATCAGGCCCTGTAATAAACATGTGCGATGTACCTTCAACCATGATGACAAAATCCGTGAGTGCTGGCGAGTACACGGCACCTCCTGCACATGGACCAGCAATGACAGAAATTTGTGGAATAACTCCTGAATACTTCACATTGCGATGAAAAATATCGCCGTATCCGGCAAGGGCGGCCACACCTTCTTGAATACGTGCACCACCACCATCATTGATTCCAATAATGGGTGCACCTACGCTTGCAGCCAAGTCCATGACTTTGACAATCTTCTCTGCAACACGCGCTCCCAGAGATCCTCCGAGAACAGCAAAATCTTGAGAATAGAGAAAAACTTTACGACCGTTCACATAACCCCAACCGGTGACAACACCGTCAGTAAGAGGACGGGTATTTTCAATCCCAAAGCCTGTCGCACGATGTCGAGCAAGCTGATCTAATTCAACAAATGTTCCTGGATCAAGCAAATGACCAATACGTTCTCGTGCTGTAAATTTGCCGCGCTCGTGCTGGCGGTCGTATGCCGCTTCGCTCCCGGCATGAAATGCATCATCGCGTACACGATTCAATCGCTCTAATAAATCATCTGTCTTCATTACCCATCAGTGTAGGCTGATTTAATGATTCGCTCCCCTTTTGGGGCACGCCCTTTGCTTGCAAGTATTGCAATAGTGGTGTGTTTTTTATGTATAACACCTAGGGCGCATGCGTCAAACGAATCCGACACTGCCCGCGAACAAGCTGAACGTATTCTGAACTCTAGGGAGTATGGACAAGACGCGAATAGGCCCCTAGCTGATGACGTGGACCGTCTCGGACGTTGGCTGGGTGGCAAAAAGAACGATCCGCAAGTGCGTGAGAGAACTGACGAGGAAATTCGCCAAGAGACATCCCCTGATCCTCCAAGCTTTACACCTCCGGGCTTCGATGGTATTGGGACTTTCGCAACCGTGATACTCTACGTCTTTCTCGGCATAGTTATTGCGGGAATTGGATTCCTCATTTACAGAGGCCTGCGCAATCGAGAAAAGAAGGAGAAAGATAGAGAAGACCTTAATGATCTTGATATCGATTGGAGTGAAGAAGAAAAGGTTCTCGAGTACATTACTGATGCCGAACTCCTAGAACGCCTGAGCGATCAAGCGGAAGAAGCAGGCCAGCTTGACCTCGCATTGCGATATCGATTCCGTGCGGGTCTTTTACGTCTTAACGATCTTAAAATAATTAGTTTTCACCCCAGTATTACGAATGCACAATGGCAACTAACAATTAATCGAGAAACGTTTAATGCGCTCACTAAAGATTTCAACGATATAACGTACGGTCACAAAACGTGTGACTCTTCTGTTCTTACTCGTGCACGATCATCCTGGGCAGAGCTTATGTCGTTAGAAACAAAGGGCAACCAAAGATGATTTCTCTTTTCCCGCTGCGTCCCATTCAAATTGTTGACGTTTCGTTTCAATTGCTTCGCAGAAAATTTATTAAATCGTTTGTCATCGCCCTTTGCGTCTCACTTCCGCTCCAAACGCTTTTGTGGATTTTGGAATCGTCTCAACCTTCCGAAGTAAGTATTCAAGGCCGGATTGTCCTCGTTATTGCTATCGTGCAATTTTTTGCGGTCGGTTTTTCTCTCACCCTTTCCTCTTATCTGCTGAGCAAAACTTCGGGGCGTGTCTATTGTGAGACTATTTTCAATAATCTCTACCGAGTACAGAAATCATCGGCTCGGTTTATTCTTGCTCTTTATCATGTTGGTTTACATCTTTTTTTTGCATTCGGCTTAATCGGTCTGCGCTACCTATTGGGGAAAATCGTCATTGACACTTCTGCGGATATTATTACCGCTCTTACATTTGCGATCGTTGCTCTGCCGTGGATATTCGGCACTCTTTACTTAGGATTTACCGCAGCCATTTCCACACATGAAGGGGGTAACTTCACAAGCATTCGAAAACGAGCTCGACAAGTAAACAAAGTTCATTATTACAAACTCGTTGGCGTTTATTTCATCTGCCTCTTTATGATTCTTGTTCTCGTAGCTCCGTCACTAACAGCTATTCAACTCATTCTTGCCAAGAACTTCGTAACGTCCAATGTGGGCACTCTTGCCTTGGTAAATATCATCATTGCTGTTGTAATCGCAAGCATCTCTGCTGTCTACAGCTTCATTGTGACCGTCACGTATTTTAATGCGCGTATTGAATACGAAGGATTCGACATCGCAGTATCTATTGATCAAGCCGAAATGGAAGGAGGTACGCATGGAAAACTATTCGACTCTGTCGCGTGACCGAACATTTCGTAAGAGAAGTTTGAAGACAATCGTTTTCGCACTGGTTGCAATTCTTTCCCTTTATGGAATCATTTTTAGTGCAGAAAATTATTTTGCAGGCAGCACACCCCGTGGGGCACAAGGCTCGAGCTATGCAACGATTTCCGGAGGAAATAGGGCCTGGAGCGAATTACTGATTGCAAATAACATTGGAGTCACACGCGATCGCGGCAAGGCAACCTTGCCCGCTCTGGATAGAGTGCAGAGATACGGGACAACTCTCTCATCATTGAGATTAGATCGAACCACTCAAACCATTGTTGTCCTTGGAGGTGCCCTTCCCTCCGATGAAGTAAAGGAAGTTGCTCGATTCGTGAACGATGGCGGTCGGCTTATTACTGACAATCCTCATCTACTCAACGAGATCCTCGAAAATCGTGTCACGGTCTTCGTGGAAGGTTCTCGAATTTTATTTCCCAACTCTGAGAATATGTCAGGTCTAAATGGAATCGAAGAGATAGAAGGTAGTGGAACGGGATCGCTCACCTATAAATCCGGCAATGATGTCCAATCAGTGTTAATAGACACACAAGATGTGCAAACAGATCTCACGCAGGGAACCAAAGAGCTAGTTAAGGCAAATGCAGCAATCTTTCGTTTGGGCGAAGGCGACGTTATTGCACTTCCCGATACCGGGATGGTTTCTAACGGCGGACTTCCTCGCAAAGATAATGCGCTCTTTTCACTTCGCATTGTGGGCTCCCTTCGTTCCGAAGTGACCTTCATTGAAGGCGTACATGGATTTCAAGACGCTCGAGGTTTTGCGGGCATGCCTCTATCGTGGCGAATCGCCATAGTGGGATTATTTGTTGCCTTCGTCATATTTGGCTGTTCACAAGGTCGTCGTTTCGGTGTGGGTGAAGAGCCCAACCGTGATTTGGGACCACGGCGAATTTATTTTGCACACGCACTCGCCCAGGCACTCAAGAAATCAAAGCGCTAGCCGCTCGGAAAAACGTCATAGGATAAGTTGCACAATAAATCACAGGAAGCGAGGGACGAGCGACCGCGAGCAATGTCTGGCTCTGCCAGCATTGCGACTATAGGTTGAGTCAGGAAGCGAGGGACGAGCCAGGAGCAAAGCGACTACCGCGAGAAGCATCCGGCTCTGCCGGTGCTTGGACTAAAAATCACAGGGAGCGACAGAGGAGCGACCGCGAGAAGCATCCGGCTCTGCCGGTGCTTGGACTAAAAACAGGATAAGGACACACATGAAAGACATACGAGATCGCATCATCACCCAAGTCAACAAGGTTGTTGTGGGACAAAATAATGTTATCGATGGTTGTCTGATTGCATTGGCCGTCGGCGGTCATGTGCTTTTAGAAGGAGCACCCGGTACAGCAAAAACCTTGATTGCTCAGGCAATTGCAAAATCGATGGGTGTTGAATTCACACGAGCACAATTTACTCCCGACATGCTACCCAGTGACGTGACAGGAACAACAACACTGAACCCGAGCGCGAGCGGAACATACGAACTCGCCTTTCGTCCCGGACCAATCTTCACAAATATATTTCTTGCAGATGAAATTAACCGCACACCACCTAAAACGCAAGCAGCGCTTCTTGAAGCAATGCAAGAACAGCAAGTTTCTGCCGACGGAACATCTCATCCGCTTCCTAATCCTTTTCTGGTGATCGCAACACAAAACCCGATCGAATATGAAGGTACATATCCACTACCTGAAGCACAACTCGACCGTTTTACACTCAAAATTGATGTGGGTTATCCCGACGAAGAAGCCGAGCACTCAATGTTGCGACTTCTTCACTCAGGGGTTAAGCCATCAACCCTGAGCGATGTGGAAGTTGTTGCGTCTGCACATGACGTTGCGTCGATGCGCCAAGCCGTCGATGCTGTTGTTGTTTCGGAAGAGGTTATCTCTTATGTCACAAATATCGTTCGTGCGACACGCACGCTTCCTGCACTTCAATTAGGAGCTTCTCCTCGTGCGGCCGTCAATCTCCTTGCTGCAGCCAAAGCAACAGCACAACTTTTTGAACGAGATTACGTTACTCCCGACGACGTTGCATTCATTGCGCCCGCTGTTCTTCGCCATCGTTTGATCTTGGCTCCAGAAGCTGAACTAGAGCGTGTATCAACAGATTCGATTATTGCACAAGCATTACATAGTGTCGCAGTGCCGCGATGAGCCACAGGGAACGAAGGATGAGCCAGGAGCGAAGCGACTACCGCGAGTTATGTCGGGCTTTGCCCGCGCAACGACTATAAGAAGAGGCTGGCCTTATGTTTAGTGCTCCTGCATTATTGATTGTTGCTGGCTTAGCGATACTTGCGCTTGCTTGTTCACTCTTTCCTGTTGCCCCAACATCTCGTGCTGCTCTGGCTTTTCTCGTTGGGGCGGTAATCTGTTTTTTTGTGCCCGTGTTTTTTGGATTAATAATTGCAGCAGGAACCACGGCACTAATTATTCTTGACGCACTTTTAGGTGCACGCCATATCTCTGCACGACGGATAATGCCCGCGCAATTAGCCAGAGGTGTTGGAGCTCCCTTTCAGATCACAACAAATAGTTCAGTTAGCGAACATTCCTCTGAATCTACCGCTTCGGTTACAACAAAGGTTCGTCAACCAAGTTGTGCCGATATTGAAATGTCACAAAAAGAGGCACGTAATAATCTTCGGGCAACGATAACTGCTCATCGACGAGGATTGCACACCATTCCTCCTTTCGCAACACGAACAACAGGCCCATTGGGACTCGCAGTGTGGCATCGACCTACCAAAGATACACACGAGATCAAGGTCTTTCCTGATCTTCCGGCTGCATATCGTCTCGCACATTCGATTCAACAGGGTCGCTTTGCGACCGCAGGCTTGAAACGACGAGGACCTCTTGGTCTCGGAACCAACTTTGAATCAGTGCGTGAATATTTTCCTGATGACGACATACGCACTGTGAACTGGTCGGCAACAGCACGCACTGGTCGCCCTATGACAAATCAATATCGCGTAGAACAAGATCGTGATGTCGTTGTGTTGGTCGATACCGGGCGTCTCATGACTGCACCCCTCCCTTTAACTGATACAGAAAATGAATTACTTGATTTGGCCGAAGATGTACCGACAACGCACGTCGTCACGCGACTCGACATCGCTCTTGATGCACTCTGCGGCCTCGTCTCTGTGGCTGATGTCATGGGGGATCGAAGTGGTGTCGTGGCATTTAATTCATCTGTCCGGAAACACTTACGTCCCCGACGAGCAGGAGCGCGCGCAGTGATTCGAACTGTTTTTGATCTCGAACCCATTCCTGTAGATTCTGATTTCGAAGCAGCGTGTCAACGAGTGGGAAAATCGAAACGATCTTTTCTCTTGATACTCACAGACTTTATGGATAGGCAGTCAGCCGAACCCCTTGTACGCGCTTTACGAACCGTAGTTAAAAAACATCGAGTTGTTGTCGCCGGGATATTAGATCCCGATATTTCCCACATTATGAATTCAACTGATTCAAGCGATCCCTTATTAGAAGCTGGTGCGCGCGAGATGATTCGATCTGCACAAGAAGCTGTCGATCGAATAAGTAAAGCGGGAGCTGAAGTTATTTACTGTGATCACAAAGATTTGATGTTGGAATGTGTAAAAAGTTATCTAGGGGCTAAGCAGCGAGCAGCGTTTTAATGCTGTCAGGTGAAGTGCGAGTTCCGACCTCAATACCGCGCGAGGTCCGACCTCAAAAAAACGCGGCCGGGGCTGGGAGGTCCGTCCTTCCAAAAGGCATAAAAGGATATGACTCTACGCCCTAATCGCGACGCCGGGGAAATGAGGTCCGACCTCTTGAACAAAGTGATCAACTAAACATTCGTGTTTTTTTGAGGTCGGACCTCGCGCTCAATACGTTTCGCGTCTCTAATTCCACCTTGGATAACAAGTCCCCAGAAAATACTAAACAGGCTCAACCCGATAGTGATTCCTACAGGTGCCGGAACACCTGATGTTGAAATGGTTCCCTCGACAATTCCGCAAAAGAAAAGTGAAACCGCAACAACCAATGCGCTCGCCAATGCTTGACGGCCTTCTTCGCGCAAAGCTCGTGCTCGAGTGCGAAACCCCGGGCTCACAAGCGCCCAACCCACTCGCAATCCAGCAGCACCTGCGACAATAATACAGGAAATTTCAAGAAAACCATGCGGAAAAACAAATCCCCATAGCACCCCTCCGTTGCCTGCCTCAATTGTTAAACCAAATGTCGTTCCCAAAGCAACACCGTTGTAAATCATCGTAATTATCGTAACTACACCTGCAGTAATCCCTCCGGCAAATGCAAGAAACGAAATGCGAATATTGTTTGTAAGAATTTCCGATGAAGCTTGTGCTTTCTCATCGGGGGATAGCCGAAAGTCCGCTGATGGTCTTTCGATAACGCTCTCAACTCCTGCAGGAGCAAGTCCGTGCGCATTTTCAGGATTTGCTACTGCATAGAAAGAAGAAGCGACCCAGGGAACCATCATCAACAAAAAGCTTGCAAATAATATTCGTGGTCTCTGCGCAATGGAAGCAAACGCACCCGTTGTGATGAAGTAGAGAACTTTGCGCTTGTCGATAGCGCGGTGTTCGTACATCATTGAAGAACATCGTGCAACCATAGTTTCAAGACTGTAGTGAATTGCATCGCCCGCATATTCTCTTCGCGCAAATGCCAAATCAGCACACGCCGATCGATAGAGTGTCGCGAATCGGATGATGCTGTTGCGGTTCAAACGCGAAAGTCGTCCTCGTGCCTGATTCATAAGATCTGCGAGTTCACGCCAGTCACTAGAACGCGATTGGTAAAATGCATCAATATTCATAAGCCATCGAATAACCTAATCGCATGTTCGCCCAACTCCAAGTAACTACGCCTGAAGGAGTTACTTTTAAGCATGATCTTGCAGGTGCCGGATCACGTTGCATGGCTACTGCCCTCGATGCATGTATTTACCTCGGCGTGCTGATAGTTCTCAACGCCATTTTGGGCATTGTCGCTATAGCTCTCTCAGCAAGCGGCATTGGTTCAGGTTTCATTCAGTCCCTCTTCCTTCTCGTTAACTTTTCATTTCTCTGGGGATACCGCATTGTCATGGAAACATATAAGTCCGGATCAGTGGGATACAAAGTCATGGGCCTGACTGTTGTGACTCATCGCGGATCCAAACCCCTTTTTTGGCAATGCGCAGTGCGTGGATTGTTATGGCCTGTAGAAGCACTCTTTTTTTCAATTATCGGATTTGTAAGCATCGTTACAACTAAGCATTCGCAACGCCTTGCAGACCTCATCACAGGAACCATGGTGGTTCATCGCAATCGTGACGCTCGGCTTGGGACCCTCCAAGTTCAAGATGCTGCTCTCGCCCCCGACGCTGCGTTTCGCACTTGGGAATTGTCACAGGTAAGCGACGATGAAATATTTTTGATCCGAAGATTCCTTGATCGCAGAGTAACACTGCCGAGCCATATCCGTTTAGATCTCGCAAACCGTTTATATAAGCATGTTTGGCCAAAAGTCTCGGGCATTCCTACCACATGGTACGCCGAAGCAGTTTTGGAAGGAATTGCCGCCTCACGCGCAGTGGCAAACGAACGATAATCGGACCATGCTTGCTTTGCAGGAACTAAATAATCGATTCGCATCGACCTTGCGTGTATGATTTCGTCATGGTTTTCATCCGCACAAAGGAGTCATTATGACAACACCTCCCCCTCCACCCGAATACACACCACCTAGCAATGGTGATGGCCTTGCCCGGCCGATGAATGATGATGACCGCACAATGGGAATGATCGCGCATGGCGGATCTGTCATTGCTGGTTTTTGGGCACCTTTGCTGATTATGTTGATCAAGAAAGACTCACTCTTCGCTCAACAAGAATCTAAAGAAGCGCTCAATTTCTCCATTTTGATTTTCATTTTGGCTATTCCGACATGCGGTATTGCGCTACTTGTTGGTTGGGTGTTTTACATTATGGCTACTATTAAGGTAAGTAGTGGTGAACCATACCGGTACCCATTCAACTGGAGAATTCTCAAATAACGTATACACAATTAATTAAGGAGTCATTATGACAACACCTCCCCCTCCACCGCCACCGGAATACATGCCGCCCTCTGGTGGATCTTCAAGTGGCGACGACAAGACGATGGCGCTTATCGCACACTTCGGAATGGTCTTGTTTGGATTCATCCCTGCATTGATTATTTACTTAGTCAAAGGAGACTCGCCTTGGGCAAAGAATGAAGCTGCGAAAGCTTTCAACTTCACAATTATTTTCACCATTGTCATTGTTGGCCTGCAAATAGCGAATGTTTTCCTCGGACTTATGCTCGACGATTTGGGATTCATCGCATCATGCATGACATGCTTACTCATACCTGCAGCGTGGATTACTAACGCAGCCTTTGGAATTATGAACGGCATCAAAGTAAACAACGGTGAAGAAAGTAAGTATCCTTTCGAGCTTCCGATTCTGAAATAATACAAAGAACAAAAAAACTTAAGGACCGCTTCGGCGGTCCTTTTTTATTTATTGCATACTTTGCGAATATCTAGACGCGACCTCGGGCAAAAAAATCAGCTACAGAACCAGGGAAATTTCTTCCTACTATAAAGAGGGCAAGCAAACCCACGAGTGCCCACGTAACCCGTCGAGAAACTTTGAGCGAAGGCAACTCTCGCCCCGTGAACGCCCACGTCATCCACCACACGTAGAAATACATCAATATGGGAAGCACAACAACGAGTAGAGCGTTGAACTGAAATGCTCGAATGATGTCGCCGTGAATTACAGAGTGTAGCGCTCGTGTCATTCCACATCCTGGACAATAAAGACCAGTAGCTGCATAAAACCCGCACACCGGAAAAATATTTTTAGTTTCAGGATTATTAAGTGCTACATAGGCGCACCCTGTTGCAATAGCCGCCGCAGTAAATATAGGTGTCCCTTTAATGATGGCAAAACGAAGATGGGGATGAGCAATATGATCTTCAGGAATAGTAGCTTCAGTGCGCACATGTACTGGCGCAGATGAGGGAGTCGCTACAGTCGTCATATCAAGATTCTATCGGCTTAGCGCGGTTGATAAATAAACATGTTGTTCTAGCTGTAAACCAGACGACCTTCAAGTGCACGGGCCAGCGTAATTTCATCAGCATATTCAAGATCTCCGCCCACGGGAAGGCCGCTGGCAAGCTTGGTTGTTTTGACTCCGAACGGTTCCAGCAATCGTGCAATATACATGCCCGTCGCATCACCTTCTACGGTCGGGTTCGTTGCAACAATTACTTCGGTCACTTCTGTTGTGAGATCGATTTCATCACTCGATTTTTGTGATTGAGTCACACGTCGCAACAGCTCTGAAATGCGAAGCTGATCCGGTCCAACTCCATCGATGGGAGAAATCGTTCCTTGTAGAACATGGTAGAGTCCTTTGTATTCGGACGTGCGCTCGATAGCGATCATGTCCTTAGGTTCTTCAACGACACAAATTATTGAACCATCACGCGATGTACTTTTACAGATCGCACATAGGGAATCTTGTGCCAAGTTAAAACATACTTCACAAAAATGAACGGTAGCTTTCGCATCGTCGATGGCTTCCGTCAGTTCGGCAACGTCACGCGCAGATGTTTTTAAGATATGAAACGTTATGCGTTGTGCAGATTTTGGACCGATGCCTGGGAGGCGTCCGAAAGAATCAATAAGCCGCTGTACCGCTGCTTCATAAGGGGAAGACATCCTTGTATTCTATCTCTCTTCGCCGCAATCGCGATGGTTTGGCGATGAGGTCCGTCCTCCTTAGTTTAGCTATCTACTCACATCACGTGTTTTTTTGAGGACGGACCTCGCACGCAGATCAGTCTGGTTCGACGACCTCGCCGCCAAACATAGAGAGAGCAGTTTCAACGGGGTTGTATTCTTGGGATTCAGCCAGCATCTTCTCTTCAGATTCTTCTCCGATGTCAGCCTTTTCCTTTTTAATTACTTCAGAAGGTGTTGGGGAATCAGGACGAAATTGTCGAGGAGAATCCTCATTCGCAACAATTTGGAATCGGAAAGAATGTTCGTGCATACTTTCGAGAAAGCCTCGAATAATTGCAGCATCTTTCTTGAACCTTACTTTTACTTCATCGATTTCATCTGGGGACACACCAAATGTGAGAACATCTCTCTCTAGCTTAATGGGGGTCGCTTTTTTTATGGATCCTTGAGAAGCCACGGAAAGCAAACTCACAACTTTGGGCCATGAAGAGACAATATCGTTAATTTCCAATTTTTTTGCTTTAACCCCAGGCTGCTCTAATGTATCTGCAGCGCCTTGATTTTTCAACGCCCCAAGCGTCCGCGACTTTCTACCTGTCACAATCTCGTCATCTTGCTTGGAGTGGGCTTTCTGATCAGCCGCACCCAAATCTGTTCTCGACGACGGTCTCGCCGTCTCCTCAGCAATCGGCGCTGCTGCTTTCGCGGCCGGCCTCGCAGAAACCTCACGCGCAGGAGGTGCAGTTTTGCGCGATGATATATCTGGAGCTTCTTGAACAAGAGGTACCGAGGTTGTAGAAGATGGCGCCCGATCGCCACTAAGCGGACGTTGCGTCCCAGCATGGGAGCGTGTGGCGTCGGCGCCATCAACAACTCGCGCATCAATAAGGCCAGAATCTGGTGTCATTGTCGACAGCAAAGCAATCTCCACTGTCAGCAAAGGATTCAAAGATGCCGTACCTCGCATGTCAGCAACAGCCTTGCCTAACTTTAAAATAAACTGTCGCAAAAAATTCGTCCCACATTTATCGCCAATATTTTTTAACTCATCTTTGTCAGTGTGATTACTTAAAAGTACTGATGTGGAAGAATTGAGTGAAACAACTAAACAATCGCGTGCAACAGAAATTATATTTTCGACAATGGCGCGCGGCTCTTTGCCCGCAGTAGAAAGTTCATGGAGAGATGACAACATTGCACCAACATCGCCCGAGTGTGCAGAAACAATAAGTTCTAAAACGATAGGAGTATCGCTTGACGCGTGGGCATCTTCAAGTTCGCTCATTGTCGAGACATTAAGCGCTAACACTTGGTCAAGGTACGAAAGCATATCTCGAACGGAACCTGCACCCTTGCGAACGACAAAGCGAAGAGCTTCATCGTCAAGTTCTCGTTCTTCCCAACTTAATATTTCTTTGGCATGACCAAAAAGTTTGTCTTCGGGAAGTGAAACGAATTCGAAGTGTTGTGTACGCGAACGAATGGTGGGTAAAACTTTTTCAGGGTTCGTTGTTGCAAGAATGAAAACTACATGCTCAGGTGGTTCTTCGAGTGTTTTAAGTAATGCATTGCTCGCACGCCCCGTCAGCTCGTGTACCTCGTCAATGATGTAGACCTTGGTGCCCCCAGCAGCCGACGTATAGCTGACTTTTTCGATAAGTTCACGCATATCATCGACACCGTTATTACTTGCAGCATCGAGTTCAATTACATCGAAGGAATTTCCCGCTCGTGCAGCTAGACAAGATTCACACTCTCCACATGGCTCGACCTCCACAGGATCCGAAGGGAAGCCGCTTGCGAAGGTTGCGCAGTTAAGTACAGCTCCCAGGATGCGAGCAGATGATGTTTTCCCTGTTCCTCGGGTTCCTGAAAAGAGATAGGCATGGGCAAGTCTGTCTTCGCTCAAAGCGTTTTGTAGCGCGCGGGCAACATGTTCTTGTCCTACAAGCTCAGAGAACCTTTGGGGTCGATATTTCCGGTATAGTGACGTTGCCATAGCTCTAGGTTAATCGATTATGAAGGTTTCGACGTAAGCGAAATATACGGAATTCAATAATACAACGACAGGTCACGAGCGTCCCGATAGAGTTTAAAGCTGGCTAAAAGGACTAATCATGACATCGCATAGACACGCAAGAAGTAACGACATGAGCGTTGCTGCTTTGCGTTCCCTTGTATGGCAGTACAAATGGCGTTTTATTCTCATTGATTCATTGCGCCTGCTTTCGAGCGTAACGATCTCATTCTTGCCTTATTTATTTGCACAACTCGCAACATCCGCTGACGATAAGTCTCGTGCATTCATGTTTTTAAATTACATCCTCTTATGTGGATTCATTCACTGGTTCACGTGGCATGCAGCTGACTATCTCTTCGTAAGAATTGTTGCGCCTACTTTTTACGAATTTAAAAAAATTGCATTCGCGATGTTCTGGGATAAGAACTACACAACGTTTATAGAAAAACCTTCTGGCAAAGTTGGCCATTACATCAACCAACTACGAACACATATTCTCGCTCTTCATGATTCGTACCACTATGGGTTCTTACCTATTGCAGGTATGGTTCCCGTCTTTATGTACCTCTTCTACATAAGCGCTTGGCAAAACTCTATTATTTACGCGATATTTCTTGCAATGTCGCTTGCGATCCTCATCACGTTGACCAAGCCTATGACTAAATATCAACGCCAAGTAACGGATGCAGAATCTTCCAACTCAGGAAGAGTTTTTGACTCGTACGCAAACTTTGTCAATGTTTTCTCATTTCGCGCGCACTCGAAAGAAGTAACAAGAAACAATAAGCAAGTCACGGCGCTTAATTCAAAAGACATACAAGCGGGATATCGAATAATGAACTATTGGACTGCGGCGAGCTTTATGGTTCGCATTGTTCTATGGAGCTCCATCCTTTACTACAGCTGGCACCTCTACGATTCTGGAAAGATTGAATTTGCTGCATTTATTGTTTCGTGTACCGTTCTTTTTGAATTTACAAACCAGTATTGGAATCTTGTTCATCATGTAGGCAACTGGAATCGAAACGTAGCTAGTTATCGCGAGTCGTACAATTACCTGTTTCCAAACCAAAATGCAATCCATGACTTCTACTCATCTAAAAGGCATTTCGAAACAAAAACAAATATGACTTTGAATGAATCCTTAGAAATCAAGGGGCTTAGCTTTGCTTATCCTGATGCACCCGATCATCCGATTCTTAAAGACATCAATTTTTGCGTTGCAAAAAATGAGAAAATTGGAATCGTAGGAAAGAGCGGATCAGGAAAATCCACGTTGATAAAAATATTGCTGGGTTTTTATGAACTTGATGAAGGTGAAATTCTGGTCGATGGAAGAGACGTCGATACCGACGAATTGGCTCAGCTTTATGCGTACGTTCCTCAAGATACGACTCTGTTTCAAGAATCTATTTTTTATAACATTGCTTACGCAAGCAAAGAGAATGTCACGATGGATGAAGTTCAGGAGGCTGCACGAAAGGCTCATATTTCAGAATTCATTGATTCGCTTCCCAATCGATACGACACCATGGTGGGTGAACGTGGTGTGAAATTAAGCCTGGGGCAACGTCAACGCATTGCAATAGCGCGTGCATTCCTTAAACAATCTGATCTTCTTATTCTTGATGAAGCGACTTCATCGTTAGATTCACGTACGGAAAGTTATGTTCAAGAATCGTTTGAACAATTATGGGGGGAAAAGTCTGTCATCGCTATAGCTCACCGATTGTCAACATTGAATAATGTGGACAGAATCATCGTGATGAGCAAAGGTGAAATCGTTGAGCAGGGAACAAAAGAAGAGCTCCTTGCCCTCGATGGTCATTTCGCAGACCTCTGGAACCACCAACGCAAGGGAATGATCTAAACACCTTTAGCCACGAGAGGAAAAATAGCAATATCCCTCGATTAGGCTGTATCGGTCTTGGTAAGAGTTTGCGGTGGTGGGTCCGTCGCAACGGTTCCAGGTGAACCAGGTCAGGTCGGGAACGAAGCAGCCTTCAGCCTCGTGAACTGTGTGCCGTCGGGTTGCCGACCGCCGCAATCTCTTACTAAAACGATTTGGTGGAATGCGAGAGCGGCCGAATCGGCACGCTTGGAAAGCGTGTGAAGTGAAAGCTTCCCAGGGTTCGAATCCCTGTTCCACCGCCAGTCCTCACACGCGCGCGAGAAAAAGAAAAATCATATTTAAGAAGAGTAGCCCGATAGGCCAAAACCCGGAAGTCGAGGACCTTGTTCTTTGGGTGAAGTACCAGCACTTGGTGGAACATTCACTCTTTCCAATCTTTCTGTACCGCCATGCGCAAGCAATGCTCGAAGAGCGGAATCCGCTGACGGCAAACCCGCAGCGCTCAATGTCACAGGTAAAATACTTAATACTCCATCAGAAATTTTATCTACCGCTCCGTTTTTAATTGCTTCTTCGAGTGCTGTAAATGCTTCTATATTTCGAGAAGTCGCCAATACCCTCATGAACTCGTCTATCTGTTCTGAGGAAAGCTTGTCAATTGCTCCATGCCGGAAGGCATTTGCTACAGCCTTATACGCACTGGATTTTTTCGTCTCAAGTAATCTAGTCAGCAAGACATTAATTTGATCGTCTGACAATTTGTCCACGACTCCGTGACGTAATGAAACCGCCACTACTCCGATCGTGCTGTACTGCCCATCACTGACCATTTTGAGCAGTAATGAATTCAACTGGGATTGGGGAAAAATTTCAACGGCTCCATAGTGAAAAGCGTGTTCAGCAGCTAAGTGTCCTTCTCTGTGACGTGAGATTGCAGATTTATAAATAATATTCTCTAACGCCTCAGTCCCTTGGGAAAACTTCTGAATCGCACCGTTACGAAAAGCCTGTTTAATCGCTGCATATGCTCCTTGGGCTTTCGAATTCGCCAACTTATGGAGTAAATCTTGCACCTCAATTGGTCGCAGTTTTTGAACAACTTCAGGTGTAAAAATATGTGTTCGGTATCTGCCCTTACTTCCCAATGGTGATGTAGAGACTTTGAAAATAGTATCTGTTAACGCCAGATTTGATGCACGTTCAATCCCTCCTTTGACCATCAAAAGCTCGATGGCATGATCTGTATTTTCTGTATGGTTAGCAGATAACTTTCCGAGAACATTATCGACGTTCATGTGTTCTACACCATGTTGATCAAATATTGTTCCGAGGACATACCCAACGTGTTTGCTTCGGGATTCACAAACCTTATATATAAAAGATTCGAGTACTTCTCCAGACAATTCATGACCCACGATCGTTTCGGTTATCGCAGTATTGACAGCAAAAGCGCGATCAATTACATCTCGCGTTTCCGGGGTATTCGCATCTATGAGAACAATGAGCGCATACTCGAACTCTTGTTGAGATACAAACTTCGAACGAAAGAGACCTTTGCGAGGTACGAGTTTCTTCTCTACCGCTTTTACTGCTCGTTTTACTTCTCGTTTTGTTGGCATGTTTTCACCTATTCAGTTGCAGATATTTTTAGCTCTGGTTAAAGTCCGGCCCAACTCCAGGGGGCGGGACAATGGTGTTATCAAATCGACCTTCGGGATCATTGCCAGTAGGTCGATTTCCAGGTCTCACTATCCCAACAACTCCTTTGTTAACTAACGTTTGTGTTGCCACTTGTGCTGACGGATCGCTGGACTGTGAAACCATCTCAAATACATAAGACAATGCATCGTGTGAAAGTCTCTCGGCTGCACCTGCATGAAGTGCAAAATCGATTGCAGCATATGCCTCTGAGGTATCCGCTTTTGCGAGATCACGAATCAATGCGTCTAGTGCTTTTTGTGGAAATAGATCAATAACATCAGGGAAATGGAGGAAGGTATAAGAAATCGCCTGAAAGGTGTCTGGTGTACCTGTGAGGCATAGTTGTTTCATATATTTGACAGCTGTTCCCGGAGCAAAAGATTCCATTCTTTGTAATGCTTCTTCGTCAATTGCGGATTGAAGTACACCAACAACACCTGGTTGCGGACATTGGACTGCCGCGAAAAGCAACACTTCCAAATTCCAATCGTCCAGCTGATCCATCGCGCCATGGCGCATTGCCATGCCCGCCGCATTCAGCGAGTGGAAAGATCTCGCGTCAATTAATGCAATGAGTACATCCTGCAACTCATCAGAAGTCATGCAATTTGCAGCACCAAATTCAAATGCGTCCTGGACAACGAGGAATGCATTTCGATTTCCCGATCGAGCAAGATTAGATAATAAATGAGAAAGGTGACCATTCTCTTTAAGCGTATCTAAAGCACCATGATCAAAAACTAGTCCGATACTTTTTGCGGTGTTTTCAAATTCTGAAGTAGCAACATCCCAAATAAGATCACTAAGTTCTTGCGGTTCGAGAAGATGAAGCAGATCTTCCTGTATTGAAAGCTGGATTGCTTTGACTGCACGCTCAGAATTGTGTCGTGTGAGTTGCCTAATGAATTCTGTGGAATCGAGGACACCGATGGGTCCTTTGGTGAGAAAAAGACGGAAGGCTTCATCTGCGGCTTGAGTATCGAAGATGGCAAATCCAAACAAGGTGGACTGAAATATCTCGCGAGAGTAAGAAAGTTGGTGAAGAATGCCATTGTCGATTGCTGTACTTATTGTTTGTTTAGATTCCTCGCTGCGAGAGTTCGCTGTTGTGAGTAGCGCATGGCTTATCTCACTGCGAGTTGGAAAATGTCCTATCCTCAGCGTCCACGCGAGTTTACGTAAATTACCAGGAGGAGTGTATGCCTTTTCTAAAGTTCTCCCCGCGAAATATAAAGACGTTCGTGATGGCATTTTCTACTCCCGACGCTCAACTGCGTGCATATAAAGAGTAATCAATTCGGCAATATGGTGCAAATAGGCGGATCGTTAGCGCTACAAGCCGAACTGCTCATCCGCTGTATAGGGAACACGGCCGCCTCTTGGGGTATTCGGCCCAGGCTGTGTCGGTGCACTCGGACGGGCAGTGCCTTCAACTACTTCGAGCAGTTCAGTTTTTGCAGCATCGGAAATTTTGTTGCGAGCATTCCGCGCGCCACCTCTAATCGCATCAAAAGCACTTTGCCTTCCCGTCGCTTTAAGAGCAAGTAAGACGGTTTCCCACTCTTCGCCAGTAAGAAAAGCTCCACCTACCCCATCTTCTGTAGCCAACGCTGCGCCTACTGCACCGTCAGCCTCTTCAAGACCACAATCAATTAACGATAAGAGAAGATCTGACAATTTATGTTCTGGCCCGTCATCTGGTGCACATCGCGCCAAAGGTTGATGATAAAAGAGTACTGCACCTCGATTAAAAAAGTTTTGCAACGAAACAAGTGCCCTTGGATCAGAATTTTGCGAAAGTAGACGAACCATGCGTCCTGCTTCCCCCGTCAGAGCGAGTCCGTCCAATGCGCCGGCATCCACAGCAATATCGAATGCTTTGTATCCATTCTCTGTTCCATAATCTAAAAAATCTTCTAGAAGGGAACGGAGGTTGGGGGGAAACGGGAGTCTGCTGAGTCGATCAATTACTTTTTTATTGAGAATTTTTTCTAGTGCTTTATCTGCTTCTGGCAAATCGGTTTCGCAAACTTGAAGAATAAACGTTACTAATCCGTTGATTTGTTTCTCGCTTTTATAAGTGTCGATCGCACCGTATTCGAGAAGTGAACCGATCGCACAATACGCTTCTACCGTTGCAAGATTTCTCAATCGTGAAATAAGAGGAGACATTTGTCTGCCTTCGATCAACTTAGCTACAACACCAGCACGACCCAACTCTTCGATAGATTCGTCGGAAGTCTTCGTATCGGATTGAACAACAGCTCTGATCAGTTCCTTAGCCGCAGGGGCAGAAATTTTATCGATCGCACCCTTCGCAATCGCCTTACTTACCAACCTGCGAAAATAATCATCATTTTCTTCCACAGCACGTACAAGCGCATGTTCTAGTTCAACGACTTTTGTACGTCGAATAAAAGGAGGCGTAGAAAGAAAAAATGGCCCTGAAAAAATATTGAGAACACGAGCTGCCTCACCCTTGTTCAAAGTTCCCGAGTGCACTTGTGAATTCGATGCCATGGTTGACCTTCTTCCTGAAATGGTAAAGGGCGATCCTAGTGATTCACATCCAAATCCATCAAATACGACGGAAAAGTAAATGGCTCAGATATTTGTTATGCAAGCCCCAAACCATGATCTGGAACCTTTGCGGAACCCACACCAGCAAGCGGTCGGTTTGTTGGTCTAAAGACACCATCACGAGGAGACAGATCAAATTCAAGAGTTACGTTTGTATCTCGAGTTCCGCCCTCACGAACATGACCGATCGTTCGATGGATAATCTCTACAACAGCACGAGCGCTATCGCGGTCTTCACCAACATAACTTTCCGCAATCGTTTCAAGCTGCGCTTCAGAAAGAACTCCGTCACTGCCGTAGTAATAAATAATGGCACCGACAGCTTTGTCTCCTTCTACTGAGTGGCAATCAGTGAGTGCCCTCACTACTTCCAATAACTCTTCTGGTGCGTTCTTATACGTTTCCGTTTCTTGGTTATCAATCACTGCATCGAGAGCTGTATCCGCACCTTCAACACCTCGTTTTATATCCCAAACAATTTCGCCAACAAGCTCACGCACTCCTGCATGATATTCATCTTCGCTAAGGCCCTTCGTTTTCCGAATGTCGTCAAGTGCACTAAGGGTACCGACCAGTTTTTCGAATAACTGATACCCACCCTCAGAGTGCTTCCCAATTGCATCACAGAGTGTCGCGTAGAGTTCACCCTGCTCGGCCAAAAAGGCCACTGTATCTCCGGAAAGAAAAAGGACGGATGTTGTTACTGAAGGAAATCCTTCTGAGTCACGATCAGTAAAGTGGGAAATAATGGATCGTATGTCTTTTGCGTCGAGGAGAAGTGGAATCGCTCCACGCGCCGCAAGTCGTTCAATCACATAATCAGCGCGAGTAGTTCCCGTCGACAACAATGCATTTGTTAGTTCACTCAGCACTCCGTCATCAGATAGTTTTTTAACTACCTCAGCAGTGAGAGCATGGTTAATCAGATCCGTTGCTGTATACCGCGGTTTCGAATTCTCACCGTTCGAGAGTGGTTCCTCCAAAGGTGCATTGGATTTGGAAATATCCAGAAGAACATGCATAAGTACTTGAGAAGAAATCTTCTCAGTCGCACCACTCAGAAGTGCATTGTCCGCCAGTGCTAAGGAATATTTATTACCACTTCGTGCAGCGCTGACAAAAGCAGCTTCCAATCTTTTCTGCCTAATCAAAAACCGTCGCGGATCCCATGTCGGGCGACTGAAGTTTCTCAACGTGCTGTTTGCCTGGTGAGAGGTCAAATCATTTAATTCATAGTCCATAGCTACACCATCTCTTCCTGAAAAGTTATGTTTCAATAGTAGCGACTAGGAAGAAAATGCTCAAATGAACTCTCGGTGCGTCGCTATCGCCATGGGACTATACGAGCAAAACTTTTTGGACTAACTGCAGCGATTATGGGGACTAGTGCGCTAGGGACGGAGGAGTTCTCGAGAGTGCCTCTCGAGAGTGCGCGCCCGATGTACCAGGTAAAGATTGAGATGATAAACCGTTCGATGAACGGGAATCAATCGCCCGCGCAGGGTCGCGATAATCTTTAAGATAACGCACTGCATCGTCTAACGCCTTACAATAATCGCCTCGTTTAAAGGGACGAATCTTTTCATTAATATATTGAGCAAGATCATCAAGAAGATCAGGCCCACCAAAGACTTGAGAACCATATTCAATAAGAACCAGTCGAGGTTTTGCAGAAGAGTGGCCTTCATAGAGATATGTTCCCCTCAGCTCTTCCATAGGGTGACACTGCCCATTACCTAAATCACGCAATTCATGCTCAGGGTATGCAAGACGAGGACTTCTCCTGCTCCTGCTGGGAGAATCTCTCAGACTCACAGTAAATCCCAGATCTTCATCACGCACTGTTCTTTGGGTAAACCCATGCAAAATCCCGAGGTGGGCAGTCTCATTTTTCGATTGCGCCAACTTCAGCAACGCAAATCTCCAGCGGTTCGTGGGAAGATCTTCAACATTAAGCGCAGCAAGCATTATGCTCAAAGTTTTGTCTGAACCGGGTTTTTTAGACCGGGTTAAAGCCCCGATGGTAGGACCGATCCAACCCGAGCCGAATCGTGAAAGTAAAGCCTTATCCTTGCGGAGTGCCTTCCAGATAAGTTCGAGATCAATAGGAGAAGATGCGAGAGACGAGACCCTCACCGCTCGAGCCAAATCATTAAGCTGAACGTCCCTATTGTTGATAAAGCGACGCAAAACTAACCGTGCATCCTCTGAGTTCATGTAGGCATCGTCGCGGCTCATATAATGGAGTTCCTTCTCGAATTGCAGTCATTAATCATAGCAAAAGCTACTAATTCAGTCAAATCAGCACAAATTGCCATATTCACATTTAAACCTGATCCCTTAACTATCTTGAGCCATACACAATTAAAGTTGCTGCCATCGGCCAAACTTGGTCGGGTCTTAAATTCATTTATCACTTAAAGGATCGTTAATGCTCAATCGCACATCTCTCCAAACACCTGGAGTTCTCCTTGTATTTGCGGGAATTGTTGTTTTGATGGGAATTGTCACAGGAGAGTTCTATTTCCGAGGATATAGTACGCGCAACAATGCGATTAGCGATTTAGGACAGAGAACTGATCCTGTTAACGCATCTCTTAAATCTTCTCTCATTTTTAACTCAGCCATGGTTATCGCCGGTGTCGCTGTAATTCTTTCTGCATATCTTCTTCACCATGCAATGCATAGAAATATTGTTACGATTCCACTTCTCATTCATGGAATTGCGATTGTCGGCGTTGGATTATTCAATAGCAATCTATCTACAGCGCATCTTATCTTCGCGATGGCAACATTCACTTCCGGTGAATTCGTTGCGATCTCTTCGTTTAGCGTTGCAGATACACCAGCGAAATATATTTTTGCAACTCTTGGAATTACTTCCTTTGTTTTCCTATTAGGTAATCCCCTATTTGTGAAAATGATGGGGACCGGAGGTGCCGAAAGGTGGATTGTATACCCGACCACCATTTGGCTCATCGTCTACGGCGCTTACCTTCTGGGCGTACAAGCGACAAATAATAATCTATGAGTCCTGTCCGAAATCAAACATCCACTGATGTTGTGCGCGAATTGAAAAAACTCGGGAATAAGGATAAGGCCCTATCGAGCGAATGGTTCTTCAAAACAGGTAAAGGACAATATGGCTATGGAGATAAATTTATAGGGGTCACTGTCCCTGAGCAACGCGTACTTGCTAGAGAATTCAAGAATCTTGACTTAACAGAGATCAAGAATCTCTTAGAAAACCCTTTTCACGAATGTCGACTCACTGCATTGATTATCCTCGTAGGACAATTCAAGAAGGCTGATTCGGCTGCCCAGAATGTAATAGCAAAGTTCTATCTCGATAATCGCAAGCATATAAACAACTGGGATTTGGTCGATACATCTGCACGGGACATTCTCGGACAAAACCTTCTTTCAAAGAACAGGAAGATTCTTTATACGCTCGCCCGATCACAAAATCTATGGGACCGCCGAATTGCAATAATTTCTACACATGCCTTTATCGCGCACAACGACTTCGTAGATGCGGTTGGCATTTCTGAACTCCTCCTCGATGATAAAGAAGACTTGATGCACAAGGCAGTTGGCTGGACATTACGTGAAATGGGAAAGCGTTCAAAACCAACATTGTTGAGCTTCCTTAGTTCCCATGCCGACGTAATGCCTCGAACTGCCTTGCGTTATTCAATCGAACACTTCTCCCAAAAAGAACGCGCCCGTTATATGGCTATGAAAAATTCCAAGTAATATCCCTGATACCAATAGTTGAAGGAAATCAGCATGACAGTAAATCCGATTCCCCCACTGTATGGGAGTGTAACTCCCTATCTCATCATCGAAGAGTGTGCTCAAGCAATTGAGTTTTACAAAAAAGTATTTAATGCAACAGAGATGGAGCGCATGGAAACTCCTGACGGAAAGATTGGACACACAGAACTTCAATTCGGCGACAGTATCATTATGATGGCAAGCGAATTCCCTGAGCTAAATTTTCTAGGACCAAAATCTGTTGGTGGTTCCTGCGTAACAATTCATCTTTACCTTGAAAATGTTGATGAAGTGTTCGCACGTGCCATTGAACATGGTGCAACCGAGGTTGAAGCACCGGTGGATAAATTTTACGGAGACCGCAGCGCATCGATCATAGACCCATTTGGTCATCGTTGGTCAATGGCTACTCATACCGAAGATGTATCCCCTGAAGAAATGAAAAAACGCGTCCAAGCACTGTACCCGGAAACCTCTTAAAAAAACATAATTGTGAATATGAATGAAATGACGGACAAGTGAATCTCCACGAAGCTTTAGTTGATTCAGAATTTCTTACGTTGCACATGAACCACGCACTCGATCTGGCACGACAATCACTCCCAACTGATATTCCGATCGGCGCAGTGATTGTTTCGCTAGAGAACGGCGAAGTTATTTCTGAAGGGTTCAACACCCGCCAGCAAAGCCATGATGCCACCGATCATGCTGAAGTGATTGCAATTCGTCGTGCGTGTGAAATGCTTTCTTCAAAGCGGCTCAACAATTGTGTTCTTTTTTCCACACTCGAACCATGCATTATGTGTGCAGGAAGCCTTATTCAAGCCCACATTGGAGCAGTTGTTTTCGGCGCACACGATCCTCAGTATGGTGCCGCAGGAAGTATCTATAACTTTTTTGTTGATCCGCGATTGTCCCACAATGCATATGTACGTGGAGGCATCCTTGAAGTTCAATGCGCGAGCCTAATCAACGATTTCTTTGCAACAAAACGCTAAGTGCGTGGTTTGTAAAGAGATTGAATCGACTTCTTTGTTCATCTCCCCCAGTAAAGAGAGTTAACTAAGGGGTCCCTAATAAATTCCTTTGCGATTCGCATGAAGCTGTAGATTTTAAATTGGAATAGACATTTTTACGAAAGTATGAGAATGAATTCAATCGATCTTGCAAGATGGCAGTTCGGCATAACTACCATCTACCACTTCCTCATGGTTCCTCTTACGATCGGCCTTTCTGGCGTGGTTGCATGGTTTCATCTCCGTTGGTATAGAACAGGAAATGAAACATATCTACGTTTAACAAAGTTCTTTGGAAAACTTTTTCTCATCAACTTTGCAATGGGTGTTGTGACGGGGATTGTCCAAGAATTTCAATTTGGTATGGGTTGGGCAAGTTATTCACGATTCGTGGGTGACGTATTCGGTGCACCATTAGCAATGGAAGCACTCGTCGCATTTTTTTTAGAGTCAACCTTTATAGGTTTATGGATATTTGGTTGGGGTCGCCTTCCTAAGAAGATCCACATGCTCACAATGTGGGCAGTTGCCGTCGGCACATCGCTGTCTGCATTCTTTATCATTGCAGCGAATTCATGGATGCAACATCCCGTTGGTACAAAACTTAACCCGGAAACGGGACGAGCGGAATTAGATAGCATCTGGGCAGTTCTTACGAATTCAACTGCTATTGCAGCATACACTCATGTTATCTTCGCAGCATATCTCACTGCTGCTGTTTTCGTTGGTGGAGTTTCGGCATGGCTCTTAATTAAGAAGCATGAAACATTAATTCCGCAAGATGTGGTTGCTATGAGAAAAAGCGTAAAGACATCCGCATGGATCGCTCTCATTGCAAGTGTCGCTATCGTGATCACAGGTCATTTCCAAACTCGATTAATGTTCGAACAACAACCAATGAAAATGGCTTCAGCAGAAGCATTGTGTGAAAATGAAAAAGGAGCAGCATTTTCCTTAATTGCAATCGGAAAAGTCGGAAATGTTAGTGATAACTGCGATGTGAAAACGATCGGAATTCCCAAAGCCTTATCACTTCTTGCCCAGGATAATCCAAATGCAGAGATTAGAGGAGTAAAAGAACTTCAGCAACAATACGAAGATCAATTTGGCCCTGGAGATTACATCCCTAATTTGGCAGTCAGCTATTGGGGATTTCGATTAATGATCGGATTCGGATTTGTTTCCACTATCGGAGCAATGATAATCCTTTTCAAAATAAGGAAAGGAAAGGACCTGCCAAGAAAACCCTGGATTGCAACAGCTTCTATTGCAATCATATTTACACCATTTCTTGCGAATTCATTCGGATGGATCTTTACTGAAATGGGGCGTCAGCCATGGGTCGTCGTTCCTGCCCCCGACGGTAATCCTGCGGTCAGGATGCTTACTTCTGATGGTATCTCCGAATCTGTTTCACCAAGTATGTATTTAACATCTTTGTTAACTTTAGGAATCATTTATGGAGTGCTCCTCGTATTCGAAATCAAGTTACTAAAAGGATTCATAAAAGCTGGACCGAATGCGGTCATGGACCCTGTGTCAGACGATGAATCAGATTCATCAAAATTTATTGTCGCATACTAAGGAGATTCTGTGTCACTCGTCACTTTTTGGTTCATTCTCATAACGGTGCTTTGGATAGGATACTTCTTTCTAGAGGGATTCGACTTTGGCGTTGGGATGCTTCTACCATTCATCGCAAAAAATAACGAGGAACGGCGTGTGTTAATAAATACAATCGGTCCTGTATGGGATGGAAATGAAGTATGGCTCCTTACTGCTGGGGGTGCAATGTTCGCGGCATTTCCAAATTGGTATGCGACGCTTTTCTCTGGCTTTTATTTACCCTTATTGTTTATTCTCTTAGCATTGATCGTTCGTGGAGTTGCTTTTGAATACCGAGGTAAAGTCGATAATCCAAGATGGCGAAGGGGGTGGGATGCAGCGATCATATTTGGCTCATGGCTTCCCCCCATCATCTGGGGTATAGCATTTGCAAATATCGTTGCTGGCGTTCCTATAGACCAAAGTGGAAACTATACAGGCAATCTTTTCACGCTTCTGAATCCATTCGGATTACTGGGTGGAGTTGTGGTTCCTGCATTGTTTCTTCTTCACGGTGCAAACTTTATTTCCTTAAAAACAAATGGTGAAATTAGACATCGTGCACAGTCTTATGCAAAGAGATTCGCCTTAGTTGCAACTGTGGGAGGAGCAGTTTTTCTGCTCTGGAACCAATTTTCTCACGGCAAAGGCTGGACATGGATCACTGTTGCACTAGCGGCAGGCACATTGATATCGTCGATCTACACAACGGCCACTAAGAAAGAAGGTATGTCTTTCATCCTTGTCGCAATCGCAACCGCTGCTGCGGTCACCACACTTTTTGGGTCTCTTTATCCGAACGTTATGCCGTCGAGCACTAACGAAGCTTTTAATCTAACGATTGAAAATGCGAGTTCCACTCATTACACACTCGCCGTTATGACAGTAGTCGCACTCGCAGCCACCCCGGTCGTGTTGATGTATCAAGGGTGGACCTATTGGATATTCCGTAAGCGAATAAGCACACAGGATATTCCTAAGGCACACACACCTCTTTCATAAGTTCATCGATGAGAGAGCCGACAAGATCAAACACGACAAAAAAACCAATATTGTTTGCAGACGACTTGCATTCTTCGCTCATCAAAAACGCTTTACTATCATTCGCTTCTGCGGCCACGATCATTCTCGTCGCATATACCATCGCCCATCATGTCCCGAAGATTGTCTATGGAGATTTTTCTCACGTCAACAACTTCGCCATTACATTAACGATCGTAGGTATTGTTCGAGCAGCAATTTCATACCTATCAGAAAGATCAAATACAGCTTCGTATCTATCACTTACAGAAACATTACGAAACAAAATCATTTTACGACTTTTCAATTCGGACAGAAATCATTATCACTATTCAACAGTATTAACCTCGGGTTTAAAATCGTTAGAACCGTACGTGAGACAATATGTACCAGCATTAGTGGAAGCAGCGGTCATCCCCCCCATTGTGCTGCTATGTATCTGTGCAGTCGACATAACATCGTGTCTCATTATCTTGGTTACCGTTCCTCTTGTTCCACTCTTTATGATTCTCATTGGTAAGCAGACTCACGATATCTCTTCTCGACAGTGGAAAGGTTTACAAGAACTAACAAACCAATTTTCTACTTTCTTAGAAGGCATCCCGACCATCCGGATGTTAGGAAAGCAAGAACGATTAGTTGAACATATTGACTCAATCTCACAAAAATATCGCAGGATACTAATTCGAACTCTGCGTTTCGCATTCCTCAGCGCATTTGCATTGGAAGCTATCGCTACCTTATCGATAGCAATTGTCGCAGTTGCTCTAGGCACACGTCTTGTATCGGGGGACATCCTCCTTCACAAAGCCTTGTTCATCTTGTTTGCTGTTCCAGAATGCTATTGGCCCCTGCGTAGATTAGGAGCCGCATTTCATGCATCAGAAACAGGCAAAGATGCAGTTATCGAAATCAATGAAATTCTTGATACCCCCATAAGCGCCACTGAAACAAAACAGTATGACTTTTCCCAACCTATATATGTCGGTGACATGCGCTTCATCGATAATGATGGTGTTAATCGATTAGATACTGAAGGATTCAATATAAAACCCGGGCATATCCTAGGGATCGTTGGACCAAACGGCAGCGGAAAATCGACCCTCTTGAATATTCTTCGAGGAAGCATTGACCTGTCGAAGAACGAAATTTCCTACACACCAAAGACTGTCGAGAATTGTTTTGAAAGTTCATTTTCTGAAAAGGCTTCTTTTATCTCACAAAACTGCCTCGTCTATGGCGACACCGTAGAAGAAGCAATAACCTGGACAGCGCACTGCATCAACAAAAGCGAACTTGATAGGGTCCTCGAGAAGCTTCGACTAACAGATATTCGCTATTCAGACCCTCAAGAACTTTCAGGAGGCCAGAGACAGCGCGTTTGCATAGCTCAAGCTGTATACATGATTCTGACGGACAAAGCGGAGATTTTAATTGCAGATGAGCCCACCTCTCATTTGGATGATGTGAGCACAGAGAATGTTTTAGAACTTTTTCAAGAGCTTTCCCGGGAAAAAAAGTATTTACTCATTGCAAGTCACGATACTCGAATCTTTCATATTTTTAACGAAACAGTTCCCTTAACAAAGCCACACCTCCAGCACGATCAGCATCTTTACGATTCCACAAAGCACACTAACGAGTTCAAACGAAATCCTCTCCATCTAGCAACGGAACTCGACCCTACCGAATCTATACATGTGGGGGCGTCATTTTTTAATCAAATTTCTAAAACTATCTGGAAGAAATCGTTGAAGGCGGTCGCAGTAGCATCAATGGCAGACATCTCGACCATTGCTTTGACGGGAGTATCGCTTTGGCTAATCGTTCGCGCATCCCAACGCCCGATTTTTTCGGAACTGGCACTTGCTGCCTTATTCGTTCGAGTATGCGGAATTGGAAAAGCTCTTTTCAGATATATCGAACGGCTCACAACTCATGAAGCCGCTTTAGACCTTGTTTCTCAACTAAGGAAAGTGACTGTAAGAGCACTCATTCATCTAGCTCCGGCTGGATTTCCTGAAATGAGAAGGGGTGACCTCCTTGAAAGAGTTACCGACGACCACGAAAGGGCCCAAGATCTATTTATTCGATCTGTTCTACCAAGCACTTCTTCCCTATTGACAGGAATTCTGGTATCCATCGCTGTAATTTTCGTACAACCACAAGCAGGAATGATTATCTTTTGTCTCGTCATAGTCAGCGGTGTTGCGATTCCGACAATTTCCTTTCTCCTTGAAAGGAAAAGATCTCTTGGAAACGATCGAGCTTCTAGCAACTATTTTCGAGAAATATCAAATGTAGTGGAATCGATCGACATCCTTCGATCAAATGCGGGTCGCACTTTTTCCATCGCGAAAATTAATCATGCTTCAACGGCGCTCTCGAGCCAACTCAAGAATCGATCGAAAACATCAGGAGTACTTAAGTCGATGCTTGGCTTGACCCCGATACTTGCAACTGGAACGGTTGCACTTCTGATTCCCTATTTTGACCGTAATCTATCTCCCCCAATCATTGGTTTAACTCTCCTCATTTCCCTATCGTTACTTGCAACTTATGAAAACAACTACAAATTTGGAGAAACATTTATTGATGGTACGCAGTCATGGGGAAGAATCCATGAAATAATCTCTCGCGACCCGGTAATTATTGATACAAAGAAGCCAATACCCATTACGGATATTTCTGTAGAGCTTGTGAACGCTTCCTTTCGGTGGAACCACACGATACCTGCCAGTGAAAACGTTTCATTCATTCTTAGCAACGAACACCCTTTCGTCCTTGTCCAAGGCCCAAGTGGTTCAGGAAAATCAACACTTGCTGCCGGTCTTGTAAGATTTCTTGATGTCTATAAAGGCACGTATTGTTTTGACAACGTAGACGTGAACAAACGGAATCAAAATGAAACCCGAAGACATATAACCTGGTGCCCGCAATCTCCTTGGCTTCTTCCAGGAACAATTAGAGATAATTTGCGCCTAGGTTCGCCACGTGCAACCGACAAACAAATGCACGAAGCATTACAAAAAGTTAGTGGTGATCAATTCGTCTTGAACTATGAAAATGGTCTCGACCAAGATATCGGAATCAACGGCGAATACCTCAGCATCGGTGAAAAAAATAAAATAGCACTTGCTCGGACATTACTTACCGACATTACAATCAAAATACTTGATGAACCAACAGCATCGTTAGATAAAAGTTCGTCTGCAATATTGCTAACAAACATTCGTGCGAATCAAAATGGCGACATGCTTGTTCTCATCACCCATGAGGATCTCGAATCCTATGATGACGAGCATGTAACGGGGCATATCATGATGAAACCCAACGGGTAACTAACCTTATGTCAGCAACAGTGGAGCACATTCCGCACCTATTTCGTTAGAGATAACACAGGAGATATAAAAAGCGCTAACAAGAAAACTGCATAATGCCCCAACTATCATTAATCGTTCTGGAGGGGTGCGAGAGCGGCCGAATCGGATAGTCTCGAAAACTATTGTGGCGCAAGTCACCCAGGGTTCAAATCCCTGTCCCTCCGCGCATGAAAACGAAAACTATTGTGGCGGCTCGCAACAAAACCCACCCAGGGTTCAAATCCCTGTCCCTCCGCCAACACCTGTCATTCTGAACGGAGTGAAGAATCTCTTCATACAACTTTGATCACTAGAGATCCTTCGTTACACTCAGGATGACAACGGTTTTACTTTTCGGAAACAGTTACGGAATCCCTCCTCGATCCCATCCCGAATCGCGTGGAGGCGGCCAAACCTCTTGTGTAGGTTGAGTGGGTAAGGTCGTTCCGTATCCACCAGGCACATTGGGCGGGTGAACATTGACATCGCCAGCACTACCCGTAATGCCTTCGCCAACTTCAGTACCGAGCTGTTGTTCTTTTAGTCTGTCAATCGATCGCCTCACGTGTTCAAGCTCTTTTTTCGGACCAGGAAGGATAGCTCCCTTCCCCGCATAATGTCTTTCAGCATCCCTTATCGGATCGGAACCACTATAGATTTGATCATCGATTTTTATGAGAACAATCTGACCTCGATCGCTTTGCCTTGGGTCAACGCGAAGAAAATATGCTTTCATTCCATGCTTCCCCACAATCCCACAATCAATTGTGAAACCCCATCCAAGGTCTGGACGATCGCGTGAAAACGGACTCATGATTGCATAATGAGAATTTGGTGTGTCGATCTGTGCTAAATCGTTAAATAGCGCATGGACCTCGCCTGCTTGGTGAAGTCTTTTTGCAGCACCATATCGAAAGAGTGCTGAAATCGTATTTTTCGTGTCCTCTTTCATCGTAACTAACGTTCGTATCGTTTCACGCAATACGCTCGGTGAAACGTAACTCATGAGTTCCGATGCAGCCGCGGTGTAAAGAATGGGAGATGTTTTGTTATATTTCACTTGTAGCAAAGATGGTAATAACTTGTCCATCAATTGAGTAAGCAAATCAGCTGATAGTTCATGAGCGATCTTATTGACTACGCGTCTTTGTGAATTAAGTACCCGCGCACCAACCGTTGAATCGATTAACTTGTAATCACGTTTTTTACCAGTTGTCGCCAAATCAAGAAGAGCATCTACCAAAGACTCTGGATCAATTTGTCCCTTATTTCTTTTGGAAAGAAACTCTTTGACGATCTTTCGACTATTTGGTGTCACGTCGTTATCTGGATCTGTCATCTCACTCAGTTCCTCTCGACAACAGTAACTATCCTGCAAATATTCTTGACGTTAATTCGACCCATTGTCTGCCCCGATATAGGAAAACGTAAAAATTCTCACTACTTTTCCACAGCAAATCCACCCTGTCGTCGAAATAAGTCACAGCTTTTCCTCCATTTATCCACAACATTGCCCACAAGCTAAGCGATTAAACAGGTATTATGCACAAAAAATCTCGTATGCGTCATTTTTCTTGCACACTAAACGATACTATGCAAGAATAGACAACGCGTTACGGATAACGCAACAAGGCATGGATGCCTTTGGTGAATTAGCGGGCTCTTATTTCGCAGTCTCTCGAATATTGCTTTCTTAGAGTCCGCAATTCACTAACTCTCTCATTAATGCCTCGAGTAATTTTCGGACTTATTTTCATTATCTCCTGTGTGCGACAAGTAACGTTCAGGTTATCAATCTGATATACAGAAAATAACTCATGACGATACAAGTTCCTTCTTCTCCAGAAAAAGCTCATTGGAAACACCTCTTTCATGAAGTGCTCGAGCCCGGCAAATGTACAGGCTGTGCGGCATGCGTGATTGCCTGTCCTCATGATGTACTTGACTACACACATCTTGATAATGGATACGTTCCCTTCAATATTGAAAACCCTTCCTTACCTGATGAATGTTCACACGGAGAAAAAGGTTGCACCGCATGCACGAGAGCGTGTCCACGCTTCCGAGACTGGGAACTCGAGGCCGACAACCATCTCTTTGGAAAAGCACGATCAGAAAATGAAGTGTACGGGCAATACGAAAGCATTTGTCTCACACAAGCAACCGACGAAACAATTTCAGAACTCGGACAAGACGGGGGACTCGTCAGCGCAATGCTGATCTATGCATTAGAGAATGGAGTCATCGATGGTGCTCTTGTCAGTTCCGCAGATAGCGACTGGGTAGCCCAGCCCGCACTAGCCACTACACGCGAACATGTTCTCTCTACCGCAGGAAGTCGATATACATATAGCGCAAATACGCTTGCTTACAATCTTGCTAAAGAACAAGGACTAGAAAAGCTCGCATTGGTTGGCATGGGATGCCAAGCAAGCGCACCTGCAATAATGGCTGCACGCAAGGCAGGAAAAGTAGGACGACGACTTGAACTTACGATTGGTTTGTTGTGTTCAAAAACTTTCACCGATTCAATTTTTGAAGATCTCATCAAAGCTAAATACGGAATCGACCGAAAAGATATCATCAAATTCAACATCAAAGGTCGTTTTCATATCTGGGCTACAGGTGATCGTTATGTAGAAATCCCTTTAAAGGAATGCCATGAATTTACACGGCCTGGATGCAAACAATGCCCTGACTTTGCTGCCGAACACGCCGACATTTCTACAGGCGGCATTGTCAATCACCCTGGGTGGACTCTCACAATTGTGCGGACCATGCGCGGTAAAGAATTATTGACTTCAATGATCGAAGCGGGGTGGATAAGAACAAAATCGATTGAAGAGGATCCAGGAGCGATGGATTTGCTAATACGCCTGAGCACTAAACAGCGTTCAAGGTGGAATGAAGAAGACGGCCCAGGGCTACTTCCGCAAACACCGAATCAAATTTAAGACAAATATTTTGCAGGCTCTCGAAAGAAGGTTGACCGGGCAATAAATTCAACATCGACATTTGCTTCTTGAAGTTCAGACAATTTTTCATGGGGAACAAACGATTTATATTTGATCTTATTAACCCCATTGGACAGCGCAACTGAGTCAATTTCATCACGAATCGCTTGAAATCCATCTTCGGAATAAAAGTTGTAATCAAGAATCACTGTGAATTCTCGATCCCCGGGGCCTGCCCTCAACATAGTCATAATCCGAGTCAAGTTCGTACACGTAAAAACATTATGGGGTACCGTCATTCCTGCTGCATCTATGCGCGAACTATCAAGCAAATTATTAGTAACAATAACGAAGAGCTTCATAAATGCATCATAGTAAATGAATAAGAAGTCGTTATACTTCAACCCCCACAGGCAACTCTTGGCCGTCAGGTGATTTCGGACGAATTCGTATCGGTATCCGCATTGCGAAACCGATTGTTAACAACCCAGAAATCAATGTCGCTGAGAGAATAGAGATCTTGGCAATAAGATGAAGAGCTTCCTTATCTCCCAACGCCGCCTCTGCTAGATAAAGAGACAGTGTAAAACCTATTCCTGCAGCACAAGATGCTATAAAAATATGATTAAGATTGCATTTTCGCGGAAGTGCGGCCCATTTTTTCCTCGTGGCAATATATGCTGCTCCGTAAACTCCCACCATCTTTCCTAAGCATTGAGAAACTATAAGTGCCCAAAATAAAGGGGCCTCGATAAGTTGTGATAGCGATATGCCCTCAACTTTCACTCCAGCATTCGCAAGAGCAAACAGCGGAAGCACAATGAGGTTAACTACAAAGGTGAAGTAGTAGAGGAGTTCTTTGCGAATTCGGAATGATCTAATCGCATCAGGAATCAAAAATCCGGCAATGACAGCCACCATCGTTGGAGGCAGTTCACCTTTAAGAAGTGAAAGCAATCCAAGGCCTGCAACATCGTCAATAACAACAATCGCTAAAACAAGGCTTCGCATTTCACGTGGTACACGTTTCGAGACGACACTGAGCAAGGCTAAAGCAAAAACGGTATCCGTAGCGATGGGAATCGGGAGCGCATGAAAAATCGGAGATGCTTCAGTTTGAGGAAAGAAGTGTGCCATTGATGCGAACACGAGCATAAAAGCAATAGGAGTAATGATCCCACCAAGAGCGCACATGACAGGTAGGCGACGATGTTCTTTGCCTTTTAAATGTCCGTGAAAGAATTCGTGACGTAACTCCATCCCAGCAGCGAAAAAGAAGATCGACATTATAAATTCGTCTACGAATTCTCTCCGGGAAAAGTGCCCAAAACCAGAACCGCCATCCCAAAAATTTAGATAGAAATGTGTGGTGTTTGCGAGAATAATTGCTGCAATCGCGCACAAAAAGATTATCGCCCCAATTGCTTTTTGCGCTCGTGACGTTAATTCATGAGAGGTAAGAAAAAAGCGATTTCGTCTATTTGTTTGCACTACAAGATTCCAGTTTTTTGGATACGGATACGTTCTACTTACTTCGGTGTTGAGATAGCTTAATAGGACAGTTGCCTATCATGATTAACATACAGTTTCGACCAATGTTCTTTCTGACTTAATCACAGTTTTAAACAAGTGGCCACGGGAAAGCGCGATCATTCGCATCGAGAGCGCGATGGTAAGGATTCATCAGTAATCGTTCTAAACGAGTGACGGTCGCTTCTACTTCGTGAAGTGAAATCAATGGAGACAAAACTTCCTTTATGTGAGAATGTATTCGGTTCACATCTTCCATCAATTGCGTAGATATAGGTTCCTCCGAAAACTCCCATATTACAGTCCTGAGCTTGTCCTCAAAATGAAAAGAAAGCCCGTGATCGATCCCCCAAAACTGGACTGAAGTTTCGAATGGCGATTCATCGTCATTAAGCGTACGTTGCGTCCCAGCATGGGAGCGTGCGGCGGCGCGGCCATCGACAGAAGATTTGGAGATGGTTCCTTCTGAACTATCTGTTGTGGTTTCTGGCTCAAGAAATAGTTCGAAGGACTCTGTTTTTTCGGCAAGTATGTGGCCACCTTTGCGATCAGCGTTATTGATGATGTAATCGAATACCGCGAACTTTTCCATCTCCGCTCTGCGTCCAGATGACAAGGTAAAATAGTGCTCTCGCGGGTCGTGTGGTACGAACAGTTGAACGGATGATTGCATATCTCGAACATCACGTAATACCGTAGGCGGTACTATGTTCCACCCTAATAGATTTGAAATTTCATAGGCCGCCACTTCACGCTTAACGAGGCTTCCCCATTCAAAATCATAAAGTGGATTCTCGTACATAGCAGGCTTGACAACAACAGAAATTTTTGCATCACCGTTTTCGATCTCTCCTAGTAAGGCCCCATTCGAAGAGTTTGAAAGTTCTCCTATAATTTTAATCTCCGCAGTTCCGAGTGAAATACACGCAGCTGAAAAGTCGATTGTGTCACAACGAAGGACAAGGTTATCTTGTTCTTCGGAACCACTTCGGTTGGATGTCGGTGGATGAATCGTGAATGTGCGCAGTGTCATCGCATCAATTAAGACGTGGGCAAATATGGCCCGTAAGATCCATAGGATTT
>CAYMMG010000011.1:58885-60957 GCA_964391505.1 uncultured Burkholderiales bacterium | reverse complement strand
AGAACATCGAAAAATTCTTAGGAACGGTTTTCGAGATAGATAAATTCTCGTTTCTTAACTTCAATGTCCTCCAAGGTGTTTTGCTGATTGGTTTAGTGTTTGTTGCTCTTATGACGATTTTAAGTGTCTGCGCGGCAGCCTTTTACAATGTTTTTGCAGAAGCCGTAGGCGGTATTGAGGTGTACGTTGTTGAAGAGAGCGCCGGGACTAAAGTATAAATATTCTCTTCAGGGCTAGTCTCTGGGAAAAACAATAAGGGGGAAAAATGGACGTTGATGTCAATTATGTGGCAATAATTGTTGCCACTATCGCAGCAATGGTGATCGGTGGAGTATGGTATGCACCGCCCGTTTTTGGTGACACATGGGGCAAACTCGTTTCGCTCGATGAAGCCAAAGCGAAGAAGGTTATGCCAATTGCAATGCTGCTTATGCTTGCCGGAGCATTCTTAAAAGCCTTCATGCTGGCGCACATGATTGGTTTATCGAATTACTTCTATAACCATTCGTATTTTCATGATTCTATGGGAACAGTTTTTGCAATCTTCATTGGATTTATTTTGGTTCATGTTGTGACGCGAAATGTCTTTGAGCAAAGGCCATTTAAGTTGACGCTAATTATCTTAGGAAATGAACTCGTTACACTTACAGCGATGGGCGCCATTATTGGGGTCATGGGCATTTAATACCAAAGATTAAAATCGCGATCTCGGGCGTATGCTCGAAGATTTCGACTCTTTTCGCTGGAAAAGATGTCGTTACGTGTCCACAAAAAGCGAATAATTACCTCACCATGCTACGCTTTTTCCCTCGTGCAACACACGGGGCTATAGCTCAGTCGGTTAGAGCGCATCTCTGATAAGGATGAGGTCGTAGGTTCGATTCCTACTAGCCCCACCATTAATCAATTCCCATTGATTAATGGTGAGGCAAATCCCGCTGAACTCGTCGGTAGATCGTTCAAGCGCTACGAAATCTTTTTGTCAAGAAAGAAGGGGTGTTCGTGAGACGTTATCAGCGAGGAGTTATTGTTGCTTTTCTCGGTATCCTGGCCACTACTTTCGTAAAGTTTCTCGGAGTTGACTCTCCCCAAAATAAACAGGGGGGCTGGACTCGTCTCTCTCCTCCCGACTTTAACGATTAGCCATTACCGTCATGGATCGCTACTTTTCTTCTCTGCCTGAAGGTTATTCTGTTCCGAATATACTGGTTGTTGGATGTGGTCGTATCGGTGAAAGCATTGTTCGCGCATTTGTTAACCATGCTCCGCATGGAGGATTTCAGATATATGTAACGGACAGCGATAAAGATCGTGCTCGCAAGCTCAGTGAATATCGATTAAGCGCGATTACTCCTATCCGCTGGCGTTCTGCACACGATACTCCCGAGGACGTTGACGTCATCGTAATTGCGGTTGATCATGATTCAGAACATAAAATCATAGACCGCCTTGCGTTATCGAAAAAACCTTTTATTTCGCTTTCGGATGACGCCGGTGTTTTCGAAGAATATGAAGAGTATGAAGACGAATTTCGTCAAGCAGGAGTGCAGGGAATTATAGGGACGGGATTAGTCCCGGGAGCATCGAACGTACTTGTCCGCCACTGCGCAAAAAACTTCGATTCGGTTTATGACGTTATCGTGGAAAGGCTTGGGTTTGTGTCGTCCTCTTCATTAGCGAGTGTAAAAAGCGCCCGGAGAGATGCGCCGCTAAGTATCCGTGATGGAATTGCGACCGACTCGCGACGTAAAGCGGGGTCATCTCTATCGTGGTTTCCTCCCCCATATAACCTCGTGCATTGTCAGTCGGTTGCCTCGGGGGTTACGACACTGGCTCGCACATATCCATCAGTGCACAATATTTCTGTACGATTCGCTGAACCTAAGCTCCCGACTTTTACAGAACGTCTACGTAATGTGTTTTTTCATGTGCCCCTCACAACTACTCGTGCGTGTATCCGTGCGGAGGTGCATGGTATGAAAAATGGGCAGATAGAAACTCAGACGGAAGCAATTATGGGTGATGCGATGACCATCATTACGCATACGTCTGTGATGTCCATCATGGGATTA
>CAYMMG010000011.1:0-58785 GCA_964391505.1 uncultured Burkholderiales bacterium | reverse complement strand
GGGTGATGCGATGACCATCATTACGCATACGTCTGTGATGTCCATCATGGGATTACATAACAAGGGTGCAATTGAGTCTCAATCACCTTTTATAAATTGTGACGATGTCGTTACACCTGGGCAACTCTTAAATTCTCTCTATTCTGCGGGAATTACAATTTCACGCTTTGACGGAATAGAAAATTGATTGTGTCCAGGGTTCCACCCTGGACACAATCATCCTGAGCGAGCTAGGAGCGAAGCGACTAAGCGAGTCGAAGGATCTCCACAAATGTCAAAGTGGTTTTCCGCTGTGTGGAGATTCCTCGTAGGCTCAGATTGACATCACAATGCACGCAATATTGGACACCTACAACTACTGCGCAACGCTTAGACTCTTACTGTGAATATGTATGATCCTTTTGCTGAAGATCCATTCTCTTCTGATCCTGAGCTCGAAGCAATGGCTCGAGAATTTAAAAATACCTTTCGCCAAGAGCAAGAAGAGCTCGAAGCAATGTCGGCTGAAGCGCTGGAAGCAGAAATCGATATTCCCTTCGCTTTCCTTGAGCTGATGTGGAGTGGTGCACAAACGCGAGTGAGCGTGGGACCACATTTCTTTGAAGGATTAGTGACCCATGTAGGACGAGATCTTGTTCAACTGGTTATTGGTCCCGGCATGGTTGTTGATGTTCATTTGCCATTTATTTCCCAGGTGTTTGTTGTTCAGCGCAATCAAGAATCCGCTCGGACATCTCTTCATCGGGATCCCCGCACGTTTATTGCGCGAATGCGCGAGCTCGCCGAAATACCTATGCAAGAAGTAGAACTTGGGGGAGAGTTAAGTTCAGCGGGAGTATCAGGGGTATTGAAGCTTGTGCGCAGCGACCATGTTGTTATTTCTGCAAAAGACAAGAGAGAATGGCTGGTTCCTATCAATAACGTGAGGTATTGCCTTACACGGGTGAATGTCCGATAGCGAAATGTCATTCCGAGCCTGCGAGGAATCTCCGCGCAGCCGGTGTGCGAGACGAATCGCAGTGAGCGAAGGATGAGCGACCGCGAGTTGCGTCCGGCTTTGCCGGCGCAACGATAACAAGCAGAGGCGCTGCGCGGAGATCCTTCGGGCCGAAGCCCTCTGGATGACTGTTTCGCTTGAAATGAGCAAATAAAAAGACTCGCTCTTATGAGCATAAGAGCGAGTCTAAGAGTTCTCAATCCATGAGGCTGGCAGTTATCCACAGCCGCCTGGGGAAATTGTGGATATTCTTGTTTTAGTTGGTTTTATCTAGATTTCGTTTGCGTATTCTTTTACGAGAAGTTCAACTTTAGGCATTGAATGCTCGATGAAATTCGCGATATCGGCCTTGAGGAACCGGTAACCACGCACTCCGGGAATCTGCATTGCGGGAAGACGGCCATCTTTTGCCATCAATTGAATCATTCGAGGGCTCAAACGTAACCAAGAAGCTACTTCTGAAGGCTTGAGTATCGCCGGAAAGTCATCCGGATCGAAGGGTGTTTGTGCTGCCATGTCCGTATCCTACCATTTCTTGTTGTAATTGTAAACCTTGCGAATCGAACGAATATTTTGTAATGTAAGGTTGTTAATTGCCTTTACAAGGTTCTTCGTTGGATTCTATGATGTTTTCGGCACCACAGAACCCAACTTGAGCATTTATCAGACATTTATCCGCCACAATGCCGTAAAAGCCTGCTACATGGACTTTTCGGTCATTCTAAATTCCGCACAGCCCCTATATAACCTCAAATTCCCCTACATGTCATCCAAGGACGCGACGAATAATTGCTGTTAGTCAAGCTTGATGGTTGCGCATCGGCTGACACTAATCGTCGTATTCGCCATTTGCAGTTCGCCCCAATGAACTGTAAAGAGTAAATGCATATCTCAAGAACGGAGCCGCCCCGTGACACAACCAACATATAGTCCCTCGTCGCCAGATATCAATCCTATTGCTGCGAAGCCAAAACGTAAGGCTGGTCTACGCTTCACGTCTGGTCATTTACTCATGGTCGTCAGTGGTCTTCTTGCTTTCTTGTTGTCGTTGGTTGTTTTGACATCGCGTGAAGCAACGATCACCGTCTTTGTTGCTAAGAATGACATCGTTGCTGGAAAAACTATTTCGGCAAGTCAGTTCACTCCGGTTGAAGTTAAATCCAGCAGTCTCAACTCCGTTTACGTCAACACTGTGCAACTGCAATCGAACAAAAAATTCTTTGCTGCGCGTTCAATTAGCAAAGGTGAGCCTCTTACGCAAGGAGCGCTTACCCCTGAAACAGAGAAGACTGATGTGCGACTTCTTTCGATTCCTATTGATAAATCTCTTGCTGTTGCGGGAGCGCTTTCTCGCGGGGATCGCATCGATATAATCCAGACTCCCGAAGGCGAATGCTCTATACGTGTATTGAGTAATCTCGAAATTGTTGTCACTCCATCAGGGTCTGGCGGGGGAGCATTAAGTACGGGAAGTAATGCATTCACGCTTACTGTTGCACTAGAGAATGCGGGCGATGACCTCACTCTTGCAGGTGTTATTGCTGCTGGAAAGTTCCAAATTGTGAAGACCACGGGCACGACAAGCTCGGATTCAGTTGATACGGATCCTTTCTGTGATGACGGCAGCTTGACGGTCCCTCTCGGAGGATAATGATGTCAGATATTACGATCGGGATTATTGCAAGTGCACGTGAATGGCGAAGCGTGCTTCAGGCGCACGTCCGTGACCATGTAGCTGGAGTGCGCGTGCAGATTTTGCGCGAACCTCGCATGGCTCTTGAGCTCAATCTCGATGTAGTTGTCATTGACGACGTATCCAGCTTTTTAACGCGCGACAAAGTTGTGCGACTTCGCGAAAAGGGAACACGTGTCGTAGGAATCTACGATCCTGAGGGGAATGAAGGGCTGGGAATTTCTTTTCTTGAAAATCTTGGTGTAGATCTTTCGTTGCCTTCTACAATTTCGCCCGAAGAGATGATTAATGCGGTATCTCAGTTGCAGCCTCGAGAGAACTACGGACATTCGTTTGATCATATCGTAGGTGATTTTTCTCCTTCCCGTACTGTCCAAACAACTACTCATTCCACAATGATTGCCGTGAGTGGGCCCGCAGGTGCAGGATCAACAGAAATCGCAATTGCATTGTCCGACATCGTAGCTAGCCGCAACCACACAACGCTTTTGCTGGACTGTGATGAAGTTGGGCCTAGTGTTGCACGTCGTCTTGGTTTCCATCTTCACCCCAATATTCTTTCTGCAATTGACGCGGTATCGAATGCATCACGACCTCTTACTGAAATGGTGGGACGCCCAGGCGATCACGAGGCAAGTCTGGTGAATTTTGATGTCATGCCTGGTATTGCCAGCGCCGAAGATTGGGCTCAATTGCGTTCCATGGATCTAGAAGACCTCTTTACCGCCGCACGAAAATCATGGCGTTACATTGTATGTAACACGGGACCTTTCGCCGAAGATCTTTCCGGTTACGGAATCGAGCGTTTTGGGGCAACCCGAGCAACATTGGCTGAGGCGGATGTCATAATTGGTGTGATGTCTCCTACGCCCACGGGATATATGCGTTTTCTTGATTGGATGGCATCGATTCGAACCCTAGGCGCCGATCGTCCTGTTTATATAGCTGTTAACCGTACTCCTAAGTCTGCATACATCCGCGCTGAAATCGAAAGCCAAATTGCACGCGATGTTGACCCACGCTTTTTTGCAGAACTGTTCTTTATTCCTGAAGACGAACGAGTGGCAAAAGCGGAGTGGGAAGGACAGCGCGTGGGACGAGGACCATTTCTTAATGCCGTTGCAGAGATGTCAGCTTCTGTTCTCGTGGAATATGCGCCTCCACTTAACGAGGTGCAATCAGCACCGACGTTATATACGCAAGCACCTCGGGGAGGATACACGCCCGGTTATCAAGCAGAGTCTGGTCCTCATCAAGCACCTTCTGTTTCATGGGATGATCCCGATATCGCTTATTCCCCTCCACCAAGTCCCCAAAACAATTCTTTTGCAGGGCCCGGCCCTGCAAAAGAAGTTTCGCTCGAAGAAGCTCGTGGTTACTTTCCGGATAACACGCAGAGTCTCGCATCCCACGAAGTTGCAGAATGGGAAGCTACGTTGAACCAATCAATGTCTCCCCCTGTGCGCCAACACGATGACCACTACGACGAACCAGCGAGTGATCCTTTACCTGCCCGAGAATCGCAGCCCTACTCGTATTCGCCACCTCAACATTCGGTAGAACAGTTCTCAGTACCAACTGCGGTTCCGCCCATTCAGCCAAGTCAGCCCAGTGTACCTAGTGCACCGGCCCATGTCCCCAACATCGGTGAAGCGGGATATGTTCCATCTTTTAAACGCGGAGTAGAAAACGATCCGAACTTGCCACCCTCTTCAGGCGAGACGAACTCTCCTGCTTCCCCGGTGGATCCATCAATGTATACATCGCCTCATCAGAGTCCGCACACTGAGACGCCAAAATCTGGTTATGTTCCGCACTTCATCGATGAAAAACAAGAGCAAGACAAAGATTCTTTTTGGGATGAGTCATGAGTAAAGAACGCGCGATTACCGCATATGAAATTTTGCGACTCCGGCTTCTTGATCGAATCAAGGAGGGAAAAGTTGATCCAGAGAGTGATCCCGACGGGGTTCGTGTACTTATTAAAAGCGAAGTAGAGCAGTACCAACGGCAAAGCCAAAGCGGAATCGGAGGACGCGCACTAGCTAACCCTAAGGACATCGAGGTCCGTCTCGAACGTGCGATTCTCGGATATGGTGTTCTTGGCCCTCTGCTCGAAGATGACAATGTTGAAGAAATTTTTATCTCAGGCGGAGATGTTTCTTACTTGGACGCAAACGGCCGTCTTGCGAGCGTGGAAGATCCAACAACTGAAGAAGAAATATTTCATTTGGTCAACAGACTCCTACAAACGTCAGGACGTGAAGTGTCCAAACGTAATCCTATTGTTCAGGCAAGAGTTCTTGATGGTGCTGCACGTATGGGTGTTGTCGTTCCCCCCATTGCGGATGAACTCTCCGTCACTCTGCGAAAATATACTTTGCGACATGAAGATCTCAACGACTTAGTTCGTTTCGATTCTCTTTCACCCGCAGCTGCCGCTCTTATGCACGCTGCAATGTTGACGCGAACAGGAATTGTCGTAAGCGGCATTCCTGCTGCCGGAAAAACTACGCTTGTCAATGCGCTGCTGCGTGCTGTTCCACCCAGTCATAGAGTGTTGGGATGCGAAGAGACACGCGAACTCTCTGCCCCCATGATGCATGGTGCGTATTATCAAACTCGGGCGTCGAGTAACGATTCAGCAGGTGAATCCGAAGTCTCACTGCGTGATCTAGTTCGTATATGTTTGGGTATGCGCCCCGACTTGTTAGTGGTAGGTGAAGTTCGAGGTGAGGAAGCTTTTGAATTGACGCGCGCTGGTAACGCAGGTTGTGGAGTGCTGTGTACGGTGCACTCGAACAACGCATCTGAAGCCCTTGCAGCTTTAACGAACACAGCAATTATGGCGGGACAAAATGTTCCCGAACAACAAGTGCGAAATATTTTTTCCAGCGTTTTTGATTTAGTCATTCATTGTGATCGCGAAGATGTCCAGTTCAAAACGGAAGACTCGGGCCGCATTCGTCGACAAATCATGGAAATTGCTGCCGTGCCTTCGCTTCAAGGTGGAGATTCCGATTACACGATCGAGCCCATTTTCACTCGCGAAGCATTCGGCGCACCTCTGCGATGGACTGGCGCTCCGTTGCCCGAGAATCTCCGCAAGCGTCTTGACAATGTATTGAACCGACACGGAACAAGCGTGCAACGTATCCTTGATGGCTCGAACCAAAGGGTGTCAGCGTGAGCGGGCAAGTTCTTCTTGCTGCCATGTTTTGGGCATTCTTTGTATTTTTGCTCGCAGCAATTATGACCGACAATATGCCTGAACGTCTCTCGCGTGTAACAGAATCAAAAAAACGTCTCACTGGTCGAGAGAAACGTCAAAGTTGGCTCAACCAGAGCGGTGTGGGAGTAACTCCGATGCAGTTCTGGGGAATTTCCCTTGGTTCAGGAATTGCGAGTTTTTCACTTCTTTTTCTCATCACAAATGTTTTTATCGTTTCCGTTATTCCCGCTGTAATGATCGGCATCTTGCCACGTACATATTTTTCTCGTAAGCGTGCGAAAATATCTGACGAAAGAGTGCATGCATGGCCAGATGCATTGCGCACATTGATTGCAGGAATTTCTTCCAGCCAATCACTTCACCAAGCTCTTCGTTCGTTAAGTACGGGTGGGCCAGCACCGCTGCGACCCGTTTTTCAAAAATACTCGCGTTTGACCCAAGCCCTCGACCAGAAAAGTGCGTTGGAAGTTGTTAAGGAAGAACTTGCTGACCCTATGAGTGATCGAATTATTGAAATTCTTATTTCAGCTATAGAAGCAGGTCCAGGAGTTGTTCTTGATATTTTGCGTGACCTAGCTGAATCCACAACACGTGACTTGCAGCTGCGTGAACATATAGAAACCATGCAAGTGGAACAAAAACTAAATGCTCGCATCGTCTTTGTTATGCCGTACATGCTTCTCATTATGATGGTGACCAGTTCTCCTATCATTCGCGACTTTTATAAAGAGCCTATTGGTGTGATAGTTATTTTGTTCGGCACGGGAGTTTTAGTGGCGGGTATGTTGATGATTCAAAAGCTAGGAAAAATCCCGCTTGAACAAAGAGTATTTACAACTTCGGTTTCTGATGAAGGTCTCCAGGTCGATAATCCTTTGGAAAATCCACAAGCTCAAGGGAGTTTCTCGTGAGTGGCATCAACATTGTCATCGGTCTTCTTGTTGCGTATGTCGTAGCAAATATTTCTCGAATGATTGTAAAACCTCCACGACGATTGAGTGATCGTGTCGCTCCCTTTACACAACTCAATCGATCGCGCTTGGGGCGGGGTGCCGATATCGCTGCAATTGGAGCAATGGATGTTCAAACTTCGCATAGTGCTGTGGGGCGAATGTTTCTTCCCATTGGTCAATCACTTGCAGATTCCTTGGGACGCATTATCGATGCAGGAGACGATGAATTTTTGATGTTGCGTCTTCGTCAAGCGGGTTTTCTCGATACATCACCTGCCCAATATCGACTTCGACAACTTGCGTATACCGTTGGTGGGGCTCTTGGTTTTTCTGCGTTAGGTCTTATGTGGGGTTCAACGATATTTACTCTGTTGGGTTTTTTTGGTGGGGGACTCTATGGTGCAACTATTTGGAGATCTCGTATCAATAAAGCCATTAAAACTCGATGTGAACGTATGCGCATTGAGCTCTACACAGTTGCGCAGTTGATTGCAATGCAAATGCGCACGGGTCATGGAAGTGTTGCTGCGGTTCAACAAGTAGTTTTTCGTGGCCGCGGTCCTGTGGTGCGCGAGCTTGCCGAAGCATTGAGTTGGATGTCGGGCGGAATGGCCCAAGCTGACGCATACGAGCGACTGAGCCTCGAAACTCCTGAGTCTGCGGCTTCAAGGCTTTATCGATCTCTTGCCGACGGTGTGCGTAGTGGTGGCGACTTGGCCGCAACATTGTTGAGTATTTCTGATGATCTTCGTAGTGAACGTCGCGAAGAACTCGAGCGCACAGCAACAAAGCGTCGTGGAGCGATGCTTATCCCGACGATTATTTTCATGGCGCCTGTTGTCCTCGTGTTCCTTATGGCTCCACTTCCACGATTGCTTTTCCAGGGATAAGGATGGAAAAGAATTCCGAGATGAGGTCCGTCCTCAAGAAAGACAAAGGTTAAGTAGATGACTCGTATCAAGAGGACGGACCTCATGACTCTTTATGCGAACAAAAAGCATCAACACGAATTTTTTACGCGCACACAGGGCAGTGAAACGAATATGGCGCATGATGCGAAGCGTAAGAAAAATAGAGCTTGCCATTGAGAACGATGGCATTCACAATAGAAAAACCTATTCGAGCCGCCTCGAATTTGTAAAAGGAGCCCCCATGTTGAAGTTATATGTCGATGCGATGATTCGCCTCAATCACTCGACTCAAGCTGTGTCACGCCGTGCCTCGGCTTTGAAAAACGAAGATGGTTTCGTCAGTGCAGAAACAATTGCCTTGGCTGTTGCAGGTGTGCTGATTGTAGGAATTGTTTTCGGAATATTCAAAGAACAAATCACAGGTGCAGTGGAAGATATGTTTGACGGCCTTAATAATCCTGGTGGAAATACCCCGCCTGCAAGTCCGTAATTCAAGGAAATTCTCGATCCTTTTGCTTGCTTGATGATTTAATTGTCACACTGATGGCACACCCGTCACACTGGCGGCACACCCGTAACACTGATGGCACACCTGTCATCCTGAACGGAGTGAAGGATCTTAGATTCTTTTATCGTTATGGTTACGCAACGTTTCTTCTCGTGTTTTTCGGGATCCCCGATAGATAGATCCGCACGTCTCCACACAAAATGTGGGCACGAAGATGAAGGCGGTTTTGTCACGGCGCAGTTTGCCATATTGATGGTCATGACCATCATGCTTCTCGCGACGTTTGTCAATATTCTGTTGATCGAAAATATGCGCACAACGACGTTGACGTCATTGCGCGATGCTGCACGAGCTGGTACCCGTGTTGTTGACCTCCGACGTGTTGCTGAAACAACGCAAAGTGGTGACGATCAGATAGCGATTGATGAATGTGTCTCCCGGCTAGAAACCTCAATGAAGGACCTCAACCCGTCATTGGATCCTGATATGTCTTGTTCAATTGAGCACGACACTAAGGATGGTCGTGACCGCTACTTCATGAAGGCTTCAGTTTCGGGCAATAGCGGTGTGGCGCTTGTCCCGTGGGCAACTCCGTTTGGAAAGCGACTCGATAACTTAAGCGCAACCTATGTTCCCAACGAGGCCGCACGATGAGTAGCTTCTTTCCCTTTCCCTGTCATTCTGAGTGCCGCCCTCGTCATCCTGAGCCCACCACTTGTCATCCTGAGCTTGCGAAGGATCTCAACGTCCGCGACATGTTCACGAGAGATTCTTCGGCGAAGCCTCAGAATGACACAAAACGAAACGAGCGCGGGTTTATCGCGACTGAGTGGGTTTTTGGAATTGCACTCCTTGTCTTTCCAGCTTTCGTAATTATTCTGTCCCTTGTGCAAGTTCCAGCGCGAAAAAATTTGACACAGGTGACGTCTGCCGCAGCGGCGCGTGCATATGTTCAGGCTTTAGATCAAAGCCAGGCGGATGCATCTGCGCGCGCAGCCGCGGCAGACGCCATCGTGTCAGAAATTGGCGAGCGTCACCGAAGTGAAGTTGAACAGGCGATTGCTACCGATGGCAAAATAAAGATTGAGGTCACGGGGCCCAATGGAGAACCTCCCTTGTACTGTCCCGGTGCAGAAATAAAAGTTAAAGTCACAATGCCGATGCCAAGTTCAATTAATCCATTTAACCCTGGAGTAGGGATTTTGCCTGTTGCCGAGTTGTCGTCTTCGACGACTGGGCGCATTCCTGATTTCGCTGAACTTACAGATTTCTCTGCCGGAGTATCTGATGATTTTTTTGACATCAATCGCGACGGGGTGTGTCCAGAATGATTGCGCGCAACGAACATGGTTTTTCCACTGCCTGGATTCTCAGCCTGTCTCTTTTAATTTTTCTTACTGGTACTGTCTTTTTTCAATTTGGATCTGTGATCGTCGACCGCGAAAAGCTTGTCAGTGCAGCTGATCGTGCAGCAGATGCCGGTGCGACAGCTATCGACGAAGATGTACTTCTTTCCTCAGACGGTCAAACAGTGAAACTTAGTCCCGAATCTATAGATCGATGCGGCAAGGTTCTCGACGACGAGGAAGCGGGCGAGGCGGGCAAAATGATGAATCGCGAGACTTCGACGTGTGAACTCAATACTGCGAACGATGTCATGATTGTTACGGTAAAAGGAAAAGTATCCATGGGCGTTTTTTCGGGGTGGCTTGGAATTCCAACAAAGAGGTTCACCATTGTTTCTAAGGCACGACCGTCGTGTAGCGATAGCACCGATGCCGCAGGATCCTGCTGATGAAGAAATCACGAAAAGGGGCTTGCCAATTGGGACTTCCTCGTCCACAATCAATGGGTACAGGGCGTGGAGAATTTCACGGTACAAAAAAGACGTGGTATTCGTGATGCACGAATACGTTTCACCATGCCCAAGGTTTATATAACAAGCAAAAGGATATGACATGCCAGAAGTAATGAGTATTGAGGTTGACGAGGAATTTGATCCCCGGACACCCACATCGCCTTTCGGTCTTCGCGGACCAAACGGCGAACTCAACTACGGCATGATTGGCGGGATTGCCGTTGCGATCGTATTAGTTATACTTCTCATTTTTGTAGTTATGAAGCCCTTTGGTGCCGATACCCCTAAAGCGGCAGCACCTTTGTTTAAACCCAATGACCCTACAAAAAATGTTGATTTCCTTGAGGCCTATGCCGCTGATAGCGCTATGACAACATCGTTGCAAAACGCTCTTGACGCTTGGGCAAAATACTATACGACTGGTGAATTAGAGGATTTGCATCAAACTTTTGACCTTGCTGGCGAACAGTATGCAGAGCTAGCTAGTCAACAACCTGCAATAGCTGCAGCACCAGAGGCAGGCGCTCCTTCCATTATTGAGCTGGGACCTATAGGCAAGGTCGAAAGAACTGACAATATCTTTACCGTTCGTGTTGTCGTGTCATGGACCAAACCGGGAGCTCCAACCGGTAGTTCATTTAAGTGGGATATCGATATGAAGTCAAAAATCGAGGGAGGCTTTCTACTGAAGACGATTCGTGAAACAGACCCTAGCGAGAAAAAACCTGTCGACTTCTGTGGTGCCGTCGATGTCGTCGCAGGCCTAGATGATGGGGAAAAGACAGGAAAGGAACTCAGTAAAGTACCTGTAGGAAAACAGGTAGAAGTAGCCAAAAAGGTATTCGACATTAGACTAAAGGCATGGGAACTGTTGGGTACCTCTGTTGCGGGAACAGATAGTGAAGAAGCGGTCAAAGCGATCATTTCTCAGTATAAAGAGCTTGCTGAAGCAAGCAGAAGAGCTGAAAATCTGAACGAATTAGCTGAACTTGGTGATGAAACGGACGATACAGCCTTTCGTCTCATTATTGAAGATAGAGCAGATCAAGAATGCGACACAGATATTTCTAATAGATAGGCGAATCATATTCGTAATGTCATATTGCGAATATTACGAATGGAACTTTCTCTTGCGGAATGCAACGCATCATGGTACGATTTGGATAGGTTTTCACAAGGAGGAAACATGTTAGGTACGGTTTATCAATCGGGGCTAAAGCTTGCTTACGGAAGGCTTGCAGATGCCAATATAGATTTTGGTGGCGGTAAAGCTGATCCGAATGCTCCCGGAATGACGCAGTTGAAAGAACTCATCAAAACTATACGTACATGGTCTATTGTGGCCTGTGTATTGGCCATTATCATTGCGGCGATTCTCTGGGCATGGGGTGCGCAAAGTCAAAATGCGGCCCAAGCCACTCAAGGCAAGAAGGGTATTCTCGTTGCAGTAGCAGCGGCAGCCATTATCTTTGCTGCTGAGGCTCTTGTTAACTGGGGTACCGACCTCGGTGGAGCTGTTCAGTCCAACTAAGCAGTAAACCAAATAACCTCCTTGTATTCAAGGGCGCCATCCTGTAACGGAATTGGCGCCCTTGTTTTGTAAGGTGGCGAACGCTAAACTGGATAATTCAGGACATAATGCTCACGAAAGAGTAACTTTAAGGAGAGAAGGCTATGTCACGTAAACCAGAACCATATAAGGGCGACCCGTGCCAACCCTATTATGCTGCATATCAGGCGCTTCCGACTAAGGCCGAGAGGGAAGCATTATTGGGCCAACACCGGATCGAATTTTTTCAGGCTTTCGAGGACTATTACAGAGCCTGTGATAGTTCACAAAGAGCTAAGACAAAACGAACTCCAACGCAAGAAGCTAATCTCGATCGCTTACGCGAAGCTCTTGAATCGCACTATCACAGAGTTATTGCTGGCGAACGAGTTTCCTTGGTGACTCATGACCCAAATGTATATGTGCCAGATTTCAGTGTACAAAAAGACCGGCACGCTGTTAAAAAGATTCTTTATACTGGTGGCCTTGGCTTGATTCCAGCGATGTTTTCTAGGAATGTGCGGGAATGGCTTGATCTCCAGGTGCCGGAACCTTCAAAGCATGGTAATCAGGAGTCACGATTAAGGAGATTTGCATACTCCGGGACAGGCAGATTTATGGTCGGCGTTGCCTCATTGGCTGCTTTGGTTGGTTTTGCAAATGTGTGGAATCCCGAGCAAGAGATAGCTCCTATTTCACCGCCCCAAGAGGCAGAACTAGATCCCATCACGGGGCAACCCGTCGTGCCCACCACAGCACTCCCTGCCCCTGAGACAGCAGAAGACTGCGATCTCGTGCTTGACGATACGATAGCGGAAGAAGAAGTACAAGCCAGCATGTTTACTTTGTTGGAAGCTTTGGAGGCAGATCCTGAGGCGACGCTGAGCCCAGAGGAATTGCAAAATGGCGTGAAAGATTCATCGTTTAACGTCTTAAGAGGCACTAATCGGCCCGGATGTAGCGACGATGAAATCCACCAAGCTGTAGATGTGGCAGTGGACCGACTTGTTGAACGAGGCGCTTTTGAACGATAACTTAATGAGGATATCAGCGTTTACCATTCTTTAAAAACCGCATAGTTATTGACTCACAATAATGCGATCGATGAAAGTTTCTGTCGATATATATATACGAACTTCATGTTCTTACTGACGGTCAGATCATTTACGAGTCAAGCCGATTCCCTGTTTCGTAGTCGATAGGAATTCTTGGGATTACAGCTGGGTCGACCGCTTCAAATTTGCTACCCGTCCAATGTAGGTAGATGGTCTGATGAGCTTCAGTCGTTCGCGGAGTAGTACCCGCTCCGCCTGGAGTGCACTTAGCTTTCCAGTAGACGATGGCCATAACCCAACTGTTGTCATTGGGGTAGGGCATTGAAATTGCACCTGCAGCAACTGTTTCGAATGCCGTGCAAGTATCGATATAAACATCAGGTGTGAAATATGCGGGATGCGATGATACGTCTACACCAGTAGCTTCAGCACTAACCACATCAATAGCAAGTTCTCGCAATTGTGAAAACGTGGCCGGTTCAAGATCGCTGTTGTTCGGTTCGTTGAGTTCCGTTATTGCAATTGAATTATAACGAAATGTATCTTGAAGACGCTCGTCGTTTTCTATCCCTCCATTGATGATGGCTTCCCAGCGGTGAGATAAATACAGTTCAGGGTAATGCATATCGATTCCCGCAGTTACTGGCAACTCATTGAGTGCTTCTTTCGTTCGGTCAGGCGTTTGGTTTGGTCGGGTTGACGTAGTCGACGAAAGCGGAAGTGACGAAGCGGGTTTGTTTGTTTTTCTCTGAGAAAAAAGTGAACTCATTGTATTGCTTGATTTTTCCTTGCTTGAAGTGCCAGAAGTAATCCAAAAAAAGAGCAGTACAGCAATAACAGAAACTCCAACGCCAATGAGTAATTTCTTTTTTGTGTTATCCATAGTTAACGTCCTGTTGTGCTCCAGTGCCATGGCTCCGAAGGTAGATTAATAAGTCCAAATCGCGAAGCATTTCCACTTAACCATATGTAACAAGCAGAGCTTCTATAACTGCAATTTTCAAAGTCGATGGCGAGCCCCACTTCGTGTTGAGACCTTCCAGGAATGGCGGTGGGAACCCTGCATGATGAAGGGCTCGCCGTCCACACGTCAGGGCATCCATTGATCGTACGAAGCTGAATTTGCCTAGCGTGAGATCTGTATGCGGATCCCGTCAGGTTAACACCATCTCCCCTCGCTTCTTCGAGCATCGCGGTTACTTGGCCCGCAATAGTTGCATTGATTTTTCCGATTCCGGGGACTTCTGCGATGGGAACTGTGGTTCCATTGGGCCCGGGTTCACTTCCTGTTGCATTGATTGCATCAAAGCCTGCAAGTTGGGCGCAGTCCCCACCAGGTGTAGCAGAAACTGCGGGTGCTTCCGTGCTGGGCGGTGGAACGAAAACTTCATGCATACGCGTAACGAGCGCGAGCAATGTTGAATTCTCTGCAGCGTTAGCTGACGCTAGTGAAAACGAAGAAGAACCGCCATCTTCATCGACTGAGGCATTAATAGCCGGCCCGGACTGACCCATAGCTTGCAAGATTGACGTAACAAGACCCGCAGCTATTGGTACGAATAAGGCATATTTATATCGATATTGTGCCGCAGGCCTTTGTACGTCTGCTGCGACATCTCCAGGCGGTCTCGTTTCCCAATTGGGTATAGCTAGCATTGCGCGATAGAAACTATTGGCAGCGAACGTTGGATCGAGTATTTGTTGAACACTTCCCCAACCCTGAGATGGCCGTTGCTGGAAGAGACCCACAGAGTCCCTGTCGCCACCTTTGATATTGATTAAACCGCTTTCAGGAAAAGTTGTTGCGATCGCGATGACAATACCTCGGTCAGGAATCCGAGTAGGTTTGTAATTTATTCCTGCGCGGACAATGGCCTGTGCGTTCCCCATCATTTCTTCCGTAATCGTGATGGTTCCCCCGGGACGAAGTGGATTGGGAACTTTGTCGCCAACATTAACTGGACCATTTGTAGCCAAAATGGCTAAATCTGTACCGCCACTTCCACAGCTTGAGCCCCCAATAAATACGGTAAAAAAGCTCGCAAGTGCAATGAGTGAACCGATGATCGCAATGAGGAGCGCTCCAGCTACGGGAGGGCCGTATTTTTTGGCAAGCTTCATCAGCTTCTTTTTGGCATACTTTTTAACGAGTGCGCCTGCTGCTGCTGCTAACGGTACGGCCATATTTCCTCCTATAGGCAGTATATAATCAAAATCTGTAAATCGAAAGAACATATTGCGAATATCGAATATAAAACGTATAATGCGAATAAGGAGATCGGTAAATGGCTCAAAAAATCAAAGTTGCGCGCTTTTCGGCTGTCGGTGAACCGTCGCCCAATAGCGGAAAATACGTCGTATTTGGCGTTATTGCTCTTGTTCTCGTGCTCGTCGGCTTTGCTATTGGAAAAACAACCACTTCCTCGAAAACTGCTCCGTCAACCATTAATGCAACAAAAAATACTCCGTTAGGTCAAGGATTAAGCGCATATGGGCCAAAAAGGGTCGATGGGATAGTTCCGGCAGGTTTTACCCATAACACTCAGGGCGCTATTGCCGCCGCAACCGCATATATCGGCACTATTAAGCAGTTGTATTACGCCAACGAGGATGCCTTTAACACGTCCGTGGTTCAAATTACGACACCGGGGTTTACACAAGATTTCATTGAGGGGATATCTGAAACAAGAGTGGCTGCACGAGCAGCTTACGCAACGGATCCAGAGTTATATTTCCGAGAATTCCTTCTCGGCTACTTTGTTGAGGCTGAAGCCCCAGACGAGGTAACCGTTGTTGTGTGGTCCGGAGTCATGGTCGCGGCTCGACCAGATTTCAATGGAAAAACTGAATCAAAAATTCATAATGTGACGGTTTCATGGGAAGGCAAAGATTGGAAAGTTTCGAATTGGTCAACCTCGCCAGGGCCTGTTCCTCAGTGGCAGGCACCGAGTTCCAGCATTGTAAGCATTGACGATTTTTTAGAATTTACTCAACCATTTACAGGGGGGTATGACTATGTACCTAGTTTCTAAAGCAAAACTTGGCTTGTGGATTACGGCTATTTTTCTTTTAACGTTTGGGTCGCTATTACTTCTTACGCCTAAGCGTGCAGACGCCCTCCCCGTTGAAGCGACAAAAATTACTACCTTAGCTTCAGCGCAGAAACCACAAGCACCCACAGTTCTGCTGTCAACTGTAGCAGCAAGGCCTCAAATCGGATGTGGTACTGCTGGAGGAGTACCCATTGTAGGAGGTTTCTTATCTGGCGGTTGCGACACGATCGTGAGTGCTGTTTCGGGTGTTGCCGATGCAGCGGGCGGTGCTGTTGAATGTGCAAGTAACCCAACGAGTTGTTTGACTGATTGGCTACTTGAGCAGTCAGCCAAAGGTGCAGACTGGGGTGTAAAAATGGTTCTTGACCTCGTAATAAACGCCAGGGATGAGTGTCTGCCAGCAGGAGGAAGTGCCAATTGGAATAGTTCTACGAGTATCGCTTGCGATACTCGAATATCGCAGGACTACTTCTTTGCTAGTGGGGGTGTAGCTCGAACTGTTGATTCCGTAGCAAAACAAAAAGCAAAACAAATAAGGACGATCTCTAGCCAGATAACAATAGCGCGCGCACAAAACCCGCCCGATACTCAGCGCGTGGCTGATCTCCAGACACAACTCAACGCTCTCACGGGAAGCGATAACCTGAACGCAAGTCAAAAGGCGGCTCTTGCTGGTGAGCCTTGTGCAGATAAACCAGAAAATCCGAACTGCACCTTCTTTACGCCAAAGTCAGCCATAACGTCTCGAACATTTAATCGAGAATATAAAAAATTTGTATTAATTGGAATACTGCTTCTTGTTCCCATGGTCATTGCCGGAGCGCTTCAATCAGTTATCACAGGCAAGCCTTCCGTCATGTTGAGAAGCGTCTTTTTACACCTTCCTGCTGCAGTGATAGGTATGTTCGTGGCCAGGTATCTTGTGCGAACACTGATGGCGCTGACGGATGCATTTTCAGCATTCATCATTTCCGATGTACGAGATGACGTTGAAGGATTTTTTGGTGGCGCCCAAGGAAACCTTCAAGCTACGGCGACAGTTTTAATGCCTTCAATTATCATCGCATTGGTCTTCTTATTTGCGGCTATTCTCGTATGGTTTGTTTTGAGCATGCGTGAAGCATCTGTGGCGATCATCTCGGTATTTTTGCCAATTGCCTTTGCTGCGAGTGTATGGCCTGCTTTAGGGAAGTGGATTCTTCGAGCGATCAAGCTTCTCATGGCGGCGATTATCTCTAAAGTCTTTATCGTGGGCGCGCTCTCTTTGGGAATTGGAACATTTTCACACGCGACATCGTCCGCAGGCGACACCGTTTCGTTGTCGCATATGATTTACGGTGCCACCATATTCTTTATTGCTGCCTTTTCTCCTCACCTTGTGATGAAGTTCTTTGATGAAATTGGCGATGCTCTCAATGCTGCAGGTGGAACAGGTGCTCTACAACGAGGACTCAGTGCCTCGGGTAACACGAACGGTACACGACAGCTCTTTGCCTCCGGAAAGGGCGGCGGGAATGTGAATGCACTTACCGGCGGTGGCGGCGGTGGCGGCGGCGGTACTGCTGGCGGCGGACCCGGCGGTGGCGGCGGCGGCGGCGGCGGACCAACCGTGCGGCAGGCGAGGAAAGCAATTAGTGCCGATCGAAAGGCAGCTACCTCACCGATGGCGAGAATGGGACGCTTAGCCCTGGCCATGACTCCTCCTGGTGCAGCCATTATGGGTATTGCGGGAATCGCACGATATACAAGAGAACGCTCAGCTGCGCGACGACTAGTACGCGGAGGATAAGTAAAAATAAAGAGGCCAAGTTGACTCAAATCGTCACGAGATCAATCCAAGTGGCTGACACAGACAAGGCATTAATAAAAAGGGTGAAATATGACACGAGGATACAAACTCGGATCGGCTGAGCCGAAGAAGTTACTTATGGGATTCCGCACGTCCCAGGTCGTTATCTTGGGTGTGGGTGTCATGGTCTGTTTTGTCATGTTGGCTTCGGGCCTGCTGCTTCCCACCCTCGGTGTTGTTTTCGTTTCTGCTGCCCTTGCTTTCCTCCCGTTTGGCGGACGCAATCTTGATGAATGGGTTCCCATTTTTGGAAAGTGGACGATAACGGGAAGTAAAGGACGGAACTATCATGCAGTTGCTCCTCTCCTTGGTCACACAGATCAGAAAATACAAAAAGTCGCGGCCCCTCCTTTTGTCAAAGGCGTCAAGCTCCTTAAGGTGACACACAGCGAAGGTCGCGAAGTCGCCGTCATCAAAGATACAGCTAACGCTTCCTATAGTGCAGTGCTTGCATTGCGTGGAGGTGCTTTTGTCTTGTCCGGTGAAGCAGACCAAGAGACACAACTCGCTAATTGGGGTTCGGTGCTCGCACGTTTTGCTCGTGAAGGTTCTGTGATTAGTCGAGTGCAGTGGATTGAACGCGCCATCCCCGAGAACTCCCAATTGATGCACGATTATTTCGATTCCTCTGCCACGCTTGACGCAAGTGATCCTGTAACGAATTCCTATCTAGAATTGATCGAAGATGCCGTTCCTGTGACAACTGCTCACGAAGTGTACCTTGTAATTCAGATTTCCCAGGCCAAAGCAGGAAAGCAAATCAAGCAAGCAGGCGGCGGTGACAGCGGCGCATGCGAAGTGCTCTTGCGTGAACTCCTTAACGCTTCTAGCCAAGTTGCCAGTGCTGGATTCAAAGTGCTGGGAGCTCTCAATCGAGATGAAGTGGTACGACTTATCCGAACAACATTCGAACCAAGTGTTAACGAGGAAATTACGAATCGCATGAGCGAAGGTCTCCATATGAACGAGATTTGGCCGATGGTGACAGAAACAGAGTGGAGTAGCTATCGATCAGATAGTGGGTTCCATCGCACATTCTGGGTTTCTGACTTTCCTCGAACAGAAGTGGGTGCCGATTTCTTGGCTCCGTTAATGCTGCAAAGTCTCATCACCCGGACGATCAGCGTTGTGATGGAGCCGATCGCACCCACCAAGGCTTTGCGAGAAGTCGAAGTTGCCAAAACTTCGTTTCTTGCAGACCAAGACCTGCGCGACAAGGCAGGTTACGTTTTGAATACCACGCGTGAGCGCGAGTACGCAAAACTTCAGCAACGTGAAGAAGAACTTGCTGATGGCCATGGTGCATACAGATTTTCTGCATACGTGACATGTTCTGCAAAGAGCGAAGAAGAACTTGAATACGCATCGCAAGCGGTGGAACAAGTATCACACCAATCGCACTTAGTTCTTCGACTTCTTTACGGAGAGCAAGATACTGCTTTCGCAACAATGTTGCCCTTGGGACGTGGTTTGGCATGAGCCCACAAATCAAGCTTAAGTGGATAGACCCAACAGCTGTCTTTACTCCACCGCATCGCACCACAACTGCACACCTCCAGTCCGTCTACCCCCTCATGTTTTCTCCTGGTCTTGGTTCACGAGGAACTTATATTGGTCGTGAACTTTTGGGAGGGTCATTCTGTTTCGATCCGTGGGAGCTTTACGCGCAAGGTGTTTTGACTAACCCGAACATGCTTGTTATTGGTCAAGTGGGTCGAGGGAAATCTTCACTTGTAAAAAGTTTATTAGTGCGTCAACAAGTTTTTGGGCGGCGTGCTGCGGTGCTTGATCCAAAGGGAGAATATCAAGGTCTTGCCGATGCACTTGGCGCTCCTGTTGTCAAACTTGTTCCCGGAGGAAAAATTCGCATCAATCCGCTTGATCCTGGACAGAGTATGGGAGAAGTGGATGAGGACGAAATTTTTCGTCGCCAAACGTCGCTGTTACAAGCTCTTGCTTCATCGTCTCTTAATCGTTCGCTGACACCCGAGGAGCGCACAGCGTGCGACCTTGCGTTGATTGATTTTCAACAAGGGCATGAAACGGGACGCGTTCCTACGATTCCTGACATTGTTGAATGGTTGCTTGATCCACCTGAAGCTGCAGCAAAACGCATCAGTACGACTGCTGATGAAATTGCGCGCAACGTTCGCGAAGTCGCGCTTGAATTACGGCGTATGTGTCACGGTGACTTAAAGGGAATGTTCGATGGGCATACCAACATTGAAGTCGATTGGGATGGTCCCCTGGTTGTCATCGACCTTTCAGCTGTTTTTTCGAGTTCTGCACTCGGATTGATGATGACGTGCGCAACGGCATGGATGCAATCTGCAATTGTGCGTCCGAATGCTGGTCGTCGTTTTATCGTCGTCGATGAAGCGTGGGCTGTTCTCTCTAACATTGGTGTGGCGCGCTGGCTTCAGCAGTCCTACAAACTTTCTCGTGCATATGGAGTTTCAAATATTGCTATCATGCACCGAGTCAGCGACTTGCAAGCTTCGGGTGCTGCTGGTTCAGAAGCTTATGCGCTTGCGCGAGGTCTGTTGTCTGATACGGAAACTCGTGTGATCTACGGCCAACCTGCTTCAGAAGTGGAACTAGCTCGCGAGATGTTGGGACTCAATGAAAACGAGGCTGAGATGTTGCCTGGACTTGGACGTGGACAAGCGCTTTGGAAGGTCGGAACACGCTCTTTTCTTGTGGACCATATACTTGGTGAAAGTGAAAAAATGATTGTCGATACTGACGCAAGAATGTAGAAAGAAACAAGATTAGCAGTTAGGGTCGTTCCTGGAGCTAGGAGCGAAGCGACTAAGCGCCAGGTGCGGCCCTCCCCATAAGCAATCGGAATATACCGGCTAGTAAAGAGAAAGGAAAAGGAACCAGTGAATCAAGCACCTGCACAAACTTCGAAGAACCTTGGGTTAGGCCCGATGGAAATGATGGTTGGTGTTGTTGCTGTCATCTTTCTTGTCATTGCGTTTTTTGTTTACCTTGCAGGTCAACTTTCGGGTCTTATTTTTAAAGGTTCGTGGCCTGAAGCTAGTTTTAGTAATTTTCCTGGAATAGCGGCCCGCGGTTTTTCTAATCCAGGCGACCCAGCGGCGGCATGGCCTGAACAAGCAGCTGGTCAAGTTCCCGGTGTCATTGCTTATTATTTAACATTTATCGTTTTATTAGTGGTTGCAGTTTTCGCTGCGAAATTCGGCCGCGATCTATGGCAAGGAACTCGACGTAAAGACGCGAACAACGCCCAGTGGGCACGTGGTCGAGATATTAAAACACTCGTGGTACCCCATGCGGGAATCCGTGGACGTCTTGTCCTTGGAAAAAGCAACGGAAAACTCATTGCGACTGAACCTCGCCAGAGTGTCATTGTCATGGGACCGACCCAAACAGGTAAAACGACAGGTTTTGCTGTTCCTGCCATTCTTGAATGGGATGGTCCTGTCATTGCGGCATCGGTAAAGAATGACCTCGTCAAAGACACATACAAATGGCGCCGCTCTCAAGGAGAGGTGTGGTTGTTTGACCCTACACGTTCAACAGGTTTTGATTATGAAGATGTGCGCGCGGGTTGGTCGCCGCTGAGTCAAGCGATTGACTGGGGTGGTGCACGTAAAGTTTCGAGTTGGTTGTGTAAAGCGAATAAATCAGCTGGTGGCGGATTATCCGATGGCGATTTTTGGTTCTCTGCTGCAGAAAAAATGATGTCACCGTATTTATTTGCCGCTGCTGTTGGCGGAAAAGATATGGCGACAGTTCTGCGATGGATCGATGTCAATGAAGAGCGGGAAGTTAAAGCGATTCTCGATCGCGCAGGCGTGATTGAAGCACAAACTGCTTTTGAAGCGAACATGAAACGTGACGAGCGTACGAAGTCTTCTATTTTTACAACGGCTGAAACGATCGTCGATGCATACAATGATCCTCTTGTTTGTGAATCAGCTGCGAATCCGACCATCTTTTCGAGCGAACTTCTCAATGGTGGAAATAACACTCTTTACATTTGTGCTCCATCACATGAACAAGATCGATTGCAGGCAATCTTTACGGCGATTGTCTCTCAAATGAAATCAGCAGCGTACGAACTTGCAGGTAAACAAAACCGACCAGTCGACCCTCCGCTTTTGATCTGTATTGATGAGGCTGCAAACATTGCACCACTTTCCGACTTGGATGCACTTGCTTCAACTGCTGCAGGTATTGGAATTCAACTCGTTACGATCTTCCAGGATATGGCACAGATCGAAGCACGCTATAAGGAACGAGCGCGTACTGTGGTGAATAACCATCGCGCAAAAGTTATTCTCTCCGGAATTTCTGATACAGGAACATTGGAATATGTATCGAAGTTGTGTGGTGAAGAAGAAATCGATCAACAGTCAACGAGTATTTCTGCCCAAGGTGAAAAGTCAACTACGGATTCGAAACAACAACGCACTTTGGCCAGTGGCGCATACTTGCGTCGTATGAAATTTGGTGAAGGAATTGTTGTGTATGGTCAGCTTTCTCCTGCGAAGCTAGTCCTTCGGCAATGGTTTAAGGATCGTGTCTTAAAGCACATGGTGGAATTTGGAACCAAACCTGGTGTGGCGGGAGGACCAACGGGAGCGAATTCTTTTGTAGGTGGTTCAACGATTACTAAAGATGCAGCTTCTATTCCGGCAATGAGCGCAGTTACTTCTGATGCTCAATATATGGCACAGGATATGTTGGGCAACCAAGCTTTTGCTCCTCGTGTTCCGGGTTCGGGCCCGCTGAGTGCACCCGTCCAAGGAACTGAAGAACTTTCGGCATTTGATAAAGCATTAGCTGAGTTGCGTGCGCGTGATGCACAAACCGCGGGGATGCCTGCACCAGCTGCTTCACCAGGATCGCCTCCTATCGCAGCACCATTGACTGATTCATTTTCTCCACCACCTGCAGCTTCTCCCGCAAAGTGGAAACCATCTGGCGGCGGTGTCGTGGAAGACAATGACGATTCGAGCGGTTTTGGATCTGCAGCTGTCCCTGCGCCACCTATCGATTCTCTCCCTGTTCCTAGTACCGGTTCTGTCGCCGATCCAGGTTCCAAGTGGAGTAAAGGTTCTCATCCTGCATTTGTAGAGACCCCTCCTGTAATCGAGACACCACCCGTAGTTGATTCTGCTCCGCAGGCAACCTTTGCTCCTACGCCAGCAGTTGTTCCAACACCACCTCCACTAGCTACTCATGTCCCGAGCGTTCCGACTCCGGCTCCTGATCATGTATCTCCACCCTTCAGTGCGCCGGTGGTTCCTGTGGCAGCTGCTGCGGCACCAACCGTCCCTGAGTCTGTAGTTGATCCAACCCCTTCAGTTTCCGATGTTTTTGCGCAGTATTCTGCTCCTGTGAGCGATGAATCTGAAGAATCAGAGAGCGAAAAGCAAGATTCTCCCGGAGTTTCAGAGCCCAGTTCAGAAGTCACTCCACCAGCTTCACCAGGATCAAAACCAAAATGGAAATAGTAAATAAACAAAGATTAAATATGTGCGCTAAAGTAGAGCGAGGAGACATATGGCCCCATTAGTACAACACACGAATTCGAGCAGGAATATGACTGAAGACATCTCTGAAGAATTAGAAGAAATCGCGAGTCGTCTTTCGTCGCACCGTGGTGCCGCTGAGGAGCAGACTTACTCTGGTTCTACCGGCGATATCGTTGCACGCTTGGAAAAAATCGGAATTCACACACATAAAGCCAAAGTCGCTGAAGTTGCTGATCTGCTCTTTGGTGATGATGTTCGTTCGCGTCCGAGCGCGCACCGTCGGATCGATGATCGTCAATTCGAGATTTTGGCCCGTGCATTCTTACTTTATGTGAACTTCAGTTACGAATTTGAGGAAATTGCTGGGTTCATTAAAGGTAAAACGTCTTATGACGACATCCTTTTTCGCCTTAAAGCCGGGTTGGTTCTCATCGATGAAATTGGTGAAAATGCCGGAGTGCCTACGCCCTTAGCTCCAGGTGCCCCAACTACAGCTGTCTAATTAGTCGCATTTTATAAAAATGTATTGAATTGCACTAAAAGCTGGATTTCACCTTGTAATAGAGCTTGAATCAAGGCACAATGATAGGTACAAATAATAACGAATCAGCAATAATGACTATTCCTTGGAAGGTATGGGCTTTTCTATGAGCAAGCCAGCAAGTATGCCAGCAACGCGCCTGGGAGGTGCGGCCAGACTGACTATTTTGTTCGCAATTGAAATTGGATTTGTTGTTGTATTACACATGTTGGGTTCACTCAACGATATGTCTATTGATTTTGCAAACTTTAAGCAATGGCTAGATGTCACTCCTCCAGAAGTTGCCCTCGTCGCATCAATTCGTCTCCTTGCGCTTGCTATTTCATATTGGATCCTCACGACATCACTTCTCTACATGGTGGCACGTTCAATACACATTCCTGGATTGCTACGCGCTCTTGAGATTACAACTGTTCCAGGTGTTCGACGCATGATTGATGCCGGACTTGCTGCATCAATTATTGGGGGTACCGTTTTTGGTGGAGCTGGTGCGGTATTTGCGCAAACTTCTCATCAGGCACAAGCGCAAGGTTCACCTGCGGCCGTGACTTCAGTTCAGAGAGATACTCGAGCTCTCTATAATCCAGCGGCCGTCTCAAGAGCAGCTGAATCTGATCCTGTGCGAGATGGACAGGGAAACATAATTCCTACCCCGGCAGGCGTAACTGCCACTACTCCCACAGATCCGACGTCACCTCCGAAAGTTGTTGTTCCTTCTCCAAGTGATGCAACGACAGCTCCGACACCGACGACTACTCCTAAAGTAACGGTGACAACGACAACACGACCAGTCGTTACTGTGCCAAGGGCGACTACTCCTCCCAAGGTAACCGTTGGAGGATCGCAAGTAGAGCGTCCGGTTGATACTCAAACATCTTCTCAGTCGACATCGACCTATACAGTTGTACCCGGAGATAATTTCTGGGCGATTGCCAAGGCGCAAGTAACAGCAAAAACAGGTCAAGAACCTAGCGAGGCAGAGGTTGCCAATTATTGGGTCAAGCTCATAGATGCAAACAGATCAACGATTCGCTCGGGCGATCCCAATCTGATTTTCCCCGGGGAAGTATTTACACTTCCCCCTGTTTAAATTGCGTGCGAGGTCCGTCCTTGCTTACATCAAACTTCTATGCCGGAATCGCGACGCCGGACAAGTGAGGTCCGACCTCTTGAAAAAAGTGATCAACTAAACATTCGCGTTTTTTTGAGGTCGGACCTCGCACTTTACTTAGAATGACGTTTAAAACAAGCGTAGTGAACTTGATTCACTGTCGCGTAAATCAACAAGGTCAACTTCAACACAATCGATATCGCGACTGTTTGCATACACGCGCGCTTGTTCCTTAATTTTTGTTGCGACAAACATGCCTTTGATCTTCCCGTAACGTTCATCGCGTTCGATACGTTCCATGTATCGCAGCAGTTGATCGACGCCTGCAATTTCGCCAATGCGCTTAATTTCGACGGCAACACACGTACCGTGCTCGTCTCGACACAAAAGGTCGACAGGTCCAATGTCCGTCGGAAACTCTCTTCGGATCAGTTCAAAATCAGATTTCAGTTTCGTGACTCGTGCAGCAATGAGTTCCTGGAGTTCTTTCTCAACACCATCTTTTTCGAGGCCAGGTTCTGCCCCTAGATCCATCTCGTATTCGTGGATGCGTTGAGCAATTTCCACGCGAAGTTCTTCACCCTTCTTATTGCGTACAACAATAGAGTCAGACTCTTCGGTGATAGTACATGGCGGAGTCATCCAGTTCAGCGGCTTAAATGCCTTGGTGTCAGAGTGGATGGCAAAGCTCCCATCTGCTTTGAGCATTAGAAGGCGTCGAGCCAAAGGTAATCGTGCACCAAGACGTCCTTCGTAGGTCACGATACAGTCGGCCACAATGATGCGCATGGCTGATCATGTTAGACGAAAGCGGAAAAAATCCTCCATTGCTCTTGTAATGGTAGGAACATTTCACCTAAAATGGATATCTATGAAGACGTGCACGCTTATCTGCGAGACCATGTGTATGTGTTTGTGTTGTAGCTGTTGTAAATAACAGCTCCACGAACCCGGTCCTACTCACTCTTCATTTTCAGGAATTTCAATGACAACTCAAGTCTCTACAGATCATCAACACTCTCCTCAAATTGCCTTCCTTCACACACGTAACATCCCTCCCTTTTGTTTAAGCCGCGGCACAGAAGCAGTATATAAACCAGCACAGTTAACATCTCGCGTGTTAAACGGAGAGATTCATCTCACAGGGGTATGGCCCAATGGTCGCTCAGGTGAAGAGAATTGCAGCCCAGTTTCAGCAACTTTCAGGATTCCCGCGGCCGCTGTATCGCCTGATGCCACGACTGTAGATCCAGAGCTTGTGGAATACGAGGTAGTGCGAGATGATATTTTTGCGGAAGGGCCCGAAAGCGTAGAACTTACTCCCCCGATGATGAGTGGGCTGGTTGCAAGCCTGGGTGAATCGATCCGCAAACACTCAAGTAAAGATCATGGAATTAATGGCGTGGTGGAAGTAAATGCACCGATACTTCATAGTTACGTAGGTCAACAAGCAAAAAGAGTTGTAGATAGTCGCGTCGATGTACCCCTCGCCCCGTGTGTGACATGGAGTTCTGAACCTCGAGGCACGGTATCTTCTATTACATTAGGTACTACTCGTACATCTCCTGCTCGAGTGCTCACACCGAGTTTCAGGTAGACAATACTGTTCAGGTTCAGACCTGCACATGCAAAAACTATTTCGCTTGTGCAGCTTTGGCTTTTGCTTTGAGCATCTTTTTGTAGGCGTGAACTTTGGTCAGACTTTCCGCGTCGGAAACGTGCGCGGCACTTCTCGGTTCGTCCCCAGAAAAAGGAGCACATGCTTTGTCGAATCCTTCAAAAGAATAGCCAAAGCGTTTTACCAAAATGGCGAGAAAGATTTTTGATTTTTCTGGGCCGTAACCAGGAAGAGTCTGTAAACGTTTTATGACGTCGGAGGCCGTTTTTTGACTCTTCCATACTTTGGATACATCTCCACCATATTCTTCTATAACCATTGTGCATAAAGCTTGAATGCGTAACACCATGGAACGCGGGTAACGATGAATAGCTGGTTTTGTCGAGGCAATTTCGACGAGTTTGTCTTCATCCATATCAGCAATAGTTTTTGCGTCAAGTGAACCAATGCGTTCTTTGAGAGTGAGCGGACCCTTGAATGCCCACTCCATGGGAACTTGTTGGTCGAGCAACATTCCAATGACTAATGCGAGAGGATCTTTTTCAAGAAGTTGATCTGCTTTCGTGTCGCCGGTGATGGGAAATTTTGGTTTTGTTGACATGCGTCCAGTTTAGATTTTGCAGGGCCCGGCCTTGCAACAAGGCCGGGCCCTGCAAGATAAAGACACGAAACAACTGAACGGATTGCTGCTGCTTACTTACTTTTGGGGAGGGTCCGACCTTGGAAAGGATTGTGACCTTTGTAGGACGCTTTTCCTTACTTTCCAAGGTCAGACCCTATCCTCTCACGCTCACGAAAGTTTGCGCCCGACTCGCGCCACCTATATATACGCGGACAGAATGGTTGATCTGTTCATGCGCGCGCATTCTTAGCCGTATTGATGTGACCTATAAGGATATTGATTTTCGTGGACATCCGAACAACTGCTGGATACCGACTCTTTATCACTCTCAAAGCCCCCTCTGGCTCGTCGACAGATGTCATGTCTATTAGTGATCGTGCAGTAGATGCGATGACTGGTGCCGGCGGCGATGTTCGTCGGGTCGAAACACACGATGATGGGACCATTATCCTCCATGTCGATTCGAGCGGTCTTGACCACCAAAAGTCGATAATCGCGAGTATTGAAGGTCTGAAGGACTGTGAAGTTGTTGCCGTTGTTGATGGAGTAACCGCAATTCATCAAGGCGGAAAAATCGATGTAATCTCTCGTATTGAACTGGCTGACGGCGACGACTTAGCAATGGCGTACACGCCGGGCGTGGGACGCATTTCGTCCATGATTGCTGAAGACAAATCCCGCGTATGGGAATTGACCGGGCGTCGCAATGCCGTTGCGGTTCTGAGCAACGGTACAGCCGTTCTTGGCTTGGGCGATATTGGCCCCGAAGCAGCGATGCCTGTTATGGAAGGCAAAGCTGTATTGTTTCGAGAGTTCGCCGGAATTGCTGCTTACCCAATTTGTGTCAATGCACAAACGGCAGACGAACTTGTTGCGATTGCGAAGGCACTTGAACCCACATTTGGTGGAATCAATTTGGAAGATGTTGCTGCCCCCATTTGTTTTGAGGCAGAAGATCGCATGCGTGAAGAACTTTCTATTCCGGTTTTTCATGATGATCAGCATGGGACGGCTGTCGTTACTCTCGCTGCAATGCTTAACGCATGCAAAGTTGTTAAGAAAGAATTATCCGACATTCGTGTGGTGATGTTGGGAGCAGGTGCTGCCGGCGTTGCTTGTGCAAAATTGCTTCTCTCTGCAGGTGTAGGGGATGTGACTCCATGTGATCGCGATGGAGTTATTCATGCAGGCAGAGCCGATCTCCGCGGAGAAAAACTTTGGCTTGCTCAAAATGCCAACCGAGCTGGATTAACGGGAACGCTTTCTGATGCCCTAAAAGATGCAGATTCCTTTATGGGGTTATCAGGTCCGAACCTTGTTGAGCCCCAATGGCTCGAAGCAATGGCTGAGAATGCGATTGTTTTTGCGATGGCAAATCCCGTTCCTGAAATCATGCCTGAACTCATTCCAAAGAACGTAAAAGTTGTTGCAACGGGTCGTAGCGATTATCCCAATCAAATAAATAATGTACTTGTATTTCCTGGATTCTTCCGCGGCCTTCTCGATGCAGGTGCGCACAAGGTGACCGATGAAATGAAACTAGCTGCCGCATATGCGCTTGCCGATGTTGTGCCTGAAGGTGAATTAAATCACGAGAATATTGTTCCCTCTGCGTTTGATCGAAATGTAGCCGTCGTTGTGGCTGACGCTGTCCGTAAGATAGCAGAGCGAGAATAAGGCTTCGTAACCATCGAGTGTCCAACATTCGCTACAAAACGATAGAGTTATGCTGATGCTCTTCTCACGGAAATATATCGCTGGACATGTTCTCGTTGCCATTATTGTATCGAGCTGTTTTTTTCTTAGCTATTGGCAGTTTTCTCGTCTATCGGAACGAAAAGAACTCAATACCCGCATTGAAGCCAGAATGTTACAGCCACAAGTGGAACTCTCTTCGATTATTTTGCCAACGGATTCTCCTGTGGTTATAAAGAAAAATGAGTATCGACGAGTCGAAGTTGAAGGCACGTACGAGGAGTCTGGACAAGTTTTGATTAGCGGACGAACCCAAGAGGGTGAGCCTGGGTACAACGTGATAACCCCCTTGGTTGTAGTGCAAGCAACAAAAGAACAAAACAAGATTGATCAAGCTGTTGTTTACGTTAATCGCGGATGGATCCCACAACCATTGGGTGATGCTCTGGCAAATGGATCCGTTGATGGTGATGATATTGCACCACCGCAAGGGTACGAGATGCCGCGTACTGTTGTTGGACTTGTTCGTAAAAACGAATCCAAACAGATTCTCAATACTGCAAAGCAAGTACAGAGACAGAAAGCAATTACAACACGCATCTCAACTGAATTGCTGTTGAACATTTCAGGTGCAACAAACAAAGATCGTCTCTATCCTTTGTGGATCCAAAAGCAATACGAAAAAATCGACGGAAAGAAAGTTGCAGCTGACAGGAATGCGTCTGTTGTGTACCCCGCAACGTTGCCGCGACCTGAATTGACCGAGCGTAATCACTTTTCTTACGCGCTTCAGTGGGTCTTGTTTGGTTTTGTGGCAATGATTACATGGGGAGTTATCTGCAAAGCCGCAGTAATAAGAAGTCGCAAGGTAAGTACAAAGTAGTATGAATGCTCTGCTCGTCATCGTGGTTAACGAAGGATCTGAGATTCCTTTATTCTTCACAATGACCCTGAGACTTTGAGAATGATGCACATAATGACAATTACTTCACCTCGCTTCTTTCGCGTTCGACGATGTTCTACTCTATTGGTCTTCATAATATTGGGCATGGTATTTATCACTCCATCGGCCTTTGGGTCTGATGGACAAGATATAAAGGCCAAAAGTAGTGAACGCGTTGTCGTTTTTTCGCTTCCCCGGGTGACATGGGAAACACTTCGAGAAGCAGACACTCCGCATATTGATACGTTGATTAGTCGAGGTTCAGTTGCTGCGATGAGCGTGCATGCAATCAGTGTTGCGACAACTCCTGCGCAAGGATACGTGACGTTGTCTGCTGGAAATCGAGGTATGGCTGCGGATCCGACCCGGTCAACTTTTTTAGGCCGTGACGAAATATATAACGGAGAAAAGGCATCCACAATTTTTCAAAGACAAAGAGGAGATGTCCCCAACAAGACAGCGGCGTTAGGAATAAACTTCGAACTTACTCGACGATCTAATTTGACGGGAAGATACAACTCACGAGTTGGACTTTTTGCCCAGTCTCTACATGAACACGGAAAATCTATAGCTGTCTTCGGAAATGCAGATGAATGCTTAACCGATTCGCCAGAGTGCTTTGATCGTTCGATTGGCTATTTTGCGTCCGATGCCAATGGCGTTGTACGCAACGGGGATGTTTCGAGGGGTCTATTAAGCACGAATGAAAATAAGCTTAAGAAATTAACTCTCGACAACGAGATGATGGCAAGCAAAGTTAAAAGTTCTGTTGAAAAGAACGATGTATCGATTGTCGAATGTTCCGATCTTGAACGAGTCGAACGTGCTCGACGGGAAACTAAACAGTCGGTTTCTGCCCAAGATTTTCGAGAGGCTATTGAAAAATGTGATCAACTTGTAGGCAAAATTCTTCCATCACTGTCTATGGAGCGTGATCAGATATATCTTCTTTCCCCAAGTGCGCCCAAAGCTCAAGAGCAAACAACCATATTCATTGCTGCCGGAAAAGGTATTCCTCGAGGCTATGCATCGAGCGCGACCACCCGCTGGAGCGGAGTCGTGACGCTTGTCGATGTTGCTCCAACAATCTTGACTTCAATAAATGTACCTTTGCCGGAAAAAATGAATAACACATTGCTGGACTGGCATAAGAATACTCTTTCAAACGAATCGCGTATGCAGCACCTCGTAGCAATGAATGATCAAGCTGTTGTGCGTGATAACTCGATTAAGTCAGTCAGATTTTTTCTCGTTCTCGCAATGATTGTAAGCATGCTCATTGCAATGATTGCATTTACCCGCGGAGGGAAATGGAAAAGCATCGCTCGCTTTTTACTTCTCATGGCCGCAAGTATCCCAACGCTAACGTTCCTTCTCAAGCCGTTCTATATTTCGCTCGTGGATTCGGCCAGAATCATTGCTGTTCTTGTTTTGTTGTCGTCGATGACTGCTGTCCTGTGTATGCGCATAGCGCAAAAGTGGGGAACAGTCCGTTTGTTGCTCTGGTTTGCTGTTGTTAATTTGACAGTTTTCATCACTGATATATTGCTAGGTGGTTACCTTCAATTCAGTGCTATTTTTGGTAACTCTCCTGTAACGGCAGGACGATTCGCTGGTTTTGGAAATTCAACTTTCGCGATAGTGGCGATTACATCCATCATCATTGTCGCTATGGTTAAAGAGCTGACAGAGTCTAAAGACTCACAAACAAAGAAAAAAATTAACATCGCATTAATAGCGTTTCTTATCGCCATGCTTGTGATCGATGGAGTTCCTTATTTTGGATCCGATGTTGGTGGAGTTCTTGCTCTCACTCCCACGATTTTTATCACTGGAATGATGCTCTTTGATCGTCGATTCGGGTGGAAAGCATTTTTTCTTTCGTCGTTCGTTACCGTCGGAGCAATTACTGCTTTTGCTTTCCTCGATCTTGCTCGACCAGTTTCACAGAGAACACACCTTGGTCGGTTTGCAGAAAGTGTGATGGATGGAAGCGCCGGCGTTATTGTCGAACGAAAGCTCATGGAAAATATGCGGGCGTTTCAAGCGTCTTCTCTTTCACTTATTGTTCTTGTATCTATTTTTTATATTCTTTTTATCGTTTTTTATCGTGATGGAATTATGAGGAAAACGAAAGATAAATATCCTGGGTTACGCTTCTTGATCTTCCCTGGGCTTATTGTTGCCATACTCGGAATGGTGTTGAATGATTCAGGAGTTGCTATTCCGGCGATGATGTTTGCATTCGCTATTCCAGCCGTATCCCTCTTGGCGCTAGAGCCCGCTACGCAGGACGCAGTGGTCGATAAAAAAACTGTTGAAACGGTGTGATTTACGAATATGGGAAGGTTCCTGAACAGCCGTAGAAACCTTGTGTGCGCGCTTGTTATTCTTTTCAGTGTTCTTGCCCAATCTACATCTGCATTTTCTCTATCTGGTCCGGAGCAACACGCTTCTGATAAAGAACCTCGAATGGTTATCGTTTCGATGCCACGCGTGACATGGAAAACTTTACGTGATGCGAATACTCCGAACATCGATGCATTGATAGAACGTGGATCCGTTGCTTCGTTGAGTATTCGAACTTCTAAGACCAATCGATCCATTGAAAAAGCGTATGCGTCACTTTCTGCAGGTAACCGGGCTTTGGCGGCTTCTTCTCAAGCTTCAACCTTCTACGCGCCTGATGAAATCGTGAATTCTAGAAAAGCACAAGATGTTTTTTATGACGAACAAAGATTTGTGCCTAATAATGTTGCTGCTCTCTCAACAGGATTTGAACAGACACGTGTTCAAAACACTGGCGGTCTCTATCCTTCAGATGTTGGAGGATTAGCAACTGAACTTCAACGCAATAATAAATCCATTGCCGTCTTTGGGAATGCCGACACATGCATTGAAGCTGATTCCTCGTGTCGTCAACGTGCTGTAGGGTACCTCGGTTCCGATACTAATGGAGTAGTGAGATATGGAGATTTATCTAAAAACCTCTTATTGTCCGACCACACATTAGACATGGAAAAAATTGAGAGGAAGGCGATTGCATCAGTCGCCGAACATGACGTTACGGTCATTGAATGTTCCAATTTAGAACGAATCGACAGAGAAAGACGAGAGTCGAAGCAAGAAGTGTTGCGCATCAACTTCGTCAAAGCTCTTCATGAGTGCGACGCACTTGTTGGTGCGACTGTACGTCGTCTCGATCTTGAGCGTGATCGGATATTTATTCTGTCACCAACTTCACCGTATCTGAAAGAGCAACTTACTGTTTTTATAGCTGCAGGCAAGGACATTGTGCGCGGATATGCAGTTAGTGGAATTACAAGAAGGAAGGGCATCGTCTCTCTTGCCGATATCGCACCTTCCATTCTTGATTTTTTTCACATCGAACCAGCGGAGGAAATGGTAACGTCACTTCCTGACTGGAAAGAAAGTACTGATAGTTCTGCTGCCAGAGAAAAAGCACTGATCCGCACTAATGATCGAGCATTGATTCGAGACCAATCATTCAATTATGTTGCAGGCACCTTCATGTTCATTGCTTTTTCTGCGGCGGTGCTCGCTCTGATTGCCTATCGAATAGTTGCGTTGAGAAATGGAACAAAGTTTTTGTTGCTAATGGCTATGGTGATGCCAACGTTAACGTATGTTATGTTGCCGCTGATGTTGACATTGTCTTCGAGCGTAAGAGTTCTTGCAGCATTTGTCACTTTGGCTTTGGGCTGTGCAGGCATTGCTTACTATTGTGGAGAAAAGTGGGGGTACGTTCGAACCATTTTGGGAATTGTTTCAATGAACGTCGGTGTTCAGGTAATCGATATTTTTACAGGTGGAAATCTTCAGCTCAATTCGCTGTTTGGTTATTCAGCCATTGTGGCAGGGCGATTTGCCGGATTCGGTAACCTTACCTTTTCTATCATGGCGATTTCTTCTGTTGTTATTGTAGGAATGGTTCAACAACTTAAAAAGAGTCATCCAGAGTGGAATGAAAAGAAGGTCAATATTTCATTACTTCTGATGATGGTTGCAGTTCTCATCGTCGTAGGAGCACCCTATTTTGGGTCTGATGTTGGTGGCGTACTTGCACTCACGCCTACTGTTTTTATTATCGGATTGATGTTGTATAACAAGCGCATCACTATCAAATCTTTTCTAGTGGCAATGCTCATAACGCTTGGCACCATCTCGATTTTTTCGCTGTTTGATCTGCAACGACCTATTTCAGAACGAACACACCTCGGTCGGTTTGTACAAATTCTCCTGCATGGAGAAGCTGGTGCGGTGATCGGGCGTAAAGTCGTATCGAACTTCCATATCCTTACTAATTCTCTTTTAGCATCCATTGTGATAATCGGAACGATGTATACGGCTTACCTTTTCTTGTCTCCTGAAAAGTTTTTCCGCAATAATGCTGTTACTTTTCCGGGTTTTCGTTACATCGTTTATCCGGGTTTGATTGTGGGAACTCTTGGTATGTTCCTCAATGACTCTGGCATTGCGATTCCTGGGATGATGTTAACCATCGCCTATCCAGCTATTGCTTTGCTCGCATTTGAAGGCCACAATCCCAGCAAGAAGAGACTCAATGAGCAATCCGACACGACTCGGGTGTCTGAACCGGTCTAGAATACAAACTCCTTAACGGAACACCTGGGGGTGTAGCTCAGTTGGCTAGAGCACCTGCTTTGCAAGCAGGGGGTCGTGGGTTCGAGTCCCATCTCCTCCACAGTCCTTTTTGTTGTTGCGCGGGCGGAGCCCGACGCAACTCGCGGTCGTTCCTCCGATCACTCCCTGTGATTGTTGTCATCCAGAGGGCTTCAGCCCGAAGGATCTCCGCGCAGCGGGCGTACACATATTTTGAGTACGAGAGATTCTCCGATCACTCCCTGTGATTTTCGTTGCGTTATTCGCTTGCACCTGCTTTGCAAGTAGACGTGGGTTCGAGTCCCATCTCCTCCACAATGTCATCCTGAGCGGAGCGAAGGATCTCCGCGCAGCGGGAGTACACAATTCAATAACGATAGATTCTTCGTTTCACTCAGAATGACAAGGCCCTATTGCTCTGTATCACCTTGGGCGACACTCTTCATATTCCGCAAAACTCCAAATGCCCCTGCCCCACAGATTGTCAGAACAATAGAAAGAAACGCGTTGAGATGGAATAACCCGACAACATCATGGCCCGGGCCGAACATGTCGTTGATGCCTCCCAACGCTAAACCTAAAAGGCCAATGATCACAATAATGACTGAACAGATTGCCGTGCTTTTCGAATTGATTCCTGTCAGGTCATTGTTTCGCCATCGTTCATATTTCCAAAACACGGGCACAATGCATGCGAGCACAAGAGCGTAACAACCCAGAAGGACAGGACGTGTAGCCCACCAAATGCCTGTTCCCACTTGCGGCTCATTGATATCGAGACCGAACCTTACAAGAGTAGTTATACAAAGCGCACTCTGGTGCCAACAAAAGATCGTTAAAATCATGGAGTTAATAGCGACAGTAAAAGTCCAAATGCGATGTCCTTGAAGAATCTTTTGGAGGCGGTCGCGAAAAATGATCACCAGCCCGATCTGTGTAATAGCAAGAAACATAATTGCAACAGTAGGCGGATTCATATTCGAAATCTTTTCGCCTGGTAAACCCACCATCGAAGGCGGGTAAGGAAGGCGATCCAGATTTAGTGCGCGCGCAATGTCGTGCAAAATATATACATCCCCAAATTTTTTAATACCTGAACAGAAAAATAATCCTGCCGCCCCGACAAGCGTCATGAAGAGTCCGCCAAATTTTTTCCAGAGCTGCGTGTATGTTGATGAGCTGGTATCTCCAGCGCTTGCAACCAATGTCCCGTCCGCGTAAGCGAATCCCAATTGGTGGATCCATACCCAGATGAAAATGTTGAGATATCCAATTGACCCGGACCCTAGGCCGAAGCGAAGCCAATCAACGAGAAAAGGAATTGCGGCAGAGATGATAAGGAATTTTGCTCCCCATTTAAGGTGGAGCGAATACAGCGGCCAAGCAAGTGCGGTCACAATGATATATACCGCGATGAACCACAGTGGTTGAGTAACGAGTTTGCTGAGAAGGTGTGCAAAATCTTCGCTGCGATAGTTCATCCCGTCAATAAAGAAGTTAACGGGAACCCATACAAAAAGAACAGCAACAACAGGTTTGAGCATTCGTCGGACTCGTGATGTCAAGTAAGCGGCATAGCTGAGGTTGCGTCGACGAAAACTTCGTACACCCATAAAGTTTGCATATCCACCTACGAAGAAGAAGATGGGCATAACTTGAAAGAACCACGTAAGCAGCCAACCAAATTGCAGATTATTGAGTGCATTCGTGCCCGTAATGTTTCCCTGTGAATCTTGCGTTATGTTTGAAATGAGCCAGTGTCCGATAACGACACTCATGATGGAAAACGCGCGCAAGAAATCAACGACGCGTTCGCGTTCAGGGGGAGTGAGACGTGCAAGATCTGAAAAGGTTTTGGGCTTCGTAGTTATTTGAGTTTCACTCATTTCCCTATTCTTGTTGGCTACGAACAAATAAAATGGGATTATCGGAGGCAGATGAGTACAATATTGTGTGCTAAATAACGGATTATTGTTGCGCGAGAGAGTATCTCCTATACATCAAGCAGCGGAAGCGCCTTCTCAGGCGACTTGGGGGCGGGATTTTCAGGGTAAAGTCCGATTTATTGGAGACTTAAGTGGTCACATAAGGCTGCTTTCCCAACAGATCCCACTTGCCGTTTCTGCTTTTCGACCATTGCTTGAGAAACGTAACGATAGTTCTCCGACCCTTTTTATGAGGGATTTCACATTTTCTGACATTGATATTCGTGCAATGAGTTCCCGAATAACACTTCGTGGAGGGAGCGTTCCTCGGAATCGGAAATTGAGCGATTCCTTGAGAGAGGTCCCAGATCCAGACGGCATTTTTGAGCATCTTGTTGAGGCCGTCGGAATTTTTGAAGATCTTGCTGCTGATGTCCTGGTAATAGAAACTGCGAAATGTCAACAAAGCGGTTGGCGCTCAATGTTAGAAGGTAAAACGCTATCTGCTGTAAGGATTAGTAACGTACCCGAATGTCGCACGGGGCCACCACGTATTCATCGTGATGGAATTCCGGGGACGCGGTTACTCTCATCGCCAGATCCTCGTCTTTTAGGCCTGTTTCCTGACGCTCATTCAGATGCGACAAAGGGAGAAATAGTTTTATTTGATGGCATAGAAACAGATCATGGTTCTCCACGGGTTGCGCCAGGGGAGCGCATTCCGCGTATATCTGCACTGGGCACTTTCGTGTAATGAATCTTTTATAGACGATCGGATTATATTAAGTAGGAAATTCTCGAGGCTCTTCTGGCAGAAGCGTCAAGACTTCAACACCCGCATCAGTAACGAGAATTGTGTGTTCGAACTGCGCTGATCGCGAAAAGTCTTTGGTGACTACAGTCCATTCATCATCCCAGAGGTTGCTATGCCAATCACCCATGGACAACATTGGTTCGATAGTGAATGTCATACCCGGCGTCATGATGGCATCGTTGTACGGAGTGTCATAGTGAAGAATGGTCGGCTTATCATGAAATATTTCGCCGATTCCGTGACCGGTGTAGTCGCGTACCGACGAATACCCATGTTGTTCTGCATGTTGTTGGATTGCTCGACCAATAGCTCGTGTTGATTCTCCAGGTTTGACTTGGGCAATACCAAGCCACATTGCCTCTTTTGTTACACGCACGAGATCGCAGGATTTTTCGTCGACATCGCCCACTAGAAATGTTTGATTGTGATCGCCATGCACACCATTGAGATAAACTGTTACATCAATATTGCAAATGTCACCATCGACGAGTTTGCGGGAATCAGGTATTCCATGACAGATCACTTCGTTGACGGACGTGCATACGGATTTAGGGAAACCGTTATATTGCAAAGGTGAAGGATATGCTCCACGCTCGATTGTTGCCTGGTGAACAATGATGTCTAATTCTTCGGTCGTGATACCCGGCTTCACATGCTTTCCCACTTCAAGCATGACTTCACGGGCACAAATTCCAGCAACGCGCATACGAGCAATTTTTTCATCCAGCGTCAGGGGAGTTCGGGGCAGAGCGATCACTCCAGGGACATAAGGAGGGCGCGCGATAGTGGGAGGTACCTCACGTATAGGAGAAACGACACCCGGAAAGACGCTCTGAGAAAAGCTTGATTTCTTGGAGATACGATTTTTCAGTTGTGCTTTTCGACGAACCATAGGGTAAGTCTAATCCCGTAATCGCACATTTCTCTTAAGTCCTTGTAGCTTTGAGAGAATATGTACATGAGTTTCATTTCAATTGTGATTGGTGCTGCTCTCGGAATTTTATTCTATGTGGCATTCGCTGGTGCACTTCGTAAATTTTGGGTTGCACCCCCGGCCGAACCCAATCCTGATGACATAAAACCCGTCGATTTGAAGTATCGCTGTGGAGTATGCGGTTCAGAAGTAACGATGACGATGGCCCCGGAAGGGGATGTCCCAACTGCGCCTCGTCATTGTCGTGAAGATATGCTGCTCTCCTCGTAGTCGCAATGCTGGCAAAGCCAGACATTGCTCGCGGTCGCTCGTCCGATCGCTCCCTGTGATTACCTCAAACTAGTTTTTACTGTCATTCCGAGCCTTCGTGGAGATCCTTCACGTAGTCGCTTCGCTCCTGGCTCAGGATGACATCATTAAAGGTTATCCACAACTTGGGTATAACCCTGGGGAAAATTACATGTGTGTAGTTTGGTAGTGAGTTAGGCCCATTTCATTACAGCAGTCCCCATGCCACAACTCCGACGCCGGGCATATGAGGTCCGTCCTCTTGAAATTAGTGATCAAATTGACGTTCGCGTTTTTTTGAGGACGGACCTCGCACTTTACGGAGTCACTTGATTTGAGTAGCAACTATAAAACCAAATGACATTAAGACCAAACCAACAATGTTGTACTGCGGTTGAGGGGCCTGCGGTAATATTTCAAGAAAGCTGAGTATGATCACAACTAGTCCCGCGAGGATTGAACCGATAGCAGCCACGGGTATAGCCAGAGAAGTGGGTCCTGGTCCGATAGGAGCTTGGGTTTCGATTTCGCTACTCTGACGTGAACCCGTTTTTTTCGACTTCTTCTTTGTATGGGATGTTTTAGATTTAGGCATACGAGAATATTAGTAGTTTTTCATCGCAAGACTTGATACAACTGAACGAACCGCTGCTACGTAGTTGCTTTGGAGGGCCGCACCTTCTGCGTGCAAGATAGGAGACAACTGAACGAACTGCTGCTGGCTTCGTGGTTTTAGGGGGAGGGCCGCCCCTTAGAAAACGTATGAGAAATCTCATGTGAGATTCTCTGTTTTCTCCGCCTTCCCAAGGGACAACCCTAACTGCTATAGGTCATCGGCGAGGAACACACGCTTTGGTGTCGTTCGAACAAATCCTTCATTGAGCAAACTCGCTACTACGAGGGGGTCAGCATCTGCCAGTGCCACCGACTTTTCTCGAAGGCGTGCCAACAGGTCACCGCGTTGTTGACGAAAACTTCCCTCGTAGGGTTTTTGACGGCTTACTGCTTCACCCGGCAATTCACCTTTGGCGATGCAACGACTTTTTAACGGACAAGTACGGCACGAGGGACCTTTTTTTCTGCAAACAAGGGAACCCAAATCCATAACAGCTAGTGTTGCGTCCCGGGCATTAAGTCCACGCGAGATTTTTTTGTACATCATAAAAAGAGTTGTGCGAGATTTCGATGTGGTGCCGAGCATGCGAGAACACACCCGAGAAATATTTACGTCGCTAGCGAAATTTAATTCATTAACAGCGGCGGACTGTGAAGTGAGTGAGCGCAAAGCGCTCGCTGTGTATGTTCCGACTCCGGGTAATGTTTCATAGAATTCAGGTCGGGGCCAGCCGTCATTACGAATAATGAGAGATGAGGCATAAAGATTGCGCGCACGGCGCGGGTAACCTAAACGATCCCATAGCCGAATAACGTCTGCAAGAGTAGATGTGGCCATGGCCTCAGCGTTGGGAAAACGGTCGATGAATGCATCGAAAACTTTTTCCACTCGTGCAACAGGTGTTTGTTGCAACATAATTTCAGAAACGAGAATGATCCAAGGGTCACATGACTTTCTCCATACGAGATCATGTCTACCGTTAATTTCGTACCACGCTTGAAGCGCTGAAAGGGGAACTGCAGTCGAGCTTCCTTGAGATTTAGGGGAGGAGACCGTCTCCGATTTTGATTTCAACATTTGAGCCTTTAAGAGCTTTACTTCCTGCTGTAGGTGATTGGGAAATGACAGTATCCTTTTTCGCCAATACGGATGCAGTGGAAGACATGACTACACCAAACCCTGCTGCTTGTAATGCAGACACAGCTTGGTCTTTCGTCATTCCAACAACATCGGGAACGTTGACCTGTGCTGGTCCTGTCGAGACGTAAATTGTTACCGTCGATTCACGCGCTACTTTCGTGTTTGCGATAGGGTCGGTACGGATAACTTTGCCTACGGCAATACTGTCACTCGCTTCTTGTTGGGTCACGACTTGGAAATCTTCTTGACCGAGTTGAGCTGCGGCAGTTGTGGAGTCGAGACCAACTACATTAGGGATAGCTTTTGTTGCAGGCCCTAGAGAAACATACACTTCAACGGATGTTCCTCGTTTTAGTTTCGTACCGATCTTTGGTTTAGTACGTGTGACCTTATCCTTTTCTACAGAATCACTGGGTTCTTCCTTGGGAACAGTTGTAAAACCCGCTTCTTCGAGCTTGAGGCTCGCGTCGCTGAGCGAAAGACCTTCGACATCAGGAATTGTAGATTCACCGACACCTGCGCTGACTTTAATCGTGACAGTATTACCTTCACGCAGTTTGATGCCTGCTTCTGGATCTTGCGCGTAAACTTTTCCGGCTTCTACCTCTTCGTTGACATTCAATTCAACTTTCACTTCGAAGCCAAGGTCCGTCAGTTGTTTTCGTGCGGCTTCCTTGGTGAGCCCAATAACGCTGGGGAGCGCTTTAAGTCCACCGGTCTTTCCGTCATCTTTAAATGCTGTTGCTGCCAAAATTGAGCCCACGGCGAGAAGAAGTAAAACAATAATTGCAATTACGGCGATGATTGGTCCGCGTCGAGGCTCCGGCGAAAAGGCGTAGGCATTCGAAGGTTTAGCAATTCCCTCTTTGGTTGGGGCAGAGACTTTAGGAACTGCTTGAGTGCGTCCAGTTGAGCTCATGTCCGGAACATCAACAAGCGCCGCATTCATAACCGTGGCATGCTCATCTATTCCTCCGGTTGTTGCTGCCATTACAGGACGTCGACGGAGGAATTGAACGCAGTCATCGTGGACATCGTTGGCGCCCGCATATCGACGATCCGGATCTTTTTCTAAGCACTTAGAAATGATCGCTTCAAGGTCAGGAGCTACCAAAGGGTTACGCACGCTGGGGGGAACAAGTTTTTCGCTTACGTGTTTAAACGCGACGGCGATAGGTGTATCAGCCGTAAAAGGGGGGACACCTGTTGCCAGTTCGTACATCACAACGCCTAAAGAGTAAATATCGCTGCGTCCGTCGACGTTGTAGCCCTGCGCCTGTTCTGGAGAGAAGTATGTTGCGGTACCCATGACTGCGCCAGTTTGGGTCAGGGATTCTGAAGTGCCGGCTCGTGCGATGCCGAAGTCAGTGACCTTGACTTTTCCGGCGTCGTTGATGAGAACATTTCCTGGTTTAACATCACGGTGCACCACTCCGTGTTGGTGTGCGTAGGCGAGTGCGCCTGCAATATCGGTTGAGTATTCTGCAATTTCATCAGATTCAAGTGGCCCATTTTCGTTAAGAATTTCTCGCAGCGACTTTCCATGAACGTATTCCATAACAATGAAATACGTTCCATCTGATTGTCCCCAATCGTAAATTGCAACAATGTTGGGGTGGTTCAGATTTGCTGCAGATTGTGCTTCACGACGGAATCGTTCAACGAAACTTTGTTCGCGTGCGTATTCAGGAAAAAGTATTTTTACAGCGACACGTCGATCGAGCATCGTGTCATGAGCCACATAAACTTCGGCCATCCCTCCGCGTGCGATGAGCGATTCGAGCTCATAGCGGTCATGAAGGACAGTCTGAGATGCGTCGTCTGCCATAGTGTTACGTTAGCGCAGTCCGAAGAGTTTTTCGTATACGGCCTTTGCTATTGGGGCCGCGAGTTGGCCTCCCGTCGCCGCATTTGCAGATAGTGCGCTTCCCGATTCATTTTCAATAAAAACAGTGATCACAAATTTTGGGTCTTCTGCGGGGGCAAAAGAGGTGAACCATGCATGGGGAGGGCAATTGGTGCTTCCATCTGCACAGTTTGCCTGTGCTGTACCCGTTTTCCCTGCAACTTGGAATCCTTTGACTTGTGCCCTTGTACCCGTTCCACGCTGAACAACGTCAACCATGAAGCTCCCGACGATACTTGCAGTATCAGATGAGATGACATCTTCTCTCCAGGGATCTAAACCAATACGTTTGGTGATGCTCCCTTTACCATCCTCTAAGTGGTCGACAACATGGGGCGTCGGAATGAAACCTTTATTCGCGATTGCGGAAGTATACAGAGCAACACTCAACGGGCTAGCTGAAACTCGACCTTGACCAATTCCAGCGAATGCAAATGTGGGTTGGTCGCGTTCAAACGAATTTTCGTTAGGGGCAGTTGCACCCACCGCACCAGGAATATCGATAGGAGGTTTTTCGCCGACATTGAGATCACCAACAAGTTCACCTCCGAGACCAAACTTTTCCATTTCCGTAACGAAACTATCTCCTAACTCTGTTCCTAATTTCGCGAATGTGACATTGCAGCTTTGTTGGAAGGAACGTTGCAGTGTGCCGCCACATCCTCTGCCCCCAAAGTTCTGAATCTTTTTATCTGTTTGTTTGGGCAAGAAAAAATTTGCTTGAGGAAATTGGCGTTCGGCATCGGCGATACCAGTGTCAATTGCTGATGCTGCTGTAACTATTTTAAAAGTTGATCCGGGCGGATAGCGTTCAGAAAACGCCCGTGAAACAGATGGCTTTGTTTCGTCCTTCGTGAGTGCTGTGAATGCCGCCTGTACTTGGTTCGAATCGTGTCCTGCGTAGGGAGTGGGATCAAAACTTGGGTTTGCATACATTCCCACGATGGCACCCGTTGACGGTTCCATAACGACAATTGCGCCTGTTCGTTTGCCTAGTTGGTCGCGAAGAAGAGTTTGGATGTCGTTTCTTAAAGTCAGTACAACTCGGGGAACATTTTCCTCTTCTCCTTTCTTTCCCTTCAGTGCTGAGTTGTAAGCGCTCTCAACGCCGGTGTTGCCTACCAGAAAAGACTGGTATCCCGTGATGTGTCCGTACAGTGCTCCTTCTGGATATTGGCGCTGGTACTTCAGCTCATCGTTGCTCGTCGTAGAAAATGCAACAACATGGTTATCGAATGTCACAATGTCTCCACGTGGTTTTGCAAATTCATTAACGAGTGTTCGCACGTTATGGGGGTCGTTTTTTAATGCATCTGCTTGAAAAACCTGTAGATAGGTTAATTGTGCAACGAGGAGGAAAAATAATATAAACACGAAACGTGCTACACGACGGATGGGCAAAACTAAATCACTCACAACGAACCTGACCGCTCTGGTTTTTGATCGTTTTCTACAACAACTGTTGTTCCAGATGTCAAGTTGTCTCTGGCAGTTTCATCTGAAATTCTTAGCAACAAAGCACAGATGACATAGTTGGCGACCAAGGAGCTTCCTCCGTAACTTACGAAGGGAAGGGTCACGCCAGTCAATGGAATCACACGAGTCACTCCGCCAAGAATGACGAAAGTTTGTACGCCAATAATTGTTGTTAAACCTGCAGCGAAGAGTTGTGCGAAAGGGCGTTGCGCACGTGTCGCAATGCGATAACCGCTTGCGACAAACAGTAACAGCGCAATAATAACAGCGATTGTTCCCACGAGTCCCAACTCTTCGCCCACAGCGCTAAATACGAAGTCAGTTGATGCATTGGGGATTTTATTGGGCGTACCCAGTCCTAATCCTGTTCCCTTAACTCCACCTGTTCCAAACGAAAAAAGAGATTGAAGAAGCTGGAAGCCTTCATCTTGAGGTGAGGCCCATGGGTCGATCCATGTTTCGACACGAACGCGCACGTGACCAAATAATTTATATGCAACCGTGGCAGCCCCGGAGAAAAAAATCAGACCGGTTGCGAGATAACTGACGCGGTTTGTGGCGATGTAGAGCATGGCTGCAAAAACGGCAAAGAAAAGAAGAGAGGACCCAAGGTCTTTCTGTCGGACCATTACAAGAATGGATGTTCCCCACGCTACGAGCAGAGGACCGAAAAATTTGATATCCGGAATAAAAAGCTTCCCCACGCTTCTTCGTGATGTGGAGAGCAGTTTGCGGGTATCGGTCAGGTAGGAAGCAATGAAAATGGTAAGAAAGACTTTTGCGGCTTCACCTGGCTGGAAAGAAAAGCTACCCAAGCGAATCCACAGCCGCGCACCATTGATCTCTGTCCCGATGCCTGGAATCGTGGGCAACATAATTGCGATGAGTCCAAGAAAGGCAAATGTATATCGGTATCGGTGCAGAGAAGTTGTGCGTCGAATGAAGACGAGCGTTATAACAAAAGCGGCGATTCCGAGTGCAGTCCACAGTGCTTGCGCTTGCGCTTCACTTTTATCCAAACGCGAAATGACGATGAATCCAATTCCGTTAAGAAGCACAGCCAAAGGCAGCAGTGTCGCATCAGAGCGGGGTGCCCAAATCCAAACGGCCACATGAGCGATGACGATAAGAACAATCATTAAAACAAGCAAACTAGGAAGTTGTTTGGGTAGATAGCTTTTATCAACGAGAGCTGTCAGTGCGTATCCACCAATAGTGATCAGTGCGGCGAGTGAGCTCAGAAGGAGTTCAGGCGTTCGAAGAAGGAATTTCGATCGAGGAACGAGTTGATAATTTACGGGAGCAATTTCCGGCTGTGTCATAAGCAACTATCCATTAAGAGGGAGAGATGTGGTGGGTAATAAGAGCGGAAGCGTGGTCGTGGTAGTTGAGGGTTCTGTGCTTTTGAGCTTCTGTCGTTTACGCATTTGTTCTAATCGAGCAACTGCTTGTTGACGTGAGGAATATCGTTCATGTCGGGAGACCAGTAGTGCATCTGCTGATGTCAGTTTTTTAATTTCGAGGCCTGTTTGAGTCTCGATTTCGGGATTCCACCACAACACTCCTCCGTGTCGACCGGCCATGAGGACGACTTGTCCATTTCGTTGGTCGAGGAAGTAACCCTGATGGGCGAAGTGGTCTGCAGTCGCGTAAGCACCAAAGAACAATGCTGAAACGAGCAGAATCGAGATGACAATTCGTAAAGCAAAACCAACACGACCCTTCTTATAGTGAAGGGACTGTATGGATTCATTTGCAGGAATCGATTGAGCAATGGCAGTGGTCGCCGGAGGTTGAACATGAGCATCGAGTACATCCATAATCAATACAGTGATGTTGTCATTACCTCCAGCTTGATTGGCAAGTGACACAAGTTTGCTGGCGCAATCATTCGGAGTTTTCTCCGAGCGTAGTACGTGAGCGATATCGTCATCGCGGACCATCGACGTTAGGCCATCAGAGCAGAGAAGATAACGGTCTCCTTTCAGAAAAGGTATAGGTGTCGCATCGACGTCAATCTCTCCATCGATGCCGAGTGCGCGTGTGATGACACTTCGACGAGGATGAACATTTGCTTCTTCTTCCGTAATTTCTCCAGCGTCAACGAGTTCCTCCACCAAAGAATGATCTTTTGTAATACGGACCAATTCGGTGTGGAAATCATTTCCATCGTCAATGTTTCCAAGGTGGATGACATATGCGCGTGAATCACCTACATGAGCAATAACTAATTCCTTATTACTTGAAAAGCCCAAAGCGGTGAGTGTGGTCCCCATTCCCGCAAGTGCTTCTTCGGAGGCCGACTTCTTTTTTACTGCGCTGTGTGCGATGCGGATGGCATTTTCAATGCCGGTACCACTTGCAACTGAAGCACGTACCGCCTCAACTGCAGTGGCAGAAGCAATTTCTCCTGCTACGTGTCCACCCATTCCGTCGGCGACAGCAAAAATAAAGAGATCCTTATCAACGAGAAATGAATCCTCGTTTCCTTCACGTACCCGGCCGGTGTCGCTAATGGCAGCGACATCTACCTTCATTTCACGACCTCGAAAACGCTTCGCCCGATGGTGACTCGATCACCTTTTTTCAATCGTGTAAGACCTTCAATCTTTTTATTATTAACCAAAGTTCCATTTGTCGATTTCAGATCTTCGATAAAAAAGTTTTTGTTTTGTCGCGTAAGTCGAACATGTACTTGAGAAATAAATGTGTCGTGAGTGAGAACAATGGTGCAGCCAGGCGCGCGTCCCAAAGTGGATTCGTTTGCAACTTCGAATCTCTCCCCTGCAATTGCTTCAGGCGTCAATCCCAAAAGTCCTGTCCCCGTAGATTTGCTCTTGCTTGGCTTTCGTGAAACCATCCCTGCATCATTAGGCGCGCCAACGATAACGACAGGTTGTGGTTTGAGTTCGCGCACTGCAACTCGCGTGACAATAAAAAGAAATAGGTAAATAGCTGCCAGAAGGAAGTAGTTCAATAGTTGTAGGAGAGATTCACTCACTTAAACATACCTTTGGTTGACGACTGAAGCGACATAACATTGCCGATCGTTTTTACAGGTTATTACGATTCCGTTCGTCGTTGTCTGTTGAAGGAGCAACGTTATCATCTGCCTGAAAAATAAAGTTAGTTGACCCGAATTGGAGTTCATCACCCACGACTAACTGGTGTTGGGTAATGGTTGAACCGTTGACTCTGGTTCCGTTTGTTGAACCTTTGTCCAGAATTTCGTATCCTTCTGATGTTTTGCGAATTTCTGCATGGAGGCGCGAACACTGCGAATCAGATAGAGCGACGTCGCATGTAGTGAGTCGACCAATCGTTGTGATCTCTTTTACAAGCGGCGTACGGTCACCGGCAGATGAAATGAGTACACCGCGATTGGCACCACGGCCTTCGTCGAAATTCGTAGCGACAGTTATTTGACCTTCTTGAATAGCTCGATTGGAAACAATAGTGATATCGATAGGGCCGACGAGGCGGTATTTTTCACCGTTAGCGTGATCACGCACGAGAGCGCAAAGTTCATCAGCCAAGCTATTGAGGATTGCACCTAATCGCTCTACGTCGGTAGGACATAAGTGGACAACAATATTGTTGGGGATTGCTGTTCCTTCTGCTGTAATTGTTCGTTGTGTTTCGAGGCGTCGGATTATGGAACGTCCAATTTCAACAGGTTGAATTTGAGAGGAAAAAGTCCGCGAAAAAGCACCTTCTACCAGGCGTTCGAGCCGTCGCTCAAAATTTTGTAATCCCACGTCTCTACATTAACCGATTTGAATCTCTCCCCGTCATCCTGAAGAGGGCCTAACGGCAAGAATTTCGGGATAAATCTCACACAAATCACAAGAAGCGATCTTAAGCGACTGCGAGGAGTGTCTGGCTTTGCCGGCGTCGCGATAATAATCACAGGGAGCGATCAGAGGAGCCAGGAGTGAAACGACTACCGCGAGCAACGTCTGGCTTTGCCGGCGTCGCGATTATAAACCAGTACACTATCTTTCCCGATGTAATTTACATTGCTGCGGGCAAGTGGCGGAATGGCAGACGCGCTGGCTTCAGGTGTCAGTGTCCGAAAGGACGTGAGGGTTCAACTCCCTTCTTGCCCACGTTTTTCCCATTTACTTTGCGTTGTGTAAAATTGGGAGCGTGCCTCCTGAAGCGTCGATCGATACACCCACGTTAGAAAACGAATTTGTACGACTTGTTCCCTTAAGTGTTGATCACGCCTCGGCCCTTGTTGCGGTTGTTGACAAGGAAATGTGGTTTGGGATGATTACGCCCGTGCCAAAAACCCTTGAACAAATGATTTCAGACATCAAAGCATGGATCAACGTTCCGCAGCGCATATCGTTTGCCGTTATTGATCAGGCAACAGATGCTGTCGTGGGGTCGACGAGTTTCTATGAGTACGTTCCTTCTCAGGAACGGATTGAAATTGGAAGTACTTTTTATGCACGTGATGTGTGGGGTGGTCCTGTGAATCCCTCTTGCAAACTCTTAATGTTGGAGTACGCCTTCGAACAATTACACGTACATCGAGTCGCGCTTCGTTGTGATGCAAGGAATGCGCGCAGTATTTCGGCGATCAAAAAACTCAGAGCTACCCCGGAAGGCACATTGCGTGGTCATCGACTTGCTGCGGACGGTTCTAGAGGAGACACGATGTACTTTTCTATTCTGGCGCCGGAATGGCCCAGCGTTAAAGCGGGATTACAGACTCGTTTGTCAGCTTTTGCATAAATTCTTATCCGAGAGCCGCTCTTTGTAAGAATCAGTTCGACACCACAAACAGTTTTTACGGAGAAACAATGACTGACGTAAATGAAACCGATAAGCCTGCCTATTTGATCCACAAGGCTCTGGCCGTTTTTCTGGATATTCTTGTTGTCGTTCTCTTCATTGCCATTGGTAGAAAAGAACATGGCACCACATATGATCTCAGCACGTACATTCAGATTGCACTTCCTTTCGTAGCCTCATTTTTCGCAGTCATGCTTGTGGTCTCAAAAGATCTTCGTTCGATCAAAACTGCTGCAATCGCAAGTGTGATTGCAGTACCCTTGGCAATAATCCTGCGCGTTAGCCAACACCAGTACGAGTTTCGTCCTGCATTTCTTATCATTTCGCTGATATTTATGACGTTGGGATGGACGGGATGGCGCTTTATCCTAGGAAAGTTACGTCCGGGAACATCTTCGTAACCACAAGCGTTATAAGGAAGGTATGACCTTCCAAAATCTATAAATCGGACTATGCAGAAAAGGAGACGTGATGGGTTTCTCGTTCGGTGGGATGTTTGCAGATAAAACCAAGATGGTTGAAGAGTCCAACGCCCTTGTCGGACGCGATGAACTGATAGAAATTTCTGGTATTCATCATGTCAATGGTCATTCGATGTTCGCACCCTTTCCACAGAACATGGAAGTTGCGTACTTTGCTCTGGGTTGTTTTTGGGGAGCGGAAAAACTTTTTTGGAATATCGACGGCGTGTATGTCACCGCCGCTGGATATCAGGGCGGTTATACAAAAAATCCTACCTACGAAGAAACCTGCACGGCATTAACCGGCCATGCAGAAACGGTGATGGTTGTATTCGACCCCGAAATTATTTCGTATGCTGAACTTGTTACAAAGTTCTTTGAAGGGCATGACCCTACACAGTTCATGGGACAAGGTAATGACATAGGAACCGAATACCGAAGCGCGGTCTTCGCAACTACTGCGGAGCAGTTCAATGCGACGATTCAAGCGATGGATGAATATAACAAGTCTTTAATCGAGAATGGTTTTGGAGAAATCACAACAGAAGTTCGCGACTTACCTACTCCACCTTTTTACTATGCCGAGGAATATCATCAGCAATATTTGAGTAAGAATCCGAACGGGTATTGCAACTTGCGTGGGACGGGAGTTGCGTGTGCTATCAATAATGGGTGATTTCCACGTCAAACAACGTTAAAGCATCGTTTTCGAAGCGTTTTCTCGAATATGTGCAAAAAAATCTTGATTGTTATCCGGATGTGGAAGCATTTTTAAAAGCTTTAACAACATGGCCAGAAAAAGCTGTACGAGCAAATACACATGTTGTCAGTATTAATGATTTATGTAACTCGTGGAAGATCGACAAAGACATCGTGCCTTGGTGCTCTGATGCAACGTATTTCGAGTTTGATCAGAGGATCGGGGCTAGCAAAGAGCATGAAGAAGGCTTATGTTATGTAGGTGACCCTTCTGCAATGGTTGCTGTTGAGTGTGTTGATATTAAATCTGATGCGATTGTTGTCGATATGTGTGCGGCGCCCGGTGGAAAATCTATTCATGCACTCAATTCGTTGGGTCCGAGCGGGACGTTAATTTCCAACGATGTAGATAGTCGGCGCGTTCGTATATTGCAAGAAAACCTTGATCGTATGACCGACCCCATTGCGTCACACCTAATTCCGCATTGCGAAGTTACGAATATGAAAGTGCGAGATTTGAGTGACGCTTATGCAGGTCAAGCTGATCTTGTTATTTTGGATGCGCCATGTAGCGGAGAAGCCATCATGCGCAAGAGTGATGTTGCGCGACGGCAGTGGTCCACGAAGCTGATTAGTAAAATGAGCTCGCTTCAAAAAGAGCTGATTGACTCTGCAAGGAGCATGGTTAAACCTGGTGGAGTGATCCTTTATTCCACGTGCACATTTAACCGATGCGAAAATGATGAAGTTATTGCATACGCAAGTGATGAGTTGGAGATTGCCCCTATGAGTGGGCGTGAAATTGTCGCCTATCTTGGGAGTAACGATTCCGCAAGCACGGCCGGGATGGTTGAACGTGATTATGGAATTGTTTTGTATCCTCACTACATTCGAGGAGATGGGCAGAGCGTGGCCGTGTTAAAAACGCCATCTTGAGCGAGAACACAGCGACTAAGCGAACGATCTCTGTTTGTTGTACCGTGTAGGTTTGAGATTCTTCGGCTAAAGCCTCAGAATGACGTATACAAAGAAAGATCGAGAAATGCCGCCGATCGATACAGATTTAGACATGCGCTGGGGAAGTTTCTTGGCTGATGGGCCTTGGCAGCTCGACGAAGAAGAGTGTGAAAGGTTTTCGCAGGAGAACATTCACCGGCGTAATGAAGTGCGGGCTCAGGCACATCTACTTCTGCAATCTCGACGTTTACCCCCCGTCTTCCGATTGATCTATTCCTTGTCTCGAATAAGTTCGGCAGTTGTCCTATGGTACTTCTTTGATAAAAGACGAGGTCGTGAAAAGTCACGCCGTGGGTTATCGCGGAAATTACGAAAACGTTTCGTCACACTTGGATCCACGTATATCAAGCTTGGACAAATTATTTCATCAGGCGAAGGGCTTTTTCCTGAACAGCTTGTGAGTGAGTTTAAATTACTCCGCGACCAAGTCCCAGCGGAAAGCTTTCTCGATGTTAAAAGAGTGATCGAAGGAGATTTTTCTCGTCCTCTTGAATCTATTTTTTCTTCTTTCGATCAAGAACCCCTCGCGGCGGCTTCAATTGCACAAGTTCATCGGGCAACACTTGTGACAGGTGAAGAAGTTGTTGTAAAAGTCCAACGACCTCATGTTGCAGAACTTGTCCGTAAAGATATTGCCGCATTGACATGGTTGTCCCCGCGTTTAGTTGGCCGTATTCCTATAACAGCTTTGGCAAATCCTCCTGCCTTAGTTGAAATGTTTGCCGAAACAATTGTTGAAGAGCTGGACTTTCGTCTGGAAGCAGACAATATGTTGGCTATCGGCCGTGTGCTTGCTACAACGAATCAACGAGCAATTGTCGTTCCACGACCGCGCATCGAACTTGTGACGAAAAGAGTATTAGTGATGGAACGCATGCATGGCTTTGCTTTCCACGATGTGGAGGCGATGAAATCAGAAGGTATTGATACGAAAGTCCTTTTGCGTGCAGGGTTGGTTGCATTCACTGAAGGGGCACTTATCCATGGTGTGTTTCATGGCGATCTACACGCAGGGAATCTTTTTGTTGACGAAGATGGCACAACCGCGCTGCTCGACTTTGGTATCACCGGACGATTCGACGAAAAACAACGCCGAGCATTTTTACGTCTTCTCGTCGGAGGAACCACTGGAAATATTCGTCAACAAATCATTTCTTTGCGTGACCTTGGTGCATTTCCCTCTGATACAGACATCGATGCCGTCATTGAAGATCTCGGATTAGAGGGCCCTGTAAAAGACCCTACGAAGATGACCAGTGAGCAACTCACACGGGAAATGAGTGATCTCACCAAGAAATTGTTGGGGTATGGTGCACGCGCTCCCAAAGAATTGATGCTCTTCGTAAAGAACCTGATGTTTCTTGATGGAGCAACAGCAACGCTTGCACCCGACTTGGATATTCTTGCTGAAATCCAACATGTGTATATATATTTTCTCCAAACCTACGGTACCCAAATCATGGGCGATCTCGGATTCGGATCAGAGGAACTAGATCTTGACATGGACGCGGTCCGCTCTAGCCTAGGTGTTGCAGATAAGGTTGATACCCTAACCTATGAAGATATTCGCAAACGCCGTGAAATTATTAAAAAGCGCATGATGGACAAGGGTGAACAATGATTGGTTTTCTCTCGGTGATTTCTGAACCCCCATTTCATTCGATTGGGTTTATTCGCATTTATGGCATCACAATGGCAATGGGAATTGCTGCAGCAACATATATTGCACATCGTCGATATTCGCATACCCATAATGGTTCGACGGCAATTCTTGATATGTTTTTACCCACTGTCATTTCCGGGATCATCGGTGCTCGTGTTTACCATCTCTTTACAGGGTATGACTGGGACAGCCAGGGAATTTCCGGGATAATTAAGCTTCGGAATGGTGGACTTTCTATATGGGGGGCAGTCGCCGTAGGCGCACTTGCTGTTTTCATTCAAGCGCGGATCAAGAAGATTTCTTTTTTAGAACTTGGTGATGCGATTATTCCGGGACTGTTAGTTGCTCAAGCCATCGGGCGGTTGGGAAACTATTTCAATCAAGAATTGTACGGACGAGAACTTAATGCTCCCTGGGCGCTTCGTGTTGATGAGTACTACCGACCGTTGGGTTTAGAAAATGTTGCAACGTATCATCCGACTTTTCTTTACGAAGCTCTGTGGTGTCTCATCCTCGCAGCCGTAGTTATTTTCTGCGAGAGAAAAGTATCTGGTTGGTCACGTGGTCAGACGTTAGCTTTTTATATTTCCCTGTATTGTGCGGGAAGAACTATTTTGGAATGGTTACGTATAGATACTGCCACCGAGTTGTTTGGAATTAGATTTAATCTTCTTCTTTCCGCTGTTTTATGTTGTTTGGGTACCGGGTGGTTGATTTACCTGCGGATTTCACGACACAAGGTGCGCGTCCGAGTGGACGCGCAATAGAGTTGAGAATATGACGACTTCGACTCCTGTCCCAACTCCTCCAAACCCTCCCGCTTTCAACGATGGCATTGCGGCTCGTGCTGTACATGTGACAAAAACTTATGGAAGCGGCGAAGCGCAGATCAATGCTCTTGATGACGTATCTGTAGATTTTGCATCGGGTGAATTAACTGCGATAATGGGGCCTTCGGGTTCAGGTAAATCAACACTCCTTCACTGTATTGCTGGACTCGATCGAGTTACCGGTGGAGAGGTCTGGCTCGGTGATACAGATATAACTCGGTTGCGTGAAAAGAAATTAACCCTCGTGCGACGTAAGCGACTTGGATTCATTTTTCAATCGTTTAACCTGCTTCCCACATTGAACGCGAAAGAAAATATCGAGCTTCCCTTGCGACTTGCAAAAAAGAAGCCAGAAAAAGGTTGGTTCGATAAGGTTGTCGAGACAGTGGGGTTGTCTAATCGTCTTTCGCATAAACCTAGTGAACTTTCTGGCGGTCAGCAACAACGTGTTGCTGTAGCCCGTGCATTGGCAAGCAAACCAGAAATTATTTTCGCCGATGAACCAACGGGAAACCTTGATTCGAAGTCAGGAACCCATGTGCTCGAGTTTCTGCGATCTGCTGTTAAGGATTACGGACAGACCATCGTGATGGTAACGCATGACGCTAATGCAGCAGCATATGCGGATCGGATTGTTTTCTTGGGTGACGGCAAAGTCGTTGACGAAATGCGCGAACCAACAGCGGGTGCAATCCTTGATCGACTCAAGAGCCTCGGCTCGTAGTTCGAGGTACGGAGATGTTTCGTTTTACTCTGAAAAATATATGGGCATATAAAACTCGTCTTGCCCTCTCGATGCTCTCCATTATTTTGGGTGTTGCATTTCTTTCTGGCACACTCGTTTTTTCTTCAACCATCAAAGGGGCCTTCGATGATCTATTTGCCTCTGTGTACAAAAAAACTGATGCTGTTGTTCGCTCCACTGAGACGCAACGCAGCGATGACGGTTTTTCTGAATTGCGAAGCAGTATTCCCCGTTCCGTATTGGAAGAGGTCCAAGCCATTGACGGCGTCAAGTCAGCTCAAGGTTCAGTAGATATTGAAAACGTTACAGTTATTGGTAAGGACGGGAAACGAGTCTTTACGATTAACGGTCCCCCTACGTTTGGTTTTTCTCAATCAGACAATATTGATTTGGCATTATTCCATGTTGTAGGTAAAGACGGAAAATCTTTATCATTGGAAGATTCCGTAGCTGCCAAGCTTGCTGATGATGAAATCTATGTAGACAAGTCATCTGCCGATATTAAGAAGCTTAAGGTAGGTGACACGCTAAAAGTAGTCCTTCCTAATGCCGTGCGTGATTATCATATTAAAGGCTTTGTTCGCTTCGGTACCGCCGACGGTATTGGTGGTCCTGCCGTTTTCATCTTCAATGAAAAGCAGGCTCAAGCTATCGCCGGAGAAGGCGATACGTTTAGTTCTGTTGAAGTTGCAGCTAAAGAAGGTGTTAGTCAACAAGAGCTAAAAAGCAACATCGAAGAATACTTTTCTCAAAAAGGAACGATTGATAAATCGGGTACAAGTAAGTTTGAAGTTGCGACGGGTGAAGAATTAACAAAAGAAGCGCAAAACGATGCGCGTACATTCCTTGATATATTTACTTATATCCTCCTTGGTTTTGCAATCGTATCTTTTTTGGTTGCACTTGTCATTATCATAAATTCCTTTGCCATTGTTGTTGCACAGCGAAAACGTGAGTATGCGTTACTACGTGCGATTGGGGCGAAGGCGTCACAAATTCGTCGATCAGTTTTTATTGAATCAATCTGTGTCGGGTTCCTTGCTTCAGGTGTAGGTATCCTTACGGGCATTGGATTGGCTGTTGGTATTAGTTCATTTATGGAGGCGCAGGGGATCCGACTTCCTGCAGGTGGTTTGGTTGTTCCCTCTAGTGCAGTAATTTTAGGAATGCTTGTGGGCACATTGGCAACATTGGGGTCAGCGTTGATTCCTGCATGGATTGCCTCGCGGGTACCGCCCATCGAAGCGCTTCGTGAATCCGCGTATGAAAAGTCGCGCAAATGGATATGGAGAATTATTTTCCTTTCGATTCTAGGAATCCTTGCTGCTATTTCCATATGGGCGGCATTTGCTGGTTCCTCAGATAATCGCGTCAAAACAATGGGTATTGGAATTTTCTTTGTTTTTGTTTTTGCTATTGCAGTTCTTCCTTTACTTGCTCGACCCTTCACCGCAATTGTTGGATCGCGTCCTATGGGAGTCTTGCTCGCTCCTTTTGGTGGACGTCATGCGTTTGGCGTAACGGGGGACATCGCGCGCAGAAATAACTATCGTAATCCTCGACGAACGGGACGTACTGCGTTAGCTCTCATGATCGGAGTATTTCTCGTCGTCTTTATAACAGTTCTCGCATCCAGCGTGACGGCAACTTTCGATAAATACTTTTCTGAAAATTTTGCAGGTGACCTTATCATCGGCGATTTCGGCGCAACACAATCGCTCACACCTGAACGATGTGCCAGTATCAATCGCCTTGACGTAGTTGATGCGGGATCGTGTTTTACATCAATCTCACCTCTGATGATCGATCCAGGTCCAATTGATGCAGGCGCAGAAAGAGCATCAGGCTCAACGACCATTGTAAGCGTCGTCGATACGAAAGCGTTAGCGAGTATTTTCATCACGCCTTATGAGGGGAAGATATCTGATATCGGCGGGAGCGGCATGGTGACCTCCAAGGAAAGCGCCGAAGATAAAGGCCTTGCTATCGGTGACAAAATTGAACTGGAAGGGAAACGGGGTTCTCATACTTTCACAATTACCGGCATCTTGAAAGAACCAATTTTTGGTGATGCTGGCTTTATTATCGACTATGAAGGTGCTGCCACTATTGAAGATCCTAAGCCTGCATTTATCTCGATTATGACTCTTAAAAAGGGAGTTACTGCAGATGAAGGCAAGGCAGAGGTGGAAAAACTTTTAACGAATACCGGTATTGAAATCACCGATCAAAAGTCGTTGCGCGATAGCCAGATTGGGGCACTCAATGGTGTCGTTAATGTAATCTACGGTCTACTTGGACTCGCAATTATTATTGCGGCAATCGGAATTCTCAACACGATGTCCCTATCCATTTTGGAGCGCCGACGTGAACTTGGCCTCATGCGCGCTATAGGAACATCGAAAGCACAGGTTCGTGGATTCGTGAGATTTGAATCCGTTATCGTCGCGGTGATGGGAACGGCAGTCGGCATTGTGGTCGGCATTGTTGCAAGTTACTTATTGATAAAATCATTAAAAGACGAAGGGTTTGATTCATTTGCCGTTGACCCAACACGACTTCTCGTGATTGTTGCGCTATCAGCCATTATTGGCGTGATTGCGGGGGCGTGGCCAGCATGGAGGGCGACAAAAGTTGACGTCTTAAAAGCCGTTACTGTCGAATAAGAGCAAGCGCTTCAACCCAAGTTTTGATTAACTGCGCTCAGCGCGTCCGCCCTCTCTCCCGTGCTGAAACGCAACGTGCGTTCGGACGTACATCGCTGAGCGCACGTTGCGTCAATCTTCGTTAGATTTTTTGAAGCGCTTGGGGGAATTCGCAAGATGCTTTAAGAGCCGACTTACTTGTCTTGAGGAAGGGCGCAACTTTCGTCCGATTTTATTTTGTGGGCGAGTAAGTCGCTTTGCGGAGATCCTTCGCTTAGTCGCTTCGCTCCTGGCTTAGGACGACACCTAGAGGTTGGAGTCTTTTTCGATAACGGTGTCGCGTTGCGTTTCCGCGAACGTTTGAAGTTTTTTTGCGATGTCTTGATCGGATGTCGCAAGTATTCGCAACGCTAGGTAGGCAGCATTGGCAGCATTGCCCACTGCAACTGTTGCCACCGGAACGCCTTTGGGCATTTGAACAATGCTGAGCAGCGAATCTAAACCGTCAAGATTTTTCAAAGGAACAGGTACACCGACAACAGGAAGTTCAGTCATTGAAGCAGTCATCCCTGGAAGATGTGCAGCACCACCGGCACCGGCAATAATAACTTTGAGTCCTCGATCGGATGCACTTCTCGCATAAGAAACCATTTCATCAGGCGTCCTGTGTGCGCTAATGATGCGCACTTCATGAGCAACATCGAATTCCGTCAGAATATCGGCCGCAGCTTGCATGACAGGGAGATCAGAATCGCTTCCCATGATTATTCCGACAAGCGGGCTGGTATCTGTCATCGTTACCTCGTTTACGAAGGGAAAAGAAAGTCTATTGCATTTTCGGGAACAAAGGAATTCCAGTCAAAACTTGGATCTAGCTGCTGAAGAAATTCACGGCAGCGCTCTTGTTCATCACGTTCTCCAATAACGGCTGCTTGGTGTTGTAATAATGCCAAGCAGGTTAAAAAACCTCGGTTAGAAGGAAGTGAAGCTCGGACGTAACCCGAACCTTTCCATCCGCTTGCTCTCAATGCGTCTAGACCCCTGTGGTATCCAACGCGGGCGAATGCATATCCATCAATTCCATCTCCAGCAGCAGCGGATAAAGCAGCCCAGCAAAATAAGTCACGAGGATTTTCTCCTGTTCTGGTTTCAAGCGTGAGATGATCTGCGTTTGCAAGCGCAGCGTGTAATTCACCGAGAAGATTACTCGAAGAAGAGGGAAGTTCTGTTTCGGTAGGTTTGGGTTGTAGCCCCAGGGTTTCGTCCATGGTCCAATCCTAAGTACGATAGAAGGGTGAATAATAATTCTGCAACCGAAACAACCCGTGTTTTCCTTGTTCGTCATGGTGTTACTGCCCAAACAGGAACGGTCATGTACGGGCATACGAAAGGACTTGACCTTAGTGACGAAGGACAAGAACAAGCCAAACTTTTAAGTGACTATCTGTCGATGGTCCATGTGGATGCTATTTTCTCTTCCCCGCTCGAACGCGCATATCAAACCGCAGAAGCCATCGCGAAAGATCGTGGTCTTGAGATTACAGTTCGTGACGCGCTCATCGATACACATATTGGTGCGTGGACAAACTTTACACTGAAAGAATGTGCCGAGTTTCCTGAATGGAAAACCGTACAAGAACACCCCTCGCAGTTTCGTTTTCCTGACGGAGAAACTTTTGCTGAACTTCTTGAGCGTATCGATCTAGCTATCCGCGATATCGTTTCTTCTCATATCGGTAAAAACATTGTGATTACCTGCCATCGCGATCCCATCCTGGTGGTTCTTTCTAGCTACATGGGTTTACACATGGATCTTTTCCAGCGCATCTCTTGCGTTCCAGCATCGGTGTCTGAAGTGAGGTTTACTGACGGTATTGCACGGGTAGAAAGTATTAACGTCGTCCCTACGCAAAGGATGGTGTAATGATGGAAGAAATAGAGGTTGACCCTGTTGATTCAGCTAGCGCAGGTGCAATTGGTGAGCCGGGGAAAAGAACATTTCTTATCCAAGGTCGAAAAGAAAATACACTCGTTGGCGTTCTCGTTGAGAAGCAACAAGTTGAACTTCTTGCGCATCAGTCAATCGAATTTTTAGATTCTCTCAACAAGGAATTTCCTGAAGAAGAAATTGCAACACCGCTCGACTTTGAACTCGCAGGAGCCATTGAACCTATTGAACCAATGTTTCGCGCGCAATCGATGGGCCTTATCTTCGATCCTGAACGTCAATTGATTACTTTGGAATTGCGCGAACTTCCTTTAGAAGAGGATTTCATTAATGACTCCTCTGATCAAATCGCTCCCCTTGAAGCTCGTCAAGACGAGCATGTATTGCGTTTGACTATGACACGTACTCAACTTCGTGCAATGGCGGTTCGAGGAACAGAATCTGTGATCGCGGGACGCGAGCCATGTCCTCTATGTCAAAATCCTATGGATCTTACGGGCCATATTTGCCCACGTCTTAATTGATGCGATGAC
>CAYMMG010000010.1:0-66400 GCA_964391505.1 uncultured Burkholderiales bacterium | reverse complement strand
ATCTTCCAGTCTGCTTTTCGCTTTTCGAGTTCAGATTCGTCAACTAATAGCTCGATCGTATGATTGATCGCATCAATGACAATGGTGTCACCTTCGTAAACAAAAGCGATGGGACCACCATCAACTGCTTCAGGAGCAACGTGACCGACACAAAAACCGTGGGTTCCTCCCGAGAAACGGCCATCGGTAATAAGCGCACAGTCTCCCCCACGACCCGCACCTTTCATGGCACCAGTTACAGCAAGCATTTCGCGCATACCCGGACCACCCTTAGGTCCTTCGTAGCGAATTACCAAAATATCGCCGGCATTAATCTTTCCGGCAAGTATTGCTTCCATTGCTAAGTCTTCACCATCGAAAACGCGAGCGATACCTGTGAACTGCAATTGGTTTTCATTGAGGCCAGCAACTTTGACGACACAACCTTGCGGTGCAAGCGATCCCTTAAGAATTGCAATCCCCCCCACTGCATGAATCGGTTCCTTAATCGAGTGAACAACTTCACCATCGACTGCGCGCGGCTGAGACTCTTCAATGTTTTGCGCAAGCGTTTTTCCCGTTACAGTCATGCAATCGCCATGCAGCAAATCTGCATCAAGCAGTTCTTTCATGACAACAGGAATTCCACCTATACGATCGATGTCGACCATGTGATATTTTCCATGAGGTTTCGTGTCTGCAAAGTGAGGAACACGCTTGGCTATTTTATTGAAATCGTCGAGCTCTAATTCAACACGCGCTTCGTTGGCAATCGCGAGCAAATGGAGCACAGCATTGGTGGACCCACCAAGAGCCATCACAATTGCTATTGCATTGTGAAATGCTTCCTTGGTCATTATGTCGCGAGGACGAATGTTATTGTTCGCCAAATTCATCACGGCTTCACCTGCTTTGCGCGCATAATCTTTCATTCGATCATCGGGAGCAGGGACAGACGAAGAACCGGGAAGAGAAAGACCAATAGCTTCACCGACAGAAGCCATTGTGTTTGCAGTAAACATTCCGGCACAACTTCCCTCGCTCGGGCATGCTCCACATTCGATCGCTTTGAGTTCTTCTTCGGTTATGTTTCCCGCAGCACATGCGCCGACAGCTTCAAAGACATCAACGATGTCAATTGCTTTACCTTTGTACTCACCAGGATAAATTGAACCGCCATACACAAAAACACTCGGTACGTTTGTACGTGCCGCAGCCATCATCATGCCAGGCAACGATTTATCGCATCCTGCGAAAGCGACCAATGCATCGAGGCCCTCTGAATGGACCACACATTCCACGGAATCTGCAATAATTTCCCGGCTCACTAACGAACCGCGCATTCCTTCGTGACCCATTGAAATTCCGTCACTTACAGCAATCGTACAAAATTCAAGAGGGTAACCGCCCGCTGTACGAACGCCTTCTTTTGCGTGTCCCGCCAATCTCTGCAAAGACATATTGCACGGCGTGACTTCGTTCCAACTGCTTGCAATAGCAACCTGGGCTTTGTTCCAATCCTCTTCCCCCATTCCTACAGCTCGAAGCATGGCTCGCGCAGGCGCCCGGTTCATGCCATCGGTGACTCGAGAGCTGTTGATTTTTGCGGGATTATGAGGCGTTGTTGAATCATTCGACATAGGAAAAGATTAGTCGCCGGTATACGAAAATCAGCAATCTTTTTCGTGTCATTCTGAGCGGAGCGAAGAATCTCCATTATGACACTTCGGACACTAGAGATCCTTCGCAAGCTCAGGATGACGGATAAGCAGGTAAACACCTGCAAGCAAACTTTGCAGAAATTTGCATCATGATCACGACCTAAGCGAACGATAACCATAACGTGGAAGACATGACATATGCACCGAGTTCTTCATACGATACCCATAGCCGTTTTGGCGCCCTGTGCGATGACCTTCGAATGGGACTCGAATGCAAGATTGGTGAATTCATTATCAGCAATGCTTGCCCAGCTGGAAAAAATAGCGAATGGCTCAATGCTGATGTAATAAATATACAAGCTCAGACATCGACTCATGCAAAAATCTTGGTCACACTTTCCCGTTATGAAAATCTCTTAGGCGATAAGGTCGATCTCACAATTGAAAAATATGAAATAGCGCAGCTACAACCCGAACTCACTTTTTCAACACATAGTGAAGGTTCTTTTACTTATTAGCTTCTCGCTTTGACTCAATCAACAACTCATTCGTCATCAAGAGATTCAACAATCTTTGACCTACGGTAGACCATAATATTTTCCGTATCACGACCATCGTCATTGCCTGAGGGACCCATGGATTTGACCGCCAACAAACTACTAGTTTTCTCGTCGTAGTACGAAGTGTATCTCGTTGTCATGCCCCCCTCTGAATAAGTTTCAGTAATCGAGATGGCTGGACGACCAATTGGATCCTTGTCCTTATCATCAACAATTAATCCAGGAGTGGTAGCCAGCAATCCAATAAGTGCAGCTCTCACTTGAGGAGAAACTTTTACATATCCGTGCGCATAGTTATTAAGAGTATTTTGTATTTCGAAAGAAATCACTTCATCTTGGCTAACATCAGAATCTTCGGAATCAATTCCTTCTATCTCAGGAATTTGGGTACGCAGCTGATCCATCGTTTTATCCCAATGCACAAGGACTGCTTTTCGAAGACTCTTCGGATCAAGAGGATAATGAGATAGATCCTCCACCTCAAAAGGCAACTCACTCCCGGTAAAACGCTCATCAGAAATAACTGAGTTATCCAGGGGATTAATTTCTACGATACGTGCAAGAGAAGTATCAGGTAGTTGCCAAATCTTCTCGAGTTTCTGTTCCTCAATCACATCCTGTGGTCCGGATTTAGTATTAATCATCGTTCTATCAATACGCAGAACTTCTCTGAACTGAACCCCTGAAGTAGTCCCTGGTTGTTTTGCTGCTGTTTTTTGTAGACGCTGTAAAACTTCCGCAGCTGCTGGTTTTGCCGACTGAGTGCTTGACACAGCAACAAATGTTGCAATGATGACGACCATGACCGCCATCGCGCTCACAAAGCTCACTACTTGAAATCGAAAAATACTTTTATGGCTCATTGCTTTGCCTGTTGCATTCTCAGAACGTATCACGTCTCGTAAAACGCTTCTACTTTCCATTTCCACTTCAGAAGATGGAGGCGATGCAACAGGGGCAGTGTCAATAAGTGCGTTTAATAAATTCATGGTGACTCCTTAAGATGTGGTCGTCGATGGAATGAAAGATACTTTGTCGTCAAACGAGAAATCGGTGAGAACATGCATAAGAGTTTTTCGTGCACGATTGATACGTGATTTTACGGTTCCTATAGGTATCCCAAGCGCAAAGGCAATCTCAGGATAAGTAAGTTGTTCCCACGCCAACAACAAAATAACCTCACGTTCTGTTCTCTTCAACGACATGAGTGCGGAGTGAATTAATTCACATTCGTGAGAAGTATAAATGCCATCGTTGCTATCAAAAGTAATCGTTTCAGTCTTATATTTCTCGTGGGCACGTTGATCACGATAAAAATGTCGTTTCTTAGTTCGTCGTGATACCGAAAGGATTTTCGATGAGATTCCATACAACCAAGGGAGACAGTTATCGTTTTCAGACATATAGCGTTCTCTCAGTTCGAACGCCTTCATAAAAACTAACGCGGAGAGGTCATCAGCCATCTGACTTCCCTCTCGTCGAGAAAAGTAACCGTGAATAGAAGCAAAATGACGGTCAAAAATGACCTCAAATCTCCGTGGCTCAATCAGTGACAGTGAGATAATCTCGGAATCAGTTTTTTCTAGAAGTAGATCCATTACTTATCTTTTGTCCGGTCACGCTGATTCGGTTCTGGGCCAGGCCTATCGTAGCGGAGAGTGGTCGCTGGATAGGCCTGAACTACTTAAGCTTCTCTTCAATGAGAGATGTGAAGATCTGCGGGTTACCTTGGCCTTTACTTGCAGCCATACACTTACCCATGAAGAAACCTTGTAGCTTTTTACGCTTGCCTTCATCAGCATCAGGCCACTGCGCCACGTCGTCGGGATACTGAGATAACACATCATCGACGATTATTTGAAGAGCCGAGGTATCGGAAACCTGTTTAAGGCCGAGCCGTTCCACAACTGTGGCAACTTCTCCCCCATTCTCCACCAAGTGTGCCAACAAAGTTTTTGCCTGATTACGTGAAATATCCTTCGAAGCAACCAATGTACATGTTTGCGCAAGATTTTCTGGCGTAATGAGCGCAGAGGAAATATCAGATTCCTCATCTCCATCTGATGCATTCATCGCACCATTGATTTCTATCACAGCAAAACTTGTGGCATCCTTGGCAATAGCCACACCACCTATTTCTACTGCTGCTGCAACGAAATCATAAAGTTCGGGTTGACTGACCAAAGTCCGTGCATCGGATTCTGAAATTTTCCAGTCAGCGATAAGCCGTTCACGTTTTTGTGCGGGAAGTTCAGGCATTGCCGCATGAACGGCATCACGCATTTCTTGCGTGGGAGCAACCGGGACAAGATCTGGCTCGGGAAAATAACGGTAATCGTTCGCTTCTTCTTTTGAACGCATTGAAGACGTCTTGCCCTCATTTTCATTCCAGTGACGCGTTTCCTGAATGATGCGCTCTCCACTTTTTACTAACGCAACCTGGCGAGCAATTTCATAATCGACAGCGCGACCCAACGAACGCAGGGAGTTCATGTTCTTAATTTCTGCACGCGTACCCAGTTCCTCTTGACCCACAGGTCGAACAGAAACATTGGCGTCGACACGCATTGAGCCTTCTTCCATCTTCACATCAGAAACATCGATAGATTGAAGAACGGCCCGCAAGGCAGAAACATAAGCGCGTGCCTCTTCTGAAGATGAAATATCCGGTCGCGACACAATTTCCATCAAAGGAACACCCGCGCGGTTGTAATCCACCAACGAATACTCGGCGCCATGAAGACGTCCCGATTCACCCACGTGCGTAGATTTTCCTGTGTCTTCTTCCATATGGGCACGTTCGATTCGGATTACTTTTGTTCCTGCACTGGTTTCAATTTCTAGCCGACCATCCATACAAATGGGTTGGTCGTACTGCGATGTCTGAAAGTTTTTTGGCATGTCAGGGTAGAAATAGTTCTTTCGGTGAAACACGCTTGTTTCTGGAACGTTGAATTCAAATGCCTCGCCAATTCGCAGCGCAAACTCAACCACACGTTCGTTTAGTACAGGCAACGCACCCGGTAATGCCATACACACGGGACATACATTTGTGTTGGGTTCAGAACCAAAGCCATTTGCGCATCCGCAAAACAATTTTGTATTGGTAGAAAGTTCAACGTGAACTTCCAAGCCGATAACGGCTTCAAATTCTGTATCGACGAGCGTGTTAGTCATCTATGCCCCGCTTTCGAATGCGCCCACACGAGGAGTCGCACTGTAATTGGCCGATTGTTCAATCACTGCAGCTGCCTGGAAAAGAACGTCTTCACCTAACGGTGGAGCGAAGATCTGAGCCCCGATGGGTAAGTTGTTCGCATCGAGTCCTACCGGAATAGACATCGCTGTTGCACCAATAAGGTTGGTGGGAATAGAGCACACGTCGTTGAGGTACATCGCCATTGGATCATCGACTTTCTCGCCGATACCAAATGCCGTCGTCGGCGATGTAGGAGCGAGAAGAATATCGAAGTTTTCATACGCGCGAGCGAAGTCATTAATCATAAGTGTGCGAACTTTTTGTGCCTGCGCATAATATGCATCGTAATAGCCGGCACTGAGAGCGTAAGTCCCTAACATGATTCGTCGTTTTACCTCTTCGCCAAACCCCGCTTGACGCGTTGCTTCATTAGTGAGCGCAGCACTGATTTCTTCAATACGAAGGCCGTATCGCATACCATCAAAACGAGCGAGGTTCGAAGATGCTTCTGCTGGCGCGATGATGTAATACGCGCTGAGGCCATATGTTGATGAAGGGATAGAGACCGTATCTACCTTTGCGCCATTTTTTTCTAACTGCTTTGCCGTTTCATCGACTACATTTAACACTTCGGGTTGAAACCCTTCTGGTCCACGCAACTCTTTAATGATTCCTACCCGCAAACCTTCCACGCCACGGTCGAGAACATTAACGAGAGGCTCGTACACACGGTTTATTGATGTGGAATCACGTTCGTCATGACCGGAAAGTACATCGAGAAGAAGTGCAGCATCGGATACATTGCGCGCGAAGGGACCAATCTGATCAAGAGAGGAACCAAATGCAACAAGCCCGTATCGCGAGACGCGACCATAAGTTGGTTTGACGCCAACGATTCCACACAACGATGCAGGTTGACGAATGGACCCTCCGGTATCTGAACCCAAAGCAAAAGTCACTGCACCTGCAGCAACCGTTGCCGCTGATCCACCTGAAGAACCACCGGGAACTTTTGTGGTGTCATGTGGATTCTTTGTTGTTTTAAAGGCAGAATTTTCTGTAGAAGAACCCATCGCGAATTCATCCAAGTTCGTTTTACCAATAATGACGGCGTCAGCTTCTCGTAATTTCTCAACGACAGTTGCGTTGTAAACAGGAACCCAATTTTCGAGGATCTTGCTCGCGCACGTTGTCCGTACACCGCGCGTCGCCATATTGTCTTTAACAGCGATTGTTGTTCCCGCCAAAGGACCGAGTTTTTCACCTGCAGCTTTTCGCTTATCAATGCCTTCAGCCTGAGCGAGGGCCGCTTCATCCATCACCGTAAGGTAAGCATCGAGCTCTTTTTCTTGGGCATTGACGGCGTCAAGACTGGAGCGAGCAATATCGCCAGCACTGATTTCTCCTGCAAGATAGGATTCTGTAAGCTCTGTCGCAGTGCGACTGGAAAGATTGCCACTCATTCGCTATCGCTTTCACCCAAGATTTGAGGAACTTTAAAACGGCCGAGTTCAGATGCGGGAGCATTGCTTAATACTTCTTCTTGTGTCAACGATGGCTGAACATTGTCTTTCCGCAACACGTTGGTCATCGCCAACGGATGCGATGTGGGTTCGATACCGGATGTATTAATCGCTGAGATTGCCGAAAAATGCTCGAGTAGTCCTTCGAGCTGATTCGTGAAAGTCTTTGCTTCTTCATCGCTCACAGCAAGGCGTGCGAGTTTGGCGACATGACGTACTTCGTCAGATGTTATGCGTGTCATACATTCAGCTTAGAAGGAGATCTGCATTAGAGTGGAAAGCATGACCGAAAAATTTGAGTTCTTATCCCCAGAATGGGAATTAGCTGCAGAATCTTTGAGTGAGACCAATACCGCCGACGCTCCTGCTGACGTGTCCTTCTCCATGAACGTCACCATTACGCCTACGCCTTATGGAGATAAGTTGATTTCTATCAGTGCACACGAAGGAGTGGCGCGCGTCGAGAAGCAACACCTCGATACTGCCGACATGAGCGTAAAAACGGACTATGAAACGGCCTACACGCTCTTTCTTGAGGGAGAAATGAATGTCGTTCTCTCTGCAATGATGGAGGGAAAAATCACCGTAAGTGGAGACATCGCCAAGTTATTGTCGATGGCATCATCAGCGAACGCGATACCCTCAGTGCCTTTCCTGGAAGATCTAGGTACACGACTGAAAGCGATCACGCTCTAATAAATTTGCGCCCATTTTGCCTGTCATTCTGCGTGAAACGAAGAATCTCTCCCGAAGGCACTACTAACGTTATAGATCCTTCGCTCTGCTCAGGATGACTGGTGTTTTGAGCAGGAATCGAAAACTAGTCGTTGGTGAGATCGATAATGGTGTCGCCCCGTGCATCTTTGGAGAAAAAATCAGATACATGGTACGTGGGAGCTTCGTACACTTCACCAGTAAAAAGCTCGGGACTTAATTCTTCTCGAGGTTCCACTTCTTGCGTTGGCCCCGGAGCACCGAAACAGAGTCGGCCATAGCCAGCACCGGGACGCAACATAGATGGTCCGTTTGTTGCTCCTTGACGAAATCGTCTCATGAGACCCCTCTTTGTTAACCAACTCAGTTGGCAACTTTCCGCTTCCTATTAATTTCATCGTATAGAAAGAAGGCGAAATTGAGAAGCAAAAAGTTTTTGCAATTACAGAACTTGTTCCATATGTCCGTTTTGGGAATTTCTGATTTCGCGCTGTTCGTTTTATGCAATCCGTGAAGTCTTTATATTTTGTTCCGCCAAAAACTTTGCACCCACGATGGCTGCGTTCATTACAACTACATACACAGGATAGACGAACAAAATGTAGTCCGTTGTCGGAACAGCAAAGAAAACCAGGACTCCACCGGCAGCGGCCAGTATCCATTGAAGATACGCTTCGGTATGCGGGTGCTTATATGCCTTAACAAGTGTCGGCAATGCAGCGATGCCGTCGATCGAAACAGCAATGATTGTCGTTATACGTGTGTCACGAGTAAATGCCCAGCTAATAAAGAGTGCTACTGCTGCAATCAGAACAAAAACATCAAACCTTGATCGACCTCCCATTCCCTTTACAAACGAAAGAACAAATACAGTTGTCACGAGAAGAGTTGTACTTCCAAAAAAATACGAAGAGTACCCTCCCCCGTTAAGCACTTGATTTACAAAGATTATGCCTGTCAAAATTGTCCAAAGGCCCCACGTGATACGTTGCGGCTTTACGGTACCTCGAAATATGCCTCGAATATAGGGCGCGTATCCTATGCCATTGAGAATAAGTGCAGCCATCCCGAAAAGAAAAGCTCGATCGGTCAACACTGAAATACTTCTTTGACTACATCGAGTCGAAAGAAGATGCAAGCTCTTCGGGCGTCCAACGCGATTCGCGTTCGAGTTTTTCTGTGTCACTCAATGACCACGGAACAAACTTTTGAACGAGTCCGCCGGTAACAAGAAAAGTCTGGCCATTAAACGTACATCTGTCAGCCAATAGGTATGCCACCATCGGGGAAACATTACCTGGATGCCATGCATCGAATTCGTTTTCATCTTCTGGCTTTTTTACCATGTCTTCAAAGCCAGGTGTGTGCTCTGTCATACGCGTTCGCGCGGCAGGTGCGATTGCATTGGAACGAACTCCATAACGACTAAGTTCCATTGCACAAATTTGAGAAAATGCTGCGATACCTGCTTTGGCAGCGCCGTAATTTGTTTGTCCCACATTTCCTAATAAACCAGAAGTTGATGTTGTATGAACAACAGATGCCCTTACTTCTTTTCCTTCTTTGCTTTGATTACGCCAATATTCAGAGATCACGCGTGTAGGACAAAAGTGTCCACGCATATGCACATTGATAACCGAATCCCACTCTTCTTCGGTCATGTTGACGAGCATGTGATCACGAAGAATGCCCGCGTTATTAACAAGACCGTTTACATCACCAAAAGTCGAAACAGCGGTTTCAAGAATGGATTGCGCTCCTTGCATCGTCGCAATATTATCGACATTTCCTACAGCCTTACCTCCAGCAGCAATGATCTCTTCAACAACAACTTGAGCAGCAGCTTTATCTTCGCCTTCGCCGTCGAGAGAACCACCTAAGTCATTGACGACGACATTGGCGCCCTCGTTCGCAATCAACAATGCATGCTCGCGGCCAAGTCCACGCCCCGCGCCAGTGATGATAACTGTTTTTCCATCTAATAAAGCCATGTCTACCTATTCTTTTCCTACTTACTTAAAAAACAGTGTTACTTCTGTGCCCTTTTTGACTTTTGTTCCACCAGTCGGATCCTGCGCGCTCACTTTTTTGTTTGCTTTATAGTTTTGCACGCCAGTGACAAGCCCATTGGCTTCCAGTTTGGCCGACGCATCATCTAGAGAAAGCCCTAGGACATTAGGCACACTAACAAGTTCTGGTCCTTTCGAAACCATCACCGTGATCGTGGCTCCTTTCTGCGCCTTGGCATTTGACGAGGGTTCAGTGCCGATGACGGTTCCTACTTCAACAGTATCGGAAAAGTCATCCCGACGCGCTGCAGCAAAACCAGCAGCACTTATTGCAGCAGCCGCTTCGTCGTAAGACTGGCCTGCAACATTGGGGATAGCAATAGGAGTCGGGCCATCGCTCACGACCAATACAATGATGGATTCAGGCGGGAGCTTCTTCGAAGTTGCAGGTTCTGTACCAATGAGTGAATCTTTCGCAATCTTTTCAGAAAACTCGCGACGTTCATTGACAACGAAACCCTGCTTTTCGAGCGCCAGACGCGCATCGACGGGACTCAATTTTTTGGCCATTACATCTGTTACATCAATAGGTTTGGGTCCTCGAGACAACACGAGACGTACCGTTCCATCACTGTCGACATACGTTCCAGCACCAGGCTCCATATCGATTACCGAACCGCTCGGGTCATCCGAATACTGTTCTCTGAACTTTACACGTAATCCGGTCTGCGCCACTTGCGCTGAAGCAACGTCTTTTTGCAACCCAGCAACGTTAGGCACAACAACGGTTGATGAAGACGAGGTCGCGAATGCAAAAGTTCCTGCCATGGTTACTGCAATCACAAGCGCAAGCATGAACCATCCAACAAGTTGTCGTCGACCAAAAACATTGAGACGGTTTGACTCTTTGTGGAATCGTTGTGATACTGCTTCAGGCGACATGTCAATCGAGTGATCGCCGCCCGTATCTTGATCGAACAAGTTGGTGGGAGTAACAACAATATTTGTGGGATTGGGATCAACAATAAGTCCGTCTTGAGGGACGAGCGTTAGTGGTCCTGGTTTAGGAAGTGCCGCAGCAACATCTCCCAGGGCTTTGAACATGGTTGCTGCGTCACGATATCGTTCATCAGGGTCAGCTTTTCCTGCTTGTTCAATCACCGCGCCGAGCACACCCAGACTCGAATGTGCAATCATGTCGCTATTCACTCGAGCAGCGAGTGTAGACACTGCCGTATCCGAAGAAAAAGGAACATCCCCGCTCACTGCTTCATGCAATACAAGTGCCAATGAATATAAGTCACTTCGACCATCGAGTCGATGGCCACTTGCTTGTTCGGGCGAGGCGTACCGCGCTGTACCAATAACCGCACCGGATGGTTCTGTATAACTCGCTTCAGCCAACGCGCGAGCTAAACCGAAGTCAGCTATTCGCACAATTCCGTGTTCATCAAAAAGAAGGTTTGCTGGTTTGATGTCACGGTGCACAAGTCCGCGAGAGTGTGCATATTCGAGGCCAGCACAGATTTGCATTCCCATGTGCGCAGCTTGAGCAGGAGTGAGCATGATGCCCTCATCGAGCATCGATCGTAACGAACCACCTTCGAGCAATTCTAAAATGAGATACGGGACTTCGTCTTCTCCCCAGTCATAGACCGAGACAATATTGTGGTGATGGAGTCGCGCGGCCAGTTGGGCTTCAGCACGAAAACGCCGCAAGAAAGCAGCATCGGCATTGTATCCGCGGTGGAGAACTTTGACAGCAACTTGGCGCTTGAGCTGAATGTCATCGGCCACGTAGACGACGCCACTTGAACCCATGCCGGCACCCGACAATAGGCGATACCGATCCGAAAGAACTCGTCCGGTGAGATCCAAGGTAGTACTCACGGCTTTCTACGCTAGTGGAAAAATATGCGACAATGGTGCCAGAATGCCGATAATTTGGTACTAACAGAACATGGGGCACATTGCGTTAGTATCTCTTGCGTGAATAAACAATATTTTCGAGCCGGTCTCCTCTCGGCACTAGGTGCCATTGTCGCAATCTTTTTCGTCATTTCTGTTTCGAGCTCAGATACGATCCCCACAAAATCTGTTGCAAGCAACGTTGAGAAAGTTATGCCACCTCCGGGAGGTTTGCAACGCCCTCAAGCTGAAGTAAGTTTCGATTTACAAGATGGTTATATTGGTCGTCTTTTTATTGACGGCGAAGTAATTCCCGATGATCAACTCGAAAAAGTCGTCTCACTCGGTCAATACACTTTTCGTCCAGGGAAGGGAAACGTCATCGAGCAGTTCACTGCCGGAACGCACCAAGCACAGATTTTTTATTGGCCAGCCGACCAGCCCGAGCCATCATCACCACAAAATTATCAGTGGAGTTTTCAAGTTACGTCGTAACTACGAAGAATCACACAATTTTATTTTCCGGCAAGTGGACCTCGGTGAAGAGCCGGAAATTCAAGTGTCCCGTGCTCGATGGGCCGCGAGCTAGAAAGCGGATTTGCAACAGGATGTGTTGTAACAGAAACTCCACTATCGATGCTTGCTCTCAGCGAACCTCGCGAAGAAGTTCCATCACCTGACCGACCTTTACGAGTAAGCGTTGAAACAACCCCATTTACACCCCCAATAAGGATGTCAAGCATGATCCCAAGAGATTTATCATCCCATCCATTGCGATATGGTCTTGGAGGTTTCTTCCCTTGCCCATTAGAAAATGCACGACGGGTCATAATTTTCTCTTTCCTAACATCAAATTATGTTTTGTTTCAAGGCGATACTAGCGTTTTCCCGATTAGAAATGTCAAAACCCGAAGGAGCTTATAGATCCTGACTAGGAACATGTCTACCTGGAATATGCCGAACAGGCGCTTCGAGCGCTCCGTCAGCAAACCTATCGATAGATGTGTCTCCCGCCTGAACAGGACCCGGAGTCGAGGCTCGACCGTATGTGGTGTAAACAGGGACGTGAGGAGTATTGCGCATATGATCTCTTTGTGTTACCCAGTTTTCCAGTTTTGGTCCCGCAACTGCTCCGAGACCCACAAGACCAGCAAGCGTCGCGATTGTTTTTGTAGAACCAACCGGCGTGACATCTTTGAGACGTGAAAGAACTGTCGGAAACAACAAAAAGCCTGTCGCTACACCCGCAACAACACCATCAAGACGATGAGCGATATTGCTAAGGGTTCCCCTTACGTGGCTTCCATTTGCTGGTGTATGTGTTGTCATCTACTTAATGTCCTATCTACGTATCGACAGAAATCAATATCTACCTGGGTACAAAATCTCGGTTGGTTGTTCAGGTGCGACTGATGTTCGCTGTGTCGTTCGACCAGGATCAGCAAATACTGATCGGGAGGGTGCTTCCATCCTGTGTTGACGCAATAAATCCTCGATACGTTCTTCCGATAGATGTTCTGATTTGCGAGAAGACGAATATCGTGAAGCATCGGCACCATTAGGAGACCAACTATCTTTAGCAGTTGCCAGAATCCGACCGGTGCCATTAGAAATGCTTTGTCCGATACTCGATTCTTCCAAAACAGCTAAAGCTGTTTTATGACTTGCACCGACCAGTGCTCCAACACCAGCGACCAACAAAACGGTACCTGTTGAAAGATCTACAGGAAGATCTGAGCCTTCTTGAGTGCTTTGTGCATTGGCATCTTGTTCTTGCGTAGCGGATTGGGTATTCGAGCCAATCAATACTCCATGAGCTAAGAGAACCGCAACGCTCGCTCCTATAAACGCACGAAAACCGAAGGATATGACAGCGACAATGTCGCGGATCGGATACGAATTCATAAAGTTATCTAACTTCTTCGCGAAATTATTAATGGAAGTAGAAACTGACATATCATCCCTGAAAGCAATTGGCTTATTGTGTGAATGTCCAGATTAGTACCATTTATACCAACAGTCAAATATCAGGTTTTAGACATTAAATCGGAACTCGGTGACGTCACCGTCCTGGAAGAGGTAATCCTTGCCTTCAATCCTTAGTTTTCCGACATCTCGAGCTTTGGCCCAGCTGCCTGCTGCGATCAATTCGTCCCATCCCACAACTTCAGCTTTAATAAAACCTCTTTGGAAATCACCGTGAATCACACCTGCAGCTTCGGGAGCTGTGGCACCCGCTTTGAAAGTCCACGCGCGGGTTTCTTTTTCGCCTGTGGTGAAATACGTGCGCAGACCGAGCATTCTAAAAGCACTATTGATAAATGTAGGCATTGCGCCTTTTCCTAGGCCCAACATTTCTAACATTTCTGCCCGTTCAGATTTGTCTGCGATTTGAGCAGCCTCTGCTTCAAGCTGAACACACAGCGGAACTATTTCAACTCCTGGCAGTTCCTTCGCAATTTTTTCCGAAAGCATGTCTGCATCACTCAATTGATCGTCGGAAATATTGAGCACTGCCATAAAAGGCTTGTTCGTAAGAAGAAAATAATCTGCAATCGCATCGCGATCCTCTTGACTCATCCCCGAGCGGTACAAAGGAACACCTTCACTTAAATGTTTCAGTGCGACTTCTGCAATCGGATTTTGCGCTGCAATATCTTTATCAGTGCGCGCCTGCTTGATACGTTTTTGTAATTGTTTCTCGCAACTTTCAAAATCGGCATAGACCAGTTCTAACTCTACAACGCGAAGATGCTCTAGTGGATCGGTTGGACCAGGCACACCCGCATCGAAAGCACGAAGAACATAAACCACTCCATCGACTTCACGAATGTGGCTAAGAAATTTGTTACCTAAACCTTCACCTGTGTGCGCACCTTCTACAAGACCACCTATGTCAACAAACTGCACACTTGCATAAATCGTTTCTTTGCTCTGGCTCAGTTCAGAAAGTTGATCGAGACGTTCATCAGGAACTTTTGCATTACCCACATTGGGGTCAATTGTCGCAAACGCATAAGGAGCAGCAAATGCCCCTCCACCTGCCAAGGCATTAAAGAGAGTTGATTTACCTGCGTTGGGAAGACCTACGAATCCGAATTTTTCCATGCGTTAAGGATATTGGCTACACACTGGCTCACTCGTATCGATGTTTTCCACAGACAGGGTTGGACCCTGCAAAGCTAAAAGTCATCCTGAGGCTTCAGCCGAAGGATCTCTGTGAGAGTTGTAAAAAGTCTTCAAGTTTTCTGGCCACTTCGACAAAGATCCTTCGCTTCGCTCAGGATGACAAGGTAGATATCACGATGACCCAGAACAGAGTTTAAGGAACGCAGCTTCATCGATAACCGTAACACCCAGTTGTTCAGCTTTGGTCAGCTTAGAACCAGCTTTGTCACCAGCCACCACAAAATTCGTTTTTGCTGACACACTCCCCGTTACTTTGCCGCCACGAGCTTCAATCATTTCTGCTGCCTCATCACGCGTCAGCTCAGGAAGCGTTCCCGTCAGCACAAATGTCAGGCCGTCAAAAACGTTCGACACTGGCGCCACCGCAATACGATCTGATGTCACATTCACCCCGGCAACCACCAAACGCTTAATGAGTTTCTTATTAGCCGTATTGGAAAAGAAAGCGTGAAGAGACTCTGCAATAACGTCGCCTAATCCTTCTAGCTGTGAAAGCTCTTCAACGGGCGCATTCATTATTTCATGAATATCTTTGTAGCGTGCTGCAAGCTCACGAGAAGCAGCTGGTCCCACGTGACGAATACCCAACGCAACAAGCAAACGAAATAATGGACGCTTTTTGCTTTCCACAATACCGTTCAAAAGATTCGTTGCCGATTTTACTTTTGTCTTTTCGAGCGATTCAAGATCTTCGCGCTTCAGATCATAAAGATCTGCAATGTTTGAGATCAGGCCAACCTCTAAGAGCTGACGAACACGCTTTTCTCCCAAACCTTCAATATCCATTGCAGTGCGCGACGCAAAAAATTCGATCGAGGTCGCAATTCGCGCCGGACAATCTATATTCCAACAGCGATGTTGTGATTCTCCTTCCGGACGCACGAGGGGTTCAGAACACGACGGACACTTTTTCGGGAACGTCCACGGCTTTGCACTTTTTGGTCGCAACGATTCAATCGGGCCCACCACTTCGGGAATTACGTCTCCTGCTTTGCGAACAATGACCGTGTCACCCGGTCGAACATTACGACGCGCAACTTCATCTTCATTATGCAGTGTTGCCATCGACACCGTGGATCCCCCAACAAAAACTGGCTCGAGCACGGCAAAAGGAGTTGCGCGCCCGGTACGGCCCACACTTACTTGAATGTCTTTAAGTAAAGTTGTTTTTTCTTCCGGAGGAAATTTAAGCGCAATAGCCCAACGAGGAAAGCGTGAAGTGAAACCAAGTTTTTCGCGCAATTCGAATTCATCGACCTTAATTACAGCTCCATCTATTTCGTAATCAAGACTATGTCGCATCTGTTCCAACTCAGAACATCGACCGAAAGCTTGCTCAACAGAATCAACCGTAACAATTTGATCATTGACAGGTAATCCAACTTTACGAAAAAAAGCAAGCGTCTTTTGATGGGTATCAACGGCGTCGAGTCCCGCTGATTGACCGATCTGATATGCGACAAAACTCAAATCGCGCGATGCTGTGACACTGGAATCTTTCATTCGTAACGAGCCGGCGGCTGCATTACGAGGATTTGCAAAGACCTTGCCCTCGGCATTGCGTTGTCGTTCATTCAGTGCCTCGAAACTTGCAATGGGCATGAATACTTCTCCACGAACTTCTAACAACTCCGGTGCATTCTTTAATGTATGAGGGATTGCAGAGATTGTTCGTACATTTTCTGTTACATCTTCCCCTGTTGTGCCGTCACCTCGCGTGGCACCTCGTACAAGTTTTCCATTCTCATAAAGTAGAGACATCGCGAGCCCATCCATTTTGGGTTCAACAACAAATACGACTTCATCTGTTCCCAGTATTTTTACAACGCGATCACGCCATGCGGATAGATCATCATCAGAGAAAGCATTATCCAGACTCAACATAGGAACAAGGTGTTCAACTGAAGCAAAGGTGGATGTCTGAAATGTTCCTGGGCCGTGTGTTGGCGAGGTTGGCGTAATGAGATCAGGGTACTGTTCTTCAATTGCTACAAGTTCACGAAACAATTCATCATATTGCGCATCGGAAATCTCCGGAGCATCTGCCCCGTAGTATCGGTCATTGTGGTGCGCAATGAGAGTGCGGAGTTCTTCGGCTCGCTTTGCAGGTTCTGCTTCATTTGCCACGACAAAAGACTATCGCGAATTTTGCTGCAAAACAGCACAGATACAAGAACAGCATAAGAATTCACTAGCATCATCATGTGTCAACTCGATACAGTTTTCTCATCTCAGCGATTGCGGTCGTCACTCTGAGTTTTTTTGCTGCAAATCGTGGCGATCACATGGGCATCTATGCAACAGCCGGACTGACATGCGCAATCATTGCCAGCTCAATAACAACAATGTCTCTTGCCTTGTACTCACTTAAATCGATGAGCCTGTTGTACGTTACGCGATCCATTACACCTGCATTACTCATCATCGTGATTTTCAGCCAACCCACCATGGCCGTAACACTCGCTCTCCTGGCAACCGTAATTTTGCATGCTTGTTTCTTTTCCGAAACTCTTCTCTCGCGATCTACACGCACGATCGGAAGCACTAACGAAGATATGTTCATCTTGCGCGCACCGTTATCTGTGACACTATGGTTTTTCTTCACATGGAGCGTTGTGTGGGCCACGCTCATTGAATGTATTCATCTTTACGGGACGAACCACCCGATCTTGGCTACCGTTGCGGGCGTGGTGGCACTGTTCATTTCCGCATTGTTCTTAGCATCGCAGCTACGAATTCTGCTTCGACGTTGTGTAATTGTTCCTCATGGAATCGTTGCTTCTGATCCGATAGCTCTTACAGATGTTGTTCTCTTACCTTTGTCAAAAATAGCTTCGATCGAACTCATCGAAAAGTTAAGTCACGAACACGTATTGCCCGAAACAACCTTTGCTGCACTTTCTTCTTCGCGAAATATTGTGGCTATTAATTTGAATGAATCGACTGACTCGCTAATTGCGCGCAAAGGCGTAAATGAAACTGAACGACGGAACGTAGATCGAATCCTTCTCTGCGTCGCTGATGCACGAGGATTTGTCAAGCTGTTCCATCAGCGTTTTCATAAGACCGACTCAACACCATTAACCACATCACAAGAAAAAATGGTGGAAAAAGAATTAGGAATCGAAACAGCTCCACGATCTGACGCAAAACTTCCTCAACACCGAAAAAAGAAGTGAATATTTGACCCGTCTACATAAATCCACGTAAAGTCATAGCTTTCCGTAACCAAAGGACTGGCAATGAGTATCGCGTATTTCCCTCGTCGAGATTTCCGTAACTTAACAGACCTTCCACCCCATGTTGAAATAGCTGCTGACAGAAATGAAGTACTGCTCTGGTTAGAAGCAGGTCAGTTTGAAACGGAAGAAATGGCGTGTTGGTTCGTTGCTAACTTTGCTCCTAGGAACGATCTCACAGACAAAACAAGAAAAGAAATTGCCCACTACATAGGTTCCCACCAGAAAGCCTGGACAGATCTCGTTAAGTCGGGCTCTCATGCATTCTTGTCTCCCCATTTATGCCAGATCTTTGAGGAAATGGAGATCCGCGGACATCGTCTTATCGACATCATTCAACCAGCATTTGATATCACCTCCACATACGACAATATCCAACAAGCCTTCCGTGCTATTGGCTACGGCCAGCACTTCTCTGCCAGAAACGCATGCAGCGTTGTCCTCCGATCAATGGATGCCGCCTCTCGCACCCCCGTTACCACGAGAGACCTCCATCGACTCAATACATTTCTGGATTCTTTTGAGCAGAATCAGAGCAAGCTTCTCAATGATGCTCTTTTCCGTTACCGCCGCAATGGAGCAATCTACATTGCTCGAGTCTTCGTCTCTCTCGATACAGATGCGCGTGATGAACTAATTCTGGCTGCTCTCCATAAATGTCTCGGAAGATCTGGAACTGTTGAAAAATATCACACCAAACAGATACGTCAGATTTTAGATCGCTTTCTTCCTGAGGTAGCCGGGCAAAATGACCTTTCGGAACCCGCTCTTCCGATCAATCACGAGCGTTGTGTAGTACTTGAAGACTGGTTGCGCAGTCGATGCCCTATTCAAGGACTCGACGTCAATACTCAAGCTCCTGTTCCACTGCGATGACCGTTTACACAAGCGTTATATTTGATCTTCGAAACACAAACCGAATAGATTGACCCGGCAGTAAACAAAGGATTGATTGTGGCATTTCTAGATTTCGATACCGACTATTTTCTTACCGATTCTTCTCCTCGACCAACAAGCGTTGTTTTTGAACTAGACCATAACGTCTTTATAGGCGCCTTCAGATTTGAACTCGCCGACACCGGACAGTTAGCACAAAAAAATGCTGCACTATGGTTTGCAAGAAATTTTAAGTCTCCTCGACTACTTCTCACAGTTCCTCACGGGTCCATGGGAGAAAACGAGTTCTTTACCAGTCTCTTCGCCTCCCCAATGAGCGGAAGTACAGAATACAATTCGAAAATTTCAACTCTTCTCGGTTCTCATTACGAAGCCTGGGCGGCATTATTCAATAATCCTAGAATTGAAGATCCTGCAGAACTTTTAGGAACGTATTGGAAGAGTCCTCTCCGTATTTTTTCAGATGACTTCGCGAAAGTTTTTGCAAAAGCGGATATTTCCTTGGATGTCATTACTGATGCTCTAGCTCGTGGCTTTGGGATAACAACCAGTTATCCAACCTTGAGAAATCATCTCAGACAATTGGGTTACCTCGTTGATCCCTCCTTCACCCTCTCAAAAAATGCCATCCTCGCATCAATGGCCACTGCCGCACACGAACCGATACTCCAGAAAGATGCAGATCAATTTGAACTTTTTTTGGAAACATTTAAAACAAACGACTGGCATCTGACATCAGACGTTCTCGAAGATTATCTCGAAAATGCCGCTATATACATGGGAAAAGTTTTTATCCAATTCGATGTTGGCAACGATCGATCCAAGGTCTTTCGCAATATTGAAAGATGTATAGAAAGATGGGGACTCGGTGGAATGATTGATGTTGAGAGAGTAGCAAGAATTCGCGAGAGCATTACCGCAGAGTACGAAAAAGGTCCAAATTTTGGAGACACCAGGAAAGCACCCAACGGCGCTCATGAGCATGCATGGAGCGATTTCCAAGAAGATCGATTCTTCCATTTAGACACATGGTTAAAAGGAAGAGCACCCATACGCAGTCGAGATGCTGACGCATGGCACTCAATGCCCCTTCAATGATGAAAAACAAAGACTTTGTCATTTGACTCCATTCTCCCCGCCCGAATAGATTGACACGACTCACTGAACAAAGGATTGGTTATGTATTTCCTCGATAACGCAGACTTCTCTGTTTCCGACTTTAATAATCGCAGAGAGGCTCAGTTTCCGCCAAATACGGTAGGACTGAGAAACAGTAGGTATGTTTTCGAGCTTAATGGAGCAGGACAGTTTAAAAACTTAGAAGATGCAATATTCTTTGCTCAACATTTTCGTGGATGCATCTCTGAATCTCGATCGTATGTTTTACCTGACGTTGGACATCTCATGGAATCCTATCCCGACTCATGGAATGTTCTTCTTAAAGCTGGTAACACCAGTGAAGAAAATTTCGTTCGTTTATTAGGGGCATATTGGGGATCTGATTTTCCACAGCTTTCGACTACCTTCGCTGATTTCGGTATAGATCAGGAACTCGTTATCGCAGCCATGGCACAGAAATTAGCTTTAATAAAAGATTACCGCACACTCATAGATTTCACCCGGCGACTCGGATACGACCTTGATATATGTCAGGATTTGGTCTTCGGGGCAATGACACAGGCTATGCATAAAGCTACCCAGCGAGGAATAGAAAGCAGTGACCGAGATAATTTACACTCGATCCTCACGGTACATCCCATGAATTATTTTCGCAAAGCAGCTGGTGATGAATGGAAACCACAGGAGGAATGGAACGCAACTCGCTTAAAAGAGTGGGAACAATACCGACAAGATTATGCCGTCTTCCTTGCGCGGGTTTATGCATCTTTCCCAGTTGGGGAATATACAGGAGGAGTCCTCTGGGGACTTCGCACAGCCCTCGATGATGGGAAAAGGGAACAAAATCCGGAGCGAATAGCGAATGTACGGTCGCGAGTAATGCAAAAAGGTTTCTTTCTTCCTCCAGAACACGGAGATACGTATGACGACACGGCAGCTAATATTCAGGCGTCGCAGGATCGCATCAACTCGCTCTTCCATGATGTACTCCAGCCCCGCACCAGAGCTCTTGCTGGCACAGAACCATCATTAAATTAACTCAGAACTATCCCCGAACCTACACATTCGTCACCGATATAACAGGCCGCTGTTTGTCCTGGCGCAATGCGCATGCGAGGTTGTGAAAAATTAAGAAGTTCGGGTGATTCCCACTGCGCTTCAAATGCTTCTCCATGCGCGCGCGGTTGCACGGTCACTGCACAAGGGTATTCAATCGGACGAGTTGTCGCAATCTGTCGCAATCTTGCCGAGGTCACTTCGAGATCGTCTCGAGTGCCCACTGTAACCGTGAATGTTTCAGGGTTACGAGAAACAACATACTGCTTATCCCCCGCTCTATCTCCCACTGCATTACCAGCTCCACGACGTTGACCGATTGTTAACAACTCTGCTCCTGCATGCGAACCGACACGTTCACCATTCACGTCCACAATTTCTCCAGCGTGCAGAGTAATGCGATCGCGCAAGAAAGTTTCACGACCCTTCTTTTCGATGAAACATACATCCATGGATTCAGCTTTAGTCGCTGTACGGAGGTTGTGTTCTGCTGCAATTTCTCGCACCTGGGCTTTCGTTAAATCGCCTACGGGCAAGAGGGTGTGCGCCAAAACGTCTTGAGTCACCATTGATAATACATAGCTTTGATCTTTTTTCTCATCGACACCGCGCATCAATCGGTATACGCCGTCACGATGAACCACGCGTGCATGATGACCCGTCGCAACGAAGTCATAGCCCATCGCCATTGCTCGATCATGCAAGCCCGCAAACTTAATATGACGATTACATTCAATACATGGGTTGGGTGTCAGCATCTCGGTGTGAGCTTTCACATAGGGCTCAACCACATACTTCGTAAATTCTTCACCTAAGTTAAAAACATAATGAGCAATGTCGAGTTGCGCTGCAACACGACGAGCATCTTCCACATCAGCCAACGAACAGCATCCTGAATCAGTATCCCCACCCCACAGTTTCAGAGTAACACCATCCACTTCGTAACCCTGTTGTTGCAACAAAATAGCAGCGGTTGAAGAATCGACTCCCCCGCTCATTGCAAGGAGCACTTTGCCTTTAGTACTCACGATACGCTCACTTTTTGCAATGAACGAAGTTGCTCTACACATTCGGCAATGATATCTACTGCTTCGCTTATTTCTTCGAGAGTCGTGCCGTGATAGAAAGACAATCGAATTGTCGATGTTGCTCGTGCTTCGTCAATACCCAAGGCCAGAAGAACAGGTGAAGGCGTCGCCGCTCCCGAAGCGCAAGCAGAACCACGCGAAACACATACGTCGCGAGCATCGAGCATCGCTACTAGCATTTGCGATTCAATACCTTTCACGTCTAGAGCGACTATGTGTGGACTTCTTTTTACATTGCGAGCATGGATATTCACGTCATGCATTTTTTGATCGATAGCATCTATACATGTTTTTTGGCAATGCTTCATGTGGACAATTACCTCATCGCGTGCATCTAAGGCCTGCTCGAGAGTATAGGCAAAGCCGTCGACGAGAAAAGCAGGGGTACTTCCTGGGCGTAGTTCCCATTCTTGTGATCCCCCAAAAGCTAAAGGATCAATACTGGAACGATCTCGAATGAAAAGCATTCCTACGCCCGGTGGGCCGCCGAGTTTATGTCCAGAGAATACAGCAAAGTCAGATAGCTCGCATATTTCTTGCGGATGAAAAGAGTAGAAGGCTTGAACTGCGTCGAGCAAGACAAGTCCTCCACGTTCATGAATTATTTTTGACAGGATGCGTATATCGTTAATAACGCCAATTTCATTATTGACGGGCATCACGCACACCAGGTCACCCGGTTGAACCTGCTCTAATTCGTTGGTATTAATAACCCCGTTGGAATCAACACTTAAGGCGATGGTCTCATGGCCATGCATACCAAAATACTGTGCAGGCTTCGATACAGCAGGGTGTTCAATCGTGGAATAAAAAATACGTGCATCTGGATGCGCGCGGCCATAACCTTGAATAGCGATATTCAAAGCTTCTGTCGAACCCGATGTAAAAACAATATTATCAGGCGATACGTCTGCTAGTAGTGCGCATTTTTCTCGCGATCCTTCCAGAAGATTTTTTGCGGCGCGAGAAACTTGGTGTACGCCAGAAACGTTTCCCCACGTAGTGCTCAACGTGTGTACGAGACGGTCTTGAAGATCAGTCGAAGTAGGAAGCGTTACAGCTGCATCAAGGTAAATCACTTACTTATTCTAGCGGGCGTTATTCTGAGTCTTCCATTGTCGTTCTGAGACTCTACTTTTGTCATTTCGAGCCTGCGAGGAATCTCCGCGCAGCAAAACATCTACGCCGGAATCGCGACGCCGGGCAGATGAGGTCCGTCCTCTTGAACGAGGTAATCAACTTAACATTTGCATTTTCTTGAGGACGGACCTTGTTTCCCAGTCTCTTGAGGTCGGACCTCGCCCGCTATTTTTGTAAGCCCGCCCTAGGGAATCCACCAAGATACGTCAGCACACGACCAGCAACGAAACCCTTCCAATAGACACGCAAAGCATGAATTGCTTGCTGAGGATCTGCACTGGAATCATTTTCGTTTGCAAGTTCAAATGCGGATGCCACAAAAATAGGTTCTATGCCTTTGTCAGATAACACATTACCGACGCCTGAAAGCTGTTCTTTTGCAAGACGCTTTGTCGCACGAAATGCTTTGTCACTTCGAAATGCAGCAATGGTTACTCGACCATTTGCAAAGCTCGGAATCCCCAGCGAATAGTACCCTGCAAGTAGTTCGCTTGAGCGAGCATAAAGTTCAACCGAAGCCCCTAACTGCGCATAAACGAGGTTATCGATGTTGCCAAATAGGTCTTCTGCGATTCGCTCAATCTGTTGTGAATTAAGAACGAGTGCAACGGAAGGATCAGCTTGTTTTAGTAGCGCCTCAGCTTGCGCGGGCGTAGCACCCAACTCTGTTTGAATTTCTTCCAAAATAGTCGTTTTGAACGCAGCGATATTTGCATCGGCACCTTGTCGAAAAAACTTGGCTGCAGTTTCCGGAGCAATAGCTGTAGAGATAGATGGTCCACCAGTTTCAGAAAATACGTCAAAGATCTCTTGTTGGATCTCCATTCCTGCATCAGCTGCTGCGATATAACTAATGACTGTGACAGGGTCGTACTGCTGCAAACCACTTTGCACTTCATCTACTGCGATTTGTGCAAGACCTGCGGACACGATCACCGTGCCGTACGAATCAATAAGATTCGCTGCATGTCCCAGCGTTTCAGGTTCGTAGTCTTTCAGAGTGTCGCTAAAATCCTCAAACCGCTTTTTAAAATTGTCGTCCAGAGCAAGAATCACATTTTCTCCAGCAACGGTACCGCCCGCTACAAATGCATCTTGATAAGAAATAATTTGTTCAACAGCAAGAATAAGACTGTACGCTTCGCGAATACTCGAAAGAGCAGCTGCAGGCTTACCATTTCTTACAAGCGTTTTTGATTCTTGATACGCTGCTGCTGAAGTCGCGATACCCGTGGACAACTCTGCAAGTTCTGCACCTAGCGCGGGAAGAGTATTTGCAATTTTGTCATACTGTCGTTGAAATAGTTTGACAACCTTAGTGAGATCTTCCACATGCGACTTTGATAACTCAGGATCCTGTTTCGCTTCAAAACGCGGCAAAGTTTGACCTGTGAATTCTTTATAAGCCACATAAATATTGTCGACTTCTTTGACCTTAAGACCTAGGTCATCACCAATTGCTTCCAAGTCGATCGTTTGTCCAGTCTCATCTTGTTCGATCATTTGACCTGTGGGAATAAGAACGGTTTCTTTTCCTGCCTTTGCAGCCCCTTCAAGTTTGTATTGGATTCCACCCACAGGCCCTATCGTTCCGTCAGGGTTAATCGTTCCCGTCATCGTGACATCACGATTCAACTTGTCACCTCGAATAAGTGAAATCGTACCAACCGTCATGAGCGCACCTGCCGAAGGTCCATCAATGAATCCTGTCGCATCAACTTCTAATTGACGTTTATCCAGCGATGCTCCTGTCACCAAAGTTGAAACTGCCATCGCATTCCAAGCTGCTGCTTCCCACTGCGGACCTGAACCCTGGACTTCATCGTCGGAAATCGCAACTCGAATGGCCTTCGCATCAGTTTTTCTCAACTCCAGAGTAATGTCGCTGGTTCCACCTTTGAAACCAGTTGCATCCTGAGTAAAGAAGAGTGGCTGAAGCGTAACTTTTCCTCCTACGGTTTTAGTAGGTGTCTTTTCGCTGTCACCGGAAGAATTGGATTTAGGGTCCGAACCACCACATGCACTCATGAGGATACATATAGTGACGACCAAGGCAACAGGAAGAGTAAAAGAACGTTTCATCCCTGTCAGGTTAGCGTTTCACTGGTGAATATTTGCGACTTGCAGGGCCGGACCCTGTTACACGGCTAGACCCTGAACGTTCTCATGAAAAAATAAGTTCTACGAAAAATGTTCGTTCTTTTATGTCGTACCCCCATGTTTTAATAACACTATGAATACGCAACTATCCCTTATCGATCTGAGCGAAGTCCCTGTAGCGAGCTTGAACACACGATCTTCTGAGATAAAATCCGGAAAAAAAGGTCGAAAATCAAGAACACAACGGACTGAACAGTGGTGGAAACTCTCTAAGGAAGAAAGACAACAAGGTCTAGCTGGCGTACGTGCTATCCGAGCAATTCTCCAACAAAGCGACTGGGAAGCACAACCCAGCCATGTTATGGCCAGAGCGAGTTAATGGCACAGTAGCCTACGAAACCTTCGATTTGATCGTGATTATATTGTTTAGTATTGTCTATTCTAGCTTTTAATAGAACATGGAGGAGCTATGACAATACTAACCTTTCACCCCACACGTACCCACGCTGATGCCACCTTGAGCTTTTTTGGATACGATCCCTATATCGAGGCATTTTGGCTACCCGCAGTTGGACCCACTGCTACTTGGTTAATCAATAGTCTCTGCCTGCGTGCGCTCATCACATCAGATACGTTTTCGTTATCTGCCTCTGAACTGTCTACATGCGTCGGAACGGGAATGCGTGAGGGACATTCTTCTCCTGTACACAAACAGCTCACACGACTCTGTCAAGTGGGGATTTTCCAAGAAATAAACGCTAGTGAGTATCTTGTCCCCCGGACAATCGCTCCATTTACAAGCTATCATGCACGCAAATTAACGGACTCTCAACGCAACGAGCATGATCAATGGATGAATCGACTAAACGTTTCGCCACTTGATACACAGCGCCGTCGTGCACAATATCTCTTAACACGCCTAGAGACTATAGGGTTGTCAGAATCTACTATTCACTCCACACTTCACGGTACTGGTCTTCATCCGAGCATCATTGGTGAAGTAATCGCGGGTCACACGTCACGACAGAACAGTGCGGCATAGCTAATCTATAAGAGACAACCATTTACATACTCGAACCCCAAGGGATCAACATGAACGTACGCGAATTGATTGCCGACGTAAAAGAACATATCACCGAAGTCGAAGCTGACAAGGTAGACCTCTCTTCAGCTACATTGCTCGACGTACGTGAGCCCTCCGAAGTAGAAGGGGGTATTATTCCTGGCGCACTTACAATTGCTCGTGGTGTTCTTGAGACCAACATCGAGAACCGGGTAACGGATAAAGACACTCCTCTAATTGTGTACTGTGCATCTGGCGTCCGATCTGCTTTTGCTGCTCACACTCTTGGCCAACTCGGATACTCGAATGTGAAATCACTCATTGGAGGTTTTAATAAATGGAAAGATGACGGTCGCGCATTCGATATACCACGCACCCTTTCGAGCGATCAAAACGAGCGATATCAACGCCATCTCCTTCTTCCCGAAGTCGGTGAAGCAGGTCAACAAAAACTCTTTGATGCCAAGATTTTGCTCCTGGGCGCTGGCGGACTCGGTTCTCCTGCTGCGCTCTACTTGGCTGCCGCTGGTGTCGGAACAATTGGAGTGATCGATATGGATGTTGTCGATCGATCTAATTTACAACGCCAAATAATGCATTCTGTCACCAACATAGGAATGTCAAAAACCGAATCTGCGAAGTCGCGGATCTTAAGCCTTAATCCGGACTGCGACGTGATTCTTTTTAATGAACGACTCGATGCCGCCAATGTCGTTGACATAATTTCACAATTCGATCTTGTCGTTGACGGCACAGATAACTTTCCGACACGCTATCTGTTAAATGATGCAAGTGTCATTACTCATACTCCCGTTGTCCACGGTTCAATCTTTCGATTTGAAGGTCAAGTAACTGTCCTTGATCCCGAGAATGGTCCTTGCTATCGATGCATGCTTCCCGCGCCACCTCCGCCCGAACTCGCACCGAGCTGTGCAGAAGCAGGTGTGCTGGGTGTTCTTCCCGGCATTGTTGGCTCGCTCCAAGCATTAGAAGCAATGAAGTATGTTTTAGAAATCGGAAAACCACTTATCGGACGACTTCTTGCTTTCGATTCTCTCGAAGAATCATTCCGCACGTATGAAGTTCGCAAGAATCCTGACTGCCCTGCTTGTGGCGCATCTGCGCATCCCGTTATTAAAGAGTACGATCAGTACTGCTTACCGTAATCGAACCCCACTGACCCCTTTGAGGCCCGCCATGAAAATGGCAATGATAAAAATGTTTTCCTGGCTTTGTAAAAAGCCGCACATATATGTCACCGGATTGAAGTGTGGCACTTGTGAAATCCGTTTCTTTCATTGAATCCATGTCATGGTTTTCACTTGTCCCGTCAGGGTCATCAGCCATAACGTCGTGGATGACTCTTCCAGTATTTGTCCAGATAACAATCGTTCCCGCTTCAATGGTTGTTTCTTTGGGTGAGTAGAAATTGTCACCGACTTCGATTTTCTTTTCTTTATATTTTTTCGTCGCGCGTAGTTCGGCTAGTTTGAGTTTTTGTTTAGCCTGATCTTCTCTCTTGGTTGTAGAGCAACTCGCGAGAATTGTAGGAACAGTCAAACAACACCCCAGGACACCAAGGAAGCGCCGTCGCGAAATAAAGTTATCCATCATATGTTCACTATAGGGTCGTTCCTGGTGCCAGGAGCGAAGCGAAGCAGCAGCAGGAGCGGCCCTCCCCCTTCACTATTTGATTCCATATCATGCAAAGGACTCCGCGAAAGCAACGAGTGTTCTAATACCGAAACCTGTACCACCTTCAGTATTTTCACCATCGGTCTTCGATAAGAATGCTGGACCAGCAATATCAAGATGACACCAATCCACATTGTTTACGAATTCACGCAAAAACAAGCCAGCGGTCAGCGAACCACCCCATCGAGGACCTGCGTTAGCTACATTGGCAACAGGAGTGTCGATAAGCGCTCGATAGTCTTCTGGCAATGGCATCGGCCAAAAGCGCTCGCCTGCTTTTTCTGAAGCGTCGATTACTTTGGAACGAAGCTTGTCGTTGTTTCCCATAGCTGCAGCGATCAAATCACCCAGAGCAACTACACATGAACCGGTCAGTGTTGCGAGGTCAACAATGGCATCGGGCTTTGATTCTGACGCTTCGATAAGAGCATCGGCCAAAATCAATCGACCCTCTGCGTCCGTGTTTTGAACTTCTACCGTGACACCGTTTCGATACGAAATAATGTCGTCGACGCGATAGGCAGAACCCGACGGCATGTTTTCAACAAGAGGAATGTATCCCTCGATATTTACCTTGGGCTTAATAGCGGCAATGGCTTTCATAGCACCAGCAACAGCAGCTGCGCCGGACATGTCGCATTTCATCGTCGTCATCGAGTCGCCGGGCTTAATAGAAAGACCACCAGAATCGAATACAACTCCTTTACCCACGAACGCAAGAGTTTTCTTTGCACCTGGAGAGCGATATGTGAGCCGCACGAAACGAGGGCGGTTTTCTGAACCTTGGCCCACTGCAATAACTCCTGCCATTTTCTTAGCTCGTATGGCTTTTTCGTCCATCACGGAAACTTTGATTGAAGATGTTGTAAAAAGTTTTTGGATTTGTGTCGCAAACGCTTTTGGGGCTTTTGCATTCGGTGGAGTGTTAATCGCATCTCGTGCCCAGATCACACCTTCACATACTGCACTCGAACGTTTAAATGCAGCAGCCGTTGTAGCTTTCGTTACATCAGCAATTGTGATTTTTTTCAAAGCTTTTTTATTGGATTTTTTGTACACATCGTATGCATAGGTGCCTAGGGCGAAACCTTCATAGAGCGCCGTCGCAACTTCTTCTGGCTTCAGAACAGTTGCAGCGGTTTCGCCGAAAGAAACAGTTGCTGAGGCATACGAAGAAGCAGCGCGCCCTGCTGATGCTGCCGCACTCCGCAAAACAGTAAGATCGAGTTTTTTCGGATCACCTAAACCAACCACAAGAACCGGACGCTTGACACCATCGACAAGAAGGGTTGCATTTTTTTCGCCCGTAAAATTCAAACGAGCAAGTATCGCTTTGAATTGCTTACCTAACGCTGATTCGAGATTCGCGTGCGCACGTGGTGGCACTTTCGTTCCAGAAAACATGCCGACAATTTCGACAGATCCAGCGAGTGCGCTTGCTTTCTTAGGGGACCAGGTGACAGCAGCCATAGCGCTACCTTTCAGTGTTTTTATTACGAATGGACAGTTAATCAGGTTAGTCGCAGGCATTGATACAGCCATACCCGTTTCTTGTGGCTTTTTCACAAATGTATATCAAATCGCATTTTGCTCAAATGGGCGTATTCGGACTATACTGCTTTTTACAAATTTCATGAGGGCGTTGATATGGGCACAGAAATAAATCACGGGAATAGTGAGCTGCTCAGATTCGTATCGAGGCTTACTGAAGCAGTTAAAAAGTCTCTTTCACAAAAAACGATGCATGTCCAGCTAACCAAGGGTTACATTCCTACAGAAAAAGAAGTTGACCGTTTCTTCAGCGAAGAGCAGTATGGCAATATCTTTTTTGCAGATCAAAACGGTTATATTTTCACTGATGATCAAGTCCTTACAGCTCTCGAAAATCTTGACCATCTTGTTGCGCGATATATTGCAGCCAAAGCATTAAATGATGGGCGCATCCCTTCTTCAGAACATATACAAAGACTCTTACAAGAAACAACTATCGATGAATTGTTGAAGTGGAGAGACACTACCCTGATTCAACTTGCACTAGAAAACCGGTACCTTCCGACTCACGATCAAATCCGTACATGCTTCGAACACCCTCATCTCTTTTTCGTAATAGAGGCAGCCGCTAGGGATCCCAGATTCGCAGGAAACATAGAGAGAGTTCCCTTTAGTCCCAACGATCCTGTAAATGCATACGTTCTCCGTGACCAAGACCCTACAGTTCCCCCTCAAGCTGCCCTCAATGTGGGTCAAACAGTTTTTGTAGGTTTAGATTCCACTAAGCAAATAGAGAGAACCTATCCGACTCCCAATGCACCACTGAGCGCAGCAATCGACCGTGTCCAATGTGCACTTGAACGGGTCAGTGAACCTCTCGGAATATAATCTCTAGGAATAGATAGCGCGCGGAATAAGCTCTACGCCGTTTGCAACCAAAATTGCCAAATAGAGTAAACCTGTGGTGGCCATTACTGCTGAATAGCTTTTTTCTTGTAAGGCTTTTTGTGCAGCAACAAGAAGAACAGCTGTGGTCACACAAGAACCTAGCCACATATACCCCAGCGTTCCTCCCCACCCATCAGAGACAGTGCCGCGGATAACGGAAACCATTGATGTAGGGATAAGCCACAAAACAATATCAACGAACAATACTGCCAAGCATGCCTGACACATGTCTGCAATGGGTTTGCGCGCAAGACCGGGTTGCACGAGATACCAATGACCGAGCAACATGGCAGTTGTCACACCACCGAGCAATAATCCCCCCACAATGCCCCGCACACTTTCACGGAGAAAATCAGTACCTGTAATATCTTCGTGGACAATCGCAATCATTGTTACAACGATTGCAGCAAGTAAGAACACTGCTTGAGTTACATCGAGAACTGTTTGTTTTTCTTTAACCTGATTCCTATGTGCAATCACATGTGCTAATTGTAAGAGGGAGAAAACCAAAACACTCACACAAAGTATGCGGATGGTATTCGACGATGAAATCACGCTAAGAAAAGCAAAACCGACGTTGACACCTGACATTAACCAAAAGAAACCTGCTCCTACAAGCGCGCGCGAACGAATAAAGAAAGTCGATGAAGTAATACCCAACATGTATGCCAGGCACACGAAAGAGACATTAAAAATCACGCTCTATTATAGGTAGAGGAAGGTTTTATTCCACCTGTTGAGATAGTAAGCGTTATTGGGCTGCTTGAGCCGAACTCTTGGCATGATATGAACTGCGGACTAACGGCCCTGATTCCACGTGACGGATCCCTATTAATTCACCGAATTCCTTGTACAGGGCGAACTCTCTTGGCTCGACGAAACGATGAACCGGCAAATGTGAAGGTGTGGGCTGTAAATATTGCCCAATGGTTACAATATCAACTCCAACATTCTTTAGATCTCGAAGGGTCTGAAGAATTTCTGCTGAAGTCTCACCCATACCGACAATAATTCCAGATTTCGTTGTCAAACCAGCAGCTTTGGCCCGAGCGAGCACCGAAAGAGAACGCGCATATCCGGCACTGGGCCTTACCGCTCGTTGAATACGTGCAACCGTTTCAATATTGTGATTAATCACATCAGGTCGTTCCGCAAAGATCACATCAAGAGATTCGCTTCGTCCTCGACAATCTGAAATTAATAATTCAATTCCAGTATTTGGAGACAATGCGCGTATTTCTCTGACCGTTTGTGCAAAGTGCCCTGCCCCATCATCATCTAAGTCGTCACGAGCTACGCAAGTAATCACAGCAAATTCAAGACCCAAAGACGATATAGCAACAGCAACATTGCGAGGTTCGTTAGCATCGACTGCTTCGGGTTTACGTGTATCGACCAAACAAAAGGTGCATGCTCGAGTACAACGTTCGCCCAAGATCATAAAAGTTGCTGTCTTACTTTCCCAACATTCATAGATATTGGGACACCCGGCTTCCTCGCATACAGTGTGGAGATTTAAATCGCGAGAAAGTTCTTTTAGCTCTTTGAAACCTTCAGTCGCCTTAACTTTATTCTTCATCCATTCCGGACGAGCACGTCTATCTTTCTCAAGATCAACAACAACACCTGCCTGCGCCAATCTTCCCAACAATCTCAAACTCGGCTGTAGCGGCGACACCGCCTCTTTTGAAAACCTACTTAGATCAGATGGCTGTTCGGTTTCATCCGAAATCCGCCCGCGCTCCGAGTGCAATGCAAAGTCGCTCGATCGAACTTCGGATGAAACCACCTCAGATACAGCAACAGTCAACTTTTCACTTTCGTCTTCACCAACAAGGATGGTGGCCGATGTGCTTGCGAACGCACGTTGCGTTTGAGCATGGGAGAGAGTGAGCACGTCGGCCACCATCCGCGGTTGATTAGTTCCTGAAGATGAAGAAACAGAAGCAATGTCGACTTCGCCGTAGGAGAATTTTTCGAGAAAGGTTTTTGTGATTGTTTCGGTGATCTCATCCAAAGTGATGTGATCGAAACCCAGTTGATGCAAAGAAGTAACACCGTATTCTTCGATCCCGCAGGGAACAATTTTGGAAAACGCATCAAGGTCGGTAGAGATATTGAGCGCGAAGCCGTGACGAGTGCGCCCTTGTGCAACTTTGACTCCGATTGCGGCAATCTTTGCATAGCGATCTGTATCTACATATTCTTCCCCGTGATCAATCCAAACACCCGTATAATCGCTTTTTGAAATTGCTTCTATACCCAAGATACGCAGTGCTTCGATCAGGACATCTTGGAGAGAGCGAATAAACGCTAGGGAGGAACGAAGATCTCCTCTTGTCTCACCTACCGTTATGACGGGATAACCAACAAGCTGGCCTGGTCCATGAAAAGTAATGCTTCCCCCACGATCGACGTCAATGACATCATTGATCTCAGGATCTATATCTTTGAGATGTTCGGACTTTGTTCCCGAACCACATGTATAGACAGGATGATGTTCGAGAAAGAGAAGGTAATCATCCGCGCTTTTGTGCAGTGCTCGCTGTAAGGCATCGCCTTCTTCGAAACTGACGCGTCCAAGAGAGCGAACGTAGAGCGTTTTCTCCATTCTCTCTCCTTTCAATTCGGTTATCTAATTCACAGGGAGCGAAGGATGAGCCAGAAGCGAAGCGACTACCGCGAGCAACGACCGGCTTCGCCGGCGTTGCGACAATAAGCTCAGACGATCTCTGATTCCCAATCGCGGGTTTCAAGTACTTCCTTTAAGCGTGCAAGAAACTGAGCCGTGTATCCACCGTCAAAAGCCCGGTGATCCCATCCAAGAGTGAGCATACCCATATGATGGATCGCAATCACATCTTGACCAAATTCATCGGAAACAACGACAGGTCGTTTAGCAACACCATCCGTTGCGAGGATCGCAACTTGCGGTTGATTGATTATCGGGAAGGTCTGAAAAGAACCATATGGTCCAGGATTCGTAATCGTAAAAGTTGAACCCATAATTTCTTCTGGCTGTAACTTTTTCGAACGCGCACGAACTGCTAAATCACGAATCTCTTGAGCAATGAGACGCATTCGCTTCCCATCTGCATTTCGCAGTGCTGGGACTAATAGACCTTTATGGTCGAGGTCAACAGCGATACCTACATGAAAATCATGATGTACAACAAGGTTGTCACCATCTACCGAAGCGTTGACGTTGGGAAATTCAGGAAGAACTTCGCTAAGCGCACGAACAATAAAGGGAAGGTATGTAAGAGAAAACCCTTCTCGTTGTTTGAAATCAGGCCCAAATGTACGACGAACGCGTTCAACGTTCTCGAAGTCAACCTCGATGGATATATAAGCATGCGGGCTTGTCGCGCGACTCATGACCATGTGTTGAGCAGTTCGTCGTCGCATGTTGTCGAAAGGAATGACAGTATCTCCCGAGCTTGGTTTCGTCACAAGTGCAGGCTGGGAACTAGCTGGTGCATCCGAGCGATTCTCCACGGATGGAGAAGGCGAAACGGCAGAGGATGCAGCTAATGCTGCGGTTACGTCTTCTCGAGTGATTCGACCACCAACGCCGGTACCGGCAATAGTCGAAGCATCGAGTTGATTGTCGTTAATTAGTTTGCGAACAATCGGCGAAATCAGTTTGCCTTTTGTACTTGTGTCCGTAGCTGGAGCCGAGGCCGATGTGCTTGCTGCCGGACGTTGCGTAGGAACAGCATGGGAGGCAGTGAGTGCGTCGGCCGAGGATTCAGCGGGAGCAACAGGTGCGGGTGCAGGTTCGGGTGCAGGAGTATCTGCAGCCAGCGACGAGACCTCAGGCTCAGGTGCGGGAGCCGAAGCTTCTTGTACAGCCGGCGCGGGAGCCGAACCAGCACTCGCACCATCAGATATAACAGCAAGCTTCGCGCCCACAGCAGCGGTGTCACCTTCGTTAACTATGATTTCACTTAAGACACCTGCAGCGGGTGAAGGGACTTCGGAATCAACTTTATCTGTTGATACTTCAAACAGAGTGTCGTCGACAGCAACGGTGTCTCCAACTTTCTTAACCCACTTAGTAATTGTTCCCTCGGTAACAGTTTCTCCGAGTTGGGGCATCGTGATGTCCACGTGATCTCCTTAGAAGTAAGTACGAAATTTTGCGCACATAGGCCACAAAACAAGAATTATTCTATTCGCTCGCGAACAAAATATCGTGTTGAAGGTTTGCTGATTGCTAACCGTGGATTGGTCGTCCGGTCAGCGCAATTGCCGCTTCGCCGAATACCTCGGACAAGGTGGGATGCGGGTGCACGAGCGGTGCAATGTCAGCAATTGTCGCTTCCCAGTTCAAAGCAAGATAGCCTTCAGCAAGCAATTCCGTTGCCCAAGGACCCACGATATGCACACCCAAGATGGGTCCATCTTTTTCGGCAATAATTTTTACGAAACCGTCCGTTTCGCCGATGATGACTGCACGGCCATCACCGATGAAGCCTTCTTTCTTCACAACGATGTCGTATCCTGCTTCACGAGCCTTATCCTCGGTCATTCCGCAAAAAGAAACTTCCGGGTGACAATAGATCCCCCACGGCACTTTGCCATATTCAATGGGCGTCGCGTCTTCTCCAAGAAGCGTTTGAATTGCAACCATGGCTTCTGCAAAACCGACGTGTGCGAGCTGAGGAGTAGCGACAAGATCGCCCACTGCATAAACACCCTCAACGTTTGTGCGCATATTCCCATCAACCGTAACGAACCCTCGATCATCAATCGCAATACCCGCTTCCGTAATGCCAATGCCTTCGCTGCGCGGCCGACGACCCACACTCACAATCACCGCGTCAACATCAAGAGTTTGTGCTTGACCTTCAGCGTCGGTGTACGTAACGCTTCCTTTAGAACCTTTGCGAGCAATTGAACCAACGTTTACACCAGCAAGGACAGTCATTCCTCGTTTAATAAACGACTTTTGCACCACCGCAGCAGCATCTTTATCGCAACCTGCGAGAAGCGACGGAGCTACTTCAAGAAGAGTAACCTGCGAACCCATTTCGTTCAGATAGCTTGCAAATTCACATCCAATTGCACCTCCGCCAATAATTACAACAGATGCGGGAGCATACTCAAGATTTAGTACATGATCTGAAGAGAGAATTACTTCCCCGTCATAAGGAGTGCCGGGAAATTCTCGTGGAGAAGAACCCGTGGCCAAAATCAGTCCGCGCGTTGCACCAACAATGGTTCCATCGGAAAGCGTCACTTGTTTTTTCGTTGCATCAGCAACAGATCCTCGATCATTGAATACCGTGACTTTACGACGCTTGAGTAAGCCTTCAAGACCACCCGTCATCTGGTTGATTACGGCATTCTTACGATTTTGAATCGCAGAGAAATCAACCTTTGGTTCAGAACTCGTGACACCAAAATCTCCAGCATGTTTAATTGTCCGCGTCACCTCAGCAGTTTGCAAAAGAGCTTTCGCAGGAATACATCCGCGGTGCAGACATGTACCTCCAACGCGCAATTCTTCGATCAAAGCAATATTCAGTCCTGCTGCCGCTCCATAGAGAGCTGCCGCATATCCTCCTGGTCCACCGCCAAGTACCACCACATCAAAATTTTGAGTATCTGTCATAGACATGAATCTTAAAGCAGATGGCATTACATGGCGAAGCTGGGGAAATCTCTATAAAAAGGCCATCTAAGATCTGACACCAGAATCAGCATCGATAATAAAGGCAACCTGCGATTGATCGTCGCTCACAATAGGGTCTCCAAATTGTTTAGTTAATTGTGTCTCGATTCGTCTCCCTAAATCTGGGTAGCCGTGACGGTAAACAATGATCACAGAAAACTGAGCACGATGAAGGGCTCTGAGATCTGGTTGTGAAATCTGATCAATTTTGGCGCAATCGTCAAGATTTTCGCAGGTACCTTTGAGCCCAATGCGTCGCTGGAGATCATCATCTCGCCCCTTCATTGCACCAAAACTGAAGTGGAAATTGCTGTCACACATCGTATGGAGCCCTTGCACATAGTGACCCAGATTATGCATCGGCGGCGCTTCTGGGTAACTGACAAATGGAAACTGAAAAACATTCTTATGATTTGGTTTCCTTGCTTGAATGCTTTTAATCAAATCACAATCACTTTTTTGTTGTACTGCTATTTGATCGACGGGGAATGCGTCATCCGGTGATGTTTGATCGAATAGGCCGAGCGATAGGATACATACCATCAGCAGAATTGGTACAACACCTGTCCATGCTTTCTTTTTAATAATCATCTCAAGGAAGTAGCCCACACAGAGCAATCCTATGAATGCGATGATGACAACCACACGATTCCAGGAACGTATTTGGTTGAGCCCAATAATCCCGCCCAACAGAACGAACCCACTAGATACGGTCAAAAACATTATTGAGGCTACAAGAACAAACGGGTACTGAAAGCGTTCCATCATTACTTCTGACCTGATGATCTTGTACAGTCCGTAAAGCAAAAGGGCAGCAACGCCCACCGCCGCAACAATCCCAATTGATTGACCCTGCTCAGAACGAAGTCCTGCATTCGCTGCAGAATTTCCTATGCGATCTAGTAACCCAATTCGGTGACCCGACCGTGGTGCAAACAAATTGATAATCTGCAATCCATACGATTCGGAATCGTCGTAATTCCTTACTCCCGCTACTTTGTTGCGACCGTTATTGAGTATATAGAGGATAGAAGGTAGAAGATTGATTATGAAAAGTGTGAAAATCGAGACGATGAGTAAAAGATGTTGACGTAGATTTATGTGATTACGCCGAACGAGATTAAATCCACAGGCACTTGCGATAAGTAGGAGTGAAAATACCGTGTAGTAAGACTGCGTTGATGAAGCAACGACCACAAATAGCACCCACTTCCATCGCGAGAGTGTGACTTTCCCTGCAACAGACTTACAGGCATAGACCAGCACCAGGGGAATAGTCGCATACATGCTCAGAAATATGTGATGTTCGTTACGGAAAAAATGATATGAAATAAATGTATACAACGTTGCGATGACAAATGACGTAGATCGAGATAAACCCCACCACTTTGCAGCACCGTAGGCAGCCATTGCGGTAAACATAAACGTGAGTAAAAAATAGATATTGAGGGTTTGAGGAGCCGTTGTAAATGTTCCTATTACCTTCATGGTAAACCACTGGAGGTTTTCACCTCCCTGGGGCACATCATAAATCTGAGACTTTTCCGGAGCACCTAAATGTGGATTATGAAATATCCATCCCGTGCGTTCGATCGCACGAATCATGATGAGATTGAAATCCCCATCCCCTCCACGAGTCCACGGCACTGAAATGCTTTTCCCCCATAGTTCAAGAGCCGTCATTGCCAATATCACGTTTATAAGACCGACAAAAAGATATTCAAAAATAATTACAACAATTTTTTTCACTTTATTATTTTTAAATGATGTTTCGTTCATTATCACTTGTTCACTTTAACTCATTTGTTTCTTCGCTTAATGAGGGAAGACTCTCGCAGTAATAACATTCGCCCTTAGTTCAGCTGTGATGCATATTCTGAAAAAACCACAGCGAAAGCAGCCAAAATAATCAACGCAGTTATTGCTGCAAGAATAAGAAGGGTACGGGTCTTCATAACTGTCCGATCTACTTAGTACGAGTGTGGTGGAACAGTATATTCGCTGATGGTTGCGTGTACGCCACAATCTCAAACAGCTGCGTCGCTACCCATTCATCACAAAAAACAACCTCGTCAAATAAACCAATTCTTTCCCTCATCCAATGATGCAGTTTCTTCCCAAAATCTAAAGAAACTTCGCAACCTGATCTTCGAAGATCATTTGCTCTATGCGAATCTGCTTCAAAACATAAGACAGAACAAAATGTGTCATATGTATCCTCTGGAATCTGATCCATCACAGCATCCTCTAACTTTTCTGAAATCACAAGAATGCGCAAAGAGTACTCTTGGTGAATGAGCATTTCTTTTTCATGAGGGTAACTAGTTTCATCAATTTCCTCAGGGATTGTATTGAGCTCTTCACGGTGGGCCTCTAGAAATTTATGCCTATTGTTTTCACGGATATTTTCTACATCAATCAGCGATTGCGCTGATTGCCCGCCAATATGATTTACCCGTGCGAATGGTGAAACCAGAACAAACGAGCCCTGATTCTTTAACCGAAAACATAAATCAGAATCCTCATAATACGCAGGAAAATATTCATCATCAAAACCGCCGACACGGATATATTCTTCTCTGGCTATAGCCGTACAGATAAAGGAAACATAAGGAACCCGCAATCTGGAGAGAAATCGTGGATCGGAACGGTTTTCGTTTTCGCCATAAGAAAAAGAGTGGGCATCTCGGTGAAAATACCTTCCGAACTCGGAAAGACTTCCTCGTTCGTCCAGGCTCGTCGCTCCACATACGGCAACCCTGGAATCTTTCTCCAATTCGTAAACAAGAGCTGGGATGGTATCTTCTTCAACGATCGCATCAGAATTGAGAAGTACTAAATATTCTGATTCAGTTGCCATGATTCCCTGATGACAACCTTGTCCAAATCCTACATTCTGTTCATTACGAATAACTTGATAAATTTCGTTTGATCTTTCACATTGCCCAATAACATTTTCTGGAGTCCCGTTATCTACCAATGTAATTCGAACTTGACAGTTTTTAGTTGAAGTTATTGCCTCGATACATTTTTCAAGCGAAGGAGATTCTCCGAATACAGGAATGATCACATCAACAATGCGTGTGGTAATTGTTTCAGAAAACTGTAGCGAGTGACCTGAATCTCTTTTGCGCAAAGAAAATGCCAATCGCGACGACCGTAGCGTTTCTGAGTTTAAGAATGAATCAGTTTTCGCCCCTAGATCAACTGCATCTTCGTATCGGCGAAACGTCTCTTGGATCGACCGACTTTTCAAATAGTTATCAGACATAGACATCTAGCTCAGCCTATCTCGTTGTGTCCATCATGGCATCTTTCTGGTGACTTCAGACTTGCCCCAAGCAACGAGCGAGCTCCATTTTTTTCTTTTTATCGTTTCCAATGTATCTGTCAGATATGCAGAGCATCGCATAGCTGGCCGCGGAGCCAAAACAACCGTCTAATAAAGCGCTTCCTCGCTGCTGGTGTAGACTACATAAAGTTTTTATGAGCAAGGAATCAATGCGCGTTTCAATAGTCGGTCTGGGATATGTCGGCTTACCCTTAGCTCTCTTGTCGTCAAAAAAAGGCTTCGACGTCACTGGCATAGATCTCGACAGTGCCAAAAATCACAAAATTAATAACAACATCGATCCTCTTTCAGACGAGTATGTTGCAGAGAATATTGGGACATCAACTCTCGTTGCATCGGATGAATACGAATCGATTTCAGATTCTGAAATCGTCATTATTTGCGTGCCTACTCCAGTAAAAGAAAACTATGAGCCCGACTTAGGACCACTAAAAACTGCAATATCGTCAGTCGCGCAGCATCTCGCCAAAGGAACAGTGGTTATCATCGAATCCACCGTAAATCCTGGAGTGTGTGACGAAATCGTAAGACCTCTACTCGAAGAAATGTCCGGTTTGAAAATCAACGAAGATTTTTACATTTCGCATTGCCCCGAACGCATCAATCCCGGGGACAAAACATGGACGGTGGAAAACATACCTCGAGTTGTTGGAAGCAGCAATGACGAAGGATTGCGCAGAACACTTGAATTTTATAACACGATTATTGGCGCACCCATTAAACCGATGGGAAACATAAAAGAAGCAGAAGCATGCAAGGTTGTGGAGAATTCATTCCGCGATATCAACATTGCTTTTGTGAACGAACTCGCTATGTCATTTACCCAACTTGGTATTAACGTTAAGAATGTTATTGACGGTGCAGCAACAAAGCCCTTTGCCTTTATGCCCCACTACCCAAGTATCGGCGTAGGTGGTCATTGCATCCCTGTGGATCCGTATTATTTGATTGAGTACGCTCGAAAGTCAGGTTTTGATCACGATTTCTTGTCATTGGCCCGATCGATTAATAACAATATGCCCAACTTCACAGCTGACCAATTAGAAGCAGGATTACAAACAGCCGGATTACAGATTAAGGGAGCACGAGTGGCGTTACTCGGCCTGTCGTACAAGCCCGATGTTGCTGACGATCGCGAAAGTCCTTCCTACGTGGTTAAAGAGATACTTGAATCCCGCGGGGCGCTCGTCAAAACCTACGACCCGTTCTTTATCGAAAAATCAGATGTTTCAACCATGGATGAAGCATTATCTGACGTTGATGCCATCCTTCTTGCCGTGGATCACCAGGAATTCTTGCAGCATAACTTTGAAGGCACGAATGCAAAAGTGTTTATTGATGGAAAAAATGCTTTTGACGGAGAAAAACTTTCCCAACTATTCATTTATCGAGGCGTCGGTGTCTGACACTTATTCAGAAACAAGTAATCAATGAATAATAGCTCACCAAAAGTTTCTTTTGTTATGGCAACATATACAGGGATAGAACTAATTGATCGCTGTTTAACGAGCATGCTCGAGCAGACCTTTCCAGGACCAGACATGGAAGTCGTAATCGTGATCGATGGTCCAAATCCTGATCTCTATGAACGAATTAAGAATTACGATAAGCCCTTCGCTCAAAAGAACATTGGATTGATTATTGAGATGTTCGAAGAAAATCAGGGCCGCTTCGCAGCTCAAAAACGCTCTGCAGAACTAGCTAGCGGTGAATGGCTTATCTTTATGGGCGACCGTATCGCCGTGCCCCCAGATTATCTTGAAACGATTTTCGCCCTCAACGAAGAAGTTGTCATTCCAGGTGTTATTGAAGTGGGTTGGGAAAAGAGCATCATCAATACTTTCATTCATTTAGCACGTAAAAGAATCTTTTCTCGAAAATCCCGTGACCTGGAGAAAATCTACATAACCACAGAAAACTTTGAACAGACACCTAAAGGTAGCGGTGGACTACTCATTAAAAAACAACAGTATCTTGAAGCATGCGAAAACATGAATGTGGATGTCACGGAAAAGCATGTAAGCGATGACACAAGAATGCTGAGGGCACTCGTCAACAACGATCGCAAACTATGCCGGAGTCAAACTATAAATATTCTCTATCAGCCGAGAAATTCATTCTCCCAACAGGTAAGGCACTTGTACGAACGTGGGCCACGTTTTGTAAATTATTATATTCAACCAAAAACACGTTTTCATAATATTCTTCTTGGATTCTTACTCTTTCCTCCTTTGCTCCTCGCAGTGGGAATTATAAGCAAAGTTTCAACAGTCAATATTGCTATTGCACTTGCAGGTTTGTTGTTATTGGCGAGCATATTGTTGGCCCAGAAACCTTCCCACGTCTATAAGCTGTTCCTCGCTATACCCGTTGTTGCAGCTGTTTTCTATACCGGTTTGATTAAGGGACTATTTATACACCTACAGGAAAAGAAATCCATCGCATACAAAAAGTACGTGTCGATAGTTGTTCTCGCAATCTCCTTCATTTTCTTTGGTTGGTATATCCTGAATAACCAAAAACAATTTCAATTGCTAAGTCATATAAAATTTGAATTTATCTTTCTATTGATAATTATGAATGTCTTATCTCTTTTTGTTAATGGAATTTTTATTAAGATCGTTCTTAGTCCCTTTAATAAAAAAATAGGTATTGTCGAAAGTTTCTACGTTTCTCTGATTTCATCCGTAGGCAATTTCTTCGCTCCTGGAGGCACAGGAATTGGCATCAGAGGTTTATATTTAAAAAGAAAGCACGGCTTAAAGTACAGCGATTTCTTAACAACTGTTGCCGGTAACTACGTTATTGTTTTTTTCGTTGTGTCCGTAAGTGGATTAACCTCACTTTTTCTCATTGGCAATTATGACGAACGAAGCAATCGATTATTGTTTCTGGTATTTGGATCTTTGTTTATCATTGACCTTATTTTGATGTTAAGTAAAGCATCACGGGCCACGAAGTCACTACTACTCTCAACAAGTCGACACTTCCCCGGGAAAAGTATCGTTGTAAAAATTCTCGATGGATGGAATTTAATCATTTCCGACAGAAAGGTATTGCCACAACTCATTATGCTGGCGGCATTTGGATATCTGGTGGGCCTTGCAACTAATTACTTTATCCTTGAGTCACTACAAATTGAAATATCGTTTGCAGGACTCCTTTTATTGGTGGCATTATCTTCTATCAGCGTTTTTCTTAACGTTACACCCGGCAACATAGGTATCAAAGAAGCAGTTCTTGTCGCTTCCTCTCAAGTTACTGGCCTGAGCACCGCTGAAACGCTTTCCTATTCGATAATCGACAGAACTGTTTTGTTCTCTGTTTTGTTCCTTAGTTGGACTGTATTACAGATATTGAATGCTCGAAAAAAAGTCGATAAAAGCGATTTGGAACCAGTTAGCTAAACCTTTTCACTACGATTCCTTGTTCATTCACTTCACCGACAACCCTGGCGGGATTTCCGTAAGCCAACGCGTATGAAGGAATATCGCTTGTGACTACCGATCCGGCTCCAATAAGCGCGAAATCACCTATTGAATTGCCAGCAATAATTGTCGAATTCGCTCCTATTGATGCACCTCTTCCAACGAAGGTCTGGTCAACTTGCCAGTCGGAATCATTCGACGGGGAAAAATCTTTCGTCACCGCTCGTGGGTGAAGATCATTAGTAAAGCATACATGTGGACCGATAAATACACCGTCGCCAATATTAACGCCGTGAAAAATAGATACATTATTTTGAATCTTCACTAAATTCCCAATGGATACGTCTTTATCGATGTATACGCCCTTAGAAATGATGCAATTTTTTCCTATAACTACACCTTCACGAATTTGAACCCAGTTCCATATCTTCGTTTCGTCTCCAATGGTTGCTGCACCATTGACTTCTGAAGTGGGGTGAATATATGCCGGTTCACTCATGTGCGAGTTCGACATTCTTAAGCTTTTCACTGGCTAGCATTGCAATCTCTAGAGCTGCGAGCGCATTATGTGGATCAACCAGCAAACGCGAAGCATCTCCATTAATAGCAGCGGCAAACGCAGTGAGCTCTTGCTTGAGAGGTTCTTCTTTCGCTACTTCTACAGTGATTTTTTCGGGATTACTGAACTGATTAACGAATTCTTCAAAGGTACCCAACCCTTCAGATACGTTCGCATCGTAGTGAACAACTTCTTGAGTGATGTAGTCAGCCTCAACAAATCCCTTGGAACCAGTAATGGAGATTCGTCTAATTTTTACTGGTGTTACCCAGTTAGCTTGCATAAAGCCAGAAACCCCATTGCAACTCAAGAGAATTTCAGCTGAATCCATTTCCTCTGAATGGAAGGTTCTTGAACCATGCACACCAATAAAAGAACTAGTTTGACCAATCAGGAAGTTAAAGATATCAATATCGTGAATTGCTAAGTCCATAATGACATCGGTTTTGGGCTGGTTCATAGGAAATCCGCCTAAACGTTTCGAAATGATGGACGATATATCCCCCAACGAACCGCTGTCAACTAATTGCTTCAGCGCTTTAACAACAGGGTTATATCTCTCTATATGACCCACAGTAAAAATAACTTCTGCTTGCTGCGCTTGTTCAATAAGTTTCTCAGCTTCCACCGCATTGGATGCGATCGGTTTTTCGACAAGAATATGTATCGAGCGCGATATTGCCTCGCTAGCTATTTGATAATGCAGTGGAGTAGGTACGACGATGGATACAGCATCGATATCACAACTATTAAACATCTCTACATAGTTATCGAAATAAGAAACACCGTATTTATCAGCAATCTCTTGAGTAGCTGGATTAGGATCAGAAATCGCGACTAGTTCCGTCTCGGGAATTTCCGAGTAGTTACGAATGTGATGACGCCCCATATTCCCCGCACCGATAACAGCAACTCGAATCACATTAGACATGAGAAATCTTTCTTACAGTAGAAACTATTTTGTCAATATCGTCTGCAGTAAGACTGGGATGCACAGGAAGTGAAACAACTTCGTTCGCTAATTGTTCAGCAATAGGGAAATCTCCTAGCGAATAACCCAGTTTTCGGATATGGTCATAGTGATGGAGAGGCTTGGGGTAATAAATTCCTGTACCGATTCCTTCATCATGCATACTTTCCATGAATTTCTCGCGTGAATGTGGATACTCTGCCGTAATTCGTATTGTAAATTGATGAAAGGACGAAGTTCTCTCAGGTTTAATTGAAGGAAGAATAAGTCCTGGAATATCGCCAATGCCTTCGATCAGACGCTCTGCGTTTTGATTTCGCAGTTTATTAAAGTCATCGATTTTATGAAGTTGCGCGAGTGCGATCGAGGCCAAAATATCCGTCGTACGGTAGTTATAACCAAGCCCTTCGTACTGGTAGGGGCCGACCATTCCATGTTGACGGAAGCTTTTTGCTCGCTTTGCGGCGTTCTCATCGTTCGTTGTGAGCACTCCACCTTCAGCAGACATCATATTCTTCGTTGCATACAATGAAAAACATCCAAAATCAGCGAGATTGCCGGTCTTTACACCCCTATAGGTTGCACCCACACTTTGACATGCGTCCTCAATCACGCAAAGGTCACGATCGCGAGCAAAAGTATTAATGGTTTCGTACTCTGCAGGTTGCCCAAACAAATCGACAGCAATAATGGCTTTCGTATTTGGGCTATAAGAACTCTCGAGTAGGTCTACATTGAGGTTGAAGGTATCGGCTGAGATATCAACGAACTGGATAGTTGCACCTTGCATCAGAATAGGATTAGCAGTTGCAATAAAAGTAAACGGCGTTGTTATAACAACATCTCCTGGCCCGATATCAGCTACATGTAGAGCTGTATGAATTGCAGCCGTTCCGCTATTAAATGCGACTGCGTATTGTGTGCCGCAGTAATCTGCAAATTCTTCTTCAAAGGATTGCACCACGGGGCCTTGTGCAATTATTCCTGAGTTCAATACGTCTTGAACTGCCCTCTTCTCTTCATCGCCGATGATTGGCATAGATACTGGAATAAAATGGCTCATGATGTCCCTTCAAGGAAGCACTCTATCCTAATAAAAAAAAGGTGCTGATACGAAACTAGCTTGAGCCTAAACGAGAAAAAGGTTCGAGACGGTCAACAATTTTTTCTGATGGAGAAAAATCGATTTGTTTTCGCTCTTGCTGGTAGTCCTGATAGTTGTCCATAAAGCTCTGAACGATTGATTCTTTAAGCTCAGAAAGCTCTGTCGTATAGCCAATATGGTCGGGGCGTTCTGTGGCGTACCTGAATAGAAGGGTAGGTTTCCCCATGAAGTAAAGCTCTTCTTGGTTCCCTCCCCCGTCGGTTACCACAAACTCTGAATGGTCAATCAACTTGATAAAGGGCAAGTATTCGAGACGAGGAATCAATTCAATATTCGGGTTATCCTCTAAACGTTTTCGAAGGTTGAGTTTGTCGATTTGGATAACTGTTGCTGGGTGCATAACTACACATAGAGTGAATTCTTTCGCGATAAGTTCAAGCAGCGAGATGATGTGGGTGAATCTATCCTTGTTGAATATATTCTCATATCGATGAAGGCTCGCAACAACATATTTATTTTCAGGCAGAACATAGGGGTCGTTTTCACAATGACTTAAACCAAATGCAATCGTATCTGCTTGTGTATTGAGAGTGAGATTGACTTTTTCGCCAGTATACCGTTTTAAATTATCGGCGCTCTGTTGATCAGGACAAATATGGATATGAGAAAGCCATCCCGTAATAATTCGATTAATTTCTTCCGGGAACGGATCAAATAGCTTTCCACTACGCATTCCGGCTTCGATATGCATAACTCTGGTTCTATTTAGTCTTCCCAGAAGCGCGGCCCACCATGTCGTAATCGTATCTCCATGAGTAACGATAATATTCTTTTTACCTCTATATCCGGCGAGAATTTTTTTACCTGATGCAAGTGAACCCATGCATCGAATTAGCCATTGTGACATTTTGCCCATTGTCTTAGCTTCGGTTTCCCACTTAACAACAACATAGTCCGGTTGCGGTAATCCAAAGGTTTTGATTGTCGCTTCCATGGTATCTTTATGCTGAGCTGTATAAATCCAACGCCACTGCAAGTGGCGTTTTTCACATTCCAACATAACAGGCGCTAATTTAAACAACTGTGCTCGAGTTCCAATGACAAAATGAATCACGTTTCGTTACCTTCAGAATATTCTTGTTTTTTCAAACGTTCGAGAATCTTTTCCTGATTGTTGAGAATTCTGTCGAACATATCAGCAAGCAACGCCGTAATAGCAAATATTACTGCCATGCTCATAAAAAACAATCCCAAAAAACCTAAAGATTTATAGGGACTTAGCTGTTGAGTTCGCAACCAATGTGCGTAGACAAAACCTGAACACATCAATCCCAGAATAAAGTTCAGAATGCTTAAACTTCCAAAAAACCTCAAAGGAGCAAAGTCTCGATATGCTCGCACAATGTTCACGGCACTATTAATCATAAAACCAAAAAAACTAGTCACCACACGAGACTTCCGGCCCGGAAAATATGTAACCTTCACAGGGACTGCCTTGATATCCATCTGCTTAAGGGCAAGCAGCTGAAAAGATTCTTGCGTATATGTATACGTACTATTTATGTTCAACGCCAACATCGCAGCACGATTGTAAGCCCTAAATCCACAGGTTACATCCCTAAAACGTTGTCTCGTTAAACTACTGACGATCCATGTTCCCACTCTGTTTGCTAAATATTTATTTACTGGCATATTCGCAGGTCGTACGCTCTTACCCGAATCCATATCAGTAAAACGATCAGCCGCCACAAAATCAAATCCATCTTCAATTACAGGTTTTACAATCTTGGGAATATCTTCTGGCGCAAACTGGAGGTCGCCATCGATGTTAACAGCCAAATCTGCACCCAGCTCCAGACAGGTTTCGATAGCTTGAGTAAATCTATAGGCCAAACGTTTTTGAGACTGCCCCTCTATAACTATTACACCACGAGAACGAGCAATTTCTGCAGTTGCATCGACGCTTCCATCACTTACTATCAAGGTTTGTATTTCATCTATTCCCTCGATGCTTTTTGGAATTCGATCTATCAATTCTCCAATAGTAAGGGCTTCATCTTTACAGATCGAAAATACAACAAGTTTCATAGCGTGAATTGACTATTGTAGCAGGCAGGGGTCGATATAATTCGTAACGCACTTTGACATCTGTCCGGGTTTGAGTTCGATATACTCGTAATCCATGAAGACAATATTGCCCAACAAAGTCGCAAATCTTCAGGTTTCCAATGCAACAACATGGTTCATTCGGTTCATTGAAAGTCGACTCTTCATCCGTTGCGTGTTTCTTTATTTTATCGCCCAAACAACTTACATGGCTCTCACAACTCGGCTTGGGATAGCTCCTGATGAAATTTACCATTATGACTTTATTGAGCTTTTTTCCTCAAAAGGATGGTCACCGTTTTTACGCGACCAAGAAAACTATTATTCTCTTGGCTCAGTAATTCGCACTCCATTTTATTTATACCACTATCTATTGAGCCTGCCGTTTCATTTTTTTGGTGGCACTTCTCATGATTACATCATCCTAAGAATGATCAATATCGCTATGGGATGCTGCTCTCTATACATAATCTTTGCCATATCGAACGCTTTATCCATCAAACCGCTTGCTCGTAACATCAGCATTTTCATGCTGAGCAACACGCTAATGTTTGTATTTCTCAGCGCGTCGATCAACTATGACAACTTATTTATTCTTTTATCATTATTAGCTGTCTATTACACAATTCAATTATGGAAAAATTTCACTGCAGTTCATTTAACTTTGTTGCTGATCGTCCTTATTTCTGGCTGTATGGTGAAGATCAGCTTTTTACCAATCGGTCTGACAATTGCATTTGTTCTCATCATTCGTTACATTAAAACTCCCTCCGTATTGTGGAAATGTTGGCGTTCTGTTAAATCGTGGCGCACTTCAGCCATATTGTTGACCCTGCTCGGTATACTTCTTGTTCCATTCGTTAAGAGCTATGCACTTAATTTCTTGGATTTTCGAACTTTCACACCTTCATGTACGGATGTACTAACTACTGAACAGTGCAGACAGAGCTTTATCTTTAGAAGAAGTGAAGAGCTTGATAAGATCTCTACCCCCATGGCAACACTAGGAAATATTGAATATTTCGCGGCATGGGTCCGAATTATGTCAGAAAGAACGTTCGGTATTCTTGGCTATAATTCCATTTCTGGATTTCGACCAATGCTTTCCGCAATTCAAGTGTGGGCGTTCCTCGGAATCGTAGCCATTATCCGTCATATCAAGAAGCAAGATGTGTTGATGATTATTTGCCTCGCCGTCTCAGGCGTATATATATTTACACTTCTTCGACAAAACCACTCTACATACCAAGGCAGCGGAATGATTGGTCTCGCGGTTCAGGGAAGATACGCGTTTGCGGTCCTACCTCTTGTGTATGTTATAGCTAATCACTTTATCCTCAAGATGTTCAACAAGCAGTTACTTCAATCGGCGTATATCCTGATAACAATTCTGATCTTTACTGCTGCAAGCTTGCCTACGTTTGTCCACAAGACCGATGACAAATGGAGAGATCAACCGGCGGATACAAACACTGAACAAATCGCTCCTGCAGGATAAAGTGTCGATCGTTCGAATCCACAGTCCACTTTATGTAGAAGTTATTTTTTGCCGCTCCGCGGTCTCAAGAGAATGTTTTTTAAGTTTCGAATGCGCTGAGGGATCCCTTGCCAACCAGTAGCATTTTTGCAACGCATAGTTGTATGCCGGTGCTTTTGCAATGTTTGCTAACTTCATTCGAACACTGTATTGGCGATCACGCTTAATAAATAACATATCTTTTATAGTGCCACTCAGGAAATTCCTCAAACACTGTTTGGCACTTACTTGTCGAACATATCCGATGGAATCATAGAGCCCGATGCATTCATCCATCTTTCTGCTGAAGTACTTCTTCAAAGGATAATTATGAGAATGCATAACGCTCGCGAGAGGTGCATACACTTTGAACCAGCCATGATTTAAATGGTCCACCGCGAGCGCTTGGTCTTCCGCATAGTTGAGATCTTGAAAAGGAACTTCTAAGACGCACTCTCGACGTACCGCTGAATTAACATCTGAAAAAAATGTATTCAGGACATTGATTGACTCCGTAATGGCAGTTTTTCTTTGAACGCTAAGTGAAGCATCATCTCCGAAAGAACTAAAAACAAGTTCCACTTCGCGCTTTACAATAGCCACACAATCTGGTCGGGGAATTTGTTTTCCAAAAACACATGAGATGTTCTCCATGATCTCGAAAGGTTCGAGCAGTGCATCGAGCCATCGCGGATGTGACGGAACTGCGTCCTGAGTAAGGAAAGCCATGTACGTTGAATCCGAAAAAGAAACTGCTAAATTCCTGGTACGACCATGACCAAATTCGTGATTTGGAATCTCTACGATTCGTACCTCACTGAACTCCTTACAGATTTCAAGCGTGCCATCTGAAGAACCTGAATCGATCACTAGTATTTCATAGGAATACTGCGTTTCTTGGTTAACCAGGCTCGTCAATAGATCTCGAAGATACTCGTCCCCATTAAAAGTCAAAATTGTGACCGTTACATCATGCGACATCTACTTCTCAATTCTATTATGTAAAATATGTTCCCAAGTCAATTCGATACCCTGAGCAAGCGACGTATCCGATGTAATACCGAATTCGCTAACAAATCGAGAGGTGTCGAGAACGTTTCTTTCCACAAACGTTGAAGGGGCAGACACATAATGGACTTTAGCTATTTTTCCTGTAATGCTGTTTATCGTTTCTAACAATTCATTTAAGCTTACGCCCGTACCTGAGCCAACGTTATAAACATTAAAACGTGTTTCCTCAAATGAACTAACAATTAATTGTGCTGCATCCTTTACATAAAGGTAGTCGCGCACCATAGAGCCATCACCATAGATCGTGATTGGTTCACCAGATGCAACATGATTTAAAAAAATAGGAATCACACCTTGTTTCGAATTTAACGATTGGCGGGCACCATATGGATTGGATATTCGATATGAAACACTCTCTAAACCTGACTTTTCTCTAAAGTAATCCAAAAATTTCTCGATTGACAACTTGCCAACTGCATATGGAGAAATGGGATTAGGGATCGTGTCTTCACTTATGAGATCAGTATCAATATTTCCGTAGATGGCTCCACCTGATGAGGCGAAAATCACCTTCTTTACATTTGCTTCAACACATAGCTGGAATAGCTCCACACTGCAACGAATATTGGTATCAATTTCAACGAGTGGATTTTCGAGCGAAGATATTGGTGTAGTGGTAGAAATGAAATGGAACACATAATCGATGCCTTCAAGTGCTTCACGAAGGTCTGCTTCGTTCAAGAATTCACCGTGATAGAGCTCAATCCTGTCTGATCGATTAAAGCGCACGTCATTGCCGCGAAACTTATCGAATGCACGTACAAAATGATGGTGAGAGTCAAGCATATCGACGATATAGCTTCCCAAAAAACCATTTGCGCCAAGCACAAGACAATTAGCCACGCATTTCCCTTTCAATAAATGAAACAAACTGATCTCCAGAGACGCTCCAGGAACAGCTATCCACGCTCGCGGCAGCTTTCAATGCCCATTCATGTTGACCTTCACGTGTGACCGCCGTGCTCAGTGCTGCAGCTAGGGCGCCAGGAGAAGGCTCGGAATAGAGAATGAAATCATTCTCTGCAACCATTTCGTTGTTTAGCCCCTTATTCATTACCGGTATCGTCCCACATGAGAGTAACTCTAACGGCAGAAGCGACATATTCGAAAATGAGAGCACCAAGGCAGCTGCACATTGGTTATATATGAAAGGAAGTTCCTTTACATCTTGAATTGCATAATTTTTGTAGGGAAAATCAATTTTTATATCATCGACATCCCAACCCCCCATTACTATTTCTATCTCGGGATGCATTGAATAAAACTTTTTTAACGCCAGAAGGCCAAGTTCAAATCCACGTCGTGAAGTCACTGGACGCGCATAGAAAAAGACTTTGTCTCGACGATTGAGATTTTCACATTTATAAAGCGAATGTTCAACACCAAAATCGTAATATCCACATCTCATACCGAAATCATTGTGGAGTTTCGTCGACAACCAATGACCGGCAGTTATTCCAGTAAAACCAAACTTATACGTATTTTCTGCAAGCGCATATTCACTACCCATAGTGTAAAAAAGTGGCTCATAGTCTTGAACAAAATAAAATCGCTTAGCTGCAAGATTCGATCGATAAGCTGGATAAGCGGTTTCCCACCCAGTAGCCACGATGGCATCAGCTTCTTCCATTTCACCATCCAACCATTGAATAGGTGCCTCAATATTTTCATAGCTTGACGATATGTTCTTCTCGATTTGTTCGAGAGAGATCCAATGATGAGCAGAATAGAAATAAACTCGACACGAATGTCCTGCCTGCTCGAGGAAACGAATAAACCGGAAGATATTTTGATGACCGCCGCTCCCTTTAGCCGGTGGCGAAATTATCCAATTAAATCGATATGGACCAACCTTTTTCGGTGACGAAAACACCTTCGGCTGTGTATCCCATTCGCATTCAACGATGTCAACGTCTTTTGCTAGAAAACGAACATCATTTTTCTTACGCACGTTCCCAAACCCGCGCCAAGTACTCAAATCGATTATCTTTTCACCGAATATGCGAATGATGCCCGATAGACCTTCTTCTTTAATGGCTTCAATCGCAGTTGTGAACTTACTCATAAGCACATCATTCTATTCTTTCGCGATAGAAAGTAGCACTATCAACCACGAGATTTCCCGTGCAACTAAGCATCTCTGCTGATCGACCTCTTTTTATTCTTATAAGAACAAGATAATAAATAACCTACCCTTATACAGTTATCACTTCAACCAAGCTACGCTTCATGCAGCTGCTAGATGTTTACACTGTACAGTTATAATTGTGATCGACTGCATCGGCATCACGTGGAGTTAAAGGATTAATCATTAATGGACAACACTAAGAAACATCACTCTACGGTTCCCAAAGGTACATTCGCTATCGGTACAGGGATGCTTGTAGGTGCTCTAACAGGATACGTTGTTGTCATTCTTGTGAATCGAGCTGTCGGCGACAGAGCCTACGCGGGGTTTGGGGCTTTTTGGAGTTTAATCTTCGTCGTTGGTCCAGGACTATTCCTTCCATTAGAACAAGAAATAAGTCGGGCAATATCGCACCGCGCTGCACATAACGATGGGAGCCAACCCATCCTTCGAATCGCAGCACTCATGGCAATTACTATCGGACTGGTGATGGCCGCTATCTTTGCAGCTCTCACTCCTCTCTTTGTACATCACGTTTTTCACGACAACGGTTTCCTTCAACTCGGTTTCATCATTGGAATCATCGGTTACGGTTTTCTTCACTGTTCCCGCGGCGTACTTTCCGGCAATCATAAATTTGGTGCGTATGGAGCATCACTTGCCACCGAAGGAACGGTGCGATTTATCGCGGTGGTTGCGTTAGCAGCATTTGGCATAGAAAATGTCGGGTATTACGGCTTGGCAATGGGAGTCTCTCCCCTCATCGTTGTTATTCCCTTCATACCATTTCTTAAAAGCCTCGTCACACCTGGTTCACATGCTTCGAAAAGAGAACTGGGAACCACTCTTTTCTATCTGGTCTCCAGTTCTGTTCTGTCTCAAGTGCTTGCCTATTCATCGCTTTTTCTGACAAACGTTATCGAAGGTGGATCTGGCCAAACAGCACGTTACTTTACTAACGCATTCTTCATCGCACGGATTCCCGTTATTGGATTTATGGCAGTTCAGGCTGCACTTCTACCGAAATTATCTACCTTTCATGCGACAGGCGATCACACGGAATTTCGTCTTCAGTTTCGCAAACTGCTTTCACTGGTTGTCATTCTCAGCGTTGCAGGCATCGCTTTCATCGCACTTCTTGGACCTACCATAGGGAAAATCCTTTTTGGAGCCGATAAATTTCAGCTTTCTCTTTCCCATTTTCTAGTTTTATCTTTAGGAAGTTGTATATTCCTCATTGCACAAACGCTTTTGCAAGCATGCATTGCTCTTCAACACTATAGAGTCGTAACTTTGGCATATATCTGCGGCGTAACCGTTACGGTTGTAAGTACTATCGCATTTGCATTTACCGACATCGCAACTACGTTATGGGTTTCACTATCCTTTTCGCTTGGATGTCTTGTTGTTGTAGGCATACTGTGGTTTGCCTATGAAAAATTTATTCACGAATTAGTAGAAAAGGAAATGGCAGCCTCAATCGACCCGATATAACGGCTGATGAGCGTTTCCCAATCGTAATATTCGTCGACATATTTTTGAGCCCTTTGAATCATCAGTGTACGTAGAGGTGAATCAATTGAACATATATCAAGGCTAGAGATAAATTGTGTCGAATTACAAAAATACGCACCCGATGAACTTCTTACAACGTGCTCACGCGTTGGCCCACAAGAACCATTAACCAGAACCGGCACTCCCATCTTCATGGCTTCAAGGACCACCAAAGAAAATGATTCAGTAACAGAAGGTGATATCAAGCACCGCGCATGACCCAGTAGCGCCCACTTCGTTTCATCATCCACTGCTCCCGCAATAGTTACATTGTTGCTCTCGCGAACAATAGACGATGGTGACATCGGACCGACAAAAACAAGTTTGTCTATGCCCTTTATCGACGATGCGAAATTGCGAAACAGCTCAAAGCACATATCTGCACCTTTTGCTGGATCAACACGACCAATAACAATGGCGTACCGAGAAGATTCAAGGCCCAGTTCCAAAAGTATCTTTTGGTTCTTTGCTGCTGAAGGTTCTGAGGGAGAATCAACACCAAATCCGAGGACGCTTTGGCGCTGCAATTCGATTCCTATAATGTTTTGAGCTAATTGCTGCTCGTAACGTGTAGAAAATGCAATCAAATCAGCACGGCGCATAACATCTCCATAACCAGGCATCCGACTCAACGGCTCGTCATGAAAAGCTGGATGGATGATCACCGGACATCGTGCTCGAAAGACACCGTGACTTGTCGGCGACGAAAGCATGGGATGAAATACGATCGCATCACTGTTGCAATTCTCTATTGCATCAAGAAGGTCGGGACTATACGGGCCTTGTTGAATGAGCCACTTATCAAACAGCTCAGAAGACACTGCGCTCGGTCGATCCAAGAGGGGGCGCGCCCAATTATCGAATTCAATACGATTAATTGCTTCATTGACATAGCGATGTACATTAATTCCATGGACTACATCACTACCAACTTCATACCGAGGAGACCAGGTTCGTTCATCACCAGCTACGGTCGAAAGAATGTTTACTTCAACATCGCCATACTTCACACAATTTTCGGCAAGCATAAGCACAGCATGTTCTGCCCCTCCGACTATGTCGTCACCTACCCGCGGAGTTACAAAAGTAAGCTTCATGAAAGCCACTCCGAGAGATAATCCACATATGCCTGTTGCGTTACCTTGGGATTAAACTTTTCAGAACGAATATATCCACGATTTTGAAGTTTTTTAACTTCATCGGGATCACCCATTAATTTTGCTACATTCTCAGCAATAGCGAATGGGTCAGGGTGCGCAACAAGCTTTGCGGCACTCCCTGTTGTATCTCCCACTGCTGCGGCATTCACTGCAATTACCGGTAACCCCAATGCCATTGCCTCGATCAGAGGAACACAGAAACCTTCATGTTCACTTGCAGAAACATAAACCGTCGACGATTGGTAGTACTCAACCAATGCGTCGAGGTTCACGCCTGAGGAGAACACAACAGCATCTGTTAGTCCTCGTTTATCAATCAATTCATCGACCGCTTTTCCATATAAGGGGGTGTCGCATGAACCAACAATCGTAAGGACCGCACGCGAGTCGTAGTAGCGACGGTAGATATCGAGTGCATGGATGAGAACATGGATGTTTTTGTGAGGTGCGATGCGTCCGACATAAAGCCAGGACGGAATGTGTTGATCTTTTTGAATTAACTGTTTTTCTTGATAGAACGTGTCGGAAAATATCGGAGGAATGACTTCAACATTGCGATACCCTAAAGAAATCAGTTCTTCTGCATTGAACTCTGAGACAGCTATCGCAGCACTTGCAACTGAAGATAATCGCGCAAGCTGGGTGCGAGCTCGGGAAATAGCGGCGGCGGTAGACGGGAACCAACGCGCAAAATAATGTGCAGGCGTCACATTGTGATAGTTCACTATCAATCGACAAGGCTTTTCATATAGAAGGTCAGCCATGGGTGAAGGGTTTGCAAATTGATACAAGACAGTATCTTCAGTCTGTAAATGAGAAGCGAACTCACCGATATCCTGAACCAAAGAACGGAAATCAGGACGAATTGTTTCGGCAAACATTGCTGTGTCTATTTCTGCATTTTGAAGAGCCGCATGAATACCCATGGCATGATTACCTACAGCACCATGTTCAATAGTTGCAAGAGCCTGCTTGATCATTGCATATCCTGACTTACAAGCCATCTAACCGCTCGCGTAGCCTCTTTATCCACATTGCATTTCTGAATATTTTGTTGTGCTTGTACTCTCAGTGAATCACGAACTTCATCGTTATGGAGTACAACATCAAGAGCTGCAACAACATCAACTATCTCGCATCTGGGCTCGAGAACAATACCTGCGCCATTAATGGTTTCAGGAATTGCGGCTGACTTCAATGCCACAATGGGAAGTTGAGCATATTGAGCTTCCATCAAAGGTACACAAAAACCTTCGTGATCACTCAAACACAGATAGGCATCGCATTCGTTGTACAACTCCGACAGTTTCTCGTCGTTGACATTGTCATGAAACCTAACCATGTCCTCGAGTTTCAGTGAGGAGATTAGTTGATCTAACGATTCCTTATACCAACGCGATGAGGATGATCCGACCAATTCAAGGGTTGCTTGATCATCAATAAGCTCTCGAAACATTGCAATTGCTTGAATGAGCTTTTCTATTCGTTTATGCGGAGCAAAGCGACCAACGGACAAAATTCGAGAACCTTCATTAGGCGCTGCTCTTCTTTCAGAATTATTTCCGATTTTTGATGACGCGTCAAACAGAACTGGCATTACATAGGTATGCCTACATCCCTGCTCTTTTAATTCACTTTCTGAAAAATGTGATGCCGCCACTCCCCTGTCCGCTCGCACAGAAAGTTGAGAAAATTGATACCGCGCTATACGAAGTTCAAGCGCAACATATGGTTCCCACGGTTCAAAATAACTTGCAGGGGTAATGTTGTGGTACCACATGTCAAGCTGAGCATTACTCGAGTGGATTTTTTCCGCCAGCGACGAAGCCATACTCATGTGATACAAGACATGGGTACGGTCAAAGGAACCGAATGTTTCAAATGATGTGACTCGGGGTATAAAGGACGGATGAATGTGGTGCGCCACAATGGCTGATTCGATTCCTTGCCGTTTGAGCTCATCATCAATCCTCATTACATGCTGCGATATTGCATCATGTGGCGCGATGCTGGGTAGCACTTGTACGATCATTCGCGCCTCTAATCAGAATATGAACTATTTGCAGAAATGAAAACTGAAAGTCCTTCTTTATTGACATCTAACTTTTCACATCCATCGAAGGATCGCGAAAGTAGATACTTCCACGTATCATCGCTCCAAAATGAAACACCCGATAGTTCATAAGCAATCTTTGCCTGCTCACCCACACACGCAACTTCCGAGGTACGCACAATGAAGATGAGTTTTCCGTCATCTTTCAGTACTCGTGCACAATGATTCACGAGTTCCACTCTTTGTGACGCTCCAAGAAAATCACTTCTACCGTGCAATACTATTGAACAAAGCGAGTGATCCTCTATATTTTTCACAAACGAGAAGAAGTCAAGCACACGTGAGTCAATAGAAGGCCCCAGTTCGCTGCAAATATCTGGTCGAGGATCTACAACAATGACCGATGGTCCTAATGATTCTATAAATTCAGTTTGTACGGCATCAGCAACAACGGATCGACCTGTTTGTGGAATTTCCAATTTAGTTAGAATTTCTGACCAAATTTCTTGATCAATTGTTCCTAAATCAAGCGATTCAAACAAGTTTGATACGTTGCTACTACTTACTGTTTTCTTCACGTCTTCAACCTCGTGATGAAGAGAGCGCAAAGCTTGTGAGACTCCCGATCCGAATGTTGATATCTGTTGAGCGATGTATTGTATATACCATCCAATAGCAACACGAACACTTTTTTTGATAACCGCTCCAGCCATTTTTTGACTACCGATAGGAGGAAAGGGATCAATATACGCATCGCGCTCTGCTACATCGACAAGGTGCGTTGTTGACTCAAGCGAATGGGGAGGTATGTACTGATTGTATAAATCGTTGAGCTCTTTTTCTTTTCGTGGATCAAAAGTTTTGTCAGCTCTCAGCTCGCTTGCACGACGAGAGACCATCTTTTCAATATCATCGGAGCCTCGACGAGAAAGATCGCTCATGCTTTTGGATCAACCAACTCGTCAGAAAGAATTTCGGCATGAAACGGGAGATGCAGTGTTCCCAGTGTCTTAAAATCATTCGTGACCTCAAAAGTGTATTCCTGCTCCTTCCAGTCATACACAATGCCTCCATCACGGCTTGTGATACCCGCATTCGCAGTATATTGACCATCGGAAAGTGGTATCTCATTCCAGAAAAATTGAGTGAGTCCGGTACCGTTAAGTTCACCGGAATCAGTGTCACGGGTGTACGCCTCGAAAACAAGATTTCCTATGTTGTCATATATTTCAAAGAAGAAATTGACATCGTGCACTGGCTCGGAGGCGCTCCACCGAATGTGCCCCATGAGGGGTCCTCCGGTATGAATATTGGATGTATGGGGGTCATCTGCATTGTAAAAACCAGCATTTGTTATCTGTATCTTTTTTTCATGAGGCATGTCCGGCTCTTTATTTTGAGCTAGGCGTATCTTTTCCCCACGCGTTATTTCATCGCTGGAATCTTCACCATTATCAAATACGGGCTGCTCAGCATATTGAGGCGCTTCACTATACAGATGCTCTCTAAACTCTCGAATCGCATCCGAAGGTTTACCGGCATAAACAAGTTTTCCTCGGTCAAGCACAGCAGCTGAATCACCAATCATTCTAATTTGGTCCACGGAATGAGTGACCACAACGATTGTTCGGCCTTCACGTTGAAATTGTTTTACGCGTTCATAGCATTTTCGTTGAAATAGCTCATCTCCCACTGCAAGCACTTCATCTACCAGTAAAATATCAGGGTCTACATTTACTGCTATTGCAAAACCAAGACGCACGTACATTCCCGATGAATAAAAACGGACCTGTGTGTCAATAAATTTATCAAGCTCGGAAAACGCAACTATCTCATCGAAACGTTTCGATAATTCTTTCTGAGATAAACCAAGAATTGCTCCATTGAGATAAATATTCTCTCTACCAGTTAAATCTTGTTGCATTCCCGCACCGAGCTCGAGGAGTGCTGCAATTCTCCCCTTTGTAATAATCTCACCGGAAGTGGGTTGGAGAATCCCTCCGACAAGTTTTAACAACGTAGATTTACCTGAGCCATTATGGCCTATGAGCCCAAAAGTGGAACCTTCTTCGATATCAAAAGAGACATCGTTCAATGCCCAAAGATCATCATAGGATTTCTTGCCCATATTAATAACGCGCTCTTTGAGAGACATGTATTTTTCATGTTGAAGACGAAAACGTTTGGAAACATTTTTAACCGATATTGCTGGACTCATTACAATTCCTCTGCGAAGTTTCCTTGGGCGCGGTCGAAGATGCGCATTGCTAGCCAAAATAGTGCCAACGAAAATAATACCGTGAGCCCAAGATTTCTCGCGTACCACAACATATTCTCAGGAGGAAGGATACGTGTAAGCGCGTGCCCTTTTGATGTTGACGGCGCAACTTCTCTTACATAAATTACCCGTTGAAAAGGTGAAATGATTGCAGCCATCGGATTTGCACGAATAGCGCTTGCAACGAGACCAAAAAAGCCATCACTTGGTAGATGCTTGTACGAGTAAACGACCGGTGTTAACCAAAACCAAGCCAAGAGAACAAGCTCTAAAAGATGTTGCATATCTCTCGCGTAAACATTCACTGCCGAAAGAAGTATTCCCAATGCACTAACAAATAAAATAAGTGTTAATAATGAAATAGGAAGAATCCACAAATTGCTCCAATCAATATTGTGCTGGAAAGCAATAAGCATGACAACGAGTACGCATAGCTGGAGAAGATAATGGACAATAGCTGCACCGACAGCCGCTAAGGGAAGTATTTCACGAGGAAAATAGACTTTTTTAACTATTCCTGCATTTGCAACGACAGAACCCGTTGCTGACGTTAATGCATTAGCAAACAAGTTCCAGACGAGAAGTCCCGACGAGAAATAGATAACAAACTCCGGGATACCACTGAGAAGAAACTTCGTGAAAACTAACCAAAAAATGATGATGTAAAGTGCAGGATTAAGCATTGTCCAAAAAAATCCAAGAAACGAATTCTTGTATTTAACTTTTAACTCTTTGCGAACCATACCAGCAAGTAGCTCTCGGTATCGCCAAATTTCAGTAACTCGAGCCCACACTGACGTTCGAGGACGAACAACTTTCGTGTATGTCTGTTTTGCCATGCCGGGTTATTCTAGATGGTGAAGAGGCTCTAAAGCGCAAAGTTCTATTAGGCTCGGTCTTGTGACAATTCGCGTTGCATTCGACATGACCCCGACCTTAGGCAGACGCACCGGGATCGGCAATGTTGTTGCTCATCTCTACGAATCGCTCCATCAAGGATCAGAAATTGATCTCACTCCGTATACGCTCAGCTACAAAGCCCGTGCATTTGCTGACGAACTTCCCCGGAACAACATTTTTGTTCGATACCCTGCTCGACTCTTGTTGAATGCATGGAAATATTCAAACTTCTTTTCCCTTGATGGTTCATTAGGAACAATCGATGTACTACATGCAACAAACTATCTCGCACCTCCAACAAAAAACCCGCTATTGATCACCATTCATGACGTCACCATGATTAAGTACCCTCAGCTTGTATCCTCACAGGTACGAGCACTCGCACCCATGATCCGTAAACGTCTGAGGAATGGCGCACACGTACATGTACCCACACAGGCAATTCGCAATGACGTGCTGGAATTCTTCGGAAGCGAAATCCAAAGCAAGTCACATATTCATGTTGTACCTTTTTCTGTTCCCGATCTCGTCGAGCAACCTCCGAGCAACCAGATCAAAACGTTATCCGAAGGCGATCCATATATATTGTGCATAGGTGCGTTGGAACCACGTAAAAATCATGCACGTCTTATCGATTCGTTCGAAATGATTTATGCAACTAATCCTCACGTAAGAATGTTTTTAGTAGGGCCAGATGGGCCAGCGCGTCCTGCTATTGACGCTGCCTTAGCAAGACTCAGCCACGCGGCTCGTTCGCGTATCGTCATTACAGGGGCAGTGAGCGATGGCGACCGTACATGGTTATTACGCAAAGCCAATCTTGTTGCCTACCCGAGTTTGTACGAAGGGTTTGGCTTGCCCCTCTTAGAGGCAATGGCAACACAGACTCCCATTGTGACCACACGGGAAGGTTCTCTCCAAGAAGTTGCCGATGATGCAGCCGCCTATGTGGATGCATACGACGTTAATGACATTGCCCGCGGCATCCTAGAAGTCCTCAACTCACAAATATCCCGTGAAAAACTTATTACTGCGGGTAAACACCGAGTAGATAATTTCTCTTGGGAGAAATCAGCACAGATGCTTACTCACGTCTATTCTTCAATCGCTTCAGCCTCAACTAATACGTCTCAATGAACCACGTTCAGCGAGTATGTTTTCGTATCCACCTTTGTGCCGGTTGTTCAATATAGCGATGTGCAATCCAACTTAAAGCTGTTATGAGAACAAAGAGTCCTGAGACATACACGATCCATGACGTTTTTCCGGAGAACGAGATCTGGCCGCCGTGAAGATTCGAGTAAAGGTATAGCTGGTAGTGAAGAAGGTAGAACGCAAACGACCATGCACCTAAGGCCACCAACAAAGGAGAGCCCAATAAGTGTCGTGATCCCCTACGGTACGACGCTCCCAGTGAATAAATAGCAAGTCCAAAGACTGGTAGCCATAGAACATCAAAAGATGCAGCCCCGAGAAATGAGTTAAATGCAAAATCTAAATTTGCTACGCAAATATAGGCAGCTACAGCGAACAATTGAAGAGAAACGGCGAGCCTGTTGGAAATAGGTTTGAAATAATATACGGCAAAAGCCATGCCAATTCCTACAATAAAGTCTCCCAACCGAGTAAACGGTAAACGATATAAAAAGAAATGAGCTGACCATGAATCTGCCACGAGCTTCGTATTGGCACCATAAACAGTTGTAAGAATTAGAGCAAAGAGCGGAACTGCAACGCCCACCGCGATGATTACACCTATCGCCTTTGCATGAAAACGGCGAAAGAAAGAGTGAGCTGCGTTAAACAAAAAAGGAAAACATATGTAGAGAAATAATTCAACGCTCAATGACCACGCAACAGGGTTAAATGTGTATACATAATCGAGATTCGGATGCCAAGCTTGAAGAAGCAAAAGGTGGTAGCCCAATTTTTCAAAAGTGTCCGACGGCCAACCCAAAAGGAAAACTGCAAGTACTAATGTGGCAATGTGAAGTGGGTATATTCGCGATAAGCGGTCCACCATAAACTTTCGACGCGAAGGAACCTTGGTGTGACCCTTTGTCAATTGGCTCCATGTCAAAACGAAGCCCGACAATATGAAAAATGCTGTAACGCCGCTGTAGCCCCGACTTAATATTCTTACCGCATCTGTTCCCAAGAGAAGCGGTGGACCGAAGTGAGAAAACCCCACTAGTGCTGCCGCAATTGCCCTAAACCCTGTAAGACTAGGAAGAACCTTAGGAGTTTTGTTCGCCCCACTCGTTGCTTTTTCTTCGAAAGCACGTTGGTCTATGATTTGCTGGGACATCTAGTTTCGCTTCATAGCAATAAATTCTTCGTAGTCGCGGATGTAATCGGCATCATCATACTTGTGGGAGGCAAAAACCGTAAGTATTGCATCAGCGGAATACTTATATTGAATCCCCCAAACACGAGGAGGAATGTAAAGTCCAATATCAGGAGAATTAAGATGAACCTCTGCACGTTGAGTGCCGTCATCTACGATGCAGCTAACTTCCCCACGTATGCACACAAGAAACTGTTCACATTCCCGGTGAGCATGTTCACCTCTCACTTCTGTACCAGGAACCGCATACACGCTAAACCAACGTTTCGGCTGAAAAGGTAGGCTGTCATCAATCTCTGCTGCAACAAGTTTGCCGCGGATGTCTTCAAATAGTGGCACAGTTTGGATATAAGCACCGCCAACATCGAGTAATTGTTTCCCGACTTGATCGGTTAAAGATTTTTTTGGTTTCGCTTCAAGCGTATCCACATATCCCACAATTCGAGCGGGATTTCCGACCACGATTGCACTCGAAGGAACATCCTTTGTTACTACCGCTCCCGCGCCAACTAAGGCATTACGCCCAATAGTAATGCCCGGCAAAATTGTTGAATTCGCCCCAAGACTTGCGCCTTTTTCAACTCGTGTTTCTAAAAACTCTTCAGGGTATATTCGAGATCGAGGAAATTTATCATTTGTAAATGTCGCGTTGGGTCCTACGAATACATCGTCTTCAAGATGGACGCCATCCCATAGCTGAACTCCACATTTGATCGTTACCCGATCACCAACAGTTACGTCATTTTCGATGAAAACTCCGTCGCAAATATTACACTCAACGCCAATCTTTGCATCCGGCAAAATATGGGCGAAAGCCCACACCCTCGTACCTTGCCCTACGTTTACAGACTCACAAATCGCGCTCTCATGTATATACATAGTGCTTTTCTCCCCAAATCCCATAGATCCCAACTAGAAGCAACCTAGTCAGCCTAGCAATTATTCTGTTGATTGAAAGCTTCGTGTCGACACAACAATACCAAGCGGACGAGCCTTCGTATTTTCGAAGCAACGCCATGTGTAAGAGCCAACGATTCCAAATCCCATGAGAGTGATCATGAACAACATGAGCTGAATAAGAATGAGTGGCGTATACCCCGGAACATTAATAATTCCTGTCGCCCAACTGATGAGAACAACGACAGTAAGAAATATTGAAAAAAGTGTTCCTAAAATTCCGATACTCAATAACAGCCGAACAGGAATATCCGTAAACGCAAAAATGGAATCACTCATGTACGTGAATCGTTTTTTGAATGTCCATCCACTTTTCAGACCATCGGTGCGTTCACGACGTTTGTACTGAATCTCACGACGTTTAAAGCCTATCCAATACAGTTGAGCAACAAGCGACGTATGCGTCTCAGGTAAAGAAAGGAGGGCATCCTTAACTTTTGCCGAACATGCAAAAATATCGACTCCTCCACGAGGCATATCTTTGACGATCGTTTTACGATACATATTCCAAAATATCTTGGATAGGGTTCGATAAAGAAAAGGATCATCGCGTGCCTCACGGACACCGACAACGACATCAGCCTCATCTCCCAGCAATAATTCTGTCGCCTGTATAATAAGTTCGGGAGGCTCTTGGCAGTCTGCTGCCATCACGGCGAAGTAGTCACCCTTCGCTATTTCCAGTCCTTTTCTTATCGCAATAAATGATCCGAAGTTTCGCGATAGATTAACCAGCTGTGAAGAAAATCTTTGGTTCCCTAATTTTTCACTCAATGCAGTAATGCTGTTGTCCGGACTTCCGTCTATAACAAAGACTGCCTCCACATCACAATCAACCGTATCGGCAATGTGAGTAAGTTCGGCCAGGAGCTGATCGATCGAGCCTTCATTCCTATATACAGGAACAACGATTGACAGAATTGTTGTCATGGCTTGTTTTTTCCACTCTCGTTCCATACTTTTAGCATATGAACAACTTTATCAACATGATCTCGTGGCATATCAGGATAACACGGCAAACTGACGATTTCTCCTATGGATTTTTCTGATAGTGAAAGGTCTCCTTGACGAAATAAAACGTCTTTCATGGATTCCTGATTGCAATCAAGAATAGGAAAGTGAATGTCCGTCGCAACATCACTGTTAGCACAGAGAGTTCTAAATTCATCTCGGCGTGCAGTTTTAGCAACTGCAAGATGACCAACATAGCGTTCTCCAGTGTGGAGGTGTTCGAACATTTCGGGAGCCACAGACACGTATTGATTCACAATTTCAATACGCTTCTTGTTAAGTAATTCAAGATTTTTTAACATTACATTCAGAAATGCAGCCTGAATTTCATCCAAACGCGAATTTCGACCAAACGCAATGCGGGAATCGTATTTACTCTTCCATCCATATTGTCGAAGCAACTGTATATTTTCTGAATATTTCTCGTGAGAAGTTGTAATGGCTCCTCCGTCACCAAGTGCACCTAAGTTTTTAGTCGGATAAAAACTAAATACCCCGACGTCACCCAATGAGCCGACTCGTTGACCATCAATACTCGCGCCATGTGCCTCGGCACAATCTTCGATGATCGGAATACCCTGTACAACTGAACGGAACGATGAGACATCGAGTGCTTGTCCATATAAGTGGGTAACAACAATGGCTTTCGTGGATGGCGACAAGAGTTCTGAAACTTTGTTGACGTCTCCTAAGAGAGCATCATCCACATCACAATACACTGGAACGGCACCAATGGAGTTACATGCGGAAGTCGTATATCCGCCAGCATTAGCGACTGTGATCACCTCATCACCGCTCGCAACACCAACAGATCGCAATGCAATTTCTAGAGCATCGGTCCCATTCGCAACCCCAAAGCACTTAGATGTTCCAATGTACTCTGCAAAATTCTTTTCGAACATCTCCACGTGAGGTCCCAGCACGAACCAACCTGACGCAATAATAGATTGGGCGGTGGAAGTGAGTTCATCTTGATACGGCCCAAAAACCGCTTTGAGATCATTAAAGGGAATCACCAATACATTCTAGCCAAGCACAACACTTATAATGGAGGGCTACCATGCAAAAGGAATCTTCATCATGAAACTCGCCCTTCACGTAGGACAAGTGACGCAACCCATCCCTGGCGGTATCGGACGTTATACAAAGTCACTCATTAAGGCACTTCCGAAAGACGAAGTAACCCTCTATACATTTGCGTGCGCAGACCCACCCGTCGATGCACCACCTCGATATAAGAAAATTTCTCGCCTGAACTATCGTCTGGAATATTCCATATGGCATCGGTTCCGATCTCGTGATGTCGATTGTGAAGGCGATCTTCTGCATGCTCCGTCTCTCGCGGTACCACCAGCAAAGTCGCGCCCGCTGGTTGTTACGGTTCACGACATTGCATTTTTACGTCATCCGGGAGCATTCTCTCGACGTGGTGTTCACTTCCACACACGCGGACTTGCTCTTGCACGCAAAGAAGCAGCCGCGATCATTGTTCCCTCTCGCTTCACCCACGATGAACTGGTCCGCGAAGGTGTTGACCCTGCTCTGATTCATGTCATTCCTCACGGCATCGACATTGAACCCGATATTGACACTACCCATGACGCAGATATCGTTACAAGCCTGGGTGTACCCAGTCGTTTTGTTCTC
>CAYMMG010000009.1:46941-68495 GCA_964391505.1 uncultured Burkholderiales bacterium | reverse complement strand
CAATCCTCGCAGGGCTTACTGTTCAGGGGAAGTTGGATTCTCTTAGTCGATATCCGATCCTCATTGTTCTTGTTCCACCACTGTTAAGCATAAATGGAGCAATCGGATCCATACTTTCAGCACGTATCTCAACGAAACTTCATCTTGGTACAGTCCGCGCTGATCGATTCGGGTTTTCTCCCGTGAGCGAAGACGTAACAATTTCCTATCTCTTGACGGTTCCCATTTTTTTCGTACTCGGCATTTTTTGTGCAGCTATTTCTTCTTTTGGTCATCTTGCAGGACCAGGTTGGATTTCTGTCGTTGCGATTTCAGTTATTGCAGGAGTCATCGCGACAACTTTTTCGAATATTGTCGGGTATGTGACCGCGGTGATGACCTATCGTTTTGGTTTTGATCCCGATAATTTTGCTGTTCCTGCAGTAACAAGCGTGTCTGACCTTATTGGTGCCGTGGTGCTGATGATGACGATCGGAGTACTGCACATATGAACAGAAATTATCAAAAAAATCACAGGGAGCGAAGGATGAGCGACTGCGAGAAGTATCCGGCTTTGCCGGTGCTTCGACAAAAAAATCACAGGGAGCGAAGGATGGGCGACTGCGAGAAGTATCCGGCTTTGCCGGTGCTTCGACAAAAAAATCACAGGGAGCGAAGGATGGGCGACTGCGAGAAGTATCCGGCTTTGCCGGTGCTTCGACAAAAAAATCACAGGAAAACAATTACTCTGTTAGCTAAAGGAGCCAACAATGGATGAATCCCCCCGCAACTTGCGGACAATGCTTGCAGATGCAAAAGATCATTCTGAATTGATGATCGACCTTGCATATGCAGCATTGTTTTTCGACGACCAGGACATGGCCGAAGAAGTTGACGAGCTTGAAAGAGATTTACTTGATCGTGTTCACGATATGCGAGAGATCTGCATTCTTGCGGCTCGTAACGTACGCGAAGCCGAGCAGATGAGTTCAGTACTACTTGTTGTAAGTGCGATTGAGCGTATGAGTGTCGCTGCAACAGACATTTCTCGTATCGTCACACATAACTTGGGGATTCCGCCAGCCTTGCTTCACGACCTTGCGCATGCCCAAGAGGTATCGCACCGCGTCCGTGTGCGCGATGACTCCGCATTGGCCCATAAGAGCCTTGAGACCCTTGAGCTGCCTACAGAGCTATCTATGCGTGTTGTGGCTATCAAACGATCAAAGCAGTGGATGATTGATCCTGATGGAGACGATGTAATTATGCCCGACGATGTTCTTATCGTGCGTGGTTCACCAGAAGGTATCAGTGGTCTACGTGACATGGCAGGAGCTCCACAGTGGAATGTTCCTCCTGCTGTGGATGACGGGACATTAAGCGACCTCGATCGAGCAGTCGATGTTCTTGTTGAGATGAAAGACATCTCTGAAGTTGCAGTTGGTCTTGCCTATAGTGCCATTCTTTTTTCTGATCGGTCTCTTGCAGCCGAAGTTTCACACTTGGAGGATCGTATCGATGAGATGCGCGAACATCTGGAAGTGTGGATCTTGCGTGCAGCATCGGAAATGCTTGATCCTTCGTCTCTACGAGGATTACTGCGTCTCGGTGGTGCAGCGGAAGAAATTGGTGATGCCGCTCAACAGCTCGTGTGGCTTATTGAGCGCGATGAAGAGATGCATCCCATCTTGCATATTTCTCTCGGTGAGAGTGATGAAGTAGTAATGCGTATGCCCGTAGCTGATGGTAGCGCAATTGCAGATAAAACTTTAGGACAAGTAAATCTGGAAATAGAAACAGGTTATTTTCTTCTTGCGATCCGACGGTCGTTGCGATACATCTATCGTCCGCGGAGTAACGACACAATCGTTGCAGGTGATGAACTCATTGCGATTGGGCCGGGAGAAGGGCGCGAGCATTTGGCAGAATTGTGTGGCTACCACTTTATGCAAGATGAAGAAACAGGGGAGTGGGAACTGGTGCTGATTGGTTAGGGTGCCTTCGTTCCGCGAATGACTTCTCTGGGGACCATCTGATAGGTCCATCGGTATCGTTCTTTCTTGCCGGGCTTTCCTGGGCGATCGACTGTGCGGAAATTATCTACAACGATACCGGGATATCCACCTTGCTTTTGAATTTCTTTTCCGGCTTCGAGGTTTGGGTCATCGATGTATTTGGTACCAATCTCTGTCCGACCAAGTTCCACGGGCCCTTCGAGTTTCACGACACGGCCCTCTTTATTCCCATAAAGCGTGACTGTGACAGATGTTGCCCCAACGCTTGTGCGGATCAGTATTCCAGAATTTGAGTCATTCTTGAACGCCATATCAATCGAACCGTAGTTGAGCGTTGCTTCCCGGCCCATGGGGTATCGAGAAATGTAAATACTGTGAGGAGAGTGGGTTATGTCCTTATATCCGCCAATGAAGGCTGCATTGAAGAGCGTCGTAGAAAACTGGCTCGCGCCACCACCGTAATCATCAAAGAAACCATCCGCGCTAGAAAAGACAGGAGCCTTAACATAACCACTTTCTGCGGTTCGGCGACCGAGTTTAGCGTTAAGCGAAAATGTTTCTCCAGGGACGACAACGGTATTGTTGGTTACTTCAGCTGCTCTTCGAATATTCTTAATGCGTTCCTGTCCAGCAGGGAAGTTAGTCGTAAAGCTAGAGACGACTTCGGTGATGTTGAGATTTTGTGCCCATTGTGTGTTACGTTCAGGTTCAACTTCGGTGACGTTCACAGAGATATTATGTTCGCCCTTAATCCAACGAGTCATGGCCGAGCTAAAGTCGATTTGTTTTCCTGGGATGCTTGGAACGACGCTGACTCCAGAGCCGCTCACAGAAAATGTTGCATCGGTGGGTGCTGCTTCAACCGTGCTGAGTTGCGGGCCCAATACACTGCGGACTGTAGTGGGATTAATGCTTAAATCAAGTCGAGAACCCTTAGGTGTAACCGCAATGACGCTTCCCAGCTGACCAGGGGTGATCGTAATAGAATTGCCTGCTGGCGTGGTCAAAATGGAGTTTTCACTCAGCATAGTTCGCACAATGGCAGCTGTTCTTTCTGCTTCAGCAAGAGTAATTTGGGCCTCGACTTTTTCATCGCTGAGAGCATGTCGAGAGCGTGAAAACGTGTGAATTGATGCACGGAGAGCTTCATTTGCTTGTACTAACGAAACACCCCGACCGCTTTGTGCTTTTACGACAGTCACTTGGGTGCCTTCTATTGTTATTCCGGCATTAGAACGGCCTTTGGAAAAGTGGTTAACAATTGATTCTGCAACCGAATCAAATTTCTTACTGTCGTATTGGACAGCCGGATCGATGTCATTACCTACGGTATATCTCTGGAAGAACCCACCAATCACAGATGTTGGATTGTAAGAATCTGCAACGTTGCTCGCTCGCTTGATCGAGTCAGGAATGTCGTAGGAGAGCCCAAGGTCTTGAGAAGAAATTGAAATGCGATCTTTTCCGAGCACAAAAACAAAGGGTGTCTTGAGTGCTTTTTTTGATTGCGACTCGAGTTTACTCCTTGCGTTTTTGGTAGACATTCCTCCAATGTCAATTCCACCTACGCTGATTCCATGAGCGATGGAGTCACCTCGAAAAATGCGTTCGCCGTATGCAGGGGAAATAATTAGAGTCGAGACGACAAGAAGAGTTATGAAGATATTTCGTCTTCGCGTGGAGAAGGATTTAAATGCTGGCACTTTGTTATCCTGGGATTGCTTCGGGTTTTTACTGCTTCCTTCGATGATCGAATCATCCTTTTTTTCGAGCGCTGTTATATCAACAGCAATATCTCTATCCGTCGGAGATTTTTCGCGAGAACGTGCAACTTCAGTTACATCGGAAGAAGAAATTGTCACCAAGCAAGGCTAGTGGAGCATAGCCAATTTTGTCAGATTGGCCCACGGTTGTCATAGTCCATCGTGTGCAAAAGTCGCCTCGAAGTAATCACGAGATGATACCCTGGCCGTATGGTTGTCAAGATTCTCGATGCACTCGGTCAGTTTGTTCAGTTGTCTGACCCCCAAGCCTCATTTATCTTGGAAGGTTTTTCAGGAACGCTCGATCCACGGGTATCGTCTTGTGTGACATGTAATAGCTCCGTCATTGCTACAGAACCATTCAATACACTGCTAGATGAACTGAGCAATGTGCGTACAGATCAGTCTGATTTGATAACACAACTTGTTGATCTAGTCGAGAATTCTGAATCTGTTCATCTTTACGTGTGGGAAGATAACAGTTGTGTTCATGTCTTATGGCGAGATCCGTTGGCATCCGAATGGAGCACGGTGACGGGGGAACAGCGCTTACACCATTAACTCGCTTTATTGTCGGCAAGTACGCAAGGCGCACGTGCCTCGCAGTCAATTACCAGACGATAAATCGACAGGCGAGATAACCATAAGCGAGACCTAATGCTAGGCCGCCCAGAACATCAGTGAGGTGGTGCATGCGCGTGTAGATCCGTGAATAGGCAACGGTTAATCCTAAAGGAAATGCAACTAAAGCAACAATGGGATACGAACTTGAAAGGAGAGTAGCCGCGCACATTGCAGCGGCTGCATGACCCGAAGGAAATGATGATGTTATGGGTCTTCGCATGCCATGGGGGAGTTTTTCTGTGGGCGCATAAGTATTTTCTTGTTCGTGTGGACGGGTGCGTCGAAAAATATATTTAATTGGTCCATTGGTAAGGCCAGATTCGATTGCGATTACCAGTACGAACCGCACAAAATCGCGCCAGTCTCGTACAAGGGCAAAGCGCACAAGGGCGAGCGTGAACCATAAGAAAGAATGGTCGCCTAAGTGAGATAAGCGAAACCAGAAGGCATCGCGACTTGGAGTTCGTGCAAGCGTGAAATAGCGGTCACCAAATTTATCAATTGCCTTAATCATTGGGGAGTATCCCTCCTTGGGCAGGACATAGATCTTGATAGGAACACCAATTGCACAGCGCTGAAGGGTTAGGGCGAAAATCACCACTCGCACAGGCAGAGACAACAGCTTTGTGTACCGCGGAACTCTTTATCTGAACGCCTTTTGTTGTTCCTGCTGTAGGAACAGAAATAATTGTTGTCGGTTTGGAAAGATAAAGAAGTTGAACTCGAGAAGGAAGTTTTCCAAAAACTTTTTCACAGAGCAGCGCATAAATATGGACGCCACCCATTCGGGACTGTTCTGATGTGGCACGGGGAACCGCCCCTGTTTTGTAATCTGTTATAACCAACTCGCCATTGTCATCAAGTTCAAGTCGATCGATGATTCCGCGGATCGTTGTGTCGCCAACTTTGGCTTCGAGCTTAAGCTCTAAGCCAATCGGAAAGATATGGGTAGGGTCCTCCATCTCAAAGTATTTATCCATGAGAACATGTGCTTGCAATTGAAGGTTTACTAGATCATTCTCGCTGAGGTTTAAATCCTTGAGATCGCTGATCTCGGAATACTCTTCAAAAGCGCGATCGAGATCAGCATGGCCATTGTCACGTGTTCTGTCCTGTGAATTGCGATTGAAAAGATGTTCGAGCGCGCGGTGAACGATGGTTCCTTTGGTTGCAGCGGGCTGTGGCTGGGAAGGACGACGTTCGACATAGGAAAATCGAAACGCGAGAGGGCAGGATGTATATTGTGAAAGTGAGGACGGAGAAAAACTACTCGGGACGGGGAAACTCACACTCCCAAGCTTAATGGTCCTCTTTCAAGAGATCGCATAAAGTCCATAAAAAAATCTGCACCCTGCCGAGGATTTTCAAAGAGGGTGAAGTGACCCGCATCAGCAAGCGCCTTGTAGTGTGCCCGGGGTATTTTGCAAGCAAGGCTTCGTGCGTATTCGTCAGTAAAGGTTTCAGATTTAGCTCCGTAAATGATGAGAGTGGGGGCTTCGACTTGCGGAAGGATTTCGAAAACTCCATTATCTGGTCCAGAACGATAAATTGTAGCTTCGTCTTGTGGAGTACAGCACAGGGTGATCTCTTCACGAACCCCTTTCGATTTAAAACCGTGTCGACAATACAACTCGAGACATTCGCTATCGAGGTGTGAGAGTGGACCACCTGCACTGAAACGTCTCAAGGCATCGTCAAATGAATCCAAAGTGTTTAGTCGTCGTTCTGTCGATGAAATTAAATCATCTCGCGTACTTAAATCTGCATCTGGCGGGAAAGCAATGGGTTCGCACAGAAAAAGTCCGCTGTACATCTCACGAGAGGTTGCAGCGTTGAGGAGATGTGCACTAGATCCTGATGAAATTCCTACGCCAATAACCTTGTTGTGTTTTGTGCGTTCTAAAACTGTAGAAATAACTGCATGAGTATCACGCCTGAAGCCATCCCAGTCGGTGACATCGCCACGTGCAGATTCACCATGGCAGCGTGTATCCATCGCAAAGATATTGACACCACTTGTGTGTCTGACGAATGGTTCGTACATTAACGCGCACATTCCTGTGGGATGTGACATCACTACAACAGGCGCATTTTCATCTACATCAGGTGTGAAATGATGAACTCGGATGCGCACATCACTCGCTACATCAAAGGAGGGAAAGGTCATGTTAACCAGTATATGCGAGTCGCCTTGCGAGCAAAGTCGCGTCATTCTGAGCGGAGCGAAGAATCTCTCCTAAAAACACTGCGAACGTGAGATCCTTCGCAAGCTCAGGATGACAGTGGAGGAGAGCTATTTTGCGAGGTAGGTCCGAAGGTTTTCAAATGAAAGCGGACGGGAATAGAAGTATCCTTGTGCGAGATCGCATCCCAACTCACGCAAGAGAGCAACATTTTGTTCTGTTTCAATCCCTTCTGCTAATGCTTGAAGGCGTAATCCGTGAGCGAGCCCAATCACAGCGGAGACAATTTCAGTGGAGGCTTTCGTCTTTCCTAGCTCGTTTATAAAGGTTCTGTCGATTTTGATTACATCTACAGGAAAACTTTGTAGATAAGCAAGAGAGGAGTAGCCCGTCCCGAAATCGTCAAGGGCCAGGGAAACTCCTAATGACTTCAGTTGCTGCAACGTTTCACAGGCCGATTCAGAGTTTTCCATGACAGCTGTTTCCGTGATCTCAATTCCAAACATGTATGCAGGGACGCCTGAATTGATTACGTGATGAGAAAGAAGTTTCGTTGCAGTATTAATTGTGAATTGCTTCGCACTTAAATTAGTCCATAGGGTGAAGTCGTATCCGGCTGCGTACAGAGTTTGGGCATCAGCCACAACTTCGGAAAAAACGCATTCGAAAAGAGAATCGATTAGTCCGCTTTCTTCAGCCAGCCCAACGAAATGGTCCGGTGTCAATATTCCATGTTGAGGATGCACCCAACGTACAAGGGCCTCGACTCCAATGACGCGTCCTGTCAAAAGCTCGACTTCAGGCTGATAGTAAACACAGAGCTGACCAGTGTTGATCGCGGTATGAAGTTCACGTTCATGCTTAAGTTTTTTGTATGCCTCAGAGGAACTTGACACGCTAGAGAAAGCATATCGAGTAATGCTGTTGTCGCGCGCTCCTGTCATTGCGGCGTGTGCATCATGGAGAACCATGTCGGCGTCAAGTTCGGTATGTGGATCTGCCAATGTGATTCCGACAGCAGGAACGAGAAGAATTTCTTGTCCGTCCACGTCAAAGGGCTTGCGAAAGAGGTCGATAATGCTCAAACTAAATTCTCGTGCAAGATCAGCGTCATGGACATGATCGATGTGAAGAGCAAATTCATGGGCGCCAACGCGAGCCAGGAGATCAGAGGACCCAATGATTCCTTCAATTCTTTGAGCAACTTTTAAAATGATTCGATCCGCGGCGTCGTGCCCGAGCGATTCGACGATAAAGGCATACCTTCCTATGTCTATAGCCATGACGCAAGTTGAGGTTTGTTTTTTAACATCGTGTAAGCGAGCAGTATTGACGTGATCATGAAAAAGAATACGATTCGCTAATCCCGTGCTCTGGTCATGCAACATTTCGTGTTCAAGTTTCTCTTCTGCCTTTTTGCGGTCTGAAATATCAACGAACATTACGATGGCAGTTTTTTTGTCAGGCATCAAAGACATTGTGGCAAGATACCAGCGATGGAAGCCCGCACGGGTAAGAAGAATATCGAGTCGAGTGTGCGTGTTGTGGCCGTGGAAGATATTGGTAATGTGTTCACGTAACTCCGACACATAAGAATTTGATTGTGAGGGGTTGTCAAAGAGACGAAAGATGTTGGTAGAGCTGTCATCGACAGTCCGGCTGTGAAATGCTTCGACAATCGAACGAAATGCTGCGTTGACATGGATAATGGTTCCGTCTTGGGAACACATCATGGTCGGCGAAGTCAGTGCATTAAGCATGTTTGCAGCCATATTTTCTTGTGACTGTAATTTTGTTGCGAGTGCTTCGCGAGTAAGTAATGCAGAAACATGGTGAGCGATCGTCTCGGACCAGGTCACCGTTTCTTTATCTACAACAATGTGATGTGACGTTGCAATCGATAGAACTCCTGCAATTTTTCCATCGATAGTGAGAGGCACTCCCAGATAGTGATAAACGTGGAAGGGCTGGGGGAGACTGGGACACACCAGATAGTCATTCTTATGTGCATCACTCAGTATTAATGTTGTCCCGCGTCTCATCACTTCACCTGCAAGAGTGTTTGCAAGTGGAGCAACGAGAGTCACGCCGCCAGAGTAGGGGGCATCGTGCGCCATGCTTGTTGTTGAAAAAGTAACGTTGTCGGCATTGTATGTTTCTATTGACGCGAATGTGATGGGGAATGAGGAAGTAATCACGGACGCAATATCTTTGAGGATAGGTGCAACGAGAGTGACATCGATGACATCATGGCTGAGACGATGAATGAGTGATAATGCTTGTGTTCTCCATTCGCGAGGAGCTAACACAAGAGGTTCGTAGTGATCTACTTCAATGTCGTGAGTAGAAATATCGTGAGCTTCGAAGAGATGGGTGCGTGCATCTAAAAAGTTTTTGACCGAATTATTTGCATGGTCATACTGTGCTTCCATCCCCTGGCCTTCCCCGCCCTTATGTAAGTTTCTCATAAGTAACTTACGAATGGAAGTGCCTGATGCGAATAATTAGGACTTTAACGCTGGCGATCTTGTCTTAACTTGTAAATCAGTAGCGTGCGAGGTACGACCTCAAGAAAAATGAATGCTTAGTTGATCACCGAGTTCAAGAGGTCGGACCTCATCTGCCCGGTATCGCGATTACAGCGAAGAAGCTGGAGTCGCTAACGAAGCTTAAGTGGGAGAATTCTCCACAACCCATTCTCCGAGTGCGGGAGTCGATTCGATGCTCGTAATCAGCGAATAGCGTGCTGCATCTGTTGGATTCATAACGACATGATACATGCGTTGTGAATCGACGACATAACGCATACCTTTGTGAAGAGGTAAGCGGATTTCAGTATCAGGATCATCTTTTACGTGTCGCAGAATCATTGCAGCCCCTGGAGTCTCGGTGAGTTCTAACCACGTTCGAACTACCCAGCCGGTGCCTTTGGGATTGATGCGGTTATTGTCGTCGAGATGAATTTGAGTGAGCGCGGTTTCGTAGTTCTGAGGATTTAATTTAATGGTACGGACACGACCGTAATTTGCTCCAATGCTTTCAACATATTTTTTAAGAGTCGGGCATATGTCTGCATTCTTTGTCCACACGCCATCTTTATCTGGCTTTGAGTGTTCCCAAAATCCTGCGCATTCAATATTACCTACAGCAGATGCAATAGGTGCAAAGTTCGTGTCGCCGCCCGATTTCCAATCCATATATTCCATATCCATGAACTCTTCTTCAGGAATAGCGAAATCAGCATCTTTCAATACGCAGTACCCATTTTCACGGAGCGCATCTAAGTGATAGTAGTCCGCAGGGTCAACATTGGTCAGGGCTGTATTGGTCATATCTGCATAAGTCATGGAGATATTCTACACCTCGCGTGCAATGTCTCGTAAGCTAGAACAGCGTGCTTCATTGTACGTAAGTCCTGTAAGGAGACCTAAGTGACTCTAAATATTGCCGTAGTGGTGAAACAAATACCAGATCCCAGTCTCGTGGGTGCTCTCGATGCCGATTTTCGCTTTATTCGAAGCGGAAAAATTGTTTTGGATGATGCTGATTTATACGGTGTGGAAGTAGCTCTGCAATTGCGCGACGCAGCGGGGGGCGGCGAAGTATGTATTGTGTCCATGGCTCCCAATGGCGAAACTGCGGGTGTGCGTACAGCTCTTGCCATGGGCGCGGACAAAGCAATTGTTGTCAGCGATGATGCACTTGCGAATTCACATGCTCTCGCCACAGCCAAGGTTCTCAGTGCTGCTATTGAAAACGTGGGTTCCGTCGATCTAATTATTACTGGAACAGAAAGTAGCGACGGATACACCGGTACCATTCCTGCACAGATTGCTGCGCTGCGGAAAGTGAGTGCATTAACGTTTGCAACATCTGTTGAGCTCAACGGACAAACCCTTACAATAAAACGTCAAAGCAACGAAGGAGTCGATGTTGTTCAAGCAGTTCTTCCTGCGGTGGTGAGTGTAACCGCTGGTGTTGTTGAGCCGCGTTACCCGAATTTTAAAGGGATCATGGCAGCCAAATCTAAGCCTTGTGACATTGTCTCATTGAGTGAAATAGGAATCGAAGTGGCATCACTAGAAATTGTTTCTCAACGCGTAACACGTGTGTCTGCCGCACCGGATCGATCTACTGGTGTTGTCATCACTGATGTAGACATTGCTGTAGACAAAATTGTTGAATTTTTAGAATCGCTAGGAGCTGTATAGATGAATCGTGAATCTGTCGACGTAATCGTAATTGGCGAGATCTCTCGTGGTGAACTTGCAAGTCACACTCTTGAGCTCACCACTCTGGCACAGACCCTGGGCGTCAAAGCAACTTGCGTGATAAGTTTGCCCAGCGTACGCACGGATTTTGATGCTGGAGGCGCTACAACGGCATTGGGTCAAGCCGGTGCATCATCTCTTCACTGCGTGGATTGTGGCACAGGACTTTCTGGTTTCGCTTTAGGTATGTATGTCAAGTCCCTGATTGATGGATCTGTGGGGAGTGGTCGCGATGTTGTGGTTCTGGCTCCCCAAACATATTTAGGGCGCGATGTGCAGGCACATCTGAGTGTATTTGTTGATCGTGCCGTGTTGGCAAATGCAGTGAATGCGACCTTGACGGATTCGGGTATAGAAACAACACATATGGTGTTTGGAGGTTCAACAATAGTTACTGCACAATCCGCAGGATCATCACCGCATCTAATTATCGTTCGACCTAAATCAGTTGCTCCCGAAGTTACAGATACGCCTTTGGTGTGTGAGCGCATCGATGCGTCGGCGCATGACTTGATATCAGATACTGCACGCACAGAGATTGTTTCGAGCGAAACGATTTCAAGCGATGGGCCAGAACTTGAAGATGCCTCTATTGTTATTTCGGGAGGACGAGGACTCGGAACTCAGCAGAACTATGAAGCCCTCATCCAGGGTGCAGCCAATGTTCTTGGTGCTGCAACAGGAGCCTCACGTGCGATAGTCGACGCTGGATGGGTTCCCTATTCCAAGCAGGTTGGGCAAACAGGCAAAACGGTTAAGCCCAATGTGTATATTGCTTGTGGGATTTCAGGGGCTACCCAACATCTTGTGGGAATGAAAGGTTCAAAAAATATCATCGCAATTAATACCGACGATCAAGCGCCCATTTTCTCGGTGGCTGATTTAGGTATCGTGGCAGATGTTAATGTTGTTTTACCTCGCGTAATCGAAAAGTTAAAAGCCAAAAAAAGCTAGTTGCTCACGACGGACTAATAGATCCGGAACGAAATGGCGACACGTTGTCGTGTTTGATCGCAGATCCTACGTGAGTGTATTCGGTGATCGGAGCCGTATCTTCTGGATCTTCATCTTCTGCGGTATCGATATATCGAGAATAACTATCAGGCAGCTCTGAGCGGTCTTGATCTAAGGCCTCTTCGAGTGCGAGTTCTACAACGTCTTCTGTTTCTTCAACATCGATAACAGAGATAACCTCGATGACGGTTGACATAATTCTCCAAGGACGTCCATTTGATGCCACATCAATTGTCTCGGGTGTAGCTTGGGAATGTGTCGAAAGGCTTAATGCAGTCGTCGCTTGAATCGATTCTGTCCCAACGAAGGACCTTCCCGAGATATATACCGAAGCGCCCCCATGTGTTGCGGCGTGAAGGTTTCCGTTGACCACTCGAACTGCAGCTATAGAAGTTTCAATATCGCGAGCTCGTGCATGGTCGCGGACAAGTTCGACAAAGTTTTCAACATCAATCGCTTGGGATGCGAGGACATCTGCAATAGTTGCTGTCAATGTCGCGCCGATGACTGCTTGTGCGCGATTCTCCGACACAATTGCGCCCACAGCATAGATGGAAGTATGACTGTCGAGTTGACGCACGATATGCCAGGTGCCGGCATCTTGCCGAGAGTGGTTCAGCGATACATCGCTCGTTGTCGGCAGAAGAGTTTCGACCAAAGTTTGTTCAAAATTTTCAGCTTGGGTTTCGGCTTCAATGCGGGCCGACTCTTCCATTGCAATACGTGTTTGCCAAGCAGCTTCAACTTCTTGTTCATCACGGTAAGGACGAACAATGGTGACCCATTCGCTCATACCATGCTCGTGGAGAGGGCGACCGAACAGTTCGAGACGAATTTCTTGTTCCAGGGTTTGAACATGGACAACTGTCTTGAATTTCTTGTGTTCTTTGAGTTCGGAGAACAAAGTTGTAATTCGAATGCGATCATCTTCCCGAAAAGTTGCAAGCCACTCTTCAATTGTTCCAGAAAAAGTATCGATGTTGATTCCGCACCATGTTGCAAGGTGGTCAGAGAGGTAACAATCACCTCGTGATGTATCGAAAAAGCACATTCCCATATCGCCCGCTTTCAAGGCAAGGGCAAGGGCGGTTTCGGAACCGCTTGCATCAGATGCGACCTCTTGATTGTCTACACGTAAATGTAAGAGCGATATGAACATGTCGATGACAGCCAGGTCGTCGGTTTTAAGTCCATGGGACGAATCGGGAATAATGACGAGTTCGACATGGGTTACTTCATCGTGTGAGATGGTTCGAGCAATCGTTGGAGTGTGTGAAAAAATTTCTGGCTTATCGGTTGTGCTTGCCAACACTTCACATTCAGTCGAAGTGGTCGAGCGAACGCAGGCATGTTGGGTGATGCCGAGTTGAATCAATGCTTTGCAAACATAAATAAAAGGATCAGTTAATGATCCTGACAAGCCGGTTACGTATTGTGTGATCGTTTGGTCGTGCCGTACTGAAATGGGTTTAATGAGGATGACGCGGATAACGCTGTCTTCGGCAATGATTTCTTTTGCTATTCCGGTGAGCTCGATGGGTCCATTCGCACTAAGAAAAGTAATGGGTTGTGATGTAGAAGATATATGGGTGTGTGGTGCGACGAAACGCGCAAGTGGGCCACCTTCTAAATTCTCTCGTGAGGTGTGAAGGAGTCGAGAAGCAGAAGCATTTGCAAGAATGATGGTATCGGTCGAATCGAGAGCGAGGAGTGCTGTAGGAAGGGCATGAAGAATGGCCCGAGTTGTCGAACTGTTTAGTTTTTCGTGCACGTACCCTCCATCCGTGAAGTCATGATCAGTTTAGTGCCTGGTTCCGATATGGCAAACATGCAAACAATGGCAAGCTTTCAATGCATGGCGATGGAAATAGTGCACGTTAGATTGATGTCCATGACCACAACAACAATGACAGCTCCCCGTACGCTTCGCGATCTCTTTCCTCAGGTGAGAGGCGATCAGACTAAGGCCGCCTCAATAGTTACTAACGTGGCCTTGATGGTGGGCTTTGCTCTCTTTACAGCTGCCATGGCTCAAGTTTCCATAAAGCTCAGTTTTACGCCTGTTCCAATAACGGGCCAAACTCTTGCCGTTTTACTCTCCGGGGCAACACTGGGAACCATGTATGGCGCGGGATCGCAAATCATATACCTGCTATCCGGACTTTTCTTGCCGTTTTACGCAGATCAATCACATGGGTGGGATGTTCTCAAAGGTGGAACAGGTGGATACATTGTGGGTTTCATCGTTGCCGCCGCACTTGTGGGGTACTTGTCTGAACGTAAGAATGACCGCAATGTGATAACAGCGACTGTGTCTTTTGTTGCTGCCTCTGCAGTAATTTATATTTTTGGTGCCCTATGGCTCGCGCATGTGATGGATATACCCGTCTTTGCTGATTTAGCAGGTCGTCCAAGTGCTGTGACGTATGGAGTCGCACCTTTTGTAGTGGGGGATATCGTGAAAGCGGCACTTGCAGGGCTTATACTTCCTGGAAGTTGGTTGGTCGTAAGTCGAATAAGAAAAGAAAACTCGACCAGCGAACAATAAATATCTAGTCGAGGCATTCCTTCGAAGGATTAATCCAGAGCGTATATTTTCCTCGAACCGCTTTTTGCCAGGTGGACGGTATCCATTCTTCGATGTCGAGCAGCTCAGGTTTCTGGATTGGTGACTGTACTGCTGCGCACACGCGAGGGTCATTTATGCGTTGGGCAAAACTATCTGACGTGAGTCGAATTGATTCAGTCTGTGCGCTGAAACGGTAACGTGATGCATCGGTAAACATTTGAGGCACCATCAATTGAGTTGACCATGCGATGCCGGGATCATCGGTTAATACAATTGAGCCGTTTTTGATGTGTTTTAGTATCTGTGCTGCTTGAAGGTGATCGCGCGATTCTTTAAAAGTGGAATTATTGATCGTTGCAACATATGACGAAATGCTTGCAATGGCGATAATGGCTAAGACCGCGCCTGTAACTCCCATGGAGATATTTCGAGAAAGCTTGTTGGTTTGTCTTGTGTAGGTGTCGTAAGCCAATGAGTACAGAACCACGTAACCCACGGGGATAATGATGGCAAGGTGATTGCGGAAAAGGGGAGTTTGTATCACCATGAGTAATACTGCCGGCACGAAATAGAAAATCGCCAGTGCGCGGACTTCCCACCATTTATTGAGCGGGTCGGCGCTGCCAATTCGAAAAAGTGATTTCAATACAAAGAACAAGTTTTTCTGGGAGCGAATCTTTCTGATTAATACAACAGATATTCCAAACGTCGCGATGAGGAAAAGTAAGACGTAAACCAGGTCAAAAGAAGAAAGCGTTGTGAAGATTTTTTGAAGATTTGTCGAGATCGAACGTTCGTCTTGCTTCTCTAGGTGATAGGCAATACTTTGATCCCACACGCGTCTATATCCATAAAGCATAAAGGGCAGTATGAAAACAATGACGGCAAAGAACCCAGCTATGAGACGCTTAGGGAAGGGCGTGTGAATTGTTATCGCAATCAAAAAAATAATGACAGGAATCATAAATATATTTTTAATTTGCGTTCCAAAACCAAGAGCAATGCCCGCAACTATTGCGCTTGAAGCCGTTGGGTTATCTGTAAAGCGAAAAGCAGCGAGAATACAGAGAAGGATTACGAGAGTCACAATTCCGTCTGATGTTATAGGGCCCGTCGTGCGTAGGAGCGTTCCCGACAAAGCGCACGATAAAGCTGCGAGAAGTGAAAGTGATTCAGGCATGAATCTCTTAGCTAGAAAAAATACACACACCGCGATTAAGCAGCCAGCAATGATGGGAATAATACGTGGCGCCCAGAAAAGATTGCCAAAGATCTGTGAGGGTGCGGAGATGAGTTCTAAGAAGTAACCTCCCTGAGAAGAAAATGTTCCCTTAAATGGTCGTGCACCCTCTGATATTGCAACGGTACTCATTCCATACACGCCATCGTCGGCTCCGAGAGCGTGGCGGGCTTTCATTGCTGGAATGCGCGCAAAGAGTGCGACTAAAAAAATAACAACGACGTAGATGTGGGTGCGCGAAAATGTCAGAGAGAAGAATGTTTTCTCTTTTTGGTCATTCACCGAAGGTCCTCGTGATCCAAGATTGCCTTCACCTGTCGTTCACGAGACTCAAGTTCGAGTTTCGTGGACCCAACAATGGTGATATGGCCAACTTTTCGAGCCGGACGGACTTCTTTGCCGTACCAATGGAGGTATACGCCTTCAATCTTTTCTAGTGCATCAGAATTTATGGTCTGACCAATGAGGTTCAACATGCTTACAAAGCCAGCGCACGTCGTGTCGCCCAACTCCATGCCAGTAATCGCACGAACATGTTGTTCAAACTGACTTGTAGATGAACCCTCAATTGTCCAGTGACCTGAGTTGTGCACGCGAGGGGCTATTTCATTAACAACTAATCCGCTCGAGGTGACAAAACACTCCACGGCTATTGTCCCTACATAGTCATACTCCGTACATATTTTCCTAACGATATCGATTGCTTGATCTTCGAGTTTTTCAACATTGGGAACATCTGTAATCGGAGAAGTGGAGTATCGCAATATTGAGTCAGCGTGGATATTGTGGGTGAGTGGCCAAGTTTTGATTTCACCGCTTCGTGAGCGTGAAGCCAGAATTGAACATTCAATAGAAAAATCCACGAGGCCCTCGACGATACATCCTGGTGTAGCGACGAGTGGCATGATTTCGGTAACCACACGCGCGAAGTCTGTATTCTCACCCGTCCTAATAACCCATTGACCTTTACCGTCGTATCCTCCATGGCGTGTTTTAACGACGATGCCTAAAGGAGATAACGTCTGTGTATTGACTAAATTGGCCAAGTGTTGATCGAGAAGAAAAGGCGAGGCATCCGGTTGAAGCAGTTCAAAAGGAGCAACGGGTATGCCTAAGTTATCGAGAGCAGTCTTTTCATGAAGACGATCGCCCGCGATGTGCACAAAAGCGGGTGAAGGAAAAATAGGTACGCCGCGAGCTTGAATGCGTTCTGTATATTCGAGGCCCTCATGCTCAGATTCGAATGTGAAAACATCAATGCCGTTGAGAAAATTATCGAGAATCAATTCGTCGGTAAGGTCGTCCGTGAATGCTTCACAAGTATTGAACGCACAGGAGCCCTCTTTGGCGGCGCTGCGAACTGTTATTCCTAATTCTTTAGCAGCGATGCCGAGCATTTGTGCCAGTTGACCGGCTCCAACACATGCAATCTTTGTCATGAAAAGATCACTTTGCTGCAGTCGGCGCGGGTGGAAGGGAAAATTCAAGTTGTTCGGGTGAAGAGTAACCTCCTACCAACGAAGAGAGCAAGTAGCGCAATGAAGTGCGTTTACTTTCATACGATTGTACAGAATCAGCATATGCTTTGCGCACCAAACTAGCGGGCAGGGCGGAATCAACAGCATCCAGAGAACTTGATACCTCGACCGAACTACTCAATTTTGGGGATGATATTGCATTAGTTCGTAAGCGTCCAAGTATGGTTTCCAATTTTCGTGCAGCGGAGAGTTCTGCGTTCACATCTTTCTTTTTCTTTGCAGTGCTATACGCTTTCAGTGATTGCTTTGCGTCCGTTACGACATCACGTTTGCCGCCCGTCTTTTCCATAAGCGTGGTGGCTTCGGACAATTTGTTATATCGAATAGTTAATTCAGGTTCCATCGCAGAAAACTTCTTTTCTACCGTTGACTCGGCAGAAGAAAGCTGAGAGCATCCACTGATGACGAATGCGAGGATGCAAAGGGTCGCCAAGCCGAGAAGAATGATGAGACGCAGACGCATTGCTATAGGTTACCGAAACTACCGCTCTCCTCGCCGATTCTCATGGTTGCAACTACTTATCGTCGCTATTGTTTCGGTTTTGGCATTGGTATCGGGAATAAATATGGGAATGAATAGCCAATCCCTAGTCCGCGTTCGTGTTACGCAGGTGATGGATGGCGATACGATAGGTGTGCGATTTTCGGATGGCCACGAAGAAACGATCCGACTTCTCGGGATTGATACGCCGGAAACACACCACCCGAACAAGCCAGTTGGATGTTTTGGTCCCGAAGCTGAGGAATTCACGCGGAGTCAATTAGATAGTCTCAGTGTCGAACTTGAATATGATGTAGAACGCAAAGACAAATATGGACGTACTCTTGCATATGTTTATGTACGTCGAGAGCGCTTCAACGACTTGTTGGTGCGTCAAGGCTTTGCGAGAATATTGAATATATCACCAAATACGAAATATGCGAGTGAGCTGCTTGGTCATGAATTACGTGCGAAGAAATCAGGGGAAGGGTTGTGGGGGAGTTGTTAAACGCTCTCTCGCATGTTCTGCCGCATCTTAGAAAGTGCAGACCCTAATGTGTTGCGCACTTCGGTATGCGTGATTCCAAGTTCAGCTGCGATGTCTTTCATCGATGCGGCATCACCAGAGAGACCAAAACGTCGATCGACAATCGCATATTCTGCAGCGCTGAGATATGCGTACGCATGAGGATCAGTACGGAGCTCAAAATAGTCATCATCACTTGTCGGATCTTCAACATCATGTGATGTAAAAGAAGCGAGTGATTCTTCATCGGGATAAACCCATGAATCATCGCTTTCGGAAAGAGTCTCAAAAGGGCTACGCATGGTGGCCTCCGATCTACCGGGAAGTATTTCCATCATCCTGCTACCAAAAGTGAGCGAGGTCAAGCCTCAGTTATGATTTTTTTGTGAGGTGTTTCGCTCGAATGTCCGCAATGCGCTTGATCGCCTCATCGGCACTATAAATATCATTACGTAGATCGAGTTCCGAGATGTGATCCTTAATGGAAGCCAGAAATTCAGAGGGTTGTTGAACCATAGAGTTGCCGTGCCGCAAGCGGACGCTGGCACGAGTGATATGCAGTTCTTCTATTGCACGTGACAGTGCTACATAGGCAAGTCGTGCTTCTTCTTTTTTACGAATGCGATCGTGATAAAGCGGCACAAGGCCCTTTTCAAAACCAGCAACAATAACGGTATGGAATTCGAGACCCTTAGCTTGATGGAAGGTGAGGAGAGAAAATCCGGATTTTGTATCAGTCTGAGTACTAAGCGATGATTCCATATATTCAAAAAATCCCGATACGTCCCCATGGCGATCATAAGGGAAGAGTTCCATGTATTCGCGTGCTGCGACTCGCAAACTACGAAACAGTCCTTTGTGCTCAACATCGAGTTCACCCACGATGGTTTGCGCACCATCAATGTCATCAAGGGCATCGTAGATCGACTTCCATCGCCGCTTTTTTCGCAGCGAAACTATCGTGGCCCATACGTTTGCAGCCACGGGATCTGTGACAACATGGCGACCCCGAGTGACTCCGATTCCAAGTTTCGCAGCAGCCGTAACGAATGCGTTCTTCTGATCATTCGTGCGGACGAGAACGGCGATGTCTTTTAGTTCTGTTCCACGCGCATGAGCAGAGGAAATTATTTGCATAACGCCAGCAGCTTCGGCTTCATGATCTGAGAAGATATGAACCTGAGGAAGAATTGTGCTTGCACGCGGAGCCGTGATTGCTTGCACATCATTATTGCGAGGAACCAGACAGCGTGCCACTTCGACATTCGCCCGTGTCGATCGATAATTTGTGTTGAGAAAAACGGAGTGTGCTCCAGGAAAGTAATCTGCAAAATGATTGAGGTATACATCACTTGATCCCGCAAATGAAAAAATTGATTGATCAGGATCACCTACAACGCTTAATGCACCTTTTTTACCTACGAGTCGTCGATAGATCTCCATGTGTAAAGGAGTCGTATCTTGGAATTCATCAACAAAAATATGACGATAGAGATATTGGCGTGACTGAACATAGCTTGTGTCGCCTAAACGTCGACAATATTCATACAGAACATCGTCGTAATCCATGACGCCTCGCTTACTGCATTCATGTTGATAGGACTTCCATGCAGCAACGAATGTCTCTCTCGACAATGCACGAGGATGAATGTGGGCATGACGACAAATAGCAATCATCGCATCATCGGTCACATCTTCTGGCACCATCAAACGCGTTTTACACCAAGAAATCGCTCGGGCTACTTTGGACGATTGTGGGATTTTGAGCTGTTCAAAGATAGACGCCGGGTGTTCAATAAGGGTTCTCATTCGCGACCGGTTTTCATCGTGATAGGAAGATAGTTCACTCATTGCGAACGAATGTAATGTACCCACGAATGGGCGTTCGCGCGTTTCGGGCGGGAAGCTTTTCGCTAATCGTGCTGCAAGCTCGAAACCTGCTTTACGGGTAAAAGTGATAGCAACGACATGGTTGGGTAACAGTCCCTCTTCGCAGAGGTGCTCAATGCGTTTAACAATGACGCGTGTTTTGCCGGAACCAGCAGAGGCAACAATGCATAATCGCGATGCAGTAGAGGTTACAGCGGCACGTTGAGCATCGTCCAAATCCCCAATTGTCACCACATTTTCTGCCTCGTGCATGTATTCACGATACTCGTAAGTCAAGTAAACCGTCACCTCGTAACATTTGGTAACATCGGTACCATGCGCATTGCAATCAGTATCTTTGGCCGTGACCGACCCGGCATCATCGCAGCTCTCACCAAGCAATTGGCAGAATACGGAGCCAACATAGAAGACGCTTCGATGACGTTGCTGCAGGGTCATTTTGCGATGATCCTTGTTGTATCGATTGAAAATCGTTCTATGTCGGAATTGGAAGAGATGCTTTCAAGTAATTACATACTTTCAGGTTTATCGCTTTCGTTCTCTAATGAGTTAGATGACCTCTCCCCGGGAGAGGATGAGCACAAGGTCGCCAAATATATTTTTCATTTAGCTGTTAGTGATACGCCAGGAATTGTTGCGAGGGTAACAGAGGTCTTAGGAACACATGATGCCAATGTTGTGGATTGCGCTACACGGAAAAATAATTCGACAGGGGTCTTTTCAATGATTCTTGATGTCGATGTTCCGTTACTTCAAGAGGAAACGATCGTCGAAGAACTATCCCTAGCCGTGGATAATTTTTCAGGTGATGTTGTTTTTCAACGAGTGGATGACGTCGATTTATAAATATGTGTAGCTCTGACATCGGAAACATTGTTTATTATCCGGATCCTATTCTGCGCGCCCGCGCGCGGGATGTGATCGATGTTGCGAGCGAGGAAGTTCGCGAGATTATTCATCGACTTACACGGACGATGGCGGAGTTTGACCACTGTGTGGGTTTGGCAGCAAATCAAATAGGAAGTGATTTGAATATTTTTGTTGCTGATGCATCGAAAAATACGAGAGCGTCAAGTGAATATGGTTTCGTTGTAGTTATTAATCCAATACTTGTTGAACACAGCAACCCGGTAAAACAACGTGAAGGCTGCATGAGTGTTCCTGATTTGACGGGCAATGTTACCCGCGCACAGCACGTGATTGTGACAGGGATAGATCCTGACGGGAAGTCGCTCGAATTCATTGCTCGCGATTTCGAAGCTCGCGTTTTTCAACATGAGATCGATCATGTCAACGGAAAAGTTTTTCTCGATCGGGTGACGACAGCTCGCGACGTCTTCACCCGCAAGAGATATAAGACCTAACAGTTAGGGTTTGATCTTGCAAATACGAAAAAAGCAGAGAGTCGCACAAGCGACTTCGCCTGCGATTTGCAAGGTCGGACCCTCCCCTAAACGAACG
>CAYMMG010000009.1:0-46841 GCA_964391505.1 uncultured Burkholderiales bacterium | reverse complement strand
AGCGACAATCTTCTTCAACTCATTCATAAGTATGCTTTTTATGTATGGGCCTTTATGGCGCTCCTGTGGGTAATCATGCTTATAGCTCAATACCTGCAGTGGACCTTTACTCTTTTTGTTGTAACAACTGATCGCATTATTTTTCGCACCGGAGTTATTGCCAAACGTGGTGTAGAAATTCCGCTCGAGCGAGTTAATAACATTAACTTTGGTCAAACAATTTTTGAAAGAATCATTGGTGCAGGAACATTAGAGATTGAATCTGCAGGAGAAGATGGTCAGAGTCAATTTAAAGATGTTCGACATCCAGACGCTGTTCAACAAGAAATTTATCGTTGCATGGAAGGTAACGTGAAAAAGACTGCGCGATATGCGACAGATGGTTTACAGAATATTGGGGGTAACGCTCCGATGTCTATTCCGGAACAAATCGAAAAGTTGGCTCAACTTCGTGATCAAAATGTTATTACTGAAGCGGAATTTCTCGACAAAAAACAACGTCTCCTTGACCAAATGTAAAATGGTTTGTGAATAAGAAGTGAATGAATTATTACGGTTCCATCACGACTGGGCGTATGCTTCAATCGCGATCAATCTTTTCGCCGGTATCTTGATGTTGATTTCGCTCAAATTTGTCGATCTCAAAAGGAGAAAGTATTTCTTTACGCCAGTATATTTTGGTTGGCTTGCAATTTCTGTGCAAAGCCTTTTAGGAATATCGCTGTATATGTCTGGTGAAAAAGTAGACCCTTCTAAAGGATTTCACTATTTCTATGGATTCATTGCAATCATGACAGCAGGAATTATTTATTCGTATTCGCGAACACTTGGGAAAAAGAAAATTCTTATCTACGGCATTTCTTCGCTTTTCCTTGCGGGATTAGGAATACGCTCCGCGATGCTCGTGCTGTTGTAGCTTCGAACATTTAAGCGAAATTCGCCTTTAGTATCGACATGACGCGATACAACTGAACGAACTGCTGTTACTTCGTTGCTTTGGGGGAGGGCCGCACCTTGTGACCGCAGTCCATATGCCTACTGAATGAACTGCTGTTACTTCGTTGCTTTGGGGGAGGGCCGCACCTTGGGCTATACGTCCCAACGGTAGCGCCGTTCCCAAGGTACGACCCTAAGGGCTAATGGTGATTTTTTGGGTTGTGGGCTAAACTATACGAATGAGTAGAAACCGATCTGAACGCCTCCGTGTAGCGGTTATCTATGGCGGTCAAAGCGCAGAGCGCGAAGTGTCAGCTATAAGTGCCCGTGCAGTTCTTCAAAATCTTGATCCAGCAAAATATGACGTGTTGCCTGTGATCATTGCGGAAAAGGGTGAGTGGCTTTTTGCTGAGGAAACGTTTAAGCAGCTCCAAGATTCTCGTTTCGAACTCCCGCGCACATTGTCGTTGACTGGTGCCGAACTTGTAGAGCGCTCTGGCGACATTGCAGTGGGTGGAAATCCTGTCGATCTTGTCATTCCGATGCTCCATGGTCCCTATGGTGAGGACGGAACAATTCAAGGTTTACTAGAGATGGCAAATATTCCTTATGTGGGAACATCCGTCCTTGGGTCGGCAATGTGTATGAACAAGATCGCTGCGAAAAATATGTTGACAGCACATCTCATTCCTACAACACCTTTTATTTATACGCGTGAGAGTGAGCTTGTGGGATTTGTTGACAAAGTCGAAAAAATCATTTCGTATCCTTGTTTCGTGAAGCCTGCCAGTCTCGGTTCGTCGGTGGGAATCACCAAGGCCCACGATCGTGAAGAACTTGCAGAAGCGATTGAAACAGCCTTGACCTATGACGAATGGATCCTCGTCGAAAAAGCAGTCGATGCTCGAGAAATTGAGCTGTCGGTTATGGGTGATGACGATGTTCGTGTCTCTGTACCCGGAGAAATCGTTCCGGGTGACGAGTTTTACTCGTATGACGATAAGTACATCAATGATGCTGCAGACTTGCGCATCCCAGCTCCCTTGTCGGAACGAGAAATGCAAGCGGCACAGGAACTGGCAGTTAAGGCATACAAAGCTCTTTGCTGTGACGGCATGGCGCGCGTGGATCTGTTTTACGAAAAGGAAACAGGTGCATGGATGGTCAATGAACTCAACACCATTCCTGGTTTCACTCCGATTTCAATGTTCCCTAAACTCTTTGAATATTCAGGGATGAGCTATTCAGATCTTCTCGATGAACTCATCAGTGTTGCTCTTTCACGACATGATCGCCGCGAATCGAAAAAGAATCTCAACCACTAACTCTTAGGGTCGTTTCTGCGTGAAGCGCAGGTGCGACCCTCCCTTAAAGCAAGCAGGCAGCAGCAGTTCGTTCAGTGGTCTAAACATCTTGCGCAGAGGACAGACCTTGTGTGTTGTTTGAGTTTGTAGGTGTTTACAGTTTTTTGATTTGTAATACTGTTGTTCCTGAGGCCCCGTTTTTGCCGTCGATTGCTATCCAGTATCGTTTGCCAGCAATAACGTTCAAGAGAGCTTTGCTTTGGATTCTTCCGTTAAAGTCGTCGTTTGATGCTATGAGGACGAGTTGATTAAATTGGCTTGTTGGACCTTGCTTATATACGGCGACAACTGTGTTGAAGTTGCTGGTTGGTCCAGCGTCGGTATGAGTTTTGACCTGGAAGGTTCCTGATACGGTCGGAGTCCAGCTATACCATATCGATTTGACTGCGCGGTTCCCTGCGTGTGCGGGTTCGCCTGTTTGAGCAGTTGCATTGACATTGGTTCCATTGACTTGAGATGTTGGGGCATAGGGAATCACAGTTGCGGATGCAAAATTGTCATTTGGTGGTCGTACTGGTCCAGGGGGATTTGTGGGCGGCGTCGTTGGCTGAGTTACCGGAGGACCTGATGGTGCAGTCGCTAAGAATGGGCTATTAGCGGTGTTTGCACTGGGGTTTGATGCCAAATAGTTTCCTCGGGGTGGAGTTCCCGCATAGAAATAGTCATCATGATTGCAGTCATAATATGCAATAGAGCAGACATTGTGTTGATCGCCGGGACCATTGGGCTCTCCGGGTAGGTCGTCGTCGTAACACATGATGTCTAAGCCGTCGGTGCAGTGTCCATGATGTGTCGCGTGAGGCGCGCCGGGAGATACTGCCCCAAGTGTATGCATCATTTCATGAGCTATACCGTTTTGAGCTCCCGGGGTCCACCAAATAGTGTTTGCAGAGAAGGCAATGTTACCTACGGCAGCGGTCCAGTTAGAATCAGCTGATGCCAGATCAAGCCAAATAGCATATTTTCGGTTGGGTTCTCCACCAAGCGCAAGGAGAGCATTCACTCTTTCTGATGCGTTCATAAGTGCCCATTGTTGTGTTGAAAAACCAACAGCTATCGTCCTGACATTGAGATTGCAGCTTGCATCTGTCACCCACCGAGCTTGGCGAAACCCGCCTGTATGAGCTGCGCTGACACGCAAGAGTCGATCAACTTCGTTAATTGTTGGAATTATATATTGATTTGTAATAGTGGCGTCTCGATTAACCCGGTCCGTTGTATATGCATATATTGCTTGAAAACGACTTCCGTTTGTGCCTGTACCGTCGCAATAGATACCGTTAGTGGCGGTTGTCCCCACCTCGCCGCGAGGAGACGGCTGAGCAAATGTTGAAGCTGCTTGTGATGAACTTTGAGAAACAGCAATTATTCCGATGCTTGTCAGTGCAAAGATAAGAGCAACCCAGACGTGTAAATGAGTTTTGTTGATAAAGTGCGAAAGCCCGATTTTTTTCTTTGTCCGTAGAAGTGCTGCGATATCTGGTTGGCTGGTGTTCTCATCCATGAAGTTTCCCTAGTTTCGATTTTGTCGATGTCCATATCGATTTTGAGTCGTAGGGTCATAATGCAAGGATGGGCGTGTGAAGTCAATCAAGTAGCAAAGTACTTTATCTACATGTTTCGCGTTGTGCGCGGAAACAAGCATAGGTACTCGTAATGCGGTGAAGGACAGGAGAGAAAAGCGTATCTACTAAAAATATAAATTAAAGTTTTCGTCATCTATGACGTACAACGTCAATCAAAACCGAATCTCATGCGCGTAGTCCAGTGTCTTGTCTCTCGTCTATGGAAAACGGGAAAATACATAAGCCATACTTCAGATTTGTGGCGAATTTACCGGATAGATAGAATCGTTTTCATGACTCAACCTATCCAAGTTTCTCCCGACAATGTTATTGATGCTCTTGAAGCAGATGATCATCTTCGCTTCGGGCAGTATTACAGGAAGCTGCCTGAGATATTCGATCTTGAAGGCTCTCATCGTAATTATGCAATCGCGATTCGATTGGGCATTCTCGAAGCAATTAAACGAGGAACCGTCTCGCCTTCAATGGCTAATCATATTCAATCGTATTTAAGCAGGACCGGTGTCCGCATAGGGGAGATCGCTTCGGTGATCACTCCTCAACGCAATACGGATGCACGTATTATTAATCGTGGGGCCACAATACCTGGGTCTGTCACGCGAGCAGAAGTGAAGTGCATCATGGAAGCAACCTTGATTCGGGGAAGTGAAGCCGGAGGACAACTCTTTCGCAATTTTATGGAAACGTCATTAAATAAGCCAGAAAAATCTCGCATTGCAATTTTCAAGCAGATCCGAAGACAATTTGATCTTGTGATTCAGCAGGGTAGCGATTACGCGGCCGAATGGACAATTCGTAATATGGCGAAAGGTGCGGGTTCACAATGTTCGCCATTGACTTCTCGTGAAGTATTTGCACTAATCGATCGAGGATGTATCGGGGCGGTATGTGATGCTGGGGAAAGGAAGTTACTTCCTTCAGGTTTTAATCACGCCACCGTTTTAGATCATGCGCTGGGATCATCTGTCACTAACCTTTGTGGAGGTTCTCGTGATTCGTATGTATCGGCCTTGTTTGGGCACCTTATCCCTAAGTGTCAGAATGTAAGTCGTTCAGAACTTTTTAATGCGATGACTAAGCTCGAATCGAGCGATCTTTCTGAATTAATGAAACGGGAAGTTTCCTTGACTCTCCTTAAAGATCTTCCTATTGTCGACACAACGCGAGATCTTGATCGCGAACAAGAACAGTTGCGTGATTGGTTCGAATCCTTCGACGATACTTCTCTAGCAATGTACTGTGAGCGATTTGGCTACGAAGGTCCGCACGATCGGGCTGCCGTGGGCTTGTTCATCAGAATGGATTTGCCAAAAACTCTTAAAGTTGTATTGGAAAATGGCGGAGAGTTGACTTCCGGTCAGCTCAGTGTAGTGCTTGAACGTTGCGAAAGAAACGGGCACAATAGTTCTGATTGGAAAGCAGTTCTCTCTACCCATTTTAAGAATCGAGATCGAGCAGATAATTTAGATGGGAAAACAATCGAGCGGATTAACGCAATCAATCCAGATCTCTTAGTTCCGGATTTTGTTGTTGCGCCCGTTGGCCCAAGTCCAGCCGAACGAATGCTTGCATCGATCGGGAGCTAACTTTCATTGACTGGGTGCTAGCTTAAAAAAATTAGAGGTTCACAACAGGGCAGGTGAGCGTGCGTGTGATTCCGTGAATTTTTTGGACATCAGACACGATTTTTTTACCTAAGTCATCCATTGTTTCTGCTTCGACTTTGACGAGAACGTCGTAGGGGCCTGTAATTGCGTCGACAAAGACGACACCTGCTAAACCTTTTGCCGCGATCGCGACATCGGACGCGGAACCAACTTCGGTTTGAACAAGGATATATGCTGAAACTGTCATGTGATCAGCATAGCGTTCGCTGCAGTACCACGCGAGCGGATGGCAATTCAGGTAAGTATTCCCTAGAGAACCTCGACATCCATTGCGTTAACACGTGCGGTCAAATCGTCGAGCTGTTCCGAAAGAGCGGATGGTAAACGGTCTCCAAACGTCGTGAAGTGTTGAGCAATCGATTCACATTCTGTTTCCCATTGGGACTTTCGTACAGCCAGGGCACGAGCGACATGATCAGAATCGAGTGTGCCGTCGGTATTGATCTCGTCGGCGTTTGCAACGATTCCTACAGGAGTCTTCAATCCTTGGGTGCGTCCCTCTAAACGATCAATAATCCAACTCAACACACGTACATTTTCGCTAAAGCCTGGCCAGAGAAATTCTCCTGTGCCATCGGCTTTGCGGAACCAGTTCACGCCATAGATGCGAGGAAGTTTGTCCTTATCCATTTTGTCTGCCATCGACAACCAGTGCGCGAAATAGTCGCCCATGTTGTATCCACAGAAGGGGAGCATGGCCATGGGATCGCGGCGAATTTCTCCGACGGTTCCTTCAGCAGCGGCTGTTTTTTCTGAAGCGATTGCGCTTGCAATAAAGACGCCATGTTCCCAATCGTATGCTTCGTAAACGAGCGGTACAGATGTCGCACGTCGTCCGCCTAGCAAAATTGCGCTGATGGGAACACCGGCAGGATCTTCCCACTCGGGTGCAATCGAAGGGCATTGCGAAGCTGGGGCAGCAAATCGCGAATTAGGGTGCGCTGCCGGTTCTCCCGATGCTGGATCATATTTTTCATGTTTCCATGTTGTGAGATTCGCAGGAGCTTCTTTGGTTAAACCTTCCCACCACACATCACCATCCTCGGTAAGAGCAGTGTTGGTAAAGATTGTATTGTGTGTCAACGTGTCGATGCCGCTGGGGTTTGTTTTTGGAGATGTTCCTGGAGCCACACCAAAAATTCCAAACTCAGGATTGATGGCATGCAGGCGTCCATCGGGACCGATTTTCATCCATGCTATATCGTCGCCAATCATTTCGACTTTCCACCCGGGCAGTGTGGGAACAACCATAGCCAAGTTTGTCTTTCCACATGCAGAAGGAAATGCACCGGCCATGTAGTGCACTTCACCGCGAGGAGACGTCACTTTGATGATGAGCATGTGTTCGGCAAGCCATCCTTCGTCGCGCGCTATAACGCTGGCGATACGCAGAGCAAAACATTTTTTACCCAGGAGAGCGTTTCCGCCATATCCAGAACCGTATGACCAGATTTCGCGTTTCTCTGGGTAATGAACGATATATTTTTCATCGTTACACGGCCAGGAGACATCTTCAATCTCTTTGCCGTCATCATCAATCAAGGGCATACCAACGCTGTGAACCGCGGGAACGTAGTCATGTGAATTTCCCAACTGATCAAGAACGGCCTTACCCATACGAGTCATGGTGCGCATCGAAAGAGCAACATAGGCCGAGTCTGTAATTTCCACACCTATATAACTGAGGGGCGACCCGAGAGGACCCATGCAAAAGGGTACGACATACATTGTGCGTCCGCACATGGAACCAGCAAACTTTTTGTGGAGGATCTCACGCATTTCTTCGGGGTCCATCCAATGATTTGTGGGACCCGCATCAATTTCTTTTTCTGAACAAATAAAGGTGCGATCTTCAACTCGGGCTACATCGCTAGGGTCCGAAGTTGCCCAGAAACTATTGGGACGCAATTCTTGGTTGAGCTCTGTCAACGTACCTTTGTCGAGCAAAGTAGCAACCAGAGCATCGCGTTCTGCTTCGCTTCCGTCGCACCAATGAACGGTGTCGGGTTGTGTGAGAGTTGCAATGTCGGTGACCCAATTCACAAGATGTGTATTTTGGGTTGCAGGTGCAGCTTTTTTGACAGTGGTTTGTTGAGCCATGTGGGATCCCTCGTTCCTAATGGATATGACTGAGCATTACGTTAACGGCAAAGTTGGATGTTTCCCGAATAATTTGTGCTCAAAATGTGAAGATGGCTCTATACTCGCGCGGTAGAAATTCCCATGTCAACCTCAGAACCGATACGAACGTTAATGGCACGCTCTTTTTCATCAAGATCAAAATTAACTCTCTGACCTTGACGAAGAACAGTAAAGATAGAGTTCTCCATAACCTTAGGTGCGAGAGGATATTGAGCCCGGTCAGGAGTGTCGGTCATAATTGAGCCGATCTCTGTTGTGGGGTCAAAAGATACGATAACGCCTTGCATGCAATTAGCCTAGCTCTATGGGTTATTCACGGAGCGATCTAGCGGCTATAAAATTAGAATCGGTCAAGGGCATCAAACCTGCTTTTATAGAAAAATGCCAGATTGCCGGAATAGAAACTGTTGACGACCTTCTTTGTCGCTATCCGAGACGGTATCTGGATCGTACGCGCCAGGTCAGTATTGGAGAATTGTTTCCGGGCGAAGAAGCCACGATTTATGCAACGGTTGAAGCTATTTCCACTCGACGTATGAAAAATCGTAGAACAATGGTCGAGGCCGTGATCGCCGATGCGACCTCACGAGTGAAGATTACGTTTTTTAATCAACCCTGGCGTGCGAAACAACTCAAGGTAGGGACCCAAGCTGCTTTCTTTGGCAAAATGGATGAGTATCGAGGTCAACCCCAGATCGTTAATCCTGTTGTGGACATTATTCGTGAAGATCAAGATGAAGAATTAGATCGCACGGGAAGTATTATTCCTATTTATCCTCAAAGCGGTAAAGCAGATCTTTCCACATGGCATGTGCGCACAATGATGGAAAAAGTTTTGTCGTATTCAGATGAACTCGATGATATTCTCGAACCAGATGTGATTGAGGAACTGAAACTTGTTTCGCGTTCACAGGCTTATCGTAATATTCACAAGCCGGAAAATGAGGACGATGCACGTCAAGGAGCACGTCGGCTGCGTTTCGATGAATTCCTCATGTTGCAAATGGTGCTTGTTGGTCGTTACCTTCATAACGAAAATGTTTTGGTGGCACAAACGCTCAGTGAAAATTTTTTAGAGAAGAGTTTTATTGCGAGTCTGCCGTTTGAATTGACAAAGAGTCAGAGCGATGCGATTGCAGACATCGATTCCGATATGGCGTCACCACACCCTATGCATCGATTGCTCCAAGGTGACGTTGGGTCGGGTAAAACCGTTGTTGCATTTGCCGCGTGCATGCGAGCCGTTAGTAGTGGGGCACAAGCCATCGTGATGGCACCGACAGAAGTGCTCGTGAATCAACACTATGCCACTGCGCGTGCGCTGTTTTCTTCACTAGAAGTAAAAGATGACTCGAGTCTTTTTTCGGCGCGTCCGGTGCGTGTCGAAATGTTGAGTAACTCAACCTCGGCTAAGGATCGAGAACGTATTGAACGCGATATTGAAAATGGAGATTGCGACATTATCGTCTCTACACATGCGCTGTTGTACAACGAATGGAGATTTGCCAATCTCGGATTGGTGGTTGTCGATGAACAACATCGATTCGGAGTAGAACAACGGTCTGCCTTATTGACACGTTCAGAGAGCACGCCCCATATGGTTGTCATGAGCGCCACGCCTATTCCCCGCACTGCTGCCATGTTGTATTTCGGTGATCTTAAAAATACCATCATGAAAGATATGCCCAAGGGCCGTAAACCCGTTGTTACGAAGTGGGCAAAAACACAAGGTGATGTTAACGGAGCTTACGAACGAGTGCGCAACGAAGTGGAAGCTGGACGTCAGGCATATGTTGTGTGTGCGTTGGTCAATGAATCCGACAAAGTGCAAGCGTCGTCGGCTGTTGATCATGTTCAACAATTACGTGCCGATCAGTTGAAAGGTCTTTCACTGGGGCTTGTCCATGGTCAGATGACTTCGAGCGACAAAGAAGAAGTAATGGAACGCTTTATTACCGGAGAAATCGATGTACTTGTTTCCACAACAGTCATTGAAGTGGGAGTTGATGTGGCCAACGCCACTGTAATGGTCGTCGAAGACGCAGACAGATTTGGTCTGAGTCAGCTCCACCAGTTGCGGGGACGAGTAGGTCGAGGTGCAGATGAGTCGTACTGTTATTTGCTTTCTGAGAAAGATACACCCGAAGTAGTTCGCCGACTTGAAGCAATGGAAAATACGAACGACGGTTTTGAACTGGCTGAAATTGATCTTGAATTAAGGGGAGCAGGTCATGTGCTCGGTGGAGTGCAATCCGGACAGGGTGATCTGCAGCTTGGACGATTACCTCGCGATGCTAAGTACGTGCAATATGCCCACGACGTTGCAATGAAAAAACTTATGGCAGATCCGACAATGTCATCCGATATCAATTCAACACTGGCCAAAGAGATGAGTCACTTCTTAGATGAAAATGACATCGACTTTTTGTTCAAATCGTAGCGTGCGAGGTCCGTCCTAGCTAAGTGTGAGGTCCGTCCTCAAAAAACTACGAAGCTTGAGTAGTTTACGAATCTAAAGAGGACGGACCTCATTACATAAGCATCTCGGTTACGGCGTACGGAGCACGTGGTTCAAGAGGACGGACCTCATCTGTCCGGCGTCGCCGTTAGCGAATGAAACCCGAGACAACTGAACGAACTGCTGCTGACCGGTTGCTTTGGGGGAGGGCCGCACCTGCTGCTTAGTCGCTACGCTCTTTGCAGCAGGAACAACCCTATAATCGCAAGATGAGAATCGTGGCAGGTCGAGCAAAGGGAATCGCTTTATCTCGTGACGTTTCCGATAAGACCCGCCCCACAAGTGACCGGGTGCGCGAAAGCATCTTCAATATGTTGGAATCGCGTATAGATTTTTATGGACTGAGGGTAGCTGATTTATATGCAGGCACTGGTGCGCTGGGTTTAGAAGCATTATCGCGTGGAGCGAATACTGTTACGTTTGTCGAACGCGACAAGAAGGCTTGTGAAATTATTGCGAATAATATTGATCGTGTTACGAAACACGTCCAACAAGATGAACAATCACGAATCATTACGTCCTGTGTGCAAGCAGATGTGAAGAGATTTGTTTCCAAGAGTAACAACGATCAATCATGTGATCTTGTTTTTTGTGACCCTCCTTATGGGAACGATGTTGATGGATCTATACTCAATATCGTCAAACCTGAAGGGTTGTTAATATTTGAAACTGATAAACGTAAGCTCGCAGAAGCAGGAAAAGAGCTAAACGGCCACGATCGATGCGAAGAAATTCTCGTTTCGCGTGCAATGGGGAGTGCGGGTGTGATTATCCTTCGAGTGAAATAGAAGTGTAGAATAGATTTATGTCACACGCGCTCTGTCCTGGGAGCTTTGATCCTCCTACAGTGGGCCACATTGAAATTATTGAACGAGCGGCAACTCTTTTTGATGAAGTAACAGTTGCTGTTATTCGCAATGCAACAAAACAAGCAACACTTACATCCGAAGAACGTGTTGATTTGCTCAATCGTTGTTTAAACCAACATTCAAATATCAATGTCCTTTCTTTTGATGGACTCCTCGTTGATTGTGCTCGCGAGGCTGGTGCGAACGTCGTTGTAAAGGGGCTGCGCGCAATCTCTGACTTTGATTATGAACTTCAAATGGCTCAAATGAATCGTCAGCTCAGTCATATTGAAACTGTTTTTCTCAGCACTAACCCTCAACATAGTTTCTTGTCTTCGTCGATGGTGCGCGATATTGCGCGTTATGGCGGAGACGTATCGTCCCTGGTCCCGAGCGTAATTGCAGCTGATGTGGCCAGTCGTTTTGCATTGGAGGTCTCGGATGTATGAGGCTTATGAACCAAAGGTAGGAAAAATGTCAGATTTAGACGTGCAAGAAGAAGTAATTATGGAGGATGATTTCGCCGCAACGCCTGTAGGTGTTGAGGAGCTCCTCCTTCGAGTGCGTGACTTAATTGACACTGCTCGGTCAATGCCGATGTCCGCATCAGTACTTGTCAATCGTGAAGAGCTTCTCGAGCTTCTTGACGATGCGCTCGACGGTTTACCCGAAGAACTGCGCCACGCTCGATGGTTATTAAAAGAACGCGAAGAGTTCCTCACTGAAGCGCGACGTGATGCCGACGAAATTCGCGAACGTGCTGCAGCAACTGCTGCGCGCATGGTTGAAGAACGAGAAATTGTTCGTCAGAGTGAAGCAACGGCTCAACACATTGTGACCGAAGCAGAAAGTAACGCGCGTCAAATTCAACATGAAGCAGAAGATTATATTGACCAGAAGTTGGCGAGTTTCGAAGTGATTTTGGATCGAACTTTACAGACCATTCAAAAAGGTCGTGATCGCTTGTCGGTTCAGCTTGAACCAGCAGAGACAGCGACGGCAGAAGAAAATTCGGAAAGCGGATTCTTCGACCAAGACATTTAAGAACAATGATCGAAAGTTCGATCTATGTAGGTGATCTTCGCAGCCACATTGGTTCTCGCCGCGATGTTCATATTGTTGTTCCCGGTGAAACATTTTTCTCAACTCTCGCACGTATCGTTGATGATCTCACCTGCGATTTAACGATTGAAAGTGTTGGACATGGATTCGTCATTCATGGAACGGTTCAAACAAATTATTCCGCACAGTGTGGTTACGGACTTGTCGAAATTATTGAACCACTCACCGTCAACGTGAATGAGCTCTTTGAAGAAAGACGTGTACGTGACCCTATAAAAGATGATGATGAAACATATCGATTTGTTGGTGATGATATTGATATAGAGCAAATGTTGCGCGATTCGATCTTGACCAGTCTTCCGTTGGCTCCAGTGTGTGGCCATGGACCGGAAAACTGCGCGGTGTGTTCGAGGCAGATCGTTCCTTTTCTGAATAAAGACATCAAGCAATTCTCTGACGACATAATTGGAGGAATAGATGATGTTGTCGCTCCCAAGAAAGACGATCGTTGGTCTGCGTTAGATGGCTTTACTTCAGATAAATAGGAAGTTTGAGCAGTTTGACCGTTTTGCATTAGACTTAGGGACCAACAGATTAAAAGGAATTTATCGTGACGTCCCCTCTTCACCCATCCACTTCATCAAATGGCGAGAGAGCATTTCACTACTCATTCGAAACGGATGAGAGTAGGGGAAGCACTTTTAGAGTATCTCTCAAAGTTTGTTGGCGTACTGAGGGTATAACGCTCACTCATACCGATGCTACGGAGGCTGGGCGACAAACAGACGATATGAAAGTAAGAGTTCTTTACGGTGTGACATCAGGAGCTGGCGCCACGAGTAGCTTTGTGCCTACATACCATTTCCCTCCGCCACTTCATAAATATCGATTGAATAAGGGTGCTGCATTGGGACGACAGTTAACAGTTCGTTTTGATCAATTATTGCAAGACCATCACGAAGAAATTTTGACTGCCCTGAGAGAGTCAGACTTGTCGCCACGAGATCGAGCAAGAGCCGAGAAATCACTCGTTAGTGTTTTTGCCAAATTAAAAGATCCCGAGGACTTATTTCCTGACCGTAGATTGGCATTAGACCCTGTTATTGACGGTACTGAAGTTATCCAACCTTCACCGTTGCGCATTGTCAACATTGCGAAACGAGCGAATAGCGGTGTTGAGTTTCCTCCGCATTCTCGCATGAGGTAAAACGTGATGACAACGCTAAACAATCATATAAAAACTTTTGGCTCGCGGGGAAATTCTTTTGAGATTGAATTTCGCCATACGAATATCGGTGATCTATTGCACCTCACGCGTCGACGCTCGGGTCGAATCGACCAAATGCGCTTTGTCGTCCGTACAAATGGTCAACTTCTTGGGGATCCTTCGGTGAGCCAATACCCCGATGGCGATGACTACTTAAGCCTAGGTGAAGACAGATGGAAATCAACTTCAACTCTTCGGCGTGAACTTGCTCCTGATTTTGAGGTTCTCATTAGAAGCCACGCTGATGAATTTCTTAGAAGCGTTCCTCCTCGTCTCTCTTGGTCAGCGACCAGAGCGATAACGGCAGTCAAAGGAAAACTGCTGCAGATCAAACCCCCTGTCCCCGTGCCAAGCGGCTTATCCGAGGGCTTGCTCACTGGGAGGTAACTCTTACGGCTCGTCTAGAAATGTTAGGTACTTACCAAGTAGAATGTTTCGCCTGCGCTAATACCATAAAATGTGGTGGTGCACTTGTTTTCATACGAATTCAGAAAATGTAAGGAAAAGGGACCGCAATGACCGAACCGAAGCGAAAGACGCCTCAGAGTAAAACTCGTCAACGCAGAGCATCATCATGGACGCTTGAGGCATCGGCAAAATCTTCTTGCCCTAACTGTGGCGTTGTAAAACTTCCTCATATCGTATGTTCAAACTGCGGTTGGTATAAAGGTCGGGTAGCAGTAGACGTCGGCTAATGCCACTTCTTTTGAGAATTCTGTGAACCCTATGAATTCTGCGGAATCACTACAACCCATAACTATTGCACTTGATGCACATGGAACCGATTTTGATACTCAAGTAATCGTTGATGGTGCTTTAGCAGCAATTGAACAATTAAATGTTCACGTCATTCTTGTTGGTGAAAAAAATGAAATCGAAAAACATCTTGGTGAAGCGGGATGGGTTGAAGGGCTTAGTCATGAACCAGCCAGCGAAATTATCCATATGCATGAAGAGCCTGCATCTGCGGTTCGTAATAAAATAGATTCTTCCATTGTTGTAAGCGCACGTATTGTTAAAGAAGGTAAAGCCAATGCCATGGTCGGCGCAGGTAACACGGGCGCCATGATGGCGGCAGCGTTGATTGTGTTGGGTCGAATTCCAGGGGTTGCGCGTCCGGGCATTGCTGCCGAACTTCCCGCTCCCGGAAGCGGGCACGGCGCATTGACGAGACAGATCCTCATGGATGCAGGGGCGACGGTTGACCCTGAACCAGAATGGCTTGTTCAGCACGCTTTAATGGCGCGAGCATACGTTCAACACCGTATTGCAATAGCCGAACCCACGATTGGTTTGCTGTCCAATGGCGAAGAAGAGTCGAAGGGAGATGAACTTCGTAAAAAAACATTCGAGCTTTTGAGTAATGTGCCAGGATTCATTGGTAACTGTGAAGGGCGCGACCTCACTTCGGGCCACCCGACGATTGTTTTGACAGATGGTTTTACCGGAAATGTGGCACTCAAAACTATCGAAGGGGTGGCGCGTTCGATTTCGTCGATGGTCATGGAAGTGCTGAGGCAGGATAGCTTAAAAGAAGCCAGTGCACAGGTGGTTCCTTCCCTTATGTCAGCAGCAGCAGCAATTCACCCGGATGCATATGGTGGAGCGGTCCTTTTGGGGGTTAATTCTCCGGTTGTTATTTCACATGGCTCTGCAACCAGTAATGCAATATTCAATGCAATTAGGGTTGCGACGGAATGTGTACGCACGGACGTTGTCGATGCTGTCCGAGAGGCGATCAGTAGTAATTGAAAAGGTGTGCGGTTCGCAACTAGGTTGCGGATATCGCATTGTTCGGGAGGTCAGTAAGTTGTCGCAAGAAGCTCGCTTAAATTCTATTTCTATGAGCCGTGACGAGGTTGCCTCGATTGTTGTTTCTTGTGTATGTGAATTCTTTTTTGTGCAAGCCGTGCATGTATCACGCTCCACTCGTTTCGAAGAAGATCTTTGTGCAGACGCGTTTGCTTATGCTGATTGTATTGATGCGCTCGAAGAAGAATTTACAGAGTATGGTTGCGCATTTCGTCTTGAGACCAAAGAGCGTGACGAACTTGAAACAGTAGGTGAGCTAATAGACGCAATTTCGACTTACGTTTACCTCCCGAGAGCTGTGGCTGTCGATGGCAGAGAACACTCATGACGCAAGACACGCCAGTCTCAGATGATATGGCTTTAGTCGAGGCATGTGCTGCACATCTTGGTTACGAAACAACCAACTATGAACTCTTGCGTGTTGCGTTGACTCATCGCAGTTATAGCTCAGAAAACGAAGGCAGCGAAAACAACGAACGACTAGAATTTTTGGGCGATGCTGTTCTTGACCTTGTCCTCTCGGACATGTTGTTTCGTGCGAATGCAGCGATGCCCGAAGGAGAAATGGCTAAAGCTCGATCTGCTGTAGTGAACGAAGACACGTTGGCCGATGTTGCAACTGAACTTGCTCTTGGGTCTTTTATGTTTTTCGGCAAAGGCGAAGCGCGAAGCGGGGGAGCTGAAAAGCGTTCGATCTTGGCCGATACTCTTGAAGCAGTCATTGCTGCAATGTATCTCGATCAAGGTTATGACGTTGCGAGAAATTTTATAATTACGCATTGGAAAAATCGTGCAGAGATCAGTGCAGGTAACCCCGGTATCGCAGATTATAAGACCCGCTTTCAGGAATCGCTTGTGAAACATAATGCAACGAAGCCCCGTTATCACTGCGAAGCAGAAGGTCCAGAACATGATCGAATGTTTACAGCACATGTGTATTCAGGTGACGTTGAAATGGGCACGGGTATTGGTCGTTCTAAAAAAATTGCTGAACAAGATGCTGCTCGTAATGCACTTGAGTATTTGGAGAAGATGTCGAACGATACAGAGCAGAAATTCTCTTGACTGGTATGAGCGAATTTTCATCGTCGCGCCCGTCATCCAAAACACTTGATTGGTATGCCTCAGTTGCAGCAGGATGGAGTCCTGCTTCTCGTTTTGATGCGCCTTTTTGTTTTGGCGAACTTTCCTGTGATGTTATGACTCAGACGGATATTTTTCAGGCTTTGATATGCGACGTAGAGCAGTCGTCGCATTCACATTTATTAAGTCCCATGGTGGGCGTGGTTGAACCTGATATCTTTCCTGAAGTTCTCAGCCCAACTAATGAAGAAATGGTAGTAATAGATCCTTTGGTTCAGACGAGTACTGGTTTGTATCCTAAAGCTGTAGTGTGGCAGTCCGGGTGGCCACGCGCTTTGCCCTACATCTTCGTTCGCCGTCAAGTGTATGAACGATTGCTGGCTGCAGTAAGAATTTTACGCGAATTCAATCCAGATCTTTCTCTTTGTATTACCGATGGTTGGCGATCCGTCGATCAACAAAGCGAACTCTTCAAAGCGTTTTATCCGAGTGGTTACATACAAGGTGATCCAATTTATGTGAGTGCGCCTAACGAGGATGATCGTTTAGCTGCCCCCCATCCATCGGGCGGCGCCGTTGATGTGATGATTGGCATTAACGATCAAGCCTTCCATATAGGTTCAGAACTTGATTATATGGATGTTGAAGCAAACACTGATTATTTTGAAAATGAAGCCGACGACCATTTCATCCGCGATATGAGACGTGTTTTCACAAACCTTTTATGTGATGTGGGTTTTGTGTCTCACCAACCCGAATGGTGGCACGTGGAATATGGTACACGTCGTTGGGCTGGTAAGACCGGAAACGATCCACGCTACGGAAATGTAATCATTGATCCCACGCTTTATGCTGACGTCGAACCGGTTGTGCCCATTGCACGTTCGCGCCGTGCTGCGATGATGTCATCCTGAGCGAGCCAGTCATTCTCAGAATGACAAATGTGAACTAGCGTTCCGGAATCACGCAGGCTTCGCACACAGATTCAGGAATAATGCCCGCCCTCATAAGTGCAGAAAAAATTGTGCACCCTAGGCAGAATCCGAAAATCGATTCCAAACTTGCAGCAATAAGTATCATGCCTGTAATGATTTGCGCCAAAATATTTGTATCCGAAATAAGCCAAAGGACAGTGGCTGCACTGGACATTACAGCACCCATGCCTTGAGCGAAACGCTTCGGAGGTCCCGGCACATATTTCGGGTTCCACTTTGTAGCCGGAATTGCTACTCGAGTAACAAATTGGCCCAATGGACTCAATGTCGGTCCTGTGGCAGTGCGCGCCAAAAATCCATAGGTAAGAGGGATTAGCACCCACATTTGTGAGAATGCGACAATGAGTACACACATACACACAACACCTGCAGCCACCAGTCGTGCAGTGCGCTCATTGACTGGGTTAGGAAAGGAAAATAAGGAATTCATGATAACGGCGAGTTTAGTTTGTTGTAAGGGCCCGCACCTATGAACAATAAGACACGAAACAACTGAACGAACTGCCGCTGCCTAGTTGCTGCTTCACAGGGAGCGACAGAGGAGCGACCGCGAGCAATGACTGGCTTTGCCGGCATTGCGACAAAGAATCACAGGCAGGGCCGCACCTTGCTGGCAGTCAACTTCTGTTGCTTTTGCGGAGGGCCGGACCTTGTACCAGCTTTCGTATTAATAACCCCGTTTCCAAGGTCCAACCCTAAATGCGTTCCAAGGAACGACCCTAAATTATTTGCCGATGACCAAAGCAGCCAGGGACGTATTCGAATAGAATAGACATCTCAGGTTTCACTGTCGGAGCCAGCGAAAGGGCGTCAATGTTTCTCAAAGCACTCACATTAAAAGGATTTAAGTCGTTCGCTGAGAAGACAGAGCTAAGTTTCGAATCTGGCGTCACTGTTGTTGTGGGCCCGAATGGTTCAGGCAAATCGAACCTTGTTGATGCTGTGGCGTGGGTATTGGGCGCTCAAGGTGCCAGGGCGCTTCGCGGCGCCAAGATGGATGATGTCATTTTCGCGGGTACGACCAAAAAACCAGCATTGGGCCGAGCGGAGGTTTCTCTCACTATCGACAATGCAGATGGCACCCTTCCCATTGAATTTACAGAAGTCACAATTACGCGAACACTCTTTAGAAGTGGAGAGAGCGAATATCGCTTGAATGATGTTCCTTGTAGGTTGCTTGACATTCAGGAACTGCTTTCTGATTCACGAATAGGTCGCACTCAACATGTCATTGTGGGTCAAGGTCAACTCGATTCCGTTCTCAACGCTCGTCCAGAAGACCGCCGCGCGATCATTGAAGAAGCTGCAGGAGTGCTCAAATATCGCAAGCGTCGCGAAAAAGCACAACGAAGGCTCGAGTCGACAGAAGGTAATCTCATTCGACTCGGAGATCTTGTTCGAGAAGTGCGGCGACAGTTAACTCCTTTGCAGCGCCAAGCGGATGCTGCTCGACGCCATGATGGCGTGCGTGACGAACTTGCAGCGATTCGACTTTTTCTTACAGGGAAAGAAATTCGCGGTCACAGGATGGCATTGGAACGAATTTCCGAGGAACGCATTGCAAGCAAAGAACGTGAACAAACACTTCTGAGTGAACTGAGCGCATTGGACGTTTCTGTTCTCGATGCCGAAGCTGCATTAATGAAGGTCGGCGATAGTGACGTTGCCGGATGGTTATCTCGTGCGGAACGTTTGGTTGCACGTACGGGCGCAACCAAAGCAATGTTGGGAGAACGTCGTCGATCCATTGCGATGCAGCTTGATTCTTCTGCGGATGAATCGGTCATCGATTCACTGCTATCAGAAAAAGAACAACTTGATCGCAGTATCGTTGAACTGACAGCATCATTCGATGCGCTCGTTCCCGCGCTTGATGCCCAACGCAGCGAGTACAAAGCGTATAGCGCACGCTATTCAGAATTCATGGAGAGCGCACCTAGTGATGATGTTGTGCGCGACTACGAAACCCTCGTTAAAGAACAAAAAATACATGAAGACAACTTGGCAGTATTACGTGACCGGCTTGAAATTGACCTTGTGCGGCTTGAAACTATCCGCCAACGTGTATCTGTATTACAGCAAGACAACAATGACGCCAATGAAGTTCTGACGTCGGAAGCGCAATATTTAGCTGACCTCCAGCGTGAACGCGAAATTCTCATTTCCAATCTCGAGGGAGTTCGCCGTGAAATTGAACAAACTCAGAATGAACACAAGACACTCCAAGCGCAAGCTGCAGCAAAGAAAGCCCACTACGAAATTCTTCTTGAAACATTTAACGCTCATGCCAGCATGGCAGGAATAGACCATGTTCGCACTCAAACGGGCGTTCTAGGGACTCTCATGGAGAAGATCTCTATTGACGAACGAGCTCTCGAAGCTGTTTCGGTGGTATTAGAAGATCTTGCGTCAGCCATCCTTGTTGATTCCCCAGAGAACGCAAAGCAGACTGCAGCAACACTGTCGGCGAAGGATGCACGAGCGCGGTTATTCGTTCTTGAATCACATGCTTCACACGCAGCACCTGTGATTCCGGAAGGGGCACAAGCTCTGGCAAGTTTCATTTCGTCTGATGATTCGCGTGTCACGCAAGCGCTTGATCGCATTCTTTCTCATGTTGTCTTTGTCGATGGTGATTGGAAAACTGCGTGCGATGTTGCTATCGCTCATCCTGATCTCGTAGTCGTAACTCCAGGAGGAGATCGTTTTGGAGGCCCGCGTGCGTGGAGTCTTGGCAAAACAACGACTCGCACTGTTACTGCAGAGAGCGTTGAAGCTGCGGGCCGCGATGCTGATAACGCTGTGCGAGCAGAACAAGATTGTGCCACGCTGCTCGAATCGCTTCTCGCTCGCCGAGATGATGACGAGACGCGAGAACGTGAGCTGTCGACTTCTATCCACGAAATCACGTCACGTCATTCCATCGCGCAACAAACGGCCAATGCGACACAATCTGGAATTACGGCACGCACGGCAGAAGCAACTTCGCTGGAAAGTGAAATCGCTGAACTTCGAGAACTAATAACTTCTGATGAAACTGCAATTGAAGATCTCGCTTCACGTTCTTTGGATCTTCGAGATCAGAAAGATAATGCCGAAGGTCGCCAAGAAGATTTTGCTCTGCGTAAACAGGAACTCGACAAAGTTGGATCTGCTTTAGAAAACGAAATCCGTCGTCTAGAAATAGAGCAAGAACTAACTCAGACTCGCCTCAAGGATGCGCGAACCCGATTAGAGAATGTCAACGACAGGCTCGCAAAAGATCCTGAGCAAGAACGAGCTGCGATGGCTCGCCGTGAAGTGCACCTCACCATGATGACGTATATCGATGAGTTGATGGCCCGTACGAGTGCTGTTGAAGAGGGAGCAATACGCGCACGTGACGTCTTTAGCCAAGAGCGAAAAAAACAAACGGAAGAAGCTCATGAATCCACATCACGTCTAGAAGCACTGCGCATTACTCGTCGAGAAGCTGAAAGTGCATTGGTTGGGGTACGAGGAGCAATGCAAAAAGGTGACATCACTGAGGCAGAAACAAAAACAAGGCTTACGGGAATTATTGAATCGCTTCGTGCGAACTTCGACTGTGAACCAGAGGCAGCCATTGATGCTCCAATGCCTGAAGTAGACGAAGGAATGACTTTGAGTGGACGCGCACGCGATCTCGAACGCGACTTAAAGCTCATGGGGCCTATCAATCCTTTAGCCGTGCAGGAATACGATGAATTGAATGAGCGTCATGTCTTTTTGAATCAACAACTTGATGATGTTAAAGCATCGCGAAAAGAACTTCACAAAGTCATCAAAACAATCGATCATGAAATTGTTTCTGTATTCGAGAAGGCCTTCGAAGATGTGCAAAAGCACTTCTCTGATCTTTTCTCCACGCTTTTCTCAGGTGGTTCTGGCCGGTTGACTCTTTCCGATCCTAATGACATGCTCAATACGGGAATTGAAATGGAAGCTCGACCTTCGGGTAAAAACGTGCGCCGTTTATCTTTACTTTCAGGTGGAGAAAGGTCGCTGACAGCTTTGGCATTTCTCTTTGCGGTCTTCCGATCTCGTCCGTCGCCGTTCTACATTATGGACGAAGTCGAAGCTGCTCTTGATGAACCAAACCTGGTGAGATTCTTAGATCTCGTTGGCGAGTTCCGACACGACGCACAGTTACTTATTGTGTCTCACCAAAAGAAGACAATGGAAGCCGCTGACGAGCTTTACGGTGTCTCCATGGCCCCAGCTGGGTCTTCTCGTGCAATCAAACAGCGTATTGAAAAGCCTGTGAAGTCAGATTCCTCGAACCAAGCAGTCCTTGACCTCGCTGTGATCGAGGCCAAAGAAAAAAGATCTCAGGATAAGGAAACGAGCGATATGGATGATGTGGTTCTAGAAAGCTCCATCTAATCGATGATTAGAAATATCGTCGCCGCGCTTTCTCCAGAGAATGCTCTCGAGCTGCAAGAGGCATGCGGTGACGAATCTTCTCGCGGTCGTTTGTGTGATCTTGCGTACTCTTTAACGCGTTCACAATATGCGGCCGAAATTGTCGACTCGTTGTCGAAACCATTGAGGATTCTTGTAATCATCATTGTTGCCTACGTTACTAATCGGCTTGTACGTTTCTTCGTAAAGCGATCCGTAAAGAATCTTGCCAAAGAAAAGTCTCGTGCCCGGTTTCGTCAATTAAAAAAACATACAGGTCTTGCGCGCCTAGAGACATCAGAAAACCCAACATATCGAACAGTTCAGCGGGCACAAACGATTGGGACAGCATTAGCTGGAGTTGCAACATTTGCAGTTTCGGTTACAGCTTTCCTGCTGATTTTGGGTACCTATCATATTCAGCTCGGCCCACTTTTTGCCGGCGCAGGTCTTATTGGTGTTGTTGTGGGATTCGGTGCGCAGAGCATGGTGCGTGATTTTTTAGCAGGCATTTTTATTATTCTCGAAGATTGGTACGGAGTTGGCGATGTAATTGATGCGGGTGAAGCCTCAGGAACAGTGGAACTCGTTACACTTCGAGCGACACGCCTTCGCGATCAATATGGCGTGGTCTGGTATATCCCCAATGGTGTTATTCAACGAGCTGGGAACAAGTCTCAACAATGGGGACGCGCGCTCTTGGATATTGGTGTGGCTCTTGACACCGATATCGACTTTGCCCAACGTGTTATAAAAGAAACTGCAGACGCTTTGGCAGCAGACGCGAATCATGCCACAGAGATTATTTCAGAGCCTGAAGTGCTTGGTGTGGAAGAAATTGGGACTGATCGTATTGTTATTCGAGTCATCGTAAAAACAACTCCGGCATCGCAATGGAAAATTGCTCGCGAACTGCGTGCTCGGATAAAGACAGCATTTGATGAACAGGGGATTGAATTGCCGCCTCCCACGGCTCCAGCGTCTTATCGAGATGCCATGGGTCCAACCACCCAAGGTAATCAAAAGAAGCGGTGACTTCGACTGTACTTGTTGAGCGCGAGGTCCGTCCTCCTCTGCGTGCGAGGTCCGTCCTCAAAAAAACACGAATGTTTAGTGGATCACTTTGTTCAAGAGGACGGACCTCATCTCCCCGGCGTCGCGATGAGGGTGATGGAACCTGATACTCTCGCTTTGTACCTTTTGGAAGGACGGACCTCCCAAACGCTAGGCTCGACTCCATGAATCAACCTGCCCCTTTGCCTTATAGCCCCACGCGCCGAAGCGGAAATCTTCTTTTTACTGCTGGTCAGATTGGTTGGGATCCTGCAACAGGAATTGCCAAACCAGGTATAGAAGAGCAAACGCATCAAGCAATGAAAAATCTTATTGGACATTTAGAAAACAATTCTTCCTCCATTACTGATGTCATCAAGATCACAATCTTTCTTACCAACATGGATGATTACGCAGCGTGCAACGAGGTATATGCGACCTATGTATCTGAACCGTATCCTGCACGTACGTGTGTTGCGGTCAAGGAACTTCCTCGCGTCTCTGACGTTGATCTTGTGATTGAAATCGAAGCAATCGCCGAAATTAAATAGTTACTCACAATGTCCACTGATCTTAAAAATGTAAGCCCTGTCTATGACATCGCGATAGTTTCTCCGCTTGAACGCGCTTCGAAACTTTCTACGTTATTGGGGTGCGATATTTACCTCAAGCGTGAAGATCTACAACCTGTTCACTCCTTCAAGCTTCGTGGAGCGTATAACAAAATCGCGAGTCTGACAAAGACGCAAAAAGAGGCAGGCATTATTGCTGCAAGTGCGGGAAACCATGCTCAGGGAGTCGCCTTAGCTGCTAAGAAGCTCAAACTAAAGGCAACAATTGTGATGCCTGCAACGACACCACAGATCAAGATGGATGCCGTTCGCTCATACGGGGCAAAAGTTATTCTTTTTGGCGATAGCTATTCAGATTGTTACGATCACGCGCAAGAAGTAATGGCAGAAACAGGTATGACGTTTGTTCATCCTTTTGACGATGAAAAAGTCATAGAAGGCCAGGCGACCATCGCTTCTGAGATTCTTGATGAGCTCAGCGATGTTACGCATGTCTTTATTCCTATTGGCGGCGGAGGACTCATTGCCGGGATGTCGCAGGTACTCAAAACAGCGAATAAGAAGATAGTGGTCATTGGTGTTGAGCCAGAAGATTCAAATGCTATGCAGCAATCATTGAAAGCAAAAAAAGTTCTCACTCTCGATCATGTCGGAATTTTTGCCGACGGTGTCGCCGTCAAGACTGTGGGGAAAAAGACTTTTGCACTCACACAGAAGTATGTAGACAAGGTTATTACTGTTGACAACGACGAGATTTGCGCGGGGATAAAAAGAATTTTCGAACAAACGCGTGCTATTTGTGAACCTGCAGGTGCACTTGCAGTCGCCGGAGCTACAAAGTATTTTTCGCGTGAATCAAAGAAGAACGACGGCGTTAAAGCCGTATGCGTGAACTCGGGTGCCAACATCACATTTGAACGATTGCAATATGTCGCGGAACGAACACTGATTGGTATGAAATCGGAATCGATTTTTGCCATTACGCTGCCTGAACGTCCAGGAGCACTGAAAAAACTATATAAAGATGTTATTCACGGTTTTGCGATCTCCGAATTCGCATACCGCCTCTCGACGCGTGATAAAGCAAATATTTTTATTGGACTATTGACAGGCAATGAAGAGAAAAAAGAAATCGTAATCGATCGTTTGCGTAAACATAAGTTTGATTTCGTCGATCTCTCTCACGATGACTATGCAAAAGAACATGTGCGCTTCATGATTGGTGGAAAATCACTAGATGCGAAGAATGAACGATTCTATTCGTTTAATTTTCCCGAACGTCCGGGTGCATTACGTGATTTTCTCGATGCAATTCATAATCGTTTTAATATTTCACTTTTCCACTACCGAGGCCAGGGTGGAGACACAGGCCAAGTCCTTATGGGCTTTGAAGCAGAAAATGTTAATGAGCTCGAAGAGACTCTTAAAGAAGCCGGTTATGAATTCGAACAAGTGAAATCGAAAGCGATTAGTGCATTCCTATGATGACCGCAGCAGCCCTCGACTGGACGGAAGTTGCTCTTTATGCACTTGGCGGTGGAGTAATTGGTGGAGTGTACGCATTTGCGAACAAAGCTGTTCGCAAGAAACGCAAGAAGGGCTCATCACCTTCTTCGACTGGGTCCGCGACAAATCTTCCGACAACAATGCAAAATCGTTTGGGAAAAACGCGTTCTACTTTTGCAACAACTCTTACTCGTCTCCGCGGCAAGAGTACCGTTGATCCTTCGTTTTGGACGGGCGTTGAAGAGATGCTTCTCTTATCGGATGTGGGTATCACCACAACCGAATATATTTGTCAACAAGCGCAGCGTAGGTGTGATGAAAGTAAAACGAGTTCTACAGACGAAGCGCTTGTAATAGTAAAAGAAGTATTGCTTGAAGTTTTTCAGACTGACCGAGAGCCGATCATCAAATCAGGTTTAAATGTTTGGCTTTTTGTGGGAGTCAATGGAGTGGGGAAAACCACCTCCATTGCAAAAATTGCGAATCATTATCGACAGAAAGATCGCAGCGTTCTGATGGTTGCCGGAGATACTTTCAGGGCAGCTGCGGCAGATCAACTCGAAACATGGGCAACACGAACGGGCGCCGATATTGTGCGCAGCACCGAAGGGGCAGACCCTGCATCGGTTGTATTTGACGGTATGGAAAAAGCCAATGCAAAAAAATATGAGGTAGTTCTCGTCGATACGGCTGGTCGCCTTCACACAAAATCAAACTTGATGGAAGAAGTAAAAAAAATTCGTCGCGTCGTGGAGCGAACGCAAGACGCTTTGAAAGAAGTTCTTATTGTCATCGATGCAAGTACTGGACAAAATGGTTTGGTCCAGGCTCGAGAGTTTGGTGAGGCAATGGGTATTACCGGCGTTGTTCTGAGCAAACTTGATGGCTCTTCCAAAGGCGGGATTGTCCTTGCGATTGAACATGAATTAGGTGTTCCCATTAAATGGGTAGGGCTGGGTGAAGGCGAGAACGATCTCGTTCCGTTTAACCCCAAGGAATACGTCGACGCCTTAGTTTCATAGCTCTAGATAGGGTCGTTCCTGCTGCGCAGGTGCGACCCTCCCCTAGTAATATGTAGTTGCAGCAGTTCGTTCAGTTGTATCAGATTTTTGGTCTGTAGTTGCGGCACTCTCAATCGTCAACCAATAGACTAACTACCCATGTTCGACTCCCTCTCGTCACGCTTTGAAGGCATTTTTGACAAACTCAAATCTTCTGCACGTATTACTGATTCAGAAATAGAAGAAGTCTCAGGCGATATCCGCCGTGCTCTCATCGACGCTGACGTCAATATCAACGTCATTAATGAGTTTGTCGATCATATCGCTGTTGCGTGCAAAGGTATTACGCCCAGCCCCGCGTTAACTTCTTCACAACAGATCATTAAAATCGTTAACGATGAATTGACGCGACTTCTGGGAAGTGAAGCGGTCAAACTTAATGTCAGTTCAAAACCTCCCACGGTTATTTTGCTTGCTGGTCTTCAAGGTTCCGGTAAAACGACACACGCTGGGAAGCTTGCAAAGCACCTCACGTCTCAAGGTAAGAATGTTCTCCTCGTCGGAGCTGACCTTGCCCGCCCGGCTGCTGTTGAGCAATTACGGGTGTTGGGAGCTCAGATTGATGTCCCTGTCTATTCTGAAGGTTCGAATCCCGTCAAGGTTGTCAAGAAAGCATTTGATGAAGCCGCCCGCCTGAATCGCGACACAATGATCGTTGACACGGCAGGTCGTTTACAGATCGACAGCGATTTGATGAATGAACTTGAAAAGATTGCCAAGGTTGCACATCCTGATAATACTTTGCTCGTAGTTGATGCGATGACGGGTCAAGAAGCTGTCAATGTAGCTCAAACTTTCAATGAACGCATTCCACTCACGGGCGTGATTCTCACCAAGATCGACGGTGATGCTCGCGGTGGTGCGGCGCTCAGTGTACGTTCTGTTACGGGTGCTCCCATTATGTTCGTCGGTACGGGTGAACGCCTCGAAGATTTTGAAGATTTCTATCCCGACCGTATGGCTAGTCGTATTTTGGGGATGGGCGATGTCCTCACGCTGATCGAAAAAGCAGAAACAGCATTTACGGAAGAACAAGCGATGGATGCGGGACGCAAACTCGCAAGTGGCGATTTTGGTCTTCAAGATTTTCTCGATCAACTTAAGATGGTGCAGAACATGGGGCCACTCGGTGGTTTAATGAAGATGATGCCGGGCATGCCTAAAGAAATGAAAGATGTTGACATCGATGATGGCCAGATCGCGCAAGTAGAAGCAATCATTCTTTCGATGACCCGTCAAGAGAGGGATGACCCCTCACTGGTGAGTGGTTCGCGCCGTGCACGCATTGCCAATGGTTCAGGTACGACAACGACTCAAGTCAACCAACTCTTAAAGCAGTTCTCTCAGATGCGATCGATGATGAAAGGCATGATGGGTGACGCCATGGGGACTGCAGGTTCATCTAAAAAGGGTAAAGGCAAAAAGGGGAAGAAGAAGCCGTCCAAGTCCGGAATGCTGCGCAATGCTATGGCCATGCAAAAGGAAATGAAGAAGAACCCTGGAGCGTTCGAAGGCCTCATGGGAGACAACGACATGAGCTCACTGTTGCCGCCGCCGCCCCAATTCCCGAAGAAGTAGATCGGTTCGACTCTCCAGCCCCTGGTGAACTAGTATTTCTTCTTCCTAATACTTCGTAATCCTGAGAGGAAACACGTGTCAGTAAAACTTCGCTTAACTCGCGTGGGTAAGAAAAAGAACCCCATGTATCGAGTCGTCGTCGCAGATGAGCGCGCACCCCGTGACGGTCGCTTCATCGAAATTATCGGTCAATACCAACCACTTGAAGAGCCATCAATGATTAACATCAAAGATGATCGTGCTTTGTACTGGTTGGGTCAAGGTGCGCAACCTTCCGAAACTGTTCAAAAGATCTTGGCAGTGTCAGGCGTTTGGGCTGAGTACGAAAAAACTCAATCCGAAAAGACAAAGGCCAAAGCCAAAGCAGCAGTCGCCGCTCGCGCGAAAGCTACAAAGAAAGCTCCTAAGAAAGCCGTTGCTGAAGAGCCAGCCGTTGCAGAAGTATCTGCTCCTGCCGAGACAGCAGCTGCACCCGAAACCGAAACCGACGATTGACTTTAGGGATGTTCCTTGGACAACCGCTGAGCGGTTTTACAAGGTGCGGCCCTCCCTGAGCGGGAGAAAGATATACCATGACCGACACTGAAACTCTTCCAGAACAAGACAACCAAGAACAAGAAGTAGAAGCGCAAGAAGAATCAGCACCAAAAATTGTTCTTCCTAAACTTGATAATGTTGATGATGATCTTGCCGGGGACCGCGCAGCAGCAGTCATTGAGCACATCGTTCTTTCCCTTGTTGAAAACAAAGACAATGCCGAAGTCGAGGTTGTCGAAACAGGAGATAATTCAATCGAACTTCACGTTCATGCTGACCCAGATGAAATTGGTCGCGTCATTGGCAAGAAGGGCCGTGTTGTTCAAGCGATGCGACGTATTGCGCGCGCAATTGGTTCCGTCGAAGACGTCAATATCGGCGTTGAAGTGATCGATCCAAATCGTCCTCCTCGAGATCGTTCTCGTTCGAATAACGATTACGACGACTAAATTTCCGGGCTCTCCACGAGCTATGGATACTACAACTCTTCCCGATAATTATCTTCGAATCGCTAAGTGCGGTCGTGTTGTTGGTCTCAAAGGCGAAATCGCATTATGGCCTATTTCGAATGTCGATGAACGCTTCACTCCTGGGAGTGAATTATTTCGTGACGATGGCACGAAGTTGTTAATAGGAACTATTCGTCCCCATAAAGATCACTATGTTGTTCTATTTTCGGGTAATTCTTCACGCGAAGATGTCGAGCCTCTAACCAATTCCATTCTCTATGCGCCTGCTTTGGATGAAGAGGCATTGGACGATGGCGAATTCTTTGTCCATGACTGTATTGGTAAGAAAATTGTCGATCAAGAGGGAAGCGAACACGGAATTGCGGAGAAATATATTCCTAGTGCGGCGAGTGATTTACTCGAGTCAGATGAAGGGGTATTAATTCCGTTTCGATTCATTACCCGAGTCGATGACGACAATGTTTACGTGGATGCACCTGAAGGTTTGTTCGATGTCAATGATAAGGATTTCTCGTGACATTCTCGATCGATGTTTTTACGCTCTTCCCTGAATATATTGATGGACCGTGTTCACTTGCGTTGTTAGGTAAGGCACAAGAGGGTGGACTTGTTTCTGTGGCTTCGCACGACATAAGAAAATACACGAAGGATGTTCATCGCAGCGTCGACGATCAACCTTATGGGGGAGGTCCAGGAATGGTGATGACACCTGAGCCCCTTTTTGATGCCGTTGAAGATGTGCAACCGCAGCGACCATTGTTTGTCTTAAGTGCATCGGGAAAAAAATTTACTCAAGACATGGCATACGAACTCAGCCGCGGTGATGGTTTCTCGCTTATCTGTGGACGTTACGAAGGCGTGGATCAGCGTGTTGCCGACCATTTGGCAGATGATGAAATTTGTGTCGGGGATTTTGTTCTCGCCGGGGGAGAAGCTGCAGCTTTGATCATGATCGAAGCCGTGACGCGATTAGTTCCTGGAGTGATGGGAAATGATACATCTCATGCGCAGGAAAGTTTTTCGTCTGAATCGAATGCGTCGGCGATATTAGAATCACCACAATATTCACGGCCGGCATCCTTTCGTGGTTTTGATGTTCCCAAAGTTCTTTTGTCGGGGGACCATGGGGCCATTGAGAAGTGGCGCCTCGAACAAAGCATTGCCAAAACGCAGAAGAATCGCCCCGATCTCTTAGAGTGAACCATGGAAAGTGATGGGGGAGGGTCGCACCTTGTAAAACCGCTTTGCGGTTGTCCAAGGAACAACCCTAACTGCTGACTCTGTGGCTCGGGCTTGGTGGGGCAAAGCCCCATCGTCTAAGATATATCCTTCGTACAGATTCATTTATTGACCTGCACAAATATATCGATTTACCTGGAGTAATCATGCAAGCCACCGATTTCTTAGACCGCGAATCCTTGAAGGATGTTCCTGAGTTCGCCCCCGGCGATACCGTTAAGGTTCATGTTCGTGTTGTTGAAGGTAACAAAGAACGTGTTCAGGTTTTTGAGGGTGCGGTAACGCGTCGTCAGGGCGGTGGAGTTCGTGAGACATTCACAGTTCGCAAGGTTTCTTACAGTGTTGGTGTAGAACGTACCTTTCCTCTTCATTCACCTATTATTGCGAAGATCGAAGTTGCTCAGCGTGGTGACGTCCGTCGCGCAAAGCTTTATTATCTGCGGGATCGCGTAGGTAAGTCGGCAAAGATTAAAGAGAAGCGCGACGTCTGACGAGATTGAGGATATGAGCGCCGAAGATCTTGAACGTTACGAGACGGAACTCGAATTAGCCCTTTATAAGGAATATCGCGATGTCCTGCCCATGTTTAATTATGTGGTCGAAACAGAACGCCGCTTTTATCTCGCCAACGGTGTCGAGAATGTCGTAAAAAACGAAGACGGCCGCACCTATTTTGAATTAAACCTTACTGATGCCTGGGTATGGGACCTATACCGCTCGGCACGTTTTCTTTCTAATGTCAAAGTCGTAACTTTCCGCGATGTTAATATCGAAGAAATAGCAGGCAAAGACATGATTCCTGACTTCGTCGACGACGAAGAATAATTTTTTCACTTTCTCAGTCGTGCACATTGTAATTCTCTGAGTTTTCCTTTAGCGTAATCACTTTCTTCCCTTAACTTTTTCAAAGGGGAAGATATGGAGAATGTTCCACATAAAACATCGCGCCGACTTTTAGGTGATCGTGGTGAGACGATTGCTTGTCAATGGTATCTTGATCATGGGTACGAAATTGTTGATCGCAATGTGGCAATTTCACGTGTAGGTGAAATCGATGTAATTGCACAGCGCTCTGTGGGCAACAAAGCTGAAATTGTGTTCGCTGAAGTGAAGACGCGAACTGATTCGCGCGCAGGATACGGCTACGAAGCAGTTTCGTATGACAAGCGTGTCCGGATGCGCAATACTGCGATGGCATGGATCGGAGATAACATCGATCATGTGTCTCAGCGAATTTCATGGCGCCTTGATGTTGTATCAATTGATATGTCGAATAATCCGCCGCTGATTCGAGTGTTCGAAAACATTGAAATTTAATTATTTGTTAAAGCGTGCAAGGTATCTGTTCCAGCACCCTGAATGAAAGTGGCGGCGGTCTTCGATGAAATCGCGGGGGAGTACAACCTCGTGACCCAGACCAATAGCAATTGTATTGTTGCAATAAGGACAGATGTATTCTTTCGTTGCCTCGTACGGTTGAACATGACGAACATCGCAGTCGTCCGGAGTGTGCGGAGGCATAAGTGATTGAAACTTTTTAGAAGGCATGATTTATCGGTAGTTATCTCGGCCACGCAGCCCAAGCAACAAGGGCAAGAGCGGCACCGATTCCGAGCGCTACGAAGAGAAGGTCACCCTTGTGTCGAACAAATTTTCTGTAAGGGTTATATCCCATGCATACAAACTTAGCGGGATTTTCTTGCGTCGGTAGAGTTAGTCGCGAGTTGATTGAAGATTTTGAATCTCTTGGAAACGTGAGACGATATCCCAGTCGGGTTCGGTCACGCGTGCAACCCAGCAATTGTCGCTTTCCCATTGTGCGCCACAACACGAGCAAGCAATGAGATACACGCCGCCTTCGTAGCTTTCGACCGTCGTTTCAGTTGCATCGTACGGGCAGTTGTTAAGTTGCATGTCCAATCATCGACGCCATGTTTGTATTCTGAAGCGCAAATCCCTCACAACGTCAGCATGTTTACGTGTTAGGTGATCTCGTACATTCCTCGTCGATACCGAACTAGACCCATCTGTTCGAGGGAACAAAGAAGCCGGAGAGCTTCGCGCTCCGTATACGTACAGAGATGTGCGATATCCAAAGCGGATGCGGGCCCGTGGGCCAGGTGAGCCAGCATCTTTTCTGTGCGTTTATTCGGGGCAGCTTTTTTCGTGGGCGTTGGTTCTATGAGCTCCCAGCCCACATCCTCAGTACCGATACCTATTTCTCGCAAAACGTCTGCAGGATCAGTAATACAGACGGCTCCATCTTTAATGATGGAATTGGGAAGTTCGCTCGCACGATTACGCCGCGGGCCGGGCAGGGCGCAAACGGTCTTACCCATCGCGAGAGCAAGGTCAACTGTAATGCGCGCACCGCCTTTAAGAGTTCCTTCGGGTACAACAAGTACATCTGAAAGTGCAGCAATGATTCTGTTGCGTACGGGAAAGTGCCAGGGGAGTGCTTGAACTCCACAATCAAATTCGGAAATGATGCAACCGCGTTCGAGAATTTCTTCTGCCATGCGAGTATGCCGACTGGGATAGATCATGTCAACACCCGACCCCAATACGGCAATAGTGGAACCTGTGACATCAAGTGCACCTTGGTGTGCTGCGCCATCGACTCCAAGCGCCATACCGCTGACGACAACGCAATCCTGAGCGGAAACAACTTGTGCGATTCGCCGAGTGTCATTTAATCCGGCCACTGTGGCGTCGCGTGTTCCAACAATCCCTATACGTCGCCCTCTGTATTCATCGCTTACAAGTTCGTGATAGGTACCTTTGATGTAAAGCTGAGAAACGCTGGGCGAACAACTCTGTAAATACGTGTATGTCTTTGCAGGCTCAGGAATGTAAAAGACATCATCAGACGAAGAACTAGTAGTTTCAAGATGGAGATTGTTCATGCGATCTCCTCTCGAAAATCGCATGCTCGCGACATGTGAAGCTCGGTGATATCAGCAGAATCGTCGAGATCGGCCAGTGTGCGTGCAACACGCCAGATTGCGGTAGCTCCACGCCCAGAAATTTCTCGTTTCTCAACGCGTTCACGAAAAAACACTTCAACACTTCGAGCGAGAGGAACTACCTGGGAAAGTTGCATGCTGTTGAGGCGAGCATTGTACACAACACCAACATCGGTATTTCTTGCGTGTTGTCGTTCGATTGCAGCGGCAATACGCTGGGACATTTCTACGCTTGTATGTGTTGGCCCATCGACATAGGGAGATCGAAAGAGTTCTAAGCGAATGTCGAATCGATCGAGTAGGGGACCAGAGAGCTTACGCAAATATCGTTGACGGACGGCGTCGCTACATATACATTTTTCACGTGGCTTTGCACAAGGACACGGATTCGAGCATCCCAACAAAGTGAATTCTGCGGGAAGGGTTGTGCTGAATTGTGCACGTGAAATAGTTACCGTTCCTGTTTCGAGAGGTTGGCGCAAAACATCTAAAGCTGTGTGGGCGAACTCAGAAAGTTCGTCGAGAAACAAGACGCCTTTATGTGCGCGCGTTATTTCGCCGGGAACGGCAAAGGTCGAGCCTCCGCCGACCATCGCGGGCGCGCTTGCGCTGTGGTGAGTGTGACGAAAAGGTCGACGTGTTAACAAGTGATCGACTCGACCTTCCAGAATGGAAGCAATCGCGGTGATCTCGTGGCTTTCATCATAGGTTAAGGGAGGCAAAATTGAGGGCAGTCGCTCGGCCAACATTGTTTTTCCAATACCTGGTGACCCCATCAATAATGTGTGGTGTCCGCCGGCGGCCAAGAGCATCATGGCTTCACAACCCAAGGGTTGACCCGAAATTTCACAATAGTCGCCACACGATGGCACTTCATTAGACGTAGGTCGAGGAGGTCTAATATCGGGCCACGGTTCTCCTTGTGTCAAACAAGCAATGAGCCCATGGACAGACTCAATCGGGAATACCTTTATTTCACTAACCAGCGATGCTTCGTAGGCATTGGCTACGGGAACGAATACTTCTTCCACTCCACTATTGCGTAATGCCAACACGCGCGCAATCGTTCCGCCCACAGCTCGGATGGTTCCATCCAAACCTAGCTCGCCAATCACTCCGGCTTTTTCAAACCGTTGTGCATTGAGCCTTTTGTCTTGAGGAGTTGCCGTACACAAAAGACCAATCAGGATGGCAAGTTCGGACCCCGTTCCCGATTTACGTACGTTCGCTGGTGCAAGATTGATCGTCATACGCGTTGCCGGCCAACCGGCATCAGAGGAGATCATCGCCGCACGAATGCGTTCCTTGCTTTCACGCATGGCTGTGTCGGGCATTCCCACAACGGTATAACCCGGAAAACCCCGCGATGTGTGAACTTCAACTCGAATAACAGTTCCAACAACGCCCAGAATGGTTGCGGATTTAATAGACGCGAACATAACTTCCTCATTTAAATATGTATTAATGAGGGAAGCAGTCAGCTGTAAAAGCTGATCTGAATTTACTTTACAATACGCCTACGACAATTTCTTGGGAGAAAAGAAGATGGTTTTTAAACTCCATATTTTCGATAACTGACAGTTGCTTCAATCGTGACTGAGAAGAAGCAAAACATAGATAAGCACGATGTATGATATTTCAGCACTCAAAAAAAGTATCAGGATGAAATTTGAAATTGTTTTACAGGTGAATTCCAGTGAATGACCGCGCTTTATTCTCACATACCGAATTACGAAATAGATGCAGATAATTAATAGAAAACCTCCTGCATAAATAGGGAGTATGCGTCGGAGTAGTACCTGTAAAGTGAATACAAGGATCCCCAACAAAATCCATTTAACATATCTCAGGAAACTGCCTGGGGCCGCTTTTTTCTCGAGTGGTCGGATCGCAAATCCTGCTAAAATAATTAATACAAAAATTGCGGACAAAATCGATTGGCTGTAAAGGAACATTCGTTATTATCGTGCGAACTACGGGTCGATATAAGTGCTCTTTCTGGACATTTATGCCTTGTACAATGGATTGATGGCATCGCGCGCGCTTCTTATTCAGGATGACTGGCTCCTCGACGACTATGACGCCAAGCAGTCCACACGAAGCCAACATACTCGCGATGCATATGCCAGCGACCTCAAACAGTTCACCGAATTCATGGCCCGATCGAAAATCAAAACGCCCGCCAAAATCGACCGCACCATCCTCCGTCGATATGTTGCTTGGCTTTCTACACAGAAATACCAGCCGAGCTCGATTGCCCGAAAGGTAGCCAGCGTGCGGGGGTACCTCACCTTTCTTGCCAAGAGAAACATCGTGACTCCGGCAATTGCTCATGCCCTAACCGCTCCTAAAATCCCCAAAAAGCTACCGCGCGTCCCAGCCAGCCGAGAAATCTCACGCATCATTACAACATCCGGGGAAACCGAACCACTCCATATGGCAATCCTCGAGATTCTCTATGGTGCTGGCCTGCGTGTCAGTGAGCTTTGCGGGCTCGAAGTGGCTGACGTATATATACGCAATGCAACGATTGTTGTCTTGGGTAAGGGTTCAAAGTACCGAACGGTTCCGCTCGGCGAGCCAGCCCTTGATGCACTCGCTGATTACATGAAAGTGCGCGAGAGCTATCTGACCCCTAGCTCACCAAGGACCAAAGTGTTTATCAAAAAGACCGGAAAAGCCCTTACTCCTCGCGATGTGCGACGGATCCTCGATCGATACCCCCTAGCTGACGGCTCGACTCTCCATCCGCACCAACTTCGACACGCATATGCCACCCATCTCTTAGTGGGCGGTGCAGACGTGCGAAGTGTGCAAGAATTACTGGGACATACCAGTGTGACCACAACCGAGCGTTACACTCACATCACCCAGGATCATTTACGATCCGTGTACGAAGAGACTCACCCACGTGCCTAAAACAGACGAAGACATCGCCAAGACCGTCAACACGACGCGTAACCGTAAGGTAGTCGCTGAATTGTGGCTCGACTATTCCCAAGACTCCACCAGTAATGCGCGTGACCGTCTCATCCTTCACTATTCGCCACTCGTCAAGTTCGTCGCCGGTCGTGTTGCATCTGGTCTTCCGCAAAGCATTGATCAGTCCGACTTAATGAGTTACGGAATCTTCGGCCTCATCGATGCAATCGAAAAATTCCAACCCGAACGCGGATTCAAATTCGAAACATATGCCATTTCACGTATCAAGGGTGCCATCATCGACGAACTTCGTTCCATTGACTGGGTACCACGTTCACTTCGTGCCAAAGCCCGCAGCCTCGAGCGCGCATACTCACATCTTGAAAATGAACTCAAGCGCACACCTGAAGATAAAGAAGTTGCAAAGGAACTCGGAGTTACCGAAGACGAACTCAACACCATGATGACACAAATCAGTTTCGTTGGTTTGGTCGCACTCGATGAAATGATCGACGTCGGGGGAGACCGCTCCGGCGGCACCAGCGTCAAAGACACTCTCTCTGCTGACGCAACGCACGACCCGGTTGCAAACTTCGAAGTAGATGAGATGAAGCAAATGCTTGCCGATTCAATCAACCGCATGCCCGACCGCGAACGTCTTGTGCTCACGTTGTATTACTACGAAGGATTAACGCTCGCTGAAATTGGCGAAGTGTTGGGCGTGACTGAATCGCGTGTGTGTCAGATTCACACGAAAGCAATTCTTCAGTTGCGCGGGCGATTGCAAGAACCTCCCCGCGTCGACTCGTAAGCTTTATTCAAGCACGCGAGCTGGTTGTGAAATTATTGCAGCCTGATCGAGAATCATGAAAATTGTATCGCGGATGTCGGGATTGATTTTGCCGGCCGCAACTAATCCATCTATTGCAGTTCGAATTTCCGGACCAAGCGCTTTCGTTGCAGCTTCAATGATGTCGTAGTCGAGCGCGTCCTGAGGATACGGGAAAGATATCTCACCGCGTTCACTCCAATCGCGTCGAATGTCGCGACGATACCGTTCACTATCATCAAATTCACCCCTGTGATATCGTTCTTTGATTCTGATGAAGAGTTCATCGCTGAAGATATTTACCTCGATCCAGTGGCTATCCTGATCTTTGCTTGCAAATCTTTCTCCGCACGTAAAAGCAACATACGCACCACCAGCATGACGACCCACTCGTATGAGAGCCCCTGGTCGGTCAAGCTCATCGGGAAAAGGAAAATGATTATGGTGAAGTCGGTTTCGTGAAAATGCTTCACTTCCCATTCCATTGGGTTCGGTGATGCTCATAATTACTCCTTTAGTTCTACGGCGGTGACGCTACAAAAACGTATCAGCGATCACGACTATTTACAAAAGATGTCAGGTATGACAGACTTCTTTTCTTCCCTCGTATTTATGAGCAGAGGGAAGTCATGCAGTACCGAATTGGGTTTTTATTTTTGTGTGCACAGTTGTGCCTGTGCCTAGTGTTTGCTGTCGATGCTTTTGGGGTCACCAATGATTCCACGTTCACATTCCCTGTAAAAAATCACACCGTGATTCGAGGTTTTGAAAAACCGGCGACTCAGTATTCCGCAGGGCATAGGGGAGTTGACTTCGCTGCGCCGCGAGGAACATCTGTTTATGCAGTCGCAGATGGTCAAGTAATTTTTGCCGGCAGGGTAGCAGGAGCGCTTCACGTCACTGTTCTACACGGTGCTGACATTAAATCTACTTATACATTTCTTGCCACGACAACTGTTAAAGCAAACGATGCGGTGACGAAGGGTCAACTTCTTGGCACAACTGCTGGTGGCGCACCGAGCAGTCCGAATACTTTTCTCTTCACCATGCGTATCAAGAATCAATATGTCGATCCGATGCTTTATCTCTCGGAAACTATTCCAGTACGTGAGATCCATCTTGGGGAAATAAAGAAAGAGGGCGCGTCCGCTCTTAAAAAACTTGTATCGATCGAGCGCAAAAGTATTCAAAAGTTTCTTGATGTCACAGAAAGCATGGTTCGCTATGAAGGTAAGGCTACGCAAGAGATCACTCGTTTTATTGAAGATTTTGCGATCAAGGGAGGAACTGCTTTCGATAAGACCATGAAAAATCTCGGCCGCGCACACGATGACGCCACACAAACTCTCAGGGAAATGAAAACGATTGCTCAACAAATCATCAGCGACTCTTCTCGTGGTTTGACGCAGGCCGTGAAAGCGGGGAAGAAAAAACTTGAAGCGCTCCAGAAGGAAGCAATTAAGAATATAAAGAAAACAATCACACTCGCCCTTCGCCTTGGTGAAGATTATCTTCGTGCGTATCGAAAAGCACTTGCTCTCGGCATAGATGTCGCCAAGTGGTTCGTGCAGCGAACAGCGATGATTCCAGTACTGATGGCTCAGCTTCAGCGCGACTTACTGCAGGGTGTTTACGATGCGTCGATTGTCGGCGTACATACAACGATGAAAATTCTCGATCAATATTTTGATGTGGATTGGGAGATGCTGATTCGCGAACTCGCGCTACCTGCTAGTTGTTTGGCCTATGCGTGTACCGCACCCATAAAGCTGGCGTGTGACCCGAGTGCGCGCCTTTCTGTGCGTAATCGAAGCGACGGATACAAGGGTTCAGGTAATGGCGTGATGTTTGTCTCAGGAATTAATTCGGGCGGTTCGACCAGTGTTGTGAAAGACGATAAAGGTATAGGAGAAAAAGTAGGTCAACCGGTGAACTTTCCGTACAAGACCCTCGGTTATTCTCGTGACGATGTGTCGTACTATTCCTATGGGGCAGTGGGCGAGTCCTTCGAATCGAATGCCCCGTTCCAGGACCTCCATATTTCTGCTGCGCGAATGGACGAACAGATTCGTCAGTGGAAAAAAGACCATCCCAAGGAACAACTTGATCTCATTGCGCACTCGCTCGGAGGATCGGTCGCAGCCCTGTGGCTTGCAGAATTTTATGATGCTGACAACAAAGCCTATCCCAGTCTCGGCAAAGTCATTATGTACGCGCCGCCTCTTACTGGGACAGCATCGGCAACGGCAGGTTCCATTATCGATAGCGATGACGATAGCCTCGCTCTTCACGACGATCTCAATGAGATTGTGGGGCCGGGCTATGTTCCGCCCAGTGATGCTCAATCAATGCAGCAAATCACAGAAGGTGGAGAACTTGCAAAGATTCTGAGTAAATCATCAACACTTAAAAAAGTGAATGTCCATATCATTCGCTCTGCCTCCGATATTGTGGTGACTGCAGGCTCGCCACACATTGAGGGAACTGAAGAAGTTATTCTCGACACAGATACAGGCAATCTGTTAAGTCCGATCACAGCTCATTCGGACATCATCACTGACAAATCAACAACAGCCGCTGCACAACACATTTTGGAGTCACGGAGGGTGCCCTGCGTTAAGCCAACAAATGCAGCAAGCTCAGTAATTAAAGGAACAACCGTTCATGCTGCTGAAGTGACAATTTCTCGCGCTGCTCGCGATGCCCTCAACGCCGCGGATTACGAAACAACTTCGCGCTATCTCAATGCTTTTGTGCGATAACAATTGTTTTTCTCGCTAGTACGTTGGGCGTTTGCCTGCAGTATCAGTGGGATGTGAACATCGTTATCCCCATCTGGCACGGCTTTCATTCACTATTATGTTTACGACACTCAAAACACCTAATTGTTAACGGAGACGTTGTGGCTCGAATAGTAGAAAATATAAAAGACAGCGCTTCGCAACAAGTGGCGCATACAGAGCACATTCCTTTTGAAGGATTGAAAGCTTCGCATAGTTCGGGCAAGTTGCACCCCGCATCGCGAAGACCGCCTATCGCAATGATTGTCATGATCCTTGTCGCCTTGGGGGCTTTGGGTACCGCAATTTTTTCTTACACCCAACTTCAAGATGCAAAAAAAGATGTCAGTGCTGAAAAGAGCGCTAATCCAACAACTGCATCGATCGTGAACAAAGTCAAGTTACTCATTGATGTACCGCAAGACGAAACGCCGTCGATTGCAACGGTCGAAGATGCAGCCAAACTTAAGGACCAGCCATTCTTTACCAATGCGCAAAATGACGACACGATTCTTCTTTACGCAAAAGCAAAAAAAGCAATCATCTATCGAGAATCGACCAATAAAATTATTAATGTCGGTCCGATTGACTTATCTGCTACTGAGGATGCAGGCACGAGCGAGACATCATCGGAGTAGAGAGCTGTCGACATAGAGCCGGCTATAGCCAGTAATTGTTACCTCAGAAGTCGAGGAGCGTATCTGAGAAATTATCGGCTGACTGCACTCTCAGGAATTGTGAGTCACGAGTAATCGATGCGATAGGTATTACGGGAACGTTGCCGTTTGAGAGTTCTTGTAATCGGCCCCTCACTTCGCCAATGGCACGATGAAAATACGGTTCATGCTCTAACGCAGTTCCCTTAAATCTGATCATGCAATCGGTATTCGAATCATTGAGAGTTTCAATATCCACGGCGATGGGGCCAAGTGTAAATCCGTCATCTCTATATGATGCGAACCTATCAGCCCAAATTCCAAATGTGGGTGTTAATGCTTCATGCGAAAAATTGAGAAAAGTTTGCGCATCGTCCAAAGAGGAGAAAGGTCCAACAATAATTTCGACTGCTGGGCGTGCCAAGCTTCCTCGAGGTGTTCCCAGCCGGGGCAACATAATGTTGTCTTGTGTCAGAGCAGCAGCTATGTCGTCGACAAGTTCAGAGAACCCAAGTGCGGCTTGGATGCTGTATCCAGAATCTGCCTCTCGACGTATGTCGTATCCAAAGATAGCGTCTTTTACACGGATACCTTGTTCGTTTAAATAGCCCCTCATCTTCTCACGCAAAGCAGCATTTAGTCGTACGCCTTCAAAAAGGATGACAGGTATTCCCATCCGTGCCGGCCTAATGACATTTGCGAAACAATCGCCAATATACACAATGGATGTGTATCCTTTTGCTTGAACCTCGGCACATGCTAGATCATTATTTTTTTCCGTTAAAATCTGAGAACGTGTAAAACCAGCTGCAATCATCGCATCTGTTGCATCACCATCCGGTGCAAGAAAATAGTCGTAACCTGCTTGGCGCAGAGCGTGGAATAGAGTTTCGAAGTCAGGCCGTAAGCGTTCTTCTTCTGAACCTCTTTGGCTATCGATCCGGTTCAGTGCTGACCAATTAAAGACAACAGCTTTGCGGCCACGAGCTGTCTGTGTGGTTGTGCCCATGCCTTGTCCTCCGTGAAATATGCTTCAGCGACATATAGAGTACTCAAAAAGGTACGAATGACGCAAAAGTAATGTGAATTGACTCTTGCTATCGATCAGATCCCAAAGCTGGTGAGGCGTGAGCAATCGGAGGTGCAATGGCTGCATCCCCAGGTTGAATGGGGGCGGGCGACAAGTTACCACTACCACCACGTTCAGGACCTTCTGACCCAGTGCGATTGCATTTAAATATTGTAAAGAGGTCGTCTGGACCTGTTTCTCTTCGGAGCCCATCGTTCCTTACAAGGTCTTCTATCTTTACTCCCAACCTCTCGAGTTTTTGTTTAGTCGCAGCCGTGAGGTATGTAGCACTCATTCTCAAGCGATTGAACGGGTTTTTCATTTCCTTAAAACCATCAGCATAAAGTTCAGAGTTCTTTTGGTGAGCTATCAATCCTGCTCGTATTTGGTCCCATGATGTAGTTGTATTGTCTAACTCGGATAATTCTCCTAGGTTATTAGTTTGGACTTCTCGTGTAAACAAATTTTGTGCATCGACTGCTCGTCTTTCCTGATCGGCTATTGTCGCTAATCCATTGGGGCCAAGAAGCCGGTCGTAAAATCGTTTCATTCGCACCGGATTGTCGTGAGGAGTGTTACGCATCACATTCATTGCATCTACAAAATGCATAGTTTCATGCACGATCACAGTAGCTGTTTCGGCTAAATCTTCGGGAGAGAATGACGGTAAGGCATGTGCATATCTTTCAGGATGAGTAGTTCTCCATGGTTCAGGGTTCCCCGGTGGAACAACAACCAGGATTGTTCGTCTTCCATTAAAAACTTGCAGGGTTTGGGCAATAGTAGGAGGACCAGTGCCTGATCCCTGGGCTAAAGAATATCCTCGCGACTTACCGCCGACTAAATAGTTCAACGCAATATTATGGCTAAATACAATCTGATCGATACTGCGTTCTACCCAATCGAGTGCACCCCCTCGTTCAAGGATCGCTTGTACATCCTGGGGGAGATTACGCACGGGCACCGCGACGGCTTGATAAATGGATTTTCCGTCAGAATCGACTGTGTTCCGTACGGAGTCGATAATGTTTTGCGTTGTGGGATGGTCTTGTGCGCATGGCAATATTGGACGACCTGGATCACCCAGAAGAATTCCTGTCGTGAGCTCTTTTAATCCACTCTTCGAAGTGGTGGTGTATGTGTAATCCATGAACTACCTATAAATCGGGTGAATAATGTTGATTATCGTATTTGTAACGCGTTATTGCAATATGAAATTAGGCAAAGCGATGAAGGGAAAAGGTGCCAAGGAGAGATCTACCGATCACCCAAACCTAATGTTGGTAAAGGAGGATGTGCTGATGCATGGACGACAGCCACTCGATCAGCTTGTGATGATGGACTTGCAAGCGGGCCATCACCTGGTCCTCGTTGTTCTGGCGAAGGTTTGAATCCCATTAATCGAAAAGTCTCAAAAAAGTCTGGGGGAGCAGGTCGCGAAGGCTGTTCGATGCCGAGAAGAAATTCTGCAGCGTCGTTAACTGCTGTTTGAATACCACGTTCAATTTGGCTTGCGAGATATGTTGCCCGTGCATCTAATCGGTTAATTGGGTTGACTTGGTCCTGTGCTTGTTGGGCATAGGTTTCCGATAAAACATCAAGCTGCGATAAACCAGTGCTAATTCTCTGCCAGGATTCAACAGTGTTGGGTAATTCCCTCAATTGGGGTTGATCGGTATCTGCATAAACTTCTTGACTAAACAATATTTGTGAATCCACGGCGCGTCTTTCGTAGTCTGCAGTCTTTATGTATTGTTCTGGTCCGAGAATTCGATCGTAAAATCTTTTGACTCTGAGAGGATTGTCGTGAGGTGTATTGCGGGAAATATTTTCTGCATCAACAACATGTGTTGTTTCATGCACAATAAGAGAACAGGTTGCAGCTAATTCTTCTGGTGTAAACGATGGAGCTGAAGGCACATCGCCATCAGGGATGGTAAGGCGCCAAGGTTCAGGAGCTCCTGGGGGAATTGTTATTAAAATAGTTCTTTTCCCACTAAATAAAACTTTAAATTCTTTATTCCATTCATTTGCTGGTGCCGCGCCTGAAGACCAGGTGACGCCAGGTTGCATACCTTCAGTTCTGTACCCCGTGGCAATATTATGAGAAAAAACAACTTGATCGATACTGCGTTCAACCCAATCGAGTGCTCCTCCTCTTTCAAAAATTGCTTGAATATCATGAGGAAGGTTACGTACCGGGACTGCAACTGCTTGATAGATTGAATTGCCGTGATTATCCACGGTATTGCGTACCGAATCGATGATGTCTTGCATAGTCGGATGGTCTTGAGCACAGGGCATTATTGGGCGATCCGGGTCGCCCAGATAGAAATCGACACTTTGGACCAGTTCGCCCGCGACATATGTCAATGAAGTGGTGTAGCTCATAATGCGCCTAAGGATATAATTAAGCTAATTGTCCTATTTGTAACGCGTTAATGCAAGGTTGAATTAGACAAAATGGTCAATTGGAGGATCTGGCTCGGCGAGCTTTAGAATACATCTTCAACAATAAACATACCTGAGCACCCTTTAGGTCGCGGTCCATATCGTGTCTGGCCAGGTAGAAGTTCAACCTAGGAGGAAATGTGGCTGTAGTCACCATGAAACAAATGCTCGAAGCGGGCGTCCACTTTGGACATCAAACTCGCCGTTGGAACCCGAAGATGCAACGATTCATCTTTGGTGAGAAGAACGGTATATATGTCATCAACCTTGAAAAGACCCTTGGTCTTGTTGATGAAGCATACCGATTCGTTCGCTCAACCGTTGCCGATGGGGGACTCATCCTTTTCGTCGGAACGAAAAAACAAACACAAGAACCAGTCAAGCAACACGCATCACGCGTAGGCATGCCTTACGTAAACAATCGCTGGTTGGGTGGAATGCTCACAAACTTTCAAACAATGCGCAAGCGTATTGACAAGATGCAAGAACTCGAGCGACAAGTGCGCACGGGCGAAACATCACAGATGATTAAAAAAGAAGCGCTCAAAGTTACACGTGAACTCGAAAAACTTCACCGCAACCTTGGTGGTATTCGTGGATTAGAAAAAATGCCTTCTGCAATTTTCGTTATTGACACGAAAAAAGAACACATTGCCGTGACTGAAGCTCGTAAACTGGGTATACCTGTTATCGCCGTTGTTGACACAAACTGTGATCCAGATATCATCGACTTTGTGATTCCAGGAAACGACGATGCAATTCGCTCTAGCGATTTAATGTGTCGTGTGATTGCTGATGCGGTTGAAGCGGGCAAGCAGATCGCCATTAAAAAGGGTGGCGCAGCTCCGACGAGCAAAGCTTCTCTTTCGATGGAAGAGCTGAACGCGAAAGCAGATCAGCAAAATCAAGCTCGCGCACAGGCTGCTGCACAGCAAAAAGCTCGTGAAGCAAAACTCGCTGCCGCCAAAGCTGATGCTGCTGCACAGCCTGCTGCGGAAGAATCTGCAGAACCAGCTCCTGCTAAATAATTTGTGAAGAGGACACGCCCACGTGGTCTGTCCTCGAGATAAGAGAAAGAAGTAATAATGTCCTACACAGCACAAGACGTATCATCGTTGCGCAAAATGACTGGCGCAGGAATGATGGACTGTAAAAATGCGCTCAGCGAAAGCGATGGCGACATCGAAAACGCCAAAGAATGGTTGCGTAAGAAGGGCCTCGCTGGTGCTGCAAAGCGCGCGGGCCGTGCTGCAGACCAGGGAACCATCGACGTTACTCTCGACGGCAATGTTGCAGCGTCCGTTGAAGTGAACTGCGAAACAGACTTTGTTGCCAAGGGTGAACTCTTTACTGGTTTCGTTTCCGAACTAGCAACACTTGTTGCAAAGCACGGAACAGAAGGCATCGAAGGCCAATCGTTCCGCGATTCAACTGTGGCTGAAGAAATAACAGCACTGGGTGCAAAAGTTGGAGAAAACGTTGCACTCGGTCGCATGGCTCGATTCGAAACAACCGGTGTTGTAGATGCATATAAGCATTTGCAGTCGGGGCGTGGTTTCATCGGTGTTCTCGTAGAACTTACTGGCGTTGCAGATTCGGAAGCTGCGCGCGAAGTTGCTCATGACATTGCACTTCACATTGCATCGGCTGCTCCTCGCTATGTGACTCGCGAAGAAGTTCCCCAAGTTGCAATCGATAAAGAACGTGCAGTGTTCGAAGAAATCACACGCAACGAAGGAAAGCCTGAAGCCGCAATTCCAAAGATCATCGAGGGTCGACTCGGCGGCTTCTATAAAGATGTTGTCTTGTTGGAACAACCGTTTGTCAAGGACAACAAAACCACGATCAAGGATCTGGTTGCGACACTGGGAGCTGATGCAACAGTTGCTCAGTTCTCGCGCATCAAGATCGGCGAGGAATAATTTGATAAAAGCGTTCCGAAAGGAACGCTTTTTCTTAAGAGTAATGGTGCGCTAAGTTAAGTGTACATAGCCAACAGGCAGGGGAGATACCATGACAGAACCAAAGTATTCACGCGTTCTTCTGAAACTTTCTGGTGAAGCCTTTGCCCCGAACGATACGGGCTACGGAATCGATGCCGAAAAGGTCGCGGCTCTTGCCCAAGAAATTGCGAAGGTCCGCTCAACCTCAGACGTGCAGTTCGCAATCGTTGTCGGGGGAGGAAACATCTTCCGTGGAATGGCGGGGGCCTCGCGTGGAATGGACCGCGCTCGTGCCGACTATATGGGAATGCTCGCAACCGTCATTAACGCGCTCGCATTGCAAGATGCATTCGAAGCAATCGGGCAGTCGTCGCGAGTTCAAACGGCAATCACCATGGCTCAAGTTGCAGAAAGTTATATTCCACTTCGTGCGATTCGTCACATGGAAAAAGGTCGCGTTGTTATTTTTGCTGCGGGTACGGGAATGCCGTTCATCACTACTGACACGGGTGCAGCATTGCGAGCAGCAGAAGTAGGAGCGCAAGCAGTTCTTAAAGGCACACACTCGGGTGTTGACGGTATCTACACTGCTGATCCGCGTAAAGATAAAACAGCAACAAAAATTACACACACAACATATCTTGACGTCATTAATAAAGGTCTCAAAGTAATGGACTCGACCGCCCTAACGTTTTGTATGGACAACGACCTGCCTATTGTTGTCTTCGATGTGGAAACACCTGGCAATATCGAAAAGGTTCTCATGGGTGATGACATTGGAACAACAGTCACAAACGATGCATGAAACAACTGAAAGACAACAATGATTGACGACATTAAGAAGAGTACTCACGATCAGATGCGCCAAGCTGTGGCTCATCTTCAAGATGAGTTTTCGGCGATTCGTTCTGGTCGTGCAAATGCAGGCATGGTTGATCGTTTGATGGTCGAATACTACGGAAGTCAGATGCCACTGCAGCAGCTTGCGAGTTTTTCGGTTCCTGAAGCGCGACAACTTCTTATCAGTCCATTCGATAAAGGTTCTCTCCAAGCAATCGAAAAAGCAATTCAAACATCAGATCTAGGGGTTAATCCAAGCAACGATGGAAGCAATATCCGTTTGGTGTTTCCTCCTCTTACAGAAGAGCGCCGAAAAGAACTCGTTAAAGTGGCAAAGAGTAAGGCAGAAGATGCTCGCGTTTCGGCGCGCAACGCACGACGCACGGCCCGTCAAGAGTTGGAAAAACTAGAAAAAGACGGAGAGATTAGTAAGGATGATCTAGAGCGTGCAGAGAAGGATTTCGACAAAGCCACTAGTGAAATCGTAAACGAAATCGACGCAATGGTCGTGACAAAAGAAGCGGAATTGATGGAGGTCTAGGGATCACCTAGGCTGGACTGATGCTTACGAGCAGAAAAGATTTGCAATCACAGGGAGCGACAGAGGAGCGACCGCGAGAAGCATCCGGCTTTGCCGGTGCTTCGACTATAAAATCACAGGGAGCGA
>CAYMMG010000008.1:4550-73637 GCA_964391505.1 uncultured Burkholderiales bacterium | reverse complement strand
TTAATGAGTGGCTTACCAGTATAGGATGCAGGCTTTGTTGAGCTGATCTCCAAGCCATCATAAGGACAGTCCTTTTGGAAAAAGGACTGTCCTTATGATTCAGTGCTCTGTGGGCTTAATCAGTCCTCGACGATCGAGGCAATCTTTTCGAGAGTTTTTTCAATGCTGGCCAGATTTCTTTGAGGATACTTCACGAGGCGAAGGCCCACGCGCACGAACCAGGGAGAACGCCCCCAACTCCAGGTTTCTGTCACAGAGGTTGTTCCATCTCCGAGATCCTTCAAATCGTATCGCCACGCATGCTTGGCCCAGTGCGTCCATTCCAACGAAGTGTTTTCCACGAAATCAATCACCGTGATGGTGATGGTGTAGGAAACGCCCACATGAACACGCATAGAAAATTGTGCTCCAAGAGATAGACGATCTGGCGCCTCGAGGCTTTTTTCGATCGAATCTGAACCATCGAATTCAGTATGTCGATGCGGACTGCTCAGAAGATTAAATATTTTTTCGGGGGATGCTTTGATTACGCGTGTTGCGCTGACGGATTGATTCACGAAGAACAAGCTATACAAAGATGAGAAGGATTCTTTGATTCGCACTCTTCGCAGATAATCATTTGTGCACCACAGGGCGCATTTGAGCAATGAGAGAAGTGGTCTGTTGTTGTTCCGCATTCTCGACAAGAACTAATTGTTGCAGCCTTATCGGAGAAAGCTTGTTGAATTCGTCCGTCGAATACGTAACATTTTCCTTCCCAGAAACCTTTGTCGCCGAACTCTTTACCATAGGTAACGATACCGCCATCAAGTTGGTAGACATCTTGAAAGCCACGGTTCTTCATTAACACAGTTAGAATTTCGCATCGAATACCGCCCGTGCAATACGTCACGATAGGACGATCTTTTAGATCTGCGTATTCAGGCTTTTCAATTTCCGTTAAAAACTCTCTGCTGGTATTTACTTGAGGGACGACAGCATTCTTAAATTTTCCAACACTGCTTTCATAAAGGTTGCGTCCGTCAAAGAATACGACATCATCTCCGTGCTTGTGAAGAAAATCGTGAAGTTCGCGTGGACGCAAACGACCGCCGCCGCCGATCACTCCTGTTTCATCATCGACCTTTATTTCTTCGGGAGCTCCAAAGGATACGAGTTCAGGTTTTGCCTTAACGCTTAAACGAGGAAACTCATCGCCGTCCATCTCGCTCCACTTGTAATGGATCCCTCGAAAAATATTACTGGCGTTCATCGCCTTTTTGTAATAACGCACAGCATCGATGTCGCCCCCCAGGGTGCCGTTAATGCCATGAGGACTAACGATTACGCGCCCGAGCAAACCCAATCGCAGACACAGCTCGTGTTGCCAGAGCACAGCCATGTCGGGGTCAGCAATGTTGACGAACTTATAAAAGAGAATGGACTTTTTCATGAAGCTATAAGTTTACTAACGAATCATTCAGCCCGATAAGTCCGCGAAGTCCTGTCATTCTGAGCGGAGCGAAGAATCTCAGATCCTTCACTTCGTTCAGGATGACTTTTACTCGTTAAAAGTGGCGGAGGGAGGGGGATTTGAACCCCCGAGGCTATTAACCTGCCAGTTTTCAAGACTGGTGCATTCGGCCGCTCTGCCATCCCTCCGCCGAACATACTAATTGGTGGGAGGGTCTCATTTTCTCTCTGGACGGACTGAAAAGGCTCGACCATAGCTACCGAAGGAAGGGTTGTTCTTGGACGAAGTTCAAGTGCGGCCCTCCCCATAGTCAATAATTCTCGGGTCACATTACTGTCGCGTGGACCTCGTCTGTCTAAAGGTGAGGTTTATCCGCGGATCGTGAATTTTTGTGGTTTTGGCTAGCTGATGTTTCCAAAAGTGTTGTGTCACCCCCCGCATGATTAACAAACTTCCGTGTTCGAGTGTGATCGATACCGTTTCATTTGTATGAATATGTCGGAAATCGAAACGACGTTCAGCCCCCAAACTTAATGATGCGATTGTTGCTTTACGTGGCGGTTGAGCTTCTTCATCGCAATGCCAGCCAACTCCTTGCCGACCCGTCGCGTAGAAATTAAAAAGACATGCATTGAATTGTGTGCGAGCATAGGACTCAATGAGTGTAATGAGTTTTCGAATTTCATTTTTCCAGAGTGAAGACCTCGCGATTGAGGCATGCAGTGAACTTCTTTCGTCAAACCAAGCGATTTTGCGTTCGCTGACGTAGCTTTTCCCTGCGGTGACGCCTCGATCGTTTTTCCAAGAGATATTTTCCAGGAACGTATTGAGGTACTTGTCTGCATCATTGAGATTGAGGACAGGCCCAAAATAGATGGCCTCACCATTGCTGGGCAGAATATTGGTGGGCTCAACAAAGTCGGGGAATAGTTTCAGTTCTTTCATCATGTGTGTACATCGTATAAAACGGGTACGACAAAAAAGTCAGTCGTCATTCTGAGAGATCCTTCGGGCTGAAGCCCTCAGGATGACACTAACGAGGAGAAAGAGTGGTGTCGCCGCCCATGAAGGGCTGTAAAACATCAGGGATAGCGAATGAACCATCGGCTTGTTGTGCTCGTTCCATCAGAAATGTGAGCCCGCGACCAATAGCAATGGCCGTACCGTTGAGTGTGTGGACCAGTTCTGTTCCTTCGTCCCCCTTCACGCGTATGTTCCCTCGACGAGATGCAAAGTCGAGGTAATTCGAGCAACTCGTCAGTTCTCGATACGCCCCTTCACTGGGAAGCCACACTTCGACATCGTATTTCTTAGCCGCAGCTGGGCCAAGGTCTCCACTGGCGCATGCAATGACGCGATAGCTCAACCCGAGGGCCTGGCAAATTTCTTCTTCGATGGCCAAAATCTTTTCAAACTCCTCCCATGAATCTTCAGGGCGTGAATATAAAAACATTTCGACTTTGTCGAACTGGTGAACGCGAAAGATTCCGCGAGTATCTTTTCCATACGTTCCTGCTTCGCGTCGGAAACACGAAGAGAACCCACAATATTTAAAAGGGAACTTTTCTGCAGGAATAGTTTCTCCACGATGAATTCCTGAAAGAGGAACTTCAGAGGTTCCGACCAAGAATAAATTGTCTTCTTCCAGTTGGTACACCTGATGGCGATCAGTGGGAAAGAAACCTGCTTCTTCCATTGTTGATTCGCGAACCAATACGGGTGGAACAACGGGAGTAAAACCATTCTGGGCTAGCAAGCCCATTGTCCATTGAACAAGGGCGAACTCGAGACGCACGGCGTCCCCAGCCAAGTATGCGAAGCGTGATCCACTAATGGTCGCACCTTGCTCAGAAAGTACCCATCCCATGTGTTCGCCATAATCTGCGTGGTCCATAGCCGGTGCCTCATATTGTTCACCGACTGTTTTAATGACTTCGTAATCGTCTTCGCCACCGACGGGGACTGATTCATGAATAGGGTTAGGAATCTGCAGAATAAGTTCGCGGAACTTCGCATCGATTTCAGTGAGTTTTGGTTCAAGTACTTCGAGTTCTTCTTTAATTGCATTGGCTTGAGCAAGTTTACTTTCGCGCTCATCGGGTGCAGTTTTACCTATTTCTTTAGATACAGCATTCCGTTGAGAACGAAGTTCTTCCACCAACGTCGTGAGATCGACCTTTTGGCGCTCGATGTCAAGAAAGGTATCAATGAGTTCAGGCGCAACACGCTTTGCTTCAATGCGTTTTCGGTAGCCAGGGTCATCGGCGAGAAGTTTACGATCGATCATCTTTGAATCCTTTGTTGCACGAAGCTTACGACTGTTCGACTTTGCCTTGGAGGTCAGCCAACCATTGGTCAGTATCTTTCCATACTTTTCCATTGCCCGACTGAAATTCTCCGGCGTCGCCAGCCACTGGATACGAGCCGAGGAACTTTATATCTGCATGCTCGGTGCGAACATGAGATAAGCAGTCCGCGATCTCATCACTGGCGATGTGTCCTACAAAATCCATCAGAAAACAGTATTGACCCAAACCTTCTTTTGTAGGACGTGATTCCAATTTCGTTAAGTCAATTCCGCGTGAGGCAAATTCCGACAAAATGGCTAGGAGTGAACCGGGACGGTTGGCGCGTTGAAAGACAGAAATCGATGTTTTATCATTTCCTGTTGGGCTCGGAATACCGTTTCCGATGACGACGAAACGAGTTTGATTGATGTCACGATCTTGAATGTGTGTGTCGAGAATGGCGAGTTCGTATTTATGTGCGGCTTCAAGAGGGCAGATCGCAGCCGATGTGAGATCATTCGATTCCGCAACATTATGCGCAGCACTAGCAGTGGAATCGCTTGCTTTGGTTCGAGCGTGAGGAAGTTGCGTGTCGATGTAGCTTCGACATTGCGCGAGTGCGTGTGGGTGAGACAAGATCGTTCGCACGGCGCCAATGTCCGAACCAGTTTTGGCTGCCAAGCAGAGTGAAATGTTGTGATCGATCTCGCGTTGGATCATTGCTTCGGAATCGAAAACCAACATGTCTAAAGTGAGAGCAACGGATCCTTCGATCGTATTCTCAAGAGGTACAACACCGATAGAGCATTTGCCGGAATCGACTGCGTCGAAAACTTCTGCAATTGATTGATGAGGGATGAGTTCTTTTGTGGCGAGATCGGGTTGGCTTAGTGCAGCTTCTTCGCAGAAAGTTCCGTGTGGGCCCAGGAATGCGACGCAGTTGTTATTTTCCGTTTCCTGGCTTTTCATAGTGGATCTATTGTAGTTCCGTAACAATAAATTTTCCCTGAATATACGGTGTTCGTCAAGGTTTAATTCGCTACATCGTGAAAATTAAGCATTCAGGTTACGCAGCTGCGGAGCAACTTCAACCAAGGTACCGATAAGTTGTTGAAGAAGTTTGTTCGCAAAGTCATCAGTTAAGTCACCCTTGTCATCGAATAGATCGTCGCTTGGCGCGATGAGAACTTCAGGCCCGGGTACTACCCAAACTTTATTGTGTAACAATGAAGAACGGATAGCCATTTGCGCACGTACAGATCCGAGACGACCTCCGCCCACACCAGCAAGAGCGACGACATGATTATTGATGGGAGCATTGGATCCGCCCAAACTCATCCAATCAATAAAGTTTTTCATTGCGGTTGTCATTGACCAGTTGTATTCCGGCGTTGTAATGAAGAGAGCATCTGCTTCGCGTACTTTGCCCGATAGTGCATAAACGCTGTCGGGAAGTTGACCACGTTCCTCGTTGCCTGTGTACAGCGGAAGTTCAATGGATACTTCTTCGAAATCGACAGTAGAGGGAAACATTCGACTTGCGGCCCGCAATAGTGCGGTATTCTTCGATTCTTTGTGAAGACTGCCTGATATACCTAATATATTCATCATTCGTTGAGGTTAGCAGTGGTCTAGGCAGCGATTATCAGCAAAATAGTCTTTAGTGGGACAATTCAGTGTACTTGAGACGAAAAGGTCGCTAGACTTGTTGGGCTGAGGAGGGTCATGGCTTTATTATCAAATCGTCAAGCAGCAGTTGCAGTTGCAGTCATTTTGATTGGCGCATATGGTCTGAATGAATCCCTTATGGATGGAACTCACAAGCCAGATCCTACTTGGGAGACTACACAGTGGCTTGAAGCAATCGGCGTAGACCGAGATGATATGAGGGTGTATAAAGTTGGCGGTGGTGACCGAGGTATACGTTTTCCTTACAACGGAGAAATGTGTGAAGTTCCCATTGACTTTACCGGATCTCATTTTACCGAAACCATTAAATGTATTACTCCTACTCCAAAAGTGACGGAGCCGATGCAACCGACCACCACACTGAGACCTGCCAATGGAGCCGATGCAAGAGAAAATGCGGCTGCAATTTTGGCAGACAGAAATATTTCCCGACAAGCTCAACGATACGGTTTGGACAGAGTCCTAGGTCGGAGCTTTTCGTAACAGTTAAAGAGTGGCGAAGAGGGCTTTGCCTACTACTGCATTTCTTTCCGAGGGCGCATTGACGAGTCCAAGCGATGCGCGAGCAAGATCACCCTTAACGGCAATCCAGAAATGCCCATCTCGATCAGGGTTAATGCTGTCGGGTACCAAGTGCTGTGCGAGGTCAGGATCGATTGCACATGGTTGGAACTGCGCAATATTGATAACTTCGTAACCTGCACGAGTAAACGATTCTGTTGTGCTTCGATTCCCTGTATTTTGAGGACCGTTTGCGGCAGCATTGAAATGTCGCCTGTTAATAACAGACGTATCTTCAACAAGATCTCCAATTAAAAAAACAACATTCTGTAGTTGCGAAAACTTTTCCATTATTTCTTGTTTCTTATCCGAAGCAAGACGGTGAAAAACGTAGTTAGCTGTAAGTACTACGATCTCGTCATTTCCATCCATAGATTTGATGTCCAGAGAGCGAAGAGCTCCCGGCGCGTTGGAGTACATGGTGGTCAATGCTCCGAACTGAGAAAAATCTTCATCGTTGGAATGCGCTTCGACTGCATCAAGGTCAAGAGCAATCGCTCCATCGGGACCTTGGGTGTATTGAGCAAGTTGATCATAGAAATGCGGTGTTTGTTCAAGGCATGTCATCGCAATCTCTGGCATTGTGTCAATGTTGCCGCGCATCTTTATTGTTTGGATGATTGCAGCAACTGTCGCTCCGTGTCCAGAACCAATATCGATAATTCGCACGCGTGCTTTTTGAGGGGTTCTTATTGATGCGTAAAGACAGATGCCTTCAAGGGTTTGAGCAATGTGTGCATTCGACGCATCTAAATGGGTCATACCCGAATAGGAGATCGTTTGCCATGTCGTGGGGGAATTTGCGCGCAGTCTTTCTGTGATGCCAGCGCCGGATGTCATTGTTTGTTGTTCAAAAATTAATCCATAGTTTGATGCTGCAACCGCCCCTTGATATCCGCGATCATCTCGATCGCCTCGATATGCAGCATCTGCTTCGATGACTTGCATAATGGAGTTCTCTCGTGAAACAGCAACACGTTCATCAATAAGAGTGAGGTTACCTCGTAATACTTCTTCTTGATGACGAGTTAATGCTTCTCCACTGAGGTGGTGTTCCTGGGAAAGGTAACGTCCATTTGCAACTGTGTAAAGGATGCCGGCGATCTCAAGCCCTTTGGCTGCTGCGTGAGGATCAAGATTGCCTGCTCGTACTAAGTCGGCACCATATTCAACCATGCCAGAGAAAATGGGTCCGTACACTCGGGTAGCAATCCCTTCATGAAGGATTCTTCGTGTGAGGTCACGATCGGAAAGTTGGCCATTACGAACGAGAAAATCGACTGCTTCTTGTACTTCTGCGGTTAAAGGCATTAGGTAATTTTAGTCGATTAAGAAAAATGCCACAAAAGGCCTGATCGATTAGAGGCGGTCGGGACTTTTAATACCGAGTAGATCTAAACCTTGGCGAAGCGTTCGAGCAGATAAAAAGCATAGAGCGAGTCGGCTTTGACGCAAGGGCTCTTCTCGTTCTTTCAAGACCGGGCAGTTTTCGTACATGGAAGTGAAGCTCTGAGCTAGTTCAAAAAGGTACGAGCATAAACGGTGAGGCTCAAGAGTTGATTCAACTTCGTGTAGGACTTCATCAAATTTGCTGAGCTGTTTGATCAGCGTTGCTTCATGCGGCGATGAGATCACGAACTCGGTATTGGGACTGAATACAACATCGTTCGGCTCGGCTTTTCGAATTAATGAATTAATGCGCGCAACGGCGTACTGCAAATAGGGTGCTGTGTTTCCTTCCATAGCGAGCATGCGATCCCAGTCGAAAACATAATTCTTCGCTCGGTTGTTCGATAGGTCGCCGTATTTAATTGCGCCAATGCCAATTGCCTCTGCTAGTTGTGCACGTTCTTCATTAGGGAACTCAGTCGACTTTTCTTCGATCAGCTTTCCTGCGCGATCGATTGCTTCATCGAGAAGATCGCTTAGTTTTACAACGTCACCGGAACGAGTCTTAAACGGAGTTCCATCTTCGCCCAGGATGGAACCAAAGGCAGCATGTTCGGGAGACGTGTGGTTGATCCAGCCTGCGCGGTGGGCAACATCGAAAATAATTTGGAAATGTTGACTCTGACGAGCATCAACGGCATAAATCACGCGGTCGGCTTTATCGACTTCTGCGCAGTATTTCAATGTTGCAAGATCAGTCGTACCGTAACCGTATCCGCCATCTGATTTTCTGATGATGAGTCCGAAAGGATTTCCTTCACGGTCGAGAACACCTTCTTTATAAACGACAAGAGCTCCATCGCTTATAACCGCGATGTTTTTTTCTTCTAATTCTTTACAGACATCAGCGAGCATGTCGTTGTAGAAACTTTCGCCGCGCGCATCGTCTGCTGTTAAAAGAACTCCGAGTCGACGGTACACATCAAGGAGATGTGTCATCGTTTCGTTGTAGATGTGCTTCCATGCACGTAAAGAATCGGCATCGCCACCCTGAAGAAGTGCAACACGAGCACGTGCGCGAGTCGCGAATTCCTCATCAGATTTAAAGCGTGTTTGAGCTTGCTTGTAAAAGGCGTCTAAGTCGTCGAGATGGGGAAGCGCCGCAGGGATTTGTCCATCGACACAGAGAAACTCAACAAGCATTCCAAACTGGGTACCCCAGTCACCCAAGTGATCCTGTTTGATGGTGGTATGGCCAAGAAACATCAGAGTTCTATTGAGTGAATCACCGATGACCGTTGACCGCACATGACCGATGTGCATTTCTTTGGCGATGTTGGCACCACCGTAATCAACGACAATGCGTTGAGGTTGAGCGACCGGCGCGACACCACTTCGTTCATCTGCCAGAAGTTCGTTCGCATATGCGCTTAGTGCGGCAGAAGAAAAGGTGACGTTGATGAAACCCGGCCCAGCGATTTCAGGTTCTACCTCTACTAAATCGGAAAGGTCCAAGTGCTCGAGAATTTTTTGAGCAACATCGCGAGGTTTTTCTCCGAGTGTCTTTGCCAGTGCCATGGCCGCATTAATCTGAAGGTCACCAAATTCGGGCTTGGCACTCCAGCGCACAACAGGATCGTGGTCGCCAGAGAAGGCCTGTCTGATTGCAGCGCGGGCGGCATCTTCGACACGGGAATAGAGCGATTGCATGGAAAGCGATTCTAGCGGTCCAGCGCGAGGCGGTTTCGTGTGAGCGCCTTAGCGCTGAAGGCCGGTTCTGTGGAATAATAGAAAGCTATGACAGGGACGCTTCCAAATTACGAGACATCTTCTCGCTCGAATGAATCGTCCTCTCGAACCGGCACGAACCGTCAAATGCCACACAACCTTGTAGCCGAGGAATGCCTGATCGGCTCCATGCTTCTCAATCGAGACGCGATTTCATCTGCGATTGAAATGCGCGTTGACCCTCGAGATTATTACAAACCAGCACATGGCGAACTTCATCGTGCTGTGATGACCATGTATAACCGCGGGGATGCTGTTGATGAAGTCACGCTGATGGAACAACTCAGTCGTGACGACGTGTTGGATAAAGTTGGCGGTAAATCTGCGATCTTGGCGCTTCAAGCCGCACCACCTTCATCAACCAATGCTGCACATTACGCAAAGATTGTTACCGACCATTCGCAGCTGCGCGCCATGATTATGGCGGCTAATGATATTGCTGAGATGGGATATTCGGCTCCCGAGTCAATTCCTCTTGTGCTTGATCGCGCAGAGACGATGATTTTTGATGTTGCCGAACGTCAAGTGACCGATTCGTTGGTTACGTCGCGTGACAGTGTTAATGCTGCGATGAATCACTTGGAAGAAATGTATGGCAAGAGTGATGACGTCACGGGAGTCTCCACTGGCTTTTACGATCTCGATGAATTACTTCTTGGCCTGCAAGAGAACGCTCTATATATTCTTGCTGCACGCCCTGCCATGGGTAAGACAGCTGCAGCTTTGGGAATTGCAGCGAACGTCGCATTGACGTCAAAAAAACCTACGATGATTTTCTCGATGGAAATGGGTCACCTCGAGTTAACAAAGCGTTTGTTGTCTGCCGAAGCTCGTGTTCCTTTTCGTGATCTTCAGACAGGGAAAGTGTCGACAGATGATTGGGAAAAACTCGGGCATGCTGTAGGTCGTCTAGCGGATGCTCCTCTTTTTATTGATGATAACCCTCACTGTACGGTCATGGAAATGCGTGCGAAGGCTCGACGTATTCGTGCACGACACGGAGAACTCGGCGCGATCGTTATTGACTATCTTCAGTTGATGAGTTCCAGCGGTTCTGTTGAGTCTCGTCAATTAGAGGTTTCGGAAATGTCTCGTGGATTGAAAATTCTTGCGCGCGAACTCGAAGTTCCTGTTATCGCACTTTCTCAGTTGAACCGTCAGCTGGAATATCGCCAAGACAAGCGCCCTATGCTTGCCGACCTTCGTGAATCTGGTTCGCTCGAGCAAGATGCCGACGTCGTGATGTTCCTTTACCGTGATGAGGTGTATAACCAAGAGAGTGAATCAAAGGGTGTGTGCGAAGTCATTGTGGGTAAGAACCGTAACGGGCCCACGGGCACGATTCGCCTTGCTTTCCTTGATAAGTACACGAAGTTCGCCAACATTGCGCGCAATACCGGGTAATGAAATGCGGGCCCAGAGGCCCGTTTTTCATGTAACTATTTATTCATTAAGTTAACGTTTTGGCAATACTGCGACACCGTTGGGGTGCAAAGTGGTGTCAGTAGATTGATCATATATATATGCTCTCTCGCCATCGTTGGTATATATAGATCCCACAACACGTTTTGGTGTGTTACCAAAGGCGAAGAAACTGCCCAGAGTTTCTCCATCTTGTAATACATGACTCCATAAGATCGAGCCAGTGTCGATGTCAACTGCCTTAAGAGTTTCAGGCCCGTCTGCAGGTAGTACTACAAGTGCGTAAGTCTTTCCTCCTGATTGCATAATGTCCCGTATTTGATCATCAACTTTTAACGTTGAAATCTTACGGTCCGTTGCAATGGTTACAGTTTTTGTGAGATCAGCTATTTGATACGCATTAGTTGAGCCACTAGGAACATCTGGATTTGTGCTCAAAGTTCGGGTACTATACGCGAACTTGTTATCGTCAATCCAGATTACATTAGCTATCGAAACTTGATTACCTTCAATTGTTTCAGGCTTGAGTTCGCGCTTCTTATTGGTTTTTGTATCGACAACAAATATGCTCTCTGCTGTGTCGCAGGTGGGGTCGAGCTCGATATATTTCTTTCCGTTAGGTGAGTAGACACGCTCTAAGAAACCAGTGTATGTAGATTTCCCACTGGCGAGATTCACTGTTGAAAAACCAAATGGAACATCACATTGCGCGTATCGACTTACAGAGATCTCGGGCCCTGAAACGCGATTAATTTTTAAGTTAACCGGAAATCCTGATCCGTCTGGGCCAGCATCATTAGGCAACGAATAAAGAACTTTATTGCTCGTTCCGTCAAGAATATCCATGGCTGTTATAACTTCATAACTAGCTGCACCTTCTGTTTGAGGAGGAGCACTTACTACTGTTGCGCGAACAAGATATGTGTCTTTAAGAAGTTCTTGTTCGTTTGTTAGTGGAACAGTAGTTGTAGTCGATGTAGCGACAGGATCTTTTTTCTTCTTGTCGACTGTTTTGATGCCTTCTTTGGTCCCACTGTTATTTGCAACGACAAGAACGCCTCCTGTGATTGCAATGATCACCGCGGCAGCGGCTGCCGCGGACATAAGTCGAGTGCGCCGGCTGATGCGTCGTGAACGCTTTGTTGATTCTTCCATGATGTAACTCCATTGTTTTTCTTGTGTTTGATTTTCATATGTGCTCGCACTGTTTGCGAGCGAACTTTGCACTTTACGCGCTAAGTCGGCATCGAAGGTTTCGTCTTCCATGGCTAGCCTCCAATTCTTTCTAGAGCAGTTTTGATGGTGTGCGCTGCTCGTGATAAATGTGTTCGAACGCTTGACTCGGAAATGTTTAGATACTTTGCAACTTCAAATGTCTCTAGTCCTTCATAGAACTTTAAAACTACGCAATGTTTTTGGGCCTGAGGGAGCGAATTGATGATATCCGTTATGTGCTCGTTTTCACTTGCTTCCTCCTGAGTAGTTGGGGCATATAGCGATGGGATCTCGATCTGCGAATCTTTCGCAGATCGAAGAAAGTTTTTACGGTGGTACTCCTTGGCTTTAAGAGCAATGGCCGCTTTAACGTATGAATTCAGATCGTCTATCTTGGCATTTCGATTTTTGACTTTAATCGCAGTTGATATAAAAACTTCTTGGACAATGTCTTCAGCAACTTCGCGAGGCAGAATAAGTAAGCAAGCAAAGCCGACAAGTTTTTTGTATGAGCTTGTAAACAATGATTCCAGTGCATCCAAGAGATTGATCTCAGCGATCGTGGTCACACTGGCGATGTTGGTCTGATCGTTTTCCACTGCAGATAATATAAGTGCATTCACATAACCTAAGTTGCATAACTCGCGGAATATGTCTACAAATAGAGAAAATTCAAATAAATACTTCTGACCTGGATTTATACACAAAAAGCGGGCCTGAAGGCCCGCCTTTTCTTGGGAATAGCTGAAGATACTATTTCACAAGGAAAATCGCACTTCCTTCGAGTACGTGGTCCTTATCATTTTTCTGATCGTAGATAAAGGGAAATTCACTATCGCCTTGATAAACGGAACCATATATTGTGTTGATATCGTTGCCGAAAGTTAAAGAACCGAAGGATACATATGATTGATCAAAGGATTTTGACCACACATCCTTTCCTGTAGTTAGATTAAGAACTCGTATCGTGGCCGGATCTCGGACTCCGTTTTCATCGCCATACAATGAGTTGTCCTCACTAATCACTGCGTAGACCTGCCCCTCGATTTTAATAACGTCGTTAGTTACTGTTTGCCCGTCAGAAGATGACGGTGCATCGACCTCTTTTCTCACAGCATTATTAAGTGAAATTGGTTTGTCGAGGGTTTCGAGAGTCCAATTTAAACCGTTAGCAGTCGTGATGGCTGTGCCCAGTAAAATTTGATTGTCGTCGACCCACATGACTTCAGCAGCGGTAACTTTTGCAGCAGGATTGCCGTCAACATCTACAAATGGTTCTGCTTTAATGACCCGTTTCGCGCCCGTCTTTGTATCTACGATTGTCATCGTGGTTTCCCAGGAATCACTTTCAGGACAGTAAGACGAAATTTCCGCATATTTGTTGCCGCTAGGTGAATACCTTCTACTCGAGTAGTTATTCCCGGTCATTTTCGAAGCTACACCTGTCTTCATATTGAAGAAGTGGGTGTCGAAATCGTCACACGAGGGGGACGCTCCTGGTACGAACGAGAGCGTGTTTCCGCCTGCATGTCCAACTGTTGGGTTAAAAAGATTTGCTTGTGATATGAAACTATTGAACTTTTTATTCTGCCTGCCCGTTAAGCCATCTCGTGCTTCTACGGTGAAAGCATAGTTATCTCCTCCGGGTTCTCCCCCTGTTGGTACGTAAGTGAGAATGACGGTATCTTTGAGAAGTTGTTGTTCTTCTGTTAAAGGTTGGGTTGTTGATGTTGCAACAGGATCCTTTTTCTTTTTATCGACTGTTTTGACTCCTTCTTTTGATCCTCCATTGCTTGCAACGGCGAGGGCTGTTCCCGTAATTGCAATGATGACTGCAGCAGCAGCTGCAGCAGATAAAAATCCGGTACGTCGACTGATGCGTCGAGAACGGGTGGTTGATTCTTCCATGATTGCCTCCCAGGCATTGGTTGTTGGTTGTTCATTGTGTTGTTGCAGCGCATCCAATGCATTGCTTACTCGGGTGAGTTCTTGGTCATTAAGTTCGTTGTTCATGTCGTCGTTCATCGTGCACCTTCTAATGCTGTGCTCAGGTTTTTTAATCCACGGGAAAGATGTTGTTTCACGGAACCTTCGGAGATCTGAAGTTCGTATGCGATTTCTCGGTGTGACATTGAATACGTATGAAAAAGCATCACGCATTCGCGTTGGCGCTCTGAGAGCTGGCTGAGTGCTGCATGGATAACTGATGCATCAAGAGGAAGGTCATCAACTTCTTTAGCCGGAGCGTATGTTTCTTCAACAGGAACGATACTTAAATGTTTACGAGATACTCCTCGCTTACGCAGAGCAGAACGAGCTTGGTTCATGACTGCGGTCTTCATATAAGCCAAGGCATCGCCATCAGCGAAACGAGGTTGTGCTGCGATTGCTTTCACAAATGCTTCTTGAACCACATCGGCTGCACTGTTCAGGTCATCGACCAGAAGTCGCGCACTTTTGACGAGCACGTCGTACGATGAGAAATACACACTTTCAAGTTCTTGCGTGCTTGTTGATTGTCGTTGCGTATTCCGGATGCGTCGACTTGATGAGTCTGTGGCGCCTACGTGTGGAGTGGTATCAACCATGAGTACAGTTTGGTAGAACCACGACTTGATTGTGCGCGATGCTCGCTGTCTCGAGATTGGCCTGTTTGCACGAAACCCAGGGGATGCAAACACATGTCCATATGTGCCGGCTGGGGAAGGAATCGGATTTCGTGCAAACATGATGTACTAGACGCTTCATAGGCACGATTCGTTGACACGAAAAAGTATTTTTCATAGAAATTTCTTAATGAAGAAAACTTACGACACTTTGCTCAGCAAACCTTGTATATTAATGTAAAAAATATTAGAAAAGTGTTGACAATCGTCATGTCTTGCTATAAACTACGTACATATGTTCGGTATAGAAGAAATCTGTGAGACATTAGATCGGTGTGCCGAGGATTTGCGTATTTACATGGATCAGAATCCCGAGGTGTCACCAGAGCAGATTGCTCGGGTATTTCGCTCTCGTGAACAAGTGATGATGTCCTGCGACCAGTATGCGGGTCGTTTCAGTAATAGTGAATCGTGGCTGCAAGAAGGTTTCACTTCGGCAAAGAATGCGATTATGTCAGAGGTGCATGTATCGCACGGTAAAGCGAGCAAGGCTGTTGCTCGGGGCGAGTTGCTGAATGATTACCCTGAGATTCTTTGTGCCGCGCAAGAAGGTTTGGTTACGACTGATCACCTTGATCAGTTCTTGCGTATTAGTGATCCGAAATATCGTGAATATTTTCGTGACCATCTCGAAATGCTCATTGCTAATGCATCAGCAATGACACCATCAGTATTTTCCGTCATTGTTACTTCGTGGAGAAATGCAATTAATGATCTCTTGAATGAAGAACCAGTTGAGTATAAACATTTCAAAGAGCGCTATCTTGAAATCTACCAAGATGCAGATGGGCAATACGTAGTAGATGCAAGACTTGACGCAACAAACGGAACTCTTTTTGAGAAGGCACTCGAAGATGTTTCGCAACAACTGCGGCGCAATAGCGATCCCAACGAACAAGAAGAATACACAAAGGGCCAGCGATATGCTGACGCTGCAGGATTTTTAGCTCAAGGATATATCGACCACACCATATCGGCCCACGACCCGAGTGCTGACCCGCACAATCCTCAAGAAACTCAAGCAGTGTTTACATTTTCCAAAACACCAGCACTTACTGCGGATGTCACAATCAACATCACAGATCTTGATCCCGCATACAGTACGCATTCGTATTTGAAGCGAACTTTGAACTCAACATCACCTATCTCTCGTGCCCATTCAAGTACTTATGTTGAACAACTGTTATGTGACACTGCTCTCCGAGTTCCCGTGATTCACGAAGATGGAAGTATTGATCTGGGTCGTACTGCACGAAGTGCACCATGGAAGTTGAAAAAGCTGCTCATACTCACGCATAAGACATGTTCAGCGCCCGGATGCACTATCCCTGCAAACTGGTGTGATGCTCATCACATTGAACATTGGGCATACGGGGGCGGAACAAATCTTGATAACTTGATGCTTTTGTGTCGACGGCATCACACGATTTTGCACAACAATCCCGAATTTGAACAAAAACTTAAAAATAAACACGCACCACCGTTAATAGCCAGCGGTTAATTGTGGACAAACAAAAGCCCAAATAACTACACTGGCACGATGGTTCTTTCCGATGTCAGCATTTTTCAAGCAATAGATCAAGGCGAAATTGTTATTGATCCCTTCGAAAAAGATTATGTTCAACCATCGAGTGTCGATCTTCGCGTTGACCGTCTTTTCCGGGTTTTCCGCAATGACACCACACCTTATATTGACCCCAAGCTTCCTCAAGAAGACTTGACCGAGCTCGTAGAAATTGAAGAAGACGGCGCATTCATTCTCCACCCCGGGGAATTTGTTCTTGGCTCTACACTCGAACGAGTCGCTATTGGCAATTCTCTTGTTGCGCGCTTAGAAGGAAAATCTTCGCTTGGTCGCCTCGGTCTTTTGATCCACTCAACAGCAGGATTTATTGACCCGGGTTGGGATGGTCACATCACCCTTGAACTTTCTAACGTTGCGAATCTTCCGATCGCAATTTACCCCGGTATGAAGATCGGTCAGATTTCGTTCTTGCAAATGACGACACCGGCAAGTGTTGGGTACGGCGAAGAGATTGGTTCTAAGTATCAGGGCCAACGTGGTCCAACGCCGTCGAAGTACTGGCTCAACTTTGCAGAAGCTGATAACGAGCAATAAGCGTCTTTAACTAAGTTCGACTCCAGAACCAATTTGGTTGGTATCCTGAGCTAAATATCGTTCGAAGGGACATATTAGTCAATTCGCTTTATGGGGTGTCTAAAGTAAGGCCGAGGTGACGGATGAAGTCCTGTCCTTCTTGAGATATACCTTCCGGGGGTCTACTGCTTTTCGAGAATCCATTCCCAGCAGTTTCAGTTCTCGATACACGAATTCGCCCCATTGCTTCGAGAGCCGCAGCGCGAAGTTCTGGATCATTGCTTTCGGAAAAAATATTAAGTATTTCGTCAATTTCTTCTTTGTGTTCGGTCATATAGACAGCACACTCAGCTAATGCACGGATAACGTTTACTTGAACATACTCTCCTTTACTTGTAATCAGATTTCTTGTTAGGTCCATCACGATTGCTGAACGCGCTTGAGTCTGTTCATTCGTTGATGACGTTTGTAGTTTGCCTACGCGCACGGCGAGCGCGCGGAGCCCACGTGCAGACCAATCTTTAACCTCTTGATTACTTCTGCCTTCTTCTGTGTTCGGATCAAGATTATGTGCGTTCACGAGATCGGTTGCCCACAGCAGAATTTCATCGATGTAATCAGGCGCTAAACGAGCTAAACGTCCTAGGTCCTTTGCCATTTTGCAACGTAGGGCATGGTTTGAACCGTGAAGAAGGTCATAAGCGAAATCCATAAGTAGGCGCTGCGTATCTTTATCAGTCTCAACTTTTTGAGATTGTTCCAGGATGTAGAGAAGGTTGCTCCCAATTGTCTCGAGTTTTTTTGGATCTTTAGCGAGTGAAGCATTTCTAAAACATTCATACAGGCGAGAGATTATACGGCTGCGATTTTCGCGTTTACAAGAAAAGAACATGCGTTTAAGACCTATTCGTGATGGACTGCCGATGCGATAGTCGGGGTGGTCGGCATGATCAAGAAATGCAGAAAGGTAAGCATCGTGGAGTGCACTATCGTTAGGGATAATTGGTTCAAGATTTTTCATTGCCTCTAAAGCATGAGCGACCACGAGTCCCTTTTTATGTTCGGAATACACGGTAAGCCTGATTGCGTATTCAACAATGTGCCGCATTTTGTTGATGTCCGTAGTGAAATTCGTTTTTATGTCATCAATAATTCTGGCGGGAGGAAGGTGAGCGTATCGAGAGCTAAGAAGTGATTTAGCCTCTGCGAAACGTACTGGCGCAACCTTAGGAAAGTTTCTGGGTTGGGAAGCTGGGGCCGAGCGCACTCCGTTTACAGAGCCTGTTTCAGCATGCATGGCGTTCCCCCTAATCACGCGCAATTCACAAAGTGATGAATCGGCATTTTTACATTTATGCGATAAATCACTATAATGGACTGCTTTACTTCGGGCAAAGAAGGTATTGAAAGCTATGACCGTAAAAGCACAAGAGGTACTCGACGCTGTTGCATTCACAATGGATGGCGTTAGATATAGGGTGTGGAAAAGCGAGGATGCTACAAACCCACAAGGACCGAGCCTGCGTACCTTGACGCAACATCAGAAATATGTTGGCTCTCGGGTCGCTAGGTGTAATGGTCACCGCTTGGATGGCATGGGACTTACTATCGAATTTATGCCAGGTGTGCTTGGGGAGCATGATACATCTATTGAGTCTGGTCTATCAGTTGGACATGATGTATTCATTGCTCCACACGCCGTTATCGGTGAGGGAGTGACTCTTGGAAATAATGTGCAAATAAGCTACTGGTGCACTTTAGGTAATCACGTGACTGTTGAATCAGATGTAGAAATCGGAGCAAGCAACACTCTTCCTGATTTTGTGACTGTAAGAGCTGGCACCAAGATCCCCGATGATACATTTCCTCCAGGTGCAATTCCTCGATGTGGCGAGATTACGCAGGCGTATGTCGATGATGTAATTCAATCTCGTAGAGAGACACCTGCAAGCAGAGGCTTGGCTGTCTTAAGGTTTTAGAGCTTCACTCAATACAACTGCGAGATCTTTCACATTCGTTTCGCCGACCAGTGCCGCAACTCCGTCTCCTAACATCACAGCGCAGAAGGGGCATTCTGAAATCACTGTGGATGCTCCCGTATCGATTGCTTCTTGTGCTCGATTGATGTTGACTCGCTCATCGCCACCTTCTTCCATGAAGAATTGCGCACCACCGGCGCCACAACAAAAGTTATTTGTTTTATTGCGCCCCATCTCAACAACTTCAATACCACCAATAGTTCCAATGACAGATCGTGGTTCATCGATGACATCATTGTGTCGCGTTAAGTAACACGAGTCATGCAGCGTCACGCGCTCAGCAAACTTTGCAGTGCTCATATCAAGTTTGCCCGTTTCTATAAGTTCGAGAAGATACTGCGTGTGGTGCACCACGTTGAAGGATCCGCCAAAGTCAGGGTACTCATTCTTGAGCGTATTAAAACAGTGCGGACATTGTGTCAAGATTGTTGTTGGTGCAATCGCATTGAGTGTTTCAATGTTGGCTAACGCGAGCATTTGAAAAATGTATTCATTTCCGCTTCTTCGTGCAGGGTCACCCGTGCACTTTTCATTAGACGCCAAGATGGCGAAACGAATTCCTGCCCGCTCGAGCAAACCTGCGAGCGCTTGTGTGGTTTTCTTTGCGTGGTCATCGAAACTTCCGGCACACCCGACCCAATAGAGAACATCAAAAGCGAAAGCTCCCTGATCGTTGGTGTAGGTGGAAGGAATGGCTGGGTCAATTATGGACACTTCCGTTGTGAGGTCCTTTGTCCAATCTCCACGTTGACTTTGCGCAATACCCCAAGGATTTTCTTGATTTTCCATTCCGCGATATGCGCTCGAGAGTTCGGTAGGAAATTCGGACTCCATCAATGTGTAGTGACGTCGAATGTCGACAATTTTATCCATGATTTCAATGTTGACAGGGCAGATGTCGTCGCATGCCTTACATGTCGTGCAGGCAAAAACTTCCTCTGCGCTTACACGTGATGTGATGTCGTTAGTTCCTACACGCATGATGGAAAGGGTGTCATCATCGGTCACAACTGGCGAAACAACGGGAGTTCCTGAACTTGTCATCACGTCATTGATGGACAAAATAATTTGGCGGGGGTCGAGAACTTTTCCTGTTACGTTTGCCGGACACACGCTCGTGCATCTTCCGCACGTTGTGCATGCATCCGTATCGAACAGTTGTTTCCATGTGAAGTCTTCCACCGTTCCCGCGCCAAAGGATGTTGCATCCGACTCTGCAAGGTTTTCCATTTCACGCAATGCGCCCTCTGGCTTTTCGCTATGCGAAAGATACATGTTCACAGGAGATGTCACCATGTGGCGAAGTTTTGTTGCAGGAAGAATAATCAAGAACATAAGAAACAAACCAACGTGGAGTGTCCACGACCATCGATGCGCAATAGAAACTTGATCGGCGGCAACGAGGTCGTTGAAGAATTGACCGAGTGGGTAGCCAACGAAACTCCACTGCTCGAATGAGTAGCTGCGGCTTTCGTTCATTAAGGCTGCAATGCGTAATCCTTCAACAAGAAAACCTGTTACGCCAAGCGAGATAAGTAAAACGATATTGACTGCATCTTCTCGTTCGGATTTTCGAGCAAGTCGATTAACGCGTGCGATGTATCGACGATGGACTGCCCATAAACATCCGACCAAAAACACTACGCCCGACAGATCTGAAAGAAACGAATACACCTGATATGTCGTTCCGGAGAGGAACTTGGCAGCGGGTGGTAATTGGTGATCAATTTCAAGGATGGTTGTTGCGGCTAAGAGGCCGAGGAACCCAAAGTATATGCATGAGTGCATCAAACCGGCTGCTCGATCGCGCAACAGAGTTTTCATCGAGAGCGCGGCATAGAGGCCAGCAATGCGTTGGTGAATATTCCTTCGTGTTGTGGACCTATCATCAGCACCACCGCGAACATAGTTTTTACTGCGTTGTGCAAACAGCCAGAAAGAACAGGCCAGCGCCACGGAAACACTCATGTAAAAGCTGGCTACCATTGGGGCGGGAATGCCGCCGAAAACTTCGCGTGAAACCTCTGCTTCTTGGTGCCAGTGAGTGATTTCGGGCAAAATCCCTGAGAAAATGGTAAAAAAGGCAGCAAAAAGGCCTATAGAAACGAGGATTTTCTCCATTCCCATCTTTTTAAGCTGTCGGCTCAGCTTTCCGCTCTTATATATAGAGTCTGACTTCGTATCAGGAGTTACTACCTCGGGGGATGACATATAAGCCCAGTATATGGGCAAAAACTCTCATACTTGGGGAATAGACAGCGACTCAAGGATGTTGATAGGTTATGACTCAACAAACATGAGTCAATCATATAAAGACTTATTCATATGTCGTCGATAGCAGAATATCGTCGAAGGAGGACCAATAATGGCAAAGGCAGTAGGTATTGACCTAGGAACAACAAACTCGGTGGTGGCTTTTCTCGAAGCCGGGGAACCGGTTGTAATCCCGAACTCCGAAGGCGCCCGCACAACTCCCTCGGTGGTGGCTTTCTCAAAATCAGGCGAAGTTCTTGTCGGTGAGGTTGCAAAACGTCAAGCGATAACGAACCCTGACCGCACCATTCGTTCCGTTAAGCGACACATGGGAACAAGTTGGGACATCGATATTGATGAAAAGAAATACACTCCCCAAGAAATATCTGCACGCGTGTTGATGAAACTCAAGCGTGACGCCGAAAGTTACTTAGGAGATAAAGTCACACAAGCGGTTATCACCGTACCTGCATATTTCGACGATGCTCAACGTCAAGCAACAAAAGAAGCTGGCGAAATTGCTGGCCTTGAAGTTTTACGTATCATCAACGAGCCCACGGCTGCATCTCTTGCATATGGCCTTGATAAAGAAGAGCATGATCAAACCATTCTCGTATTCGACCTTGGTGGTGGAACTTTTGACGTTTCTGTTCTTGAAATCGGCGATGGCGTATTCGAAGTGAAATCAACATCAGGTGATACCAACCTCGGTGGAGATGACTGGGACCAAGCTGTCATGGACTGGATGGTTAAAGAATTCAAAAACGCTCATGGTGTTGATCTTGCAGAAGACAAAATGGCGACGCAGCGGCTTCGCGAAGCTGCAGAAAAAGCAAAGATCGAACTATCTGCTGCAGGTGAAACATCAATCAACCTTCCCTTTATTACAGCAACAGCAGAAGGGCCTCTTCACTTGGAGCTCGGCTTAACGCGCGCAAAGTTCCAGGAACTTACGTCAGATCTTCTTGCTCGAGTCAAAGAACCGTTTGAAAAGGCCATTGCTGATGCTGGCTTGAGCGTCAAAGACATTGAACACATCGTTCTCGTTGGTGGTTCAACGCGTATGCCTGCAGTTTCCGATTTAGTCAAGGAACTCAGTGGACGTGAACCACAAAAGGGTGTGAACCCTGATGAAGCAGTTGCCGTCGGTGCTGCAATTCAAGCAGGTGTATTGCGCGGTGAGGTGAAAGATATTCTTTTGCTTGACGTGACGCCTCTTTCTCTTGGTATTGAAACCAAGGGTGGAATTATGACGCGCTTGATTGATCGCAACACAACTATTCCTGCGAAGCGTTCTGAAGTTTTCACGACTGCTGATGACAATCAAAGTTCGGTAGAAATTAAAGTTCTTCAGGGCGAAAGCGAAATGAGTTATCGCAATCACAATCTTGGTACGTTCCAACTCCAAGGTATTCCACCTGCCCCTCGCATGGTTCCTCAAATTGAAGTAACGTTCGACATTGATGCCAACGGTATCGTCAACGTATCTGCAAAGGATTTAGGTACAGGTAAAGAACAACAGATGACTATCACCGGCGGGACTGCTCTTTCGAAAGAAGAGATCGATCGCATGATGAAAGAAGCTGAATCACACGCTGAGGAAGACAAAGTTCGTCGTGATGAAATTGAAACTCGCAACAATGCAGAACAGCTTGTATGGCAGACCGAAAAACTTCTTAGCGAACAAGGCGATACTGTCAACGATGCCGAAAAGGAAAGTATCAACGCTGCTCTTAAAGGATTGAAAGAGGTTCTTGAAAAGGCGGGAGCAACTTCCGAAGAAATCAAGATGAAGCATGAAGAACTTATGCAATCAAGTCAAGAGTTTGCACAGCGTATTTACGCTGCGGCGCAAGCGGCGGGTGCAAGCAATGCAGCAGCTACTGGTTCTGACAATGTTGCAGAAGCAACAGACCAATCCTCCGATGATGTTGCAGAAGCAGAAGTCGTAGAAGATGAGCCTGTGAGCGATAGTAGTGATGCTGAACCAGAAGCAGCAGAAAGTAAGGGAGCCTAATAATGGCTCCCCGCAAGAAAAAGGATAAAGACGCCGAGGGCGATCCAGAATTTATTGCCAGTATGGAAAAACTCGATGAGTTGGGTGATCTTATTGAGGATGATCCGGCTGACGACGTCGATGATTATGACTTCGACGGGCATGATGCGGTTCTAGATTCGATTCCTTCGTGGATTGATGAAGACAAAACGGATATCAACAAAGAGGATGCTGCTGCGTCTCAATCTCGAGACCTCTTCGGTGCAGAATCAGATACTCCCTTGAGTGAAATTCTCGCTATACAAGAGCAACGCGATGCGTATCTTGAAGCGCTGCGCCAACTCCAAGCAGACTTTGAAAACTATAAGAAGCGTGTGATCCGCGATCAGCAAGAGTACACAGATTCGAAAAGCATCAAAATGTTAGAAGACCTTCTTCCCGTGATTGATAATTTTCAACTAGCTCTTAAATTGATCACCGGCAAAGACACAGAATCGAAAAAGCTTCGCAAAGGCATTGAACTTGTTTATAGTGATCTTTATAACGTTTTGGAACGTCAAGGTCTTGAACATATAGATGCCGAGGGTGCACTTTTTGACCCTGAGTTTCACGATGCCGTTTCTCATGTGGACAATAACGAACACGAACAAGAGATTGTGGTGGAAGTACTTCGTCCCGGATATAAGGTGCGAGGTCGTGTTGTGCGACCAGCAATGGTCAAGGTTGCAAAGTGACCGCAGCAAAGGAATGGTTCGAGGAAGACTATTACGCGGCATTAGGCGTAGACCCCGAAGCGAGTCCGAAAGACATCACGAAGGCGTATCGCGCCTTGGCAAAAAAATATCATCCGGACGTAAAATCTACCGACGCATCTGCTGCGGAAAAATTTAAAAAAGTTACCGTCGCTTACGAAGTCGTGGGCGATGAAGAAAAGCGAAAAGAATATGATCAAATCCGCTCTATGGTGGCTGATGGTTATATGGGTCAAGGAGATGGTGGAGGTTTCGGTTTTCCGTTCACCCCTGCTCCCGGCGGACAAAATGGTGATTTATCTGATGTGCTGAGTGGCCTTTTTTCTCGCATGCGAAGAACGGATGCACCTACGTATCAAGGCGCTGCTCATGCATCATCGGATCTATCGTCATATGACATTGAGTCGCAGACACGAATTTCTTTTCATCAAGCCTTAGAAGGAAAAGTGGAAACTATTTCCTACACTCTTTCGGGCCATACAAAACCAACCGAAGTGAAGGTGAAAATTCCTGCTGGAGTTAACGATGGTCAGCGCATCAAAGTGACGGGCAAGGGAATCCCAACTCCTCGTGGGCAATCAGGCGATCTGTATGTTGTTGTGAGTGTGGGTGAACATCCCTGGTTCGGACGAAAAGGCCGCACCTTGATGGTTAAAGTACCTATTTCTTACGCTGAATCAATAGTGGGCGTAAATGTAAAAGTTCCCACGCTGGATAATCCTGTCACGGTCAAAGTGCCTCCTATGACAAAATCGGGAACGACTTTGCGAGTGAAAGGCCGCGGTGCTGACATTGAAGGCCAAAAGGGCGACTTGTTGGTGACTTTTGAAGTAACAACAACTCAAACGACAATTTCAGATCAAGAGAAAGCATTATTTGCTCAGCTGGTCTCAATTCAAAGTGAAAATCCGCGAGCCAAGTTTGGTTTGGAGCAGTAATGGTAGAGCGAGCGGTGAACGAAGAAGAAAATGATTCCGAAGCAGAAACCAGTCATGCAGCTGTGTATGTGATGTCGGTGGCTGCCGAGCTTGTAGGTACTCATCCGCAAACTCTGCGTGAATATGAACGCCGTGGCCTGATAAGCCCCTATCGAACCGATGGTGGAAATCGTCGTTATACACAATCTGATATTCAAAAAGTATTGCGCGTAAAAAAAATGCGCGACGAAGGAATGAGCTTGACCGCGATTGCTTCCTTGATGGACTACGAAGAAGCGCTCTACATATTAAAAGAAGAAAATGACTCACTGAAAAGTGAGCTCGAAAAAACGCAACATCGTCTTGGTGATGTTGAACATCGTTTACATGAAGTGGAATCCACCGTGCGATCTACATCAAAAGCGTTGATTAAAGCGCAGTCTCGTGATTTCATCATCGTGGCTCAATCTGATGGCGCTGACTCTCTTGATGACGAAGAGGTGGAATAATGCCTCTCTTTGAAACCTTATATGAAAAGCAAAGTATAAAGAAGGTTAGCAATGGCACTTGACCCCGAAAAATTTACACAGAAAGCCGCAGAAGCAATTAATCTCGCCAATACGGGTGCAGCTTCTTCTGGAAACGTCGAAGTCTCGCCCGAACGAGTTTTGTTGGCCATGCTTGATCAGTTTGAATCTGTTGTGCATCCCACATTAAAAAAATTGGGAATTGACCCTAACGTATTGCGCCATCAGGCACAATCACGTGTCGATAGTGAACCTCGCGTGACGGGTTCGGTGAATCCTCCCCATATTTCAGCTGATCTTTTTCGTATCCTTGAAGCGTCCGATCATGAACGTTCATCCATGAGTGATGACTTTCTTTCTACTGAACATATTTTGTTGGCAATGGCTCGTTCCACGACACCTGTAGGCGACATGTTGCGCGCAAGTGAGGTGACGTACGACGCAGTGCTAGAAGCGCTGAAAGAAGTACGTGGCTCTCATCGCGTTACCAGCGCTGCACCCGAAGATACTTTCCAGGCACTCGAAAAGTTTGGCCGTGATTTAACAGAAGAAGCACGTTTAGGAAAACTTGATCCTGTGATCGGTCGTGATGAAGAAATTCGTCGCGTTATTCACGTATTGTCTCGTCGCACAAAAAATAATCCTGTTCTTATTGGTGAACCTGGTGTGGGTAAAACCGCTATTGCGGAAGGACTTGCTCGACGTATTGTTGAAGGGGATGTTCCTGAGTCTTTGCGCAACAAACGCCTGATTTCTTTAGATATTGGCGCAATGATTGCGGGCGCAAAATTTCGTGGCGAGTTTGAAGAACGGCTCAAGGCAACACTGAAAGAGATCACAGATTCCGCGGGAGAAGTGATCACTTTTATTGACGAATTACACACCATCGTGGGTGCTGGTTCTGGTGGAGAATCTGCAGTCGATGCTGGCAACATGATTAAGCCCATGCTTGCTCGCGGCGAGTTGCGCCTGCTGGGTGCGACCACGTTAGACGAATATCGAAAGTACATTGAGAAAGACGCTGCGTTAGAACGTCGCTTCCAGCAAGTTTTTGTGGGTGAGCCAAGCGTTGACGACACGATTGCAATTTTGCGTGGACTTAAAGAACGCTACGAGGTTCATCATGGTGTTCGAATCCAGGATGCTGCGCTTATCGCGGCGTCTCTTCTTTCACACAGATATATCCCTGGACGTCAACTTCCCGATAAAGCAATCGACTTGATGGATGAAGCTGCGTCGAGTTTGCGTATTCAAATTGATTCCATGCCGACAGAAATTGATGTGGTCGAACGACGAATTCGTCAATTGGAAATTGAGCGCGCTGCGCTTTCTAAGGAAACTGATGCATCTTCAGCACAGCGATTGAAAGCGTTGGAAAGTGAATTGTCTGAACTCAATGAGAAGCGTGCTGCGTTGGTAGCTCGATGGCAGGTAGAGCGCGAAGCGATCTACTCGATTCGTGAAGCCAAGCACTCTCTTGAAGATGCGCGTACGCAAGCGGAAAATGCAGAGCGCGAAGGCAAACTAGAAAGAGCAGCCGAACTCCGTTACTCGCGCATCCCTGAACTGGAACGAGAAATTGCTCTTCGCACCGAAGCCCTCGAGCAAGTGGCTCCGGGTGAGCGAATGTTGAAAGAAGAAGTTGACGAAGATGACATCGCAGAGATTATTTCTAAGTGGACGGGTATTCCTATTTCTCGATTATTAGAAGGTGAAATGGAAAAACTCCTTCATCTTGAAGATGATCTTGATGATACGGTTGTGGGTCAAGAAAAAGCTGTCCATGCAATTGCTGCGGCAATTCGGCGTTCACGAACTGGTTTGGCTGATCCTGAAAAACCGATTGGATCTTTTCTCTTCCTCGGCCCAACTGGTGTGGGTAAAACTGAACTCGCGCGTTCGCTTGCTGCCAATCTTTTCGATGACGAAAAGGCAATGGTGCGTATCGACATGAGTGAATACATGGAAAAGCACACGGTGTCGCGGCTTGTGGGTGCACCTCCGGGGTATGTGGGATACGAAGAGGGTGGCCAGCTCACAGAGATTGTGAGACGGCGTCCTTATTGTGTTGTTCTTCTTGATGAAATAGAGAAGGCGCATAACGATGTCTTTAATGTGTTGTTGCAGGTTCTCGACGATGGGCGACTAACCGATGGGCAAGGGCGAACCGTTGACTTTTCGAACACTGTCATCATTATGACGTCGAATCTCGGTGCGGGCGGCACAGAGCTGGAAGTAATGGAATCCGTTCGCAAGTATTTCAAGCCAGAGTTCGTCAATCGTATCGATGAGATTGTTGTGTTCGATTCCTTGAGCATCGATGATCTTGTTCGTATCGTGCGTTTGCAATTGCGTGATGTCACAGCGCGCTTGAAGGAACGAAAGCTCACACTTGTTGTAGATGATGATGCAGTACGACTTCTTGCTGAACGTGGGTACGATCCTGACTTTGGCGCACGACCATTAAAGCGTGTCATTCAACGCGATGTTGTAGACGAAGTGGCGAGCAAACTTCTCGAAGGAGTTTTCCGAGATGGTGATGTGATCGTTGTGCGCAAGGGCGAGTCTGATACGTTGACCATTGAACGTGGAGAACATAACCCCGCTATCGCCGCCGACCAAAAGTGACATAGGCAGACTTGTCTGCTTATGTCATCCTGAGCTTGCGAAGGATCTCCGCGCAGCGGAAAACTATTCCGGCTGTGTCGACGCAACTTCTCCCAAAAGTGCATGGAAAAAACTTGCTATAACTAATCCTGCAAGCGCTCCGCCCAAACCGTAGAGTTCAATGCCTCCAAAGACCACAAGAATGGTAACGATTGAGTCGAGACGTAACGCGTGTGGGCCCAAGAGCTTGTAGCGCGCATATGATTCCACTGCTTCATACAGGATGAAGAAAACCAATAATATGATTGCCGTTTTCATGCTTTCCGCGCCGGCTAAAAGCACAACGGGAAGAGACCCGATAACGACACCAAAGACAGGGACCAAATTCCATAGCGCAACCCACACCCCAAGTAACCCGGCTGCGGGAATGTTGGCCATTCGACAGGCTGCATATGTCGTAAGTGCAGACGCAATACTGAGCCCTATTTGAGACCAGCCAAAAGTTGTGCAGCGCGTGTAGGAATGGTGCAGAATCTTATGAATGCTTTTTCTTTTTTCGTCATCTGTGATGACACTCAATGCGCCGCTGACTAACTTGTTTCCATAGAGCAAGAAAAATAACATGAGAACACCGCCAGCAACAAAAGCTATTGCGCGGTCTGCGTTGGCCTTGATCTGTTCTTGACGACTTCCGCCTTGCAATGTTTCAGGAATACTTTTAATGGCTGTGCGTGTCTTTTTTTCGAGTTCGAAAGATTGAAAGCTTTCCGAGAATCTCCCGCTTTCCTCCAGTTGTTGTGCGCGATCGGGCAATGTGTTTTCTAATTTTTTTGTTTGACGATTGACGTTGTCGATCACGGTATATGCCGGCAGGGCAATAAGAACTGTGACGAAAAGAACAAGAACGAATACGGCAAAGCCGCGTGGCATAATTTTGTCGAGGACACTCAACGCGGGGTACAGCATCAATGCCATAGTGGCGGAGAAGACAATCCACCCAATAGTGCGTGATGCGCTGTCAAAGACGTTAAGGAGAAAGAACCCCAGAGCAATGGATGCCACTATCCCTACGCTCATAGGGAACGATAGTCTCACGCGTGCAAGGCTCACAGTTTTGGTTGTCACGATTAAGTAACCTACTCGGGTGGCGACGAAAAAAAATGAATCCCCGGAAACTGGGAGCAGCGAAGATGATCTTGACCTTGATGATATTGGGATAAAACTGGCGCACAGTACCATTGATGTTGATCCGCGGAGCCTGCCCATGATTGTGGCCGGGATTGTGTTTTGCGGCCTTGCCTACATGCTCTTTACCAATATTGCTCAGACTATGACCGCTCTGGTGATTGCCTTGCTTTTTGCCCTTGCGCTCGACCCGGTTGTTCGCAAAGTGCAGTACCTTTCGTTTGGTCGATTTAGGGGAGTGACAACTTCCGATGATTCGGAACCTGTGCGGCGCATGGGGCGTTACAGTGCTGTATCGATTGTGCTGGGAACTTTTTTGATTGTTGTTTTACTTGCAGGCTATTTCATAGCTCCCAAAGTTGTTGACCAAGTGCAGAACTTTGCAAAAGATATTCCTGAGACCGTAAGAGATCTCGGAAAGCTTCCCATCGTTGGCGAGCAGTTGGGCAGTGAGAAAACGCAAGAGAAAATTAAGAACACCTTGGAAGAACTTCCCGAGAAACTCAGTGCAAGTAATTCTCCACTTGGCGACATTCTCCGTTCGGTGGTCAACGGAGCATATATAGGTTTCCTCTTTATTCTTATGTTTATTGCGCTGCTTCTTGACGGCCCGCGACTGGTGCGCAACATCCGTCGTCTCATCCGACCTGAACAACGAGATACTGCAGATCGTATAGCGCGCGCGACGTATCGAGTGATTGGCAAATATATGGCAGGCTCGATATTGGTGGCTTCATTGGCTGGTCTGGTTATTGGTACAGCTTCTTTGATTTTGGGTGTACCTCTTGCTCCGTTGTTGGGATTGTGGATTGTAGGTACGAACCTGATTCCTCAGGTTGGAGGTTTCCTTGGAGGATTCCCTTTTGTTGTTTTCGGTTTTACCGTGTCACCGACGGTCGGTATTATTTGTCTCGTCGTGTTCATTGTGTATCAGCAGATTGAAAACCACATCATTCAACCCATCGTGATTGGCAAAACAGTAAAAATATCTCCACCAGTAACCATGGTTGCAGCACTTATTGGTGTTGCTGCCGGGGGAGTATTGGGTGCCATGCTCGCTGTTCCCTGTGTTGGGGGTGCAAAAGCGTTGGCGGCAGAGTTCGATTTCCCGAGGGGCTCACGTGAAAAAGCATTGCGCGATGCCGAAGACAATCAGGACAGAAATAAGAAAAAGTTCTCTTTCAAAAAAGCATCGAAAGTGCCCGCTAAGTCATCCTGAGCGAAGCAAAGGATCTCTGGTTCACGTCCCGGAGGCATAAGGAGTTCGGAAATAAAAAAGCCCGCCATTGAGACGGGCTTAACTTCATTTCGTGAAAATATTATTTCTTTTTTATAATCGCACCAAGTGCTGTAAGCAGCGCGACCACTCCTACACCAATTCCGATATATCCCACTGTGTTGTTTGTATCATCGTTCGCCTCTGAAACAGCTTCCGTGTCTTCGGTGTCAGATGCGCTGTGTTCATCACCTGTTGCTTTCGTAAGCATCAAAGTAGGTGCTGGATGTTCTGGTTCTTCCCCACCTTCAGGAGTGCTTTCAATCCAACTGACAACTTCACCATCAGAATAGGTTTGCAACGCCTTGAATTCCAACTTATCTGCATCGTCAGGTAACGCACCCATAGATACATGGAACTCTGCGTATTGACCTGGTTTTATTGTCCCGCCTTCCCACGTGATCTTCGAAACGACTTCCTCAACTTCGGAACCATGGCTCGTAAGTTTTTTTGAAGGTTTTGCTTTTGTCACGGTTGCAGTCCAGCCATCTTGTGCTGTTGTTCGAACGGAAGCAATCGGATGATCTGCAGGCAATTGAACTTCTAGTTTGATCGTTTCTGCAGTGTCGCTTTCATTGGGAACTCGGAATGAAAATGCGCCAAAACTTCCTTTAGCTGCCTCGTCTGGGTTGATGGAGACATGAGCAGAAGCAGGAAGCGCCATCGCAATCGTGATGATGACTGCAAAGCTACCCGCAAGCAGTAACCCCCTCATATTTTTTATGTATCCTTTCATGGATATTTCCTTTCTTTATCGTATGGTGACTTCTGTTGATGTCACTTGTTCATCGAACTCGCTTAGACGCAACCGCAAAGTAAGTGTCCACGTCCCAGAAAAGGGAACGCTTGTCCCCGTGGAAATAAAGTGATTTCCTCCTGCGTACCTGATGTTGAGAGGAAGGGGACCTACATCACGATTTTTATTTAGCCAGCTCGCACTAAGCGCAGGTTTTCCTAACGTATTTACACCTTGCGAAAATGTATAAAGAGTTCCGTTTTTACGCAAAACAAAAATATGAAGGACAATCGGCCCTGTTTTTGGGGGATCGATCGACACTTCCATACGTACTGACTCTGCTGATACGTACTTGGTTACAGGCAAAGCAAGAGCAGTTCGTCCAGGGACCGCATTAACAACAATGGATGTAGCAATCATCACGACGATCAATAGAGCTGATTCAAAATAGACCAGCCTGATGAGACGTCCCTTTGATCCTTCGCTGTTACTTACGCTGAGACGATGTACGTGTTGACGAGAAAACCATGCCACAGCAATAACGCACAAGAAAATGATGGCCTTCACATTGATCAGTTGACCAAACCATGTAGTGACACTTGCCTCGTAACTTCCTACTTGTCTCCACCAAGCAAATACACCCGTAATACCAATCGCAATCACACACACCAATGCCATGCGTGAAAATTTTCGTGCAATTTTGCCACCTTCATCACGAGACAGAAGGAAAGGCAATACCAGTAATCCCCCGAACCAAGCACCGGCACAAAGGACATGGACAACATCGTTGGTAAATGCCAGTGCAACATATTTTCCGGCAGAGGCATGGCCAGCGAATGCAGGTGTCGCAGCAAGCGCCAATGTACATAGGCCAAGTCGTGCGTTCAGCAAAGGACCACGAGGGAATCTCCACCAACAGCAAAGAAGAACACACAAAGATGCACGAACAATCTGGACTTGCCCAAAGCGCGTTGTTCTTTCTTGATTCAAGATGTCAAAACTGAATGCTTTGGCCAAGGAAAACTGACCAGCGAGTGATGCTTGGAAACCTATACTTGCCAAACTTGCTAGGGCAAGCACGGCAAGTGCGCCATACAGAATCCGGTTAACGGGAGGCGACAGCGATGATTGAACAACAAAAAAGCGTAAAGCAACTACTCCAATAACAAGTGCAAGACACATAAAAATAAGAAATCGTAAACATGCGAAAACAATTCGGGAAATAGAGGATGTTTGTTCGTTATTAAGAATGCTTGAAATAGCATCCGTGCGATCTGCACTAGATGTTGTGGGCGAATTAACCGAGAAAGTGAATGCACCACGAATTGGATGACTGTCAGCAGACACTACATTCCAGGCAACAACATAAGTACCCTTCTCAAGTTTTGGGGGCTTGACTCGTACAATATTTCCAGCACGAAGCTCCGGGGATGAAGTTGAGATTCTTTCTCCAGCATCGTTATATAAACGCAAAGAGCCAAACGTCGTTTCAACATTTTCACTAAATGTAAGTTCAATGGTCTTAGGCGAACTCTTTAAAATTGATTCGGCCGCAGGATTTGTTGATATCAGTTGTGAATGAGCTGAGGCGGGTATTGCGCTGACCCAGAGAGTTGTCAGTAATACGGCAGTAAAAAATGAAAATCGACGAATAGAAGATAACACAGAAATTAGACCTACTGCGATAGCAATATTGCGGGATATTCATGAGGCACATGTAGGAAGTCGCAGATAAGAAGAGAAAAGTTCCCTGAAAAACAAAAAAACTTCTTAACGTGGCATCAACACGTAATAGAGCTACCCTTGGGCTTTCTTTCTCGGTTTAGAAAACGTAACCACACGTGAAGCGATAATCCACACCACGAAAGGGGCAAGAAGCTTGGTTGCATGTTCGATTTCGCCAGAAAGTTCTGCTCGACCACGGGCAACATCGAGAATAGAAGTAGCGACAAATCCAATTGCAGCAATAGTTACCAGAATCAGGAGACCGCGAGCGCGAGCAGGACGAAATGCGATCGCAAATAAAGCACTGGCATAAGCGAGAGTGTACGAACCCAGATGTGCATACACATGGGGGTGAATACTGTCACCTGGATCAACAATGTTAAGCACGCCTTCCACCGTCTCGACACAAGCCAAAGCAAAAAGAACCAATTGCAGTGGGATAAGCGAAGAATCTCTAGCATCGAATACGCCGAAATAGATCTTATTTAGGTCCCGCTTCGTCTTCCGATTCACTATCTCAGAAATATTCGAATTTTCCTCATCAGTAACCACTCCGACATGTTAGAGCAGAACTTCTGGCGATAACATGTCCGCTGTGAACTGGAAGCTATCTGCACTGCGAGTAAATCGTGCAGAACTGCCAGTTATCATTGAAGCTGCGCGCTATGGAGATAGCTTTGCATATGACGAACTCGTATCACGCTGCTATCAACCCGTCCTACGATTTTGCGCTTCTATGGGTTCGCCATCAGATGCCCATGATCTTGCTCAAGAAACTTTTCTTAGGGCTCTAAAATCCACCTCGATTACCACAGAGGTAACGAATCTTGAAGCATTCATGATCCATATCGCTCGCTGCGTATGCGCTGACTTTATTCGCGAATTAGGGAAAGCGAGACAGCTACATGCCGCGATGAAGGCATACAACGCCCAAGAACATATGGGTACAGATGAAATATCAAGCATTGAATGTGAACAAGCGCTTACTCCTCTTTCTCCCAATATGAGAGAAGCCTTTGTCCTCACCCAACTCTTGGGGTTTTCCTATGAAGAGGTTGCACAAATTGTAAGTGCTCCCATCGGCACGGTCCGATCCCGTGTGTCACGTGCCCGACAAATCCTTCAGCTAAGCCAGAACTCACAAGCGTTAAATCTGCATACGTATTCTTGATTCAAGTCTCTAGAAGTAGCTCCACATAAGCGATTCAACTCAACGTGACAGGCGCTACATATGCATCGTCTAAAAGACTTGCAAGTCGCCAATACTATTTATCCAATCCCCATAGCGGTTCCAATCAGATATGGTTGGGCGTACTTACTTTGTAAAGTATTCGAGCAAAGTATGAAGCGGAGGCTTAACGCCGGTTAGCCATTCCAAAGCATATACAGCTTGGTGCGCACCCATAACTCCACCGAATATCGTCGTGCAATTCTTTTCCTTTGCGAGTTTAAGAAGCTTGGTTTCTTTTGGTCTGGCAATGATGTCGAATACGACACTTCCCTCACGTATAGCTTCGGATGATATGGGACTGGAATCTAAATCGTCGCCAAAACCAACTGAAGTTGCGTTCACGATTACGTCAAATTCGGGCTTAACGTCCTCAAGACTACCCCCATAGTTTTGTGAAAGTGATTCACAAATATCGCGTGCTGTACTTTCCGTACGATTGAACACGGTCACATCAGCGTTGCCTTTAGATAGACCAAAGGCTACGGCTCGTGCAGCGCCACCGGCACCCAACAGCGCGATTTTTTTCTCAGCCGGATCGATCACGGATTTAAGGGCGTTAAGCGCTCCAAGCCAGTCGGAATTGAAACCAATAAGATGCCCAGATTTGTTAACCACGACATTTACTGCTCCAATTGTTTGCGCGTCTGTATCAACCTCATCTAACAAAGCGATTATCTCTTGTTTAAACGGTTTGGTTACTGTTCCCCCGCCCAACTGCAAGGATCGAATTGCGTCGGTTAGCGCTTTAGCGCTCAGCGGTTCGAGAGCAATGTAAACAGCATCTACATCCATCTCCCCAAAGGCCGCGTTGTAAGCAACAGGAGAAGGCGAACCTTTATTGGGATTCCCAAACGTTGCATAAACCTGTGACGTGCCAGTAATGGGTCGCTGAGTCATATAAAAAGACTAGTTCAATAAAATTTCGCGCAGTTCATCAACGCCGTGCATCCACTCCTCGAAGCGGTTTCAATCAGAAATGGCTGGGCTTGCCTATTAAAACCTCACGATTTAGTTAGTTTTTTGTTTGTTATAGTTCGAATATGTCAAAACAAATTCTATTAATTGGCGGGATGCCTACCGCCGGCAAATCAACAATTGCCGAAAACCTTTCCAATCATCTAAAACTGCCTTGGATTTCCACTGACCAAATTGGAGCAATGCTGCGAGCAGTTGCTACCAGAGAAAAATATCCAAAACTATTTACCTGGGAAGATTATGACGGCTTTCAATATTTGAATGAATATACTCCCGATGAACTTGCAGAAAGGGAGTTCGCAAAAAGTGAGGCAGTTTGGCTAGGTGTACGAAAGTTAATAAAAGAAGATCATACATGGAACGACGGTTTTATTATTGAAGGCGATGACATACTGCCCCGTTTAGTAGCTCAAGATTTTTCCGATGTAAGCAATGTACGAGCCGTGTTCGTTGGCGATCTCGATATCGAACGTATTCGTAAAGTGGTGTTGACTAGAAACTTTGTAGGGGGCGATGCCCGTTCTTATTCGGATGATGTGAAACAAAAAGAAGTTGAATGGATCCTTAACTATGGCAAAAAATTAAAAAATCAAGCACTGAAATACACTATGCCTTGGGTTGAAGTTGACAAGAGCGAGCACGATTTGGCAAAAGTACTTTCAGCTCTAGAACTAAGCTAAAAATTATGCTCACCTAGTTTCGTGATCGTAGAAACGGATTCCTCAAAGCGGTTTCAATCCGAAATGGTTGTGCGAACCAAGGGACCTATTCCCAATGTTCATTTCTGTGATTTTTCAATGCGAAGTCAAACCCTGTTAAGAGCCCGACAAAATTTAGCTTCTTAATATTAAGAAAGCGTTAAGAGTCTCCAACGCAAGCGATATTGGTCGTATAACTCAAGTATGAGAACTGAGTTCCAGTCTGAATCGAGGAAGCATCGTGGTTGATTTACTTTTTGCAGTTGGGGCCTTCGCGTTTCTAGGAACGTGCGTATTGCTTGCGCAGGCTTGCGAAAACGTCCTGGATTCATTCACCGAAAAGCGTAAGAAGCACTAATGGATAACATCATCGGACTCATTCTCGCAGTCATCGCAATCGCTTACCTTGGGTACGCCCTTATTTTTCCGGAGCGTTTCTAATGGTCATTAACGATTGGCTGACCTTCATCACCCTCATCTCTTTGCTTGTTATTACTGCTCCTCTATTGGGCAAATATATTGCGCATATCTTTGATGACTCAGACAAAAAATCTAAAAGCTATATTGGAAGATGCGAGAATCGAATTTTTCGCTTATGTGGAATAGATGCTGGCAAAGAACAGACATGGCAGATATATGCCCGAGCAGTTCTTGCATTTAGCGCACTATCAATAGTTTTCGTTTACATAATTCAACGCGTGCAAAACCACTTACCGTTTAACCCAACGAATGCAAAAGCTGTTGACCCCTTCACGGCGTTTAATACTTCGGTAAGTTTTGTGACGAACACCAATTGGCAAAATTACTCCGGCGAATCGACCATGAGTCATTTCACGCAGATGATTGCGTTGGCCGTTCAAAACTTTGTCTCCGCAGGTGTTGGGCTCGCTGTAGCAATAGCTCTCATTCGAGGATTGGTGCGAGTTCGTTCGGGAACACTGGGCAATTTTTGGGTAGACCTCATTCGAGGAACACTTCGCTTACTCATTCCTTTAGCGTTCGTTTTTGCCATTGCCCTCGTGGGGCTAGGTGTCGTACAAAATACGCATGGAAATCGGACGTACACATCGAGCGCGAACACGTCATTCGTCGTGCCGGGCGGAATGGTCGCATCCCAAGAGGCGATCAAGGAGCTCGGTACAAATGGTGGGGGATTTTACAACGCAAACTCCGCGCATCCTTTTGAAAATCCAAATGCAGTTTCTAACTTCCTAGAGATTTACTTACTTCTTCTTATCCCATTTTCACTCCCCTTCGCATTCGGGCGTATGGCAGGCAATATTAAAGAAGGAGTGGTCGTCTTTGTCGCGATGTTTCTTCTTTGGTTTGTAAGCGCATTCGCAGTCATGCATTTTGAAGCAGGAGGAAATCCCAAGCTGACTACGGTTGGAGCAAACCAGAAACAATCTGAACAAATCATTGGTGGAAACATGGAAGGAAAAGAGGCGCGTTTTGGCAGTGCTGCCTCAGGTTTATTCGGCGCCAGCACGACAGCGACTTCCACTGGTTCAGTCAACTCGACACATGACAGTTACACCGCAGCAGGTGGGGGGATAGTCCTCGCAAACATCATGCTCGGAGAAGTATCACCGGGAGGTGTCGGCTCGGGATTATATGGAATGCTGATCTTCGCCATCCTCTCAGTGTTTATCGCCGGACTCATGGTTGGCAGAACGCCTGAATATCTAGGCAAAAAGATACAGGCAGCAGAAATGAAACTCGTGACCATCTACTTACTTATCGTTCCCTTCGTAGTGCTTCTTTTTTCTTCAATTTCTGTTTTGATGGGTAGCGCGTTAAGTTCGCGCACTAATCCGGGAAGCCACGGCCTAAGCGAAATTGTGTACGCGTTCGCATCCGCCTCAAATAACAATGGGTCAGCTTTCGGCGGATTAAACGGTGCAACAGATTGGTATAACATCACGCTGGGAATCTGCATGTTAATCGGTCGTTTCTGGCTGATCGTTGTGGTTCTTGCCATCGCCGGATCTCTCGGTGTAAAAACGCGTGTCCCTAAGAACGCAGGAACATTTCCCACGGCCAGTTCAATCTTTGCTTTCCTCTTGGTTGCAGTGGTCATCATTGTTGTGGGGTTGACCTACTTCCCAGTTCTTGCACTTGGTCCCATCGTTGAACATTTAGGGCTATGAACGGGGATATGACATGGTAAAGAAAGCAACTTCCCTATTTGATCGAGCAATTGTTCGCCGCGCTCTTGCTGACTGTGTGGTGAAATTAGCACCACAACACATGATGAAAAACCCAGTCATGTTCATCGTTGAAATTTCCAGCGTATTCACAACATTTCTTTTTGTTCGTGATTTCAATATCAACACGACACAAGAGAATGTGTTTGCTGGACTCATTGTTATTTGGCTCTGGTTTACAGTCCTGTTTGCCAACTTTGCTGAAGCCATGGCGGAAGGTCGCGGGAAAGCTCAAGCTGACACCTTGCGTGCAACGCGTCGGGATGCGGTCGCACGAAGACTTAATGGAGATCTCGTCGAGGAAATCCCTGCTGCTGAACTCCGAGTAGGTGACGAGTGTGTCGTTACGGCTGGAGAAATCATTCCGGGTGACGGCGAAGTAATTCAAGGCATTGCTAGCGTCGATGAATCTGCGATCACGGGTGAATCGGCTCCCGTCATTCGTGAATCAGGAGGAGACCGTTCAGCAGTGACGGGAGGAACGAAAGTTCTCTCCGACGAAATCATTGTGCGCATCACAGCAAAGCCAGGCGAAACCTTTATTGATCGGATGATTGCACTTGTTGAAGGTGCCGATCGTCAGAAAACTCCCAACGAGATTGCACTCAATATATTGCTCTGTGGACTCACAATTATCTTTCTCCTTGCAACAGTATCTCTTCAACCTTTTGCAATATATTCCGACGCTGAGCAAAGTCTGGTTGTTCTTGTTGCTCTTCTTGTGTGTCTTATCCCGACAACAATCGGCGGACTTCTCAGCGCAATAGGTATTGCGGGAATGGACCGCCTCGTTCAACGTAACGTATTGGCGTTAAGCGGTCGTGCTGTCGAAGCAGCAGGAGATTGCTCGACCCTTCTTCTCGACAAGACAGGGACAATCACGTTGGGAAATCGCCAAGCCGCCGCATTCCTTCCCCTTAGCGGAGTGACCGAAGAGGAGTTAGCTACCGCAGCTCAATTATCAAGCCTCGCGGATGAAACTCCTGAAGGCCGCTCTATTGTTGTTCTCGCCAAAGAGAAGTTCAACATCCGTGAACACGACATGGCATCTGCTGAGCTGATTGCGTTTACGGCACAAACGCGCATGAGTGGCGTCAACATCGATGGTCGGAAGATACGTAAGGGCGCAGCCGACTCAGTTCGAGCTTGGGTAAATGAACAAGGCGGTCCGACTCCGGTTGAGCTTACGAGCATTGTCGAATCGATATCAAAGACGGGCGGCACTCCTCTGGTCGTTGCAGAGAATGATACGGTCTTAGGGGTTGTGCATCTGAAAGATGTCGTGAAGCAAGGAATGAAAGAACGCTTCGATCAACTTCGAGCAATGGGTATTCGCACAGTCATGATTACAGGCGATAACCCTCTGACTGCAAAAGCGATTGCGAATGAAGCAGGTGTCGATGATTTTCTCGCCGAAGCTACTCCTGAAGACAAAATGGAATTAATCAAGAAGGAACAACAAGGCGGGCGTCTTGTTGCCATGACGGGTGACGGAACGAATGATGCTCCCGCACTGGCGCAAGCCGATGTGGGTGTGGCTATGAATACCGGAACTCAAGCTGCGAAAGAAGCAGGCAACATGGTTGATCTTGATTCCAATCCTACAAAGCTGATCGAGGTTGTCGAAATAGGAAAGCAGCTTCTCATCACTCGAGGTTCGCTCACCACGTTCTCCATTGCTAATGATGTTGCGAAGTATTTTGCAATTATTCCTGCCATGTTCGCGATCGTATTTCCTTCCTTGGACACTCTCAACATCATGAAGCTCACGTCACCACGAACAGCAATTGCATCAGCAGTTATTTTCAACGCACTTATTATCGTTGCGCTTATCCCACTTGCGCTTCGAGGTGTGCGTTTCGTCGCTACGGGGGCTTCCGAAGTTTTGCGTAGAAATCTGCTTATCTACGGAGTCGGTGGTCTTGTTGCTCCATTCGTTGGAATAAAGCTCATTGACATCATTATTTCAGCAATGGGATTGAGGTAAAAAATGAAACGTCAATTTCTCAGCGCACTTCGAGTTACGTTGTTTCTTATATTGGTCTGCGGAATCATTTACCCGCTAAGCGTCACAGCTGTTGGCAACCTTGTGTTTCCTCGCCAGGCACAGGGCTCACTCATTCACGATCAAGGAAAGGTCATTGGTTCATCACTCCTTGGCCAAGCTTTTGAAGGTGGCGAATGGTTTCATCCTCGCTCTTCACACGCAGGAGAAGGATATGATGCGACCGCCAGTGCAGCAAGCAACTTGGGACCTACCAATCCTGACTTTCTAGCGCTTGTGAAAGATAGGGGAGACCAATATCGCCAAGCAAATAATCTCTCAGATGATGCAGATATTCCCGTCGATGCAGTAACAAGTTCCGCTTCAGGGCTCGACCCCCACATTTCGTTGGCCAATGCCAAACTTCAGACAAGACGTGTGGCGCTCGCACGAGACGTATCAACTGACACAATTGTGCGGCTAGTAAAAAACAACACGCAGAGTCCGTATTTCAATTTACTTGGTCAAAAAACTGTGAATGTTGTCACGCTCAATCGAGACCTCGCAAATCTCACTCGTAAACCGCAATAGAGTAAAGGTATGGCTCGAGGAAAATTACGCATCTATCTTGGGGCGTCCCCTGGCGTGGGTAAAACCTATGCGATGTTAAACGAAGGATGGCGCCGAGTACAACGTGGTCATGATGTTGTTATTGGATTCGTAGAGACCCATGAGCGAGTGAACACGCAAGAACAAATCCGCGACATGGAAATCGTACCTCGAAGAAAAATTCTTTATCGCGACACTACTCTCGAAGAAATGGACGTTGACGCCATTCTCGCTCGGCAACCCGAAACTGTCCTCGTCGATGAAATGGCCCATACGAATGTGCCAGGTTCGCGAAACTCGAAACGCTGGGAAGATGTTTTTGAACTCATTGATGCAGGGATCAATGTCATATCAACTCTCAATATCCAACATCTAGAAAGCTTAAATGATGTCGTTTCACATATCACAGGCATAACGCAACGCGAAACTGTTCCCGATTTAATCATTCGTTCGGCGGACCAGATAGAACTTGTCGATATGTCACCTCAAGCATTACGAAGAAGAATGGCACATGGCAACATCTATGCGGCAGAGAAAATTGATGCAGCATTGGGAAATTTTTTCCGTGAACATAATCTTGGAGCACTACGCGAACTAGCTCTTCTTTGGGTCGCGGATCGAGTTGACGATGCCTTAAAAGATTACCGGCAAAAGTACGGAATAGATAAACGATGGGAGACTCGAGAACGAGTTTTAGTTGCTTTGAAAGGTCGAGAAGGTGAGGAAGGTCTGATTCGCCGTGCGGCGCGTATGGCAGAACGTTCGCGAGGGGAGTTAATTGCAATTCATATTTCACGCGATGATGGTTTGGCGCATTCAAGCATTGAAGTGAATAATCACCATCGCACGCTCGTCAAAGAATTAGGAGGAAGTTACGAGGAACTCTCAAGCAACGACCTTTCAAGCGCTCTCATTGCCTTTGCCAATTCGGTCAACGCAACTCAGCTTGTCTTGGGGGCAAGTCAACGCTCTCGAATCAAGAACCTCATCGCACCATCCATTATTAATGATGTTGTGAACTTGTCGGGCCATATCGATGTCCATATCGTCTCGCACGATGAAGGAAAAGAGCGGCGTTCACGCATGAGCCGTTTGCTCAGAAGCATCACTCGAGTTGATCGGTGGAGATTTTTTGGATCGGTAGCCCTTACCGCTTTGCTCCTCGGCACCATGACCCCCATATTGACTTCTCAACGAGAATCCCTTGACTATTCCAGTTGCGTACTCCTTTACCTCATTGTCACAGTTGGGATCGCGATGACTGGCGGCCTTTTCGCTGCAGGTTTATGTGCGGTGGCATCGTCGATCCTTTTGAACTATTACTTTTCTCCACCGATTCATGAGTGGACTATCGCACAAGGACAACACGTCTTCGCGTTGGTTGTATTTATGACAGTAGGTGCTCTTGTTTCTAGCTTGGTAGACACAGCCTCTCATCAGCGCGCTCATGCCCGTCGTTCACGGGCAGAAGCAGAATCGCTCGCTCGTTTCGCTGCTGTTATGGTGGGCAATGACCCGCTTGTAGAACTTTTGGGAATTGTCTGCTCCACATTTGCCGTTGACTCGGCTGCGCTCCTCACAAAAATAGGTGACATCCGTAAAGTTGACGCACATGCAGGAAAGGAAAAAATCACCGATATTCAAGATGGAGATGTCGTCGAAAGAATCAACAATTCAATGGACCTGGTTTTGCGAGGGCACTCGCTGAGTTCGGAAGACAGAACTGTACTTCATGCTTTCGCCTCTCAATTACAACTTACAATTACTGCTCGGCAAGATGCAGAAAACGCCGTTGCGCTGAGCCAAGCCAATGACTTGCGAGTAGCAATATTGCAAGCGGTGTCTCACGATCTTCGCACGCCCCTCGCATCTATCAAAGCTTCAGTTTCTAGTTTGCGTCAATCGGATGTTGAATTTTCGAACGAGGATAAGAACGAATTTCTAGCAACCATTGAAGAGGAAACAGACAGATTAAATACTCTTGTGGGAAACCTTCTCGATATGAGCCGGGTCCAGTCTCGATCTGTCGCAGTCAATATTCGTACTCTCGGAATTGATGAAGTCATAACTGCTGCATTGGCAAGCCTTGGTCCGCGCGCTCACGACGTTGAGGTAGATATCCCCGATGACTTGCCGAGTGCTCAGTTGGACGCTGCGTTATTAGAAAGAGCTATTGCCAATGTGGTCGACAATGCTGTGAAGTGGAGCGTCGGCGTTTCTAGCCCCACTATTAATGTCGGCGCAGTGGAAGGTTACATCGATATCCGAGTTGTTGATCATGGTCCAGGGATTCCATTTTCAGAACGCGACCGCGTATTCGAACCCTTTCAACGAGTCACAGATCGAAGTAATGACGTTGGAGTTGGTTTAGGGTTAGCTGTAGCGAAAGGGTTTATCGAAGCAATGAATGGTGAATTAACAATCGAAGATACTCCTGGCGGCGGCGCAACTCTTGTAGTGCGAGTTCCACAATCATGACACGTGTTCTCGTTGTTGATGATGAACCTCAAATATTGAGAGCCTTGCGCACCAATCTCAATGCTCGCCACTACGAGATCGATTGTGCGTCTAACGGAGAACAGGCACTTGCGCTCGCCGCAAAAAACCATCCTGATGTCGTTATTCTCGACTTGGGGCTCCCTGGTATTGATGGAATCGAAGTTATTCAAGGATTGCGTGGATGGAGCGAAGTCCCCATCATTGTTTTATCTGTCCGCGATAGAGAGATCGATAAGGTCGCTGCCCTCGATGCTGGTGCCGACGATTACATCACTAAACCATTTGGAATGGATGAACTTGTGGCGCGCCTTCGTGCGGCGATTCGCCGATCAAGTAAATCTGATGAAGAAGCAGTCATTACAACCCCTGATTTTGAAATCGATCTTGGCACAAAGAAAGTGACGCGGGAACGGCACGAAGTTCGCCTTACCCCAACCGAATGGAATATCGTCGAATATCTTGTACGTCATCCAGGCAAACTCATGACGCAACAGCAGCTGCTCGCGGAAGTGTGGGGGCCAGGTTACGAGAGTGAAGGAAATTACCTGCGCGTTTATATGACAGGGATTCGCAAGAAGCTTGAACCAGTTCCCACACGCCCTCGTTACTTCATCACAGAACCTGGGATGGGTTACCGGTTTGAATCGGCATCCTAATTTATTAATACAGATCGCTAAGATTGGGGCATGCCGGGTTCTTCGATTAACAAAGTCATTGTTGTTAACGAGGAATATCAAACGGGATACACCTACGAACTGTCAGCAAAAACGGGAAAGGGTTTTGACACTGAGTTTGTTCCCGACCTCACACCTGAAGAAATGCTTTCGCTCGGTATTTTTGGAGGAAATTACTTCGTCGAAATACCGAAAGAATTTCCTCACCTATGGTTTAAGAACGTAACTTTTTCGCCCGGCAAGGCAAGAAAAGAACTGAACTATTTTGGCGTGAACGCAAGTCAGTCTTTGAGCGTGTGGCAACAGAAGGGTTGGATATATCCCGAAGATCCCAAAGGATGGTTTCTCTGGTATTGCCGATACTTTATGGGTCGGCGTATACCGAGCGAAGATGAAAGACAGATCAAACGTTGGAAAAATATGAAGCGACACGTAACACAGGTAAAAAAGAACTGTGATCGCGGCAACGAATTGTGTCGTCCTCGTCAACGCCAGGCACTTTTGCATTGGGCTTATGATTCACGAAAGATCTAATTGTTCGCTTCGCGGAGATTCTTCGTTTCACTCAGAATGACGTAGCACCTCGTCTTAAATAAGTGGTGGATATTTTCTTATCATGCAAGTCAGAGCGATTCGCCAGCCTTCGCTAAGTTACCGAAAATGTTGTGAAAATCTAAACGTCCTGGCAGATCGAATAGTGTCTCCTATGACTTGAAAGTTGCTCGAATTAGCAATACGATCATTAGCTACATCGAACGACAGCACCAGGGTTTAGGCCTCACGGACTTAGTTCGTGAAAACACTCATTACTGGCGAGCACGAGATTATTTTTGAACCGAGTGAGTGTTTTTGATGCACTCGCTTGATGTAGAAGTCAGAATCAGACTTGTGTCTTTTCGAGGGTGACACAGATCCGAATTTGGCTGGGGCGGAACCCAACAACGTGAAAGCGTTTTCATGTTGCGAATTATTTTTAGTTCGTGGCATAAAAAATGCAGACACGCTGTTAGGACAATGGCAGTTAGATGGAGAACGAGATATCGTTCAGATGGGGAGAAGGCAATATGGCCCTAACCGAGGTCACACCAGAAGTCGACAGATTTGATTCGAACGACGCGAACACGAGTTCACCCATGATGCAATCACCGGGGAACGCGGCGCCGAAGGACCCGACAGCAACGGGAATGCGCATTAAAAAACGTAACGGTTCCTTTGAACCTTGCGATGTAAACAAGATTGTGCGAGCTATCGCCAGATGCGCGGTAGGCCTAGAGCGAGTAGAGGCACTTCGTGTCGCAATGCGCACTATTGCTGGTTTGCACGACGGTGCAACCACCGAAGAACTCGACCGTCTCTCTATTCAAACAGCAGCAGCTTTGGTTGTTGATGAACCCGAATACTCCAAACTTTCTGCACGTCTGCTCTCTACCTTTGTTGATAAAGAAGTTCGCAACCAAGGTATTCACAGTTTTAGCCAATCCATTGCTCACCAACACCAACACGGTCTCGTCAACGATGAACTCTTCGCGTTTGTTAACGCCAACGCTCGAAAACTCGACGACGCAATCGAACCATCTCGAACATGGTTGTTCGAATACTTTGGTTTGCGTACAACAGCTGACCGTTACTTGTTGCGTCATCCAGAAACACGAAAAGTTGTTGAAACTCCTCAGTACTTCTTCTTGCGTGTCGCATGTGGTCTTTCCGAAAACGTTCGCGAAGCAATCGACTTTTACAACCTGATTTCTTCACTTGCATACTTGCCCAGCTCTCCTACATTGTTTAATGCAGGAACGCTGCACACCCAAATGTCGTCGTGCTACCTGCTCGATTCACCTCTCGACTCTCTTGACTCGATCTACGACAAGTACAAAGACGTAGCTCGCCTTTCCAAGCATGCTGGCGGAATTGGCCTTGCCTACACCCGTATTCGTGCTCGCGGATCGCTCATCAAGGGCACAAACGGCTTAAGCAATGGAATTGTTCCTTGGCTTAAGACCCTCGACTCTTCTGTTATGGCCGTCAACCAAGGTGGACGCCGCAAGGGTGCAGCTTGTGTGTACCTGGAAACATGGCACGGAGATATCGAAGAATTTCTTGAACTTCGCGACAACACCGGCGACGAAGCCCGTCGAACACATAACCTCAACCTTGCAAACTGGGTGCCTGACCTCTTTATGCGCCGCGTAGAAGCAGATGAAACTTGGTCGTTGTTCGATCCGAAGGACACACCTCAACTCGTTGATCTCTTCGGCGATGAATTCGATGCAGCATACGAGAAAGCAGAAGCAGAAGGTCTTGCCGTCAAGCAACTTCCTGCTCGTGACCTTTACGGTCGCATGATGCGCGTGCTTGCTCAAACCGGTAACGGTTGGATGACGTTCAAAGATGCATCAAACAAGAAGTCGAACCAAACAGGTGGCGAAGGAAATGTCATTCACTTGTCGAACTTGTGCACCGAGATTTTGGAAGTCACCAGCGACGCCGAAACTGCAGTGTGTAACCTTGGTTCCATCAACCTCTCGAAGTTCGTTGACAACGGTCCTGATGGTCTCGCTGTTGCATACGACCGCATTGGTGAAGTTGTCCGCACAGCCGTTACCTTCCTTGACCGCGTGATTGACCGTAACTGGTATCCAACAGAAACCGCGCAAGCAAGTAACGCTCGCTGGCGCCCAGTGGGCCTGGGAATGATGGGTCTTCAAGACGTATTCTTCCAACTCCAAATTCCGTTTGATTCAGAAGAAGCCAAGCAGATCTCAGCGCGAATCTCAGAAGAGATCTACTACAACGCTTTGGTTCGTTCGATTGAACTTGCTGAAGAGTTTGGTGCACACGCTGCATTCTCCGAAACTCGTGCTTCACAAGGTAAGTTTCAATTCGACCTTTGGGATGATGTAACTCCTCAAGACCCACAGCGTTTCGAAGATCTTCGTGAACGCATGATGTCTTCAGGTTTGCGTAACTCGTTGATTATTGCGATTGCGCCAACAGCAACCATTGCATCTATTGCAGGTTGTTACGAATGCATCGAACCTCAGATTTCAAACTTGTTTAAGCGTGAAACTCTTTCCGGGGAATTCCTTCAAATCAATATGTACCTCGTGCGCGACCTTCAAGCTCGCGGTTTGTGGACAGAAGCAGTTCGCGACAAGATCAAAACTGCCGAAGGTTCAATCCAGGATATCGAAGAAATTCCTGCAGAGCTTCGTGAGATTTACCGTACTGTGTGGGAAATTCCTATGCGTTCGCTGGTAGATATGGCAGCTGACCGCGGTGCGTTTATTGACCAAAGTCAATCGTTGAACTTGTTCATGGAAACTCCCACCATTGGGAAACTTTCTTCAATGTACATGTACGCATGGCAAAAGGGCTTGAAAACAACGTATTATCTACGTTCTCGTCCAGCGACTCGTATCCGCCAATCAACAACAAGCGGAGACGTTGCAGCCGTGGCGACACCCGATGAAACAGTCGATCTTTCTCTCGCAGAGAAGATTGCTTGTTCGCTAGAGAACCCAGAAAGTTGCGAGGCCTGCCAATGACATCAACCGCCGACACGACGTCAGCAGCCTCAGAAAACCTCTTTTCAGAAACAGCAACGGATGAAGAAACAGAATTAACACTCCCAGGGTTAGAACACGAACGTCACATTCTCGACCCTGGTTTCAACTTAACTCTGCGCCCTATGCGCTACCCAGAGTTTTATGAAATGTATCGTGCTGCGATCCGCAATACATGGACAGTAGAAGAAGTCGATTTCTCTTCTGATATTTCTGACCTTTCAGGCAAGCTTTCACCTGCTGAAAATCACTTGGTCAAGCGTATTGTTGCGTTCTTCGCAACGGGTGACTCGATTGTGTCGAACAATCTTGTGTTGAACCTTTACCAGCACATCAACTCGCCAGAAGCTCGTTTGTATCTATCGCGTCAACTCTATGAAGAAGCATTGCATGTGCAGTTCTACCTGACATTGCTTGATACTTACATTCCTGACCATGCAGAACGCAACGAAATGTTCAAAGCAGTCGAAACGATTCCCTCGATCAAGCGCAAAGCTGACTTCTGTTTCAAATGGATTGGTTCGATCAACGACCTCGACAAGCTCGAAACTGCAGCAGATCGTCGTAAGTTCTTGTTGAACCTCATTTGTTTTGCAACCTGTATCGAAGGCTTGTTCTTCTTCGCGGCGTTTGCATACGTGTACTTCCTTCGTTCGAAGGGAATGCTCAATGGTTTAGCTTCAGGAACGAACTGGGTGTTCCGCGACGAAAGCTGTCACATGGAATTCGCGCTTGCTGTCATTGCAACTGTACGCGAAGAAGAGCCCACGTTGTTCGACGACGACATGCGTACCCAAGTTGAAGAAATGATCGAAGAAGCAATTGACTGCGAGTACTACTTCGCGGAAGACGTACTTCAAAACGGTATTCCTGGCTTGCCTCTTACCGAAATGCGCCAGTACCTTGAATATGTGGCTGATCGTCGTTTCGCAATGCTCGGTATGCCAGCAAAATACAACGTTAAAAACCCATTCGAATTCATGAACCTTCAAGATGTCCAAGAACTCTCGAACTTCTTCGAACGTCGCGTGAGCGCGTACCAAACTTCGATTGATGGGGAAGTCGACTTGGATGAGGACTTTTAAGCGTTGACGATGGTCCAGTCGGAGTCGCCGTGACCGGCGTCGGCTGCGCGTTGGTAAACGTCAATGCAGTGGTCAAGAATCGTTGGGTTAATGGGAGCTTGGAAATCTGTTTCGTCCAACATTTCGCGCGCGTAGATTAAATCTTTCAAGATCCAGTTAACCGAGAAGTTGGTTTGTTCTGGAGGGTTTTGAAAACTATTCCATGCTTGAGCGGTCGGAACTCCTCCGGGTTTGGTGCTCAACAATTCTCCTGTCGTTGCTGTATCAAGACCTATTGCGGCTGCTTGGCGCATTGCATCACCGAAGAGAATCACGTGCGCTGCCTGAATCGCGTTCAGAACCAGTTTGATTTTCATTCCACTCGACGCTTCGCCAAAGTAGGGAACATCACACGCAATGGCTTCAAGAGTTGGTCGAATTTCGGCAAGCTTTTCTTTATCTCCACCCGTGAGTAAGGTCAGGTTTCCTGACTCTGCACCAGCGCGCGACCCTGTCATGGGCATATCGAAAAAAGCAATGTCGCGAGCGGCACACATGCCCGCTAGTTCCAGTGTCCATGCAATAGTGAGAGTGGCACATGTAATCAGAGTTTGATCAGCAGTTGCAACCGAAAAGATGCCATCATTTTCATCACAAAAAACATACCGTGACGATTCGTCGCTCGCCGTTACGTCAAAAACAATGTCAGCACCCTGGGCTGCTTTGGCTGGAGTGTCGGCAACGCTTGCTCCCTTGTCGGCAAGGTCACGAGTTTTCTCAGGAGAACGGTTCCACACAGTGACGTCGTATCCGTTTTCCACAAAGTTATCGGCAATCCCATGCCCCATAATTCCAAGACCGAGAACAGCAATACGTGGTTTTGTCATGATGTCATGCTATAGATTGATGACTCGGCTTGTCCATCCAACACAACTGTCCAAACGATGGGCTACGTACTACAACTATCTTTGAGTTACTGGGGACTCAATAGGGCCTTGTTCTTTAAGGGCATTACCCACATCGCTAAAGAGATCCGCTAAGTCTCTGACGGCTTGCTTACCAGCAGTCTTTAAGCCTAATGATCTACCTACTGCGACAACTGCTTTTTGCCAATGATTATTTTCCACAATCAGTGTTTCCAAGTATCGGTAGTCAATTCCTCCAAAAATCGCGTATGCTCCTGACAGTAACCCTTGGTTTGCCAACGATTCTATTACCCAGGGTGTTTGTGGATTTTTCATCGCCAAACTCAAATTGCGCACGACGATATCGATGAATAGTTCTTCTACTTTTTGTGCATCGCCGTGTCTAATAAGCGATCTGAAAACTGGGCCCATGGAAGTGTTTGCTGCAATATTGGCAGCGTTTTTGTCGATTTCTGCGAGTTCTTTAAGGAGCAAAAAGATCTCGTCATGGTTATTTGGCATTAATGCATTGAGCGCGTTTCCAAAACTTCTGTTGTAGGTTGCTTTCTCGGGGTGTTCCCGGGCTAAGAAGATAACACCATTGAGGACATAGTCTGACGAGTCTCCATGTCTTCCAGCTAACGTTGCAGCAACATCAAACGTTTTCTGGGATGCGGCTGCAATCGCTCGATATGTACGAACAAGATGCCAAAATCTTTGGGCAGGCGGTTGGAGAGTCCCGCCGGTACTTCTGCCATTTCGCTTAGGGGGATTGATGATCGCGCCCAAAGCATCTAAATAATTTGTGCGTCTCGCGTCTAAAGCATTTGTGCGTCTGCTGGTCATGCTTGGGTCTCCATCCGTGGCGGATAACCATTATGCCCGCTTTGTGGTTGTGTAGCAATTCCATATATTTTCGCAATCGAGGGCACAAAAAAGCCCGCATTTCTGCGGGCCTTGAGAGCTGGTCGTGAAGAAGAGTTACTTTTCCTCTTTGAACATCACATGCTTGCGAAGCTTGGGATCGTACTTCTTGAGTTCGATACGCTCGCGAGAATTGTTCTTGTTCTTCTTGGTGTAATAAGTGAAACCTGAGCCCTCAGTAGAGCGCAGTTTGACGAGGATTCTTTTTTCGTTTTTTGCCATGACTAGAACTTTTCTCCACGGGCGCGCATTTCGGCGAGAACGCTCTCGATACCACGCTTGTTAATGATCTTGATGCCCTTGGTGCTGACGCGCAGCTTCACGAAGCGGTTTTCGCTCGGCACGAAGAATCGCTTGGACTGAATATTTGGACGAAACCATCGGTTCGTACGGATGTGGGAGTGAGACACGTTTTTCCCTGTAGTAGGGCGCTTTCCCGTGACTTGGCATACACCACTCATTATTTTCCTCCAACGGCTTATAAAAGAGTTTCTTATTCTAGCTGTACACCCCCTAGGTCGCGCCAGTTAGGGTTTTTGTGGCGGATAATCCAGTCTGAAGTTGGCGGTGTTTGTGTCCTTTTGCTTGTTTGCTCTAGGATTTCTTCTTATGACAGTTGCGCCCATACGTACAGCCGGAAACGGACAAGAATTTGAACGTGTATTGCGTAGGCGTGGAGCGGTTATAAAACAAAAACATGATGAACTAAGAGTCGCAGGTGCTTTTCATGCGGTTGAGGTTCCTCGCGTTATTCTTGTTGCGGAGCCGTTTCGCCTCAAAATGCTGGAGAATATTGTGGCAAAGCTGCTTTCAGGACATGCTCAAGTAGTTGCCTACCCAATAAACGGCACCACAGCACTTCCCGCTCACTACGTGCCAAAGGACACAGACTCTGTTTTCATAGAACGCCCTTCTAAGGGGGATCTCGATTGGGAGGGAGTGAAAAGCTCTTGTCGGAAAGCTGCTTTTGTTGGTGGTTTTGACCGACGGCCATCGATCACTTTGAGGGATCTCAGCCGCCATTCTGCTTCTGAACTTTCAGCATTAGGAACACCTCGCATATATCAGCAGGGTCGTGATGGCGCTGATGTAGTGAACACTATCGATCACACTATTCGCCCAGCTTGGGCACAGCAAGGCCCTCTAAGTCCTCAACGTGAGACGTAAAGGCCGTTTGTCTTATTTTTAAGCAACGTTTGTTGGGTCCCAACAAGTTCGAAAATTCTTTTCAAGTCCCGCAATTTTTGCGAGATCATCTTGTGAAAGCTCAAAGTCAAACACGTCAATGTTTTGAGCAATGCGTTCAGGTGTCACTGATTTGGGAAGCACAACCATTCCATTCTGTGCACACCACTTGATCATTACTTGTGCATTTGTCTTTCCGTATTGAAGGGCAATCTCAGTTAATACCGGATTATCAATCTGATTTCCGTGCGCAAGAGGAGAGTATGCTTCAATCACTATTCCGTTTTTTGAGCAGTAATCGTGGAGTTCTTGTTGTTGTAAGTACACATGCAATTCAACCTGATTGATTGCGGGAACAATACTGCATTCACTCAACAACTCTTCGAGATGCTTAACGGTGTAGTTGCTGACACCGATTGCCTTGGCTCGACCACTTGCATAAATCTCTTCCATCTTGTGCCATGCAGGGCGACGCGTTTCAGTAACGGGGAAGTGCACCAAGAAAAGATCGACATAGTCCATCTGTAAGGTATCAAGTGATTCATCAAAGGAAGGTATGACATCATTAAACAACTGGTTATCGTTCCATAGTTTTGTGGTGACGAATAAATCTTCTCGGCTGATTCCCGATCCGGATGCATAAGCATCTTGGAGTGCGTCTCCTAAGAACTTTTCATTTTCATATATCTGTGCCGAATCAAAATGCCGGTAGCCCACTTCTAAAGCAGATTCGACGGCCACATGGCATTCCTTTTCGTTTTTGGTGAGCCAGAGGCCCAATCCGATTTGGGGAACCGAGACTTCATTGTTGAGATTGAGGGCAGGTATTTGTATGGACATAGTTACAAGAGTAGTTTCCATTCGGGCTCACGCGCCAGGAGAGCCGGATAAACTAACCGGGTGTACACATATGAGCTACTGCTAACGCAAGAGCACACTTCAGCCGAGGATTGACAGAGATTCATTAATGTGATTTCCGCCCGAGTCAACGGCTTTCGCCCGGTAACTCTCGAAAGTATTTTCTCTACTTTTCCAAACTCGCAGCAGTATTTTGGACAAGTCGAAACAGGTTTGCAGCAAGCGATCTTGTCAAACGCGATCAACTACTACGTCTTCAAAGTTTCAGAAGAAGACGCCCGCGTTCTTGAAGGCAATCTTTCTATGGAGATTCCCAAAGAAATTGTTGAACGTGAAATGCGTAACGGTTTAACGGAAACTGATATTCGTGTGAAAATAATGACGGAACTGCATCCTCGTGAATGTATTGTCCGTGTTGCAGCGTCGGGAAGGCTTTTACCTGCGATGAAAGCACGTACCATGGATGTCGGAATTGTTGAAGGAACAAGTAGTGAATCCGGCGGCGAAGACCTTTCTCCGTTCGCGCGCCAGGACCTTCCGGAAAAGTTCGCTTATCATTCAGCGCCTGCCGACCTTCCAACACTTGAAAGTGAAAAGATTCTTGACTCCCTTCAGAATGTCAGTGAAGTAACGACTCCTTCGTCTGCTGCGCCGAGTTCTCCATCAGACTCAGAAAACACGAGCATTCGCTCAGGTGGAAATGCTCCAGCAGGAAAAACATCAAGGAGCGCTCGAGGAATGCGTGAACCTGAGAAGGTTGACCGAATGAGTGTGGCAGAAGTTTTTATGTACACAGTTTTCAAGCCACGCTATAATAACAGAGAAAATAGAAAGCGGTTCTGATTCCGGATCGGAAACCAACTCGCCTCTTGCTCCCTATGTCCCACAAGATTTGTAAACAGAAAGATCGACATGATTGAAAATGCGCAATACATCATTGACAAAATTCTCGGTCAAATTAAAGGATATGCCAATCCGGGCGGGGTCGATCACCCTGACGTGCTCGCCGATCTCGAAGCCCCACCCCGAGCCACCACCACCAGCGCATTCGGCACGCCACGCCGGGCGCTGGCTCATCGACCCGAGGACGACGCGGCCCGAGGCCTCGTGGGTGGCGGACGAGTGGTCGATGGACTTCAACTCACCGAACTTCTCGGTGACCGAGACAATGGCCGAAAGACATCGCCGCAGCGGTCGGATCGCGCGTCGACGGCATCTTCGCTGCACATGAAAGGTTCACGGTTCTCGGTTCGGGCGGTTGCGGGAGCGGTCGCGGTCGTTGCCTGCCTGTTGGTGGGTTCGGTTGGTGTCGTCCCGGTGGACGCGGCGAGCCCGGTGTGCGAGCCGCCGCCGCCGAGCGTGGCGGTAGATGTGCCGGCCGGGTCGGCGTTGGCTTCGGCGGTGGATTGGGCGGTGTGCCATCAGGTGATACCGCTCAAGCCGGCGTTGTTGGGGGCGCGGTTCAACCCGGACTCGGCGACATCTCGGGGGGTGCTAATCAACGCGTTGTGGGTGATGGAGGGCCGCCCTGGCCCGGTGGGGACTCCGGTGGTGTTCACTGATGTGAGGGTCAACTCCGCGTGGCGTCCGGCGGTCGACTGGGCGTCGTCGGTTGGGGTTGTGACCCGCCCGGCGGACGGGAGGTTCTACCCTTCGTCGACCGCGACTCGTGGGGTTTTGGCGTTGTGGGCGTTCCGGGCGTTTGCCGGTGGTGACCTGCCCGCCGGGGCGGTCCCCGGCGGCGGGTTCTCCGACATGGGCGCGTCGACGGAGACAGCGACGGCGGTGTCGTGGGCGGCAGCAGCGGGCATCGTCGGCGGGTACTCCGATGGGACGTTCCGGCCCGGGTCGACAGCGACCCGCCGGGTGACGGTGAAGATGATGTACGACGCGGCGGGAACCCCCGCCGCGTGGGAACAGACATGGGCCGGGGCGGTCGTGCTCGGCTCCGCGGTCGGCTGGTGGGACACCGCCGGCTGGGACGGGACCGGTGACCAGGTCCCGGACCTGTCCGGGAACCAGAACCCGATGAGAGTCAGAGCCGGCGGCGTCGGCGGGCCGGTGCGGCTCGGGTGGGATACCCCCGACCGGTACCTGTACACGCCTGGGTGGGACGACATGTTCGTCACCACACCGGACCGGGCGGGCATGCCGACCGGCAGCTTCGAGTTCCGCATCGACGGGGACCTGACCCGCGAAATCGCCACGAACGAGTCCGGGGAGAACTTCGTGTTCCACCAGGGCGGAGCCGGCGCTGACGGGTCGTTGGCGGTGTCGTTTGCAGACAACGGGACCGGAGCGGCGACGGTGTGGACGTCCCCAGATGGGAACACGTGGCAGGCGACCCGTTCGACGGCGGGCCCGTCGTTCAGAATGGGCCTCGGTCGCCGCGGGGTCCAGTTCCTCGCCGACAATGGCGCCGGCGGCCGACGCGTCGCGGTGTACCAGCAGTCGTCGGCCCGCCCTCCGGGCGACATGAACCGCCCATTTGCCGACCCCGCCTGGGTGCTCGTCGACACGGTCACCGTTCCCGGGCCCGCCGTCATCAACAACTCGGGTCGGCCTATCGTGATCTCGTCAGGCACCGACCGGATCCCGACCGTGACGTCGCCGTTCGCTGCCGGGTGGGGCCGCCTCCGGCGGATGAACCTCACCGCGTACACCGGCACAACCCCCACCACCGTGTTCGACCTGAACAGCTCCCGGATCCCGACGCCGCTCACCTGGGCCCGCGGTGGGAACCATGCCGACTCGCCGCAGCTCTGCTGGTGCGCTCAAGGTGACCAAGCCCCCGGCCCGGCGAAAGTGGCGTCGTTCACCGACCAGGCCGGCGCCGTATGGGAGATCCAGAACTGGCAGACCGGGTCGGTGTCGTCCGCGGTCGCGGACCGGACCGCGTTGCTGTTCGGGAACGGCGCCCGTGTCGAAGCGGGCCCGTCGCCGTTCCTCAACCCCGGCACCGCCGGGCTGACCGTCGCCGTCGGGTTCCGGTCCACCCGCGCCGACATCGAAGGGATGCTCATCCACTCGTACCGGCCCGGGACCTTGATGCACGACACGCCCGGCTGGGACTCCATCCAGACCGCGTACCTGCCCAGCGGGCCGACGTTCAACATCGGCGACGGGGCTGCCAACCGCTACGCACAGTCGCCCGCCGCGGTCGACGGCGCCGCCACCACCACCATCGGGGTGTACGACCGTGCCGCCGGGACCGTCACCGCCTACACCGGCGGCCGGCCGGGGACACCGGTCTCGGCCCCCGGCGACATTGGGTTCGGGACAGCCCCATTTGGGCAGGTGTTCTCGATCGGCGCCGACCCGGACCCGGCCCTCCACTCGTACGGCGGGTTCGAATGGTTCGCCGCCGCGGTGTTCGACCGGCCCCTCACCCCAGCGGAGTCCACCGCCGTCGACGGTTACATGGCCGACCTGGCCCGGGCCGTCCAAGTGACGGTCCCCGCACCCATCCGGTTCGACCGGTGACCGCCACCGCGACCGCCGCCTGACAACGTCCGCAGCCACGCGGCGTCACGCAGCGCGTCGCGACGCCCGGCTACATCTGGAAAATATCTACCGCAGTCAAGACATTTTGCGCTCTAAGCAGATTCTTTTTTGTGATGGCTTAGAAGACAGTGAATATGTCACCGCATCGCAGCGTTCTCGCCATTTGGTGTATTGCGCTCGAACCGAAGACGCGCACGATTGCACTCAAAGTTTTGCTGTGTCGTGGTCTGCTTCCATAGTCATTAGTGCTTTCATGCACGACTGTTATGACATGTATGAATCGTTGTTTTGTTCTCATATCGCGGGCAAGAAATACTGCGTTGCAAATATGCAGTTCACCGAAGAAGAATATAAGCCACTAAAAGACATGGTTAGACACTAAATACAGCAAGTTGGCATTGAGCCGTAGCCCTGTGAGAGAATATCTCTTCTGTTTGGTTGGCCATATCGGCCTTAGCAAACGCTTTTCCTGGAGGAAAAAATGAAAAAAGATATCCATCCTGACTACCGTGAAGTTGTCTTTACTGACGCATCGGTCGATTTTCGATTTATTACACGGTCAACGGCCACTGCCAAAGACACAATTGAAATCGACGGCAAGACGTATCCTCACATTCCTGTAGATATTTCCTCACAGAGTCACCCTTTCTTCACTGGCAAGATGAAGTTTGTCGACACTGCTGGTCGCGTCGAGAAGTTCCAGAACAAGTTCTCTAAAACAATGAAGAAGCAGAAGAAAGAAAAAGAAGCTGCCGTGGAGCAGGCGAAATTGGACGCGATTGAAGCTGCTGCCCAACGTGAAGTAGAAAAAGTTGCTCGTGCTGAAGCAAAGGCCAAGGCTGATGAGAAGCGTGCAAAAGATAAAGCTGCTGTGGAACGCAAAAAGCAAAAAGAAATCGACAAAATTGCTGCTGCTAAAGCTGCACTCGACGCGAAGAATAATGTCACGCCTGAAGCAGTGGAAACTGAAACTTCAGCAGAAACATCTGCTGATGCTCCAGAAGTAAATGCTGAACAAGCTCCCGAAGCCACAACCGAAGACGCTTCTACTGAAGCTACTCCCGAAGCTGCTGAAAGCCCAGAAGCGTAAAGCGCTTTTGATGTCTTAGAAGAGTTTTCATGCCAGGTACCGTCATTACCGGCGCCCAATGGGGCGATGAGGGCAAGGGTCGTTTTACTGACTACCTTGCTGAGCGCAGCGACCTTGTTGTTCGCTATCAAGGTGGTCATAATGCTGGTCACACCATTGTTGTTGACGGCGTTACTTTCAAACTTCAACTTGTTCCTTCCGGAATTCTTTACGAACACGTCACTCCTGTGATTGGCAACGGTGTTGTTGTTGACCCTGTTGTGTTGCTCAATGAACTTGACCTTCTTGCGAGCCAAGGTGTCAATGTTTCTCGCCTTCGTGTGTCGGGCAATGCGCATGTCATCATGCCTTACCATCAAGAGCTTGACCGTTTGACTGAGCGTTACTTGGGTAAAAACAAACTCGGAACTACCAAGCGAGGAATTGGCCCTGCTTATGCAGATAAAGCTTTGCGTGTAGGTATTCGTCTCCAAGACCTTCTCGACGAAAAAATCTTTCGTGCAAAATTAGAACTCGTCTTGCGAGAGAAAAACATTGTTCTCGCTAAGGCATATAACCGACTCGGTTATGACGTCAACGAACTTCTTGAAACATACCGTGCCCTTGTTCCGCGTCTTGAACCTATGATCGATGACACGGTGCACTTGGTTCACAAAGCTCTTGATGATGGAAAAGAAGTTCTTTTCGAAGGCGCGCAGGCAACTTTCCTCGATCTCGATCACGGAACATACCCCTATGTGACATCAAGCAACCCTGTTGCAGGTGGAGCATGTACGGGTGCAGGTGTTGGTCCACGCGCATTGACACGAATCATCGGAGTTGCAAAAGCGTATGTCACACGTGTGGGTGCAGGCCCGTTCCCGACGGAACTTCCTCTTGAAGAGGGCGATGTTGTGTACGAAGCAGGTGTGAGCGATCAAACAATTGCGCACGACATGGAAGTGGGTAATTTCCTTGTTGAACGTGGACGCGAATTTGGAACCAACACCGGACGTCGACGACGACCGGGTTGGCTTGACTGTGTCATGCTCAAGCACGCGGTTCGCCTTAATACATGCACCGAAATCGCATTGTGTAAGCTCGATGTTCTTGGTGGACTCCCTGAAGTGAAAATTTGTATCGGATACGAAACGCCGACCGGTGAACGTATCGACCATGTTCCGTATCACCAGAGTGCTTTCCATGACGTTAAGCCCATATACGAAACTCTTTCTGGTTGGGATAAAGATATTGAAGACACAGCGAACTTCTCAGATCTTCCCGCGAACGCGAAAGCGTTCATAAATCGCGTCGAAAGTATTGTTGGCGTGCCTGTTACCTTTGCCTCCACTGGCCCTGCGCGTGACCACACTGTTGTCATGCCGCGCAGCTAATTCCCGTCTTTTTCTCGCTTTGGCTGGATAAAGTACGGTATCCCGTAGTAATTTAAACCAAAGGGTATGCGCATGTTCCTTTGGTTGGATAAAGTACCGAATACGGTAGTTATTTAAACCAAAGCGCATGTATTTGGATCGTTTATCACATCGTTTAAAAGCAAAAAATGGGTTGAAAAAAATTAACGACGATCTAAAATTAGCTTTTTAAATCGACTTCCCTCACTAGCTATCAATCGGCGTGAGGGAAGCATGAAACATATTTCTACTATTCGAACAATTACAGATCAGCAATATGGGGTCGTTTCACGATTTCAATTGCGTAACCAAGGCTGTGCGGATAGTTCTATACAACACATGGTCAAGAAAGGATTATTGTCCAAAGTCGGTTTTGGTGTCTATACCGCCTTTGGGTCAGTGCCTACTTGGCATCAACAGGCAGCGATTGCAGTCTTCTCTTGTGGCTCAGGTGCACTACTTTCGCATGAATCAGTGCTTACTTATTTTGGATTAATAGAGCAGCGTACCCGGAATGCAATCACTTCAGACGGAAGATCAATTCTCATCCCCATCCATATTCTTACTCGTAGATATGAATACCATCGACAGAATGTCATCTTCCATAGGAGCACAGCTATTTTGAGGGATGATGTGTATATGCCAAGCATCGGTATTCCACATGTATCTCTCAGTCGCGCATTTATGGATGCTGCGAGCAATCTAATGTCTAGCGAGCTCGACTTTGCCTTGGAAAAAGCATTTCAGAAGAAGCTGGTAACTCCACATCAGGTGGAATTGGTGATTCAGAGAACACCATCAGGACCAGGCAGACCAAAAAAGAAACTTCTGGAAATACTTACGCCGTATTTGTTGGATGGGTCGCAGCAACAAGAAACTGAAAGTGTGCTTGAAAAACGAGTCGCACGGGTTATTAGTAACCATTTCCCCTGGCGTTGCGAGACCCAATGGGAACTAATCTCTGGACAGTCAAGGTATCGATTGGATTTTGCATTTCCGGAACTAAAGATTGCTGTTGAAGTTGATGGGTTTGCGTTCCACAGAAACCGATCCCAATTCGACAATGATCGTCTTCGACAAAATGCAATTCTTGCTTCAAATTGGAAATTGGTAAGAATTACTTCAACTTTTTCTGACGAGCAGATCATACGAGCGGTGAGTGAAGCTATTTCTCTACCGTCATAGATCGCTTTGGCTGGATAAAATGCGGTATCCCGTAGTTATTCGAACCAAAGCGAATACGGGCCCTGCATTGGCTGGATAAAGTACGGTATCCCGTAGTTATTTAAACCAAAGCGGGGTACCTCGCCGCGACGGGCAGCATAAAACGCAAGTAAACTAATAGGTCTGATGAACGTTTTGGTTTTAGGCAGTGGCGGACGCGAGCATTCGCTTGCCTGGAGGCTTGCTCAAGACCCTTCAGTTGCCCGACTCTCTGTTGCCCCTGGAAATCCTGGCATTGAAGACGAAGGTCTCGAGTGTATTGAAGTAGACGCTTGCGATCCTCAAGCTGTTCTCAAAATTGCTCAAGATGGTTTCGATCTTGTCATTTCAGGTCCCGAACCTCCCTTAGTTGCTGGTGTTGCCGATGTTCTGCGCGAAAATGGGATAAGTGTTTTCGGACCCAGTAAAGATGGTGCACAGCTTGAAGGTTCAAAAGCATGGATGAAAGAACTGTTGGTTGATGCTGGTGTTCCCACCGCGCAACACCGAACCTTTCATTCGAATGAGCTCGACGAAGCGTTGACGTACCTCGAAGCCATTCGAAATGAAACGGGAAGTCAACTATCGATTATAAAAACCGATGGACTTGCATTTGGTAAAGGTGTCACGGTTACGGAATCTCTCGACGAGGCACGCGAAACGGTTACCGCTTATCTTTCTGGCCAAGCATTTGGCGACGCGGGAACAACCTGCGTTATTGAAGAAGGGATGACTGGTCCTGAAATTTCTCTCTTCGCCATCTGTGACGGTAAAGACGCAACATGTATTGGTGTCGCACAAGACCACAAGCGAATTGGTGACGGTGATACTGGCCTAAACACCGGCGGAATGGGAGCGTACTGTCCTGTACCTTTTGTTGATGACATGATGATAAAAGAAATTATGGACACATGCATAGCTCCGACATTGAATGAATTCCGCAAACGAGGTATTGATTATCGCGGAGTGCTTTACGCTGGCTTAATGTTGACCCCGAGTGGTCCAAAAATGATTGAATATAACATTCGTTTTGGCGACCCTGAATGCCAGATTCTGATGATGCGTCTCACAGGCGATCTCGCTATCACGCTCAAGGCATGTGCCGATGGTGAACTTTCGAAAACTCTTCTTTCACAGTCGCCTCATGACCAATTGGGGCTCAGTGATTATGCAGCACTCACGGTCGTCATGAGCGCCAAGGGGTATCCTGAAGATCCGCAAACGGGTGATGTGATTTCACACATTGACGAAGCAAATGCAGTTGAGGGTGTAAAAGTCTTTCATGCAGGGACAAAACGAGCGGGTGGCGACCTCGTGACAAGCGGAGGGCGTGTACTCAACGTTACAGCTATTGCCAATAACATGGCTACTGCTCGCGAGAGAGCATACGAAGCATGTGCGAAGATTAATTACACAGGAAAGTATTACCGACGCGACATTGCCTATCAGGCCCTAAATCCAGAGGATACACATGATTGAGCGCTACACCACAGAAGAAATGGGCGCGTTGTTTAATGACGTAACACGAATGTCTGCTTGGTTAGATGTTGAAGTTGCCGTTGTTCGCGCTCTGGCAGACTCAGGCGTGATTGAGGCCAAGGACGCAGATATAGTAGAAAAAACGCGACCAGTAATTGATGAAGACTTTGTTGCCCGTGTAGAAGAACGTGAAGCAATCACGCATCATGATGTTGCTGCATTTGTTGACACAGTTCAATCAACAATGGGAAATGATTCAGCTCGATACGTTCACTACGGCCTTACATCTTCTGATGTTGTCGACACCGCTCAATGCATCACATTAGTTAAAGCCATGGATGTCATCCTGAACGAAGTGAAGGATCTCGATGCCGCTTTGCTCGCGCAAGCGAACGAATATCGTGACACCATTATGGTCGGACGCACGCACGGGATTCATGCGGAACCCACAACCTTTGGAACCAAAGTTGCATTATGGCTTTTGCAGGTTCGACGAGACGTGGTTCGTCTTAACGATGCACGTGAAGCAATTCGAGTCGGCAAGCTTTCGGGTGCTGTGGGAACGTTTTCCAATATCGAACCTGAGGTTGAAGCCAAAGTATGTGAGTTTCTTGGTTTAGTTCCTGTTTCTGCAACGCAAGTTATTGCCCGGGATCGCCATGCACAAATGCTCTACGCACTGACAACTCTGGGTGCAACAATCGAACAGATCGCTCTTGAGATTCGACACTTGCAACGCACAGAAGTGTCTGAAGTGTTTGAACCCTTTGCCACGGGACAACAAAAAGGTTCGTCGGCGATGCCACACAAACGTAACCCCGTGAAATGTGAACAGCTCTGCGGTTTGGCGCGCGTGTTGCGCGGAAACCTTGTTGCTGGCGTAGAGGATATTGCTCTCTGGCATGAACGAGACATTTCACATTCGTCTGTTGAAAGAATCATTCTGGCTGATTCACTTGCACTTGCTCATTACATGACACGATCGATGGCCAAGATTGCAGCCGGGTGGGAAGTAAATGCTGCGCGCATGCGAGAAAATATTGAGGCTTCTTTTGGCGTGGTGTATTCACAAACTGTGTTGCTCGCTCTGATTGATTCTGGCTTAACACGTGACGATGCATACCGCATTGTTCAAGAATTGGCACAGCGGGCATTTGCGGAACGTATTTCTTTGCGCGAATTGTGTGAAAAAGATGAGCGTGTCACGAGTGTACTTTCATCGGAAGCTCGCACTGCGTGTTTTGATCCAACACGCTTAGTCCGCCATACTGACGTTGTGTTTTCTCAAATCAATCAATAATGAATCCCTCCAACGCGAGAAGAAAGAACAAAGAATGACTTCATCCGTCACTGGAACATCACACACTTCACCTAATCCCGAAGCATTAGAAGAGTGTGGTCTCAAGCACCTCTACAAGGGTAAAGTCCGCGACCTTTACTCAGCAGGCGATGACAAACTACTTATGGTGGCCTCAGATCGCGTAAGTGCATATGACGTTGTGATGGAAGAAGATATTCCTGGCAAAGGTTCCGTGCTCAATGGCTTGAGCTCTTACTGGTTCGATCACACGACAGATATTATTGCAAACCACTGTCTCTCTACTGACGTCACAGATTTTCCAGCGTCGGGTGCTGATGATATGTTGCGTGGTCGCGCGATGCTGGTACGCAAGTCAGTCCCCATTCGACTTGAATGTATCGTTCGCGGGTATCTCTTTGGCCATGGATTTCAAGAATATGAAGAAACGGGTTCTGTGCATGGCGTGCGATACCCGCAAGGTATGGAACTCGCGCAGCAACTCCCGCAACCAATTTTCTCGCCGACCACAAAGGCCGAAGAAGGACACGACGAAGCCATTTCCATCGACGATGCCCGTGCGCTTATTAATACAAACGTGTATGACTACATTCGCGAAGTATCAATTGCGTTGTATGAATTCGGAGCGAAACGATCATACGATGCAGGAATTATTTTGGCAGATACAAAATTTGAGTTTGGTTTTCTAGAAGGAACCGACGGAGCCATGAGCAACGGATCTTCAACCAATAGTGTCGACGACATTATTTTGATTGATGAAGCGATGACGCCTGACTCTTCTCGTTACTGGGAAGCGAAAACCTATCGTGTGGGAATTTCTCCAGCATCATTTGATAAACAACATTTGCGCGACTGGCTAGATTCGACAGGTTGGGACCATGTTCCACCTCCACCGACCTTGCCTGAAGAAGTCATTGCTGGGATTCAAGCCCGCTATATCGAAGCATATGAACGGGTGACAGGTTTACGTTTTTCTGACTGGGGCTAACTTCTCATTCTGTCCTTTCTTTTCAGTCATTTTGAGCGAAGCGAAGAATCTCTTTGTTTTTACTTATCGGCTACCTGTCAGCTCCAGAGGTGCTCCTATTGAATTGGGTTCGCCTGGAAAGTGACAGGTAAATTCGCCTAAATCATGAACGAATTGTCTTCCAAGTGGAGAGTTAATCACGTGCCCTCCGCTTTCGTAGCCCATGCCAGCAACAAGCTTTCCGCCTCCTTCGATAGAGTATTGCTTAACTTCATCTGGGACTGGCCAATTAGCTTCTTGACGAAAAGTGAGTTTTACATCTTCCGTTGACAAAAAGCTAATGGTCGATTTTTTGTTTATGTGAAGCGTTGATGCAGAAAATTCGCATTTACCATTGACTCCTCGCTGGATGGCAACGAAGTGCGGCCCGGTGGATGGTTCGGAATCAGGATCACTTTCTCTTTGTGGGGAACCAGCAATTTCACCAGTGCTAAAAAGGAGTCCGTAGGTGACAGCTGCGAGTAGAAGGGTTGCACCTACACCTATTGCTCCTCCCATCATTACACGTCGAAAAACTGATGATCCCGCGGGTCTCCATTTTGTGAGATCGCGCCTGCCGATTTGAGGAAGGTTGTCTTGGCAATCCCGATAGTATGCCCACTGTGCTTCATAGCCTTGTCGTGCTGCTTGAGTTAGCGGAAATCTAGATTTTTTTGATGGTGGCGAAGTTGCTCCATGTTCCTTTTCGGAAATCGCAATCGCTTGTCCTTCTTTCCACTCTTCGCTCGCTACCGATTCGAGGCGATCCAAAGCGATGCGCGCCCATTGGGACCAATAGCCCTTTTTGATATTTGGGTTGACTATTTTACGGTAGTGGTGTCGTGGACTTTTTTTCTCTTTTGCTTCGAGATTGGCAAGATTCCGGCCCATTTCCCAGTCGGCTTGTGTTCGTGCTCTCGCAGCACGCTCATAGGTACGTTCCCAGTGGCGTTTATACCCATTCTTTTTCTTGCCATATCCAAGGTGGCGTCTTCTTGACTGTGGCGAGGTTGCACCGTTGCGTATTTCAGTGCGGGCGAGGTTGCGGCCTTTTCTTTCTTGATCAGGTGTTTGCATATACCATTTCTACCGTTCCATCGATCACAATTCCTGGGAGAGCTAGTTTACAAGCGCTCTTGGCTTTGGGCAATAGTGTTTTTCCTGGTCGACGCTTAGATTCGCCGATCACAATTAAAGTAACCTTATATATATGGCGCAGTATTCAGTAATTGTTCATGTTTCACCACTTCCTGGAGTGCTTGATCCTTCAGCTGCGGCTGTAATGCGTGCTTTACCTGCACTTGGTTTTAATGGAGTGACGAATGCCCAGATGGGGAAAGTGATTACTTTCGATGTTGAATCAGCGGATCAAGAGGCAGCCCGCAATGAAGTAGAAAAAATGTGTGAACAACTTCTTGCCAATCCTGTCATTGAAGTGTATTCAATTGACATCGCGCCTGCTCTCGAACAGGTCAACGCGTGAGTAGCGAAATCGCTTCACAAAAACCTGTTATTGCTATCCCTATTTTTCCTGGGACGAACTGTGAACAAGATGTTGCTCATGTCGTCGAGCTCTTCGGTGCAACCCCGAAGATGATGTGGCACAGTGAAACTGATCTTACCGGCGTAGACGCTGTCATTGTTCCTGGGGGTTTTGCGCATGGCGACTACTTGCGTACCGGCGCGATTGCTCGTTTTTCTCCAGTGATGAAAGCAGTTGAAGAATTCGCTGCTGAGGGTAAGCCAGTTCTTGGTATCTGTAATGGTTTCCAAATTCTCTGCGAAGCAGGGTTGCTTCCAGGAGCTCTTCGTAAAAATACCGGGATGAAATTCATGTGTAAAGAAGTTGAACTTGAAGTAACTGCTTCTTCGCCACTCACTTCGCGATTGTCCAAAGGAACGAAACGATCACTTCCCATTAATCACTTTGAAGGTAACTACACCTGTGACGATGAAACCTATCAAGAACTTATTGATAATGATCAAATAGTTTTGCGCTACACAAACAACCCGAACGGAAGTCGTGATGATATCGCGGGTGTATGTAACACAGCTCGAAATGTTGTCGGCCTGATGCCTCACCCTGAGCGCGCGTCAGAAGTTGTCGTCGGATCTGAAGATGGTGCAGACATGATTAAATCGTTTATCGATTCAGCCATTAAATCTTTAGAGGCCAATAAAGAAAAGGTATCTGCATAATGAACACTCAAACTACCCTTCGTCCCACACAACAACTTCTTGTAGATGCTTTTCGTAAACATGCTGTCCAAGAGGGAGATTTCACCCTTAAATCAGGGCGCAAATCGGCTTGGTACTGTATTGGTCGTAACTTAACTTTTCGCGGAGACTGCATTGAACTTGTAGGTCATGCGATCATGGATGCGCTTGAAAATGCTGAAGCGGAAACTGGTCTATCTCTTCGTGATTTCGAAGCTGTTGGAGGAATTGTTGTCGGTGCCATTCCTGTTGCGATGGCAGTCGCTTCAGTAACAGGCAAAAATGCATTTGCTGTTCGTAAAGAAGCCAAAGATCACGGAGATGCATCTAGTTTGATTGCCGGTCCACTCGAAGCTGGTCAACGAGTTTTGATCGTCGAAGATACCGTGACTACCGGTGGTTCGCTTTTAGAAAGTGTCGATGCTGTTCAAGCAATGGGTTGTGAAATTGTTGCCGTTGCTGCATTACTTGATCGCGGCGGAGAAATTGCAGACAAATGTAAAGAGCGTGGTTTAACTTTCGTTTCGAGCATTGGTGCACCTGATCTCGGCTTTGAATTCGGAAGCTAACGCACACATACCTACAGGAGAAATCGTGACCATTGCCATGGAAAGTACACAGACCCCTTTGCATCGACAGCTTGGTCTAACTGACGAAGAACTCGCTGACATTATTGATGTACTTGACGGTCGTGAACCCAATGATCTTGAACTCGCGATGTTCTCTGTCATGTGGTCAGAGCACTGTTCCTATAAATCTTCACGACAGTATTTAAAAAACTTTCCCACAACAGGCGACCACGTTCTGGTTGGACCGGGTGAAGGGGCAGGCGTTATTGATATCGGTGATGATATGGGCCTTGCTATTCGCATTGAATCACACAATCATCCCAGTGCCATCGAACCTTATCAAGGTGCAGCGACGGGTGTAGGCGGGATTATTCGCGACATCTTTTCAATGGGAGCTCGACCGATTGCGTTGCTTGACTCTTTACGTTTCGGAACATTGGATGATGCGCGCACGCGTTATCTGGCCGAAGGTGTTGTGTCGGGAATTAGTGGGTACGGAAATGCGGTCGGTGTTCCAACTGTCGGCGGCGAAGTAATGTTCGACCAGTGTTACATGGGCAATCCATTGGTCAATGTAATGTGTTTGGGCGTGTTGCCGCAGTCTCGATTGACTCTTGCGCGCGCTTCAGGCGATGGAAACCTTGCAGTTCTTATGGGGTCATCGACGGGCCGCGATGGAATTGGTGGAGCATCCATTCTTGCTTCCGCCGGATTTGATGAGGGCAGCGAAACAAAACGACCCAGCGTGCAAGTGGGCGACCCCTTTACGGAGAAGAAACTTATTGAAGCCTGTTTGGAACTTCTTGAATCTGGCTTAGCGGTCGGTGTTCAGGATCTAGGCGCCGCAGGAATCAGTTGTGCAACCTCTGAAACCGCAGCTGCAGGTGGAATGGGAATCGATGTCGATGTTTCCGCTATTCACTTGCGGGAAAAGGGAATGAACCCTACTGAGATCATGACCAGTGAATCCCAAGAACGCATGCTCGCAATTGTCACTCCTGAGAATCTCGATGCAGTTTTGGCATTAGCGAAGAAGTGGGAAATCGACGCTTCGGTGATTGGAAAAGTTAACAACTCCAAGCGGTTCCGTATTTTCGAAAATGGTTTCGACAGTGCAATTATTGCCGATGTTCCCGTCGGCGCACTCGGCGATGGTCCTTTATACAATCGACCGTCAGAACGCGATCCGCAATTGGCTCAGCGTCAGAGCGTAGATGTGAGAGCTCGACTGAAAGAAAGATTTGCTGATACAAAAACTTTTGAACAAGAAGTCCTCGCTGTTCTTGCGCAACCTACGATTGCATCGAAGGCATGGATCTACTCTCAGTACGATCACCAACTGTTTTTGCAGACTGTTGTGAAGCCCGGTGCTGATGCAACGTTGATTCGTATTCATGGCGCAACAGCGGGTGTAGGAATCACAGTCGATGGTAAAGGTCGATGGTGTGCACTTGATCCTTATCACGGAGCAGTGGCGATTGCTCTGGAAGCCATAGCCAATCTTGCCTGCGTAGGTGCTACTCCAAAAGCGGTAGTCAATAACCTCAACTTCGGTAACCCTGAACATGCTGAAGTTATGCATTCTTTTTCAGAAGTTGTGCGTGGTGTTTCTGATGTGTGTCTTGCGAGTAATGCTCCGGTTGTTGGCGGCAATGTCAGCTTCTATAACGAGAGTAATAGCGTCGACATTGACCCCACGCCCGTTCTTGGTGTTGTTGGCACCGTTCCTACGTTGGAACACGGTGTTCCTGGTGTTGCATGGAACGATGATGACGTCATTGTTCTTGTTGAACCCGCAGATAACCCTGGGTCTGTGACACTGGCGGGAAGCGAATTTGCCACAATGAACGGCGAACGTGAAGGCATGTGTCCTGTTCTTGACATTGAATCATCGTTGAAAACATGTGAAGCAGTGAGAGAACTTAGTTTCACCAACACAATCTCTGCAGTGCACGACATTTCTGATGGTGGTCTCATCACGTGTCTTGCAGAAATGTCCTGTGCAAGTGAACTTGGTTTTGATGTCGCAATCGATCCGAGTACATGTACTCTCGTGTCTCTTTTCGGAGAAGGTCCTGCACGATTTATCGTTGCGGTTAGCCAAGAAGAACTTGCGTCTATGACGGACAGAGTTGTTTCTGAATCAGTGACAGCAACAGTTATTGGACGCGTTGGCGGCAATCAGTGTGTTGTGACAAAAGCTGGTGAGCCCAGGCTTGATCTTTCCGTAGAGGAAATCAAAGAAACCTGGTCCTCTGCTCTCGAAAAAGCGATCCACCAGTGATCTAAGTAAGGGTTGAGGACACGCACTCCTATTTCGTACGTTTCTTGAACATTTGTAGATGAGTGTCGCTTCTTATTACGAACGACGTTGCGTTTCAGCATGGAGAGAGTGGTAAGAAGCGACGCTCATCGTAAGCTTGATTAAGCGGAAACGTAAGAAAACGGAGTGCTCGTAAACAATCCCGTCGCCTCCATGTGAGAAATAATTTGAGCCGCCGAAGCACTGGGCTCACGGTCATGTGTCAGAACTCGCAGTTCAGGTGCAACAGGGTCAACATAATCGACAGCCGCATCAGCGCCGACGCGTTCAATACAGATATCCAAAGGCGTATCGACGAAAACTTCTACGAAATTACGGATTGAACCACGCGCTTCTTCAGCAGCATCGGTCCAGATTGTGTCGGCAACGACAACGGTGGTGATTCCGTGCCGCGCAAGAAGAGCGGCCACCCAACCCAATCGGCGAGTATCTGTTGAACCATCGCTCATAGCGCGCGGCCCAAGGTCGAGCGAGCGACCAATAGATTCACGCTCCAGAAGTTCACATTCGATTTTGCGTCGCAACAATTCAGCAGTAACGAGGCGCGCCAGCGTGTGCTTACCGGCACCACGTCGACCAGAAAGCCATATGCAAAAACCGCGTTCAATGGCAGGTGTCATATTTTCGCTGGGCAATTGCATATGTAAAGAATAGTCGCGGCCTGCTGGATTCGTACAATCTCATGTGAAGAGGTCCGTCCTCAAAAAACCACGAAGCCTGCATTTGTTACAAAGCTCAGGATGACGGACCTCATTTCTCTGGCATCGCGATTATGGCGTAGCGTCTGGATTTAGGGTCGTTCCTGCTGTGCAGGTGCGGCCCTCCCCCAAAGCAACTAACCAACAGCAATTCGTTCAGTTGTCTCGTGTCTTGCGTTGAGATCCTTCACTTCGTTCAGGATGACAGTGGTGCGTTCAGGATGACATGCATCTCAACATTACAAAACCACATTGCACGCACTAGAATAAGAAGCAATGTGCGGTATCGTTGGCCTCTATGCTCCGGGCGAAAAGACGTCTAACCTCGCAT
>CAYMMG010000008.1:0-4450 GCA_964391505.1 uncultured Burkholderiales bacterium | reverse complement strand
ATGTGCGGTATCGTTGGCCTCTATGCTCCGGGCGAAAAGACGTCTAACCTCGCATACCTCGGACTTTTTGCCTTACAACATCGCGGACAAGAATCTGCAGGCATTGCAGTTTCCGACGGCGAAACCATGACAGTTGTCAAAGATATGGGACTCGTCGCCACAGTTTTTGATGAGCGGAAATTAGCTCCTCTTGATGGACACGTTGCAATTGGCCACGTTCGCTATTCCACAACGGGAACATCGCATTGGCAAAACGCTCAGCCTCTCTATCGAAGTGTGGGCGACACTGGTTTTGCTATTGCACACAATGGAAATCTCACGAACACCGCTGCACTTCAAGAAAGGCTCGGAAAACTTCCTGGTCTAGAACTTCGTGAAAGTCCAGGCATTGACTCTACATCCGATTCAGATCTTGTTGCAGAGCTCATTACGCATTACCTCCCTCATAACGAAGACGATATCCACAGCGATGAACGTCATCTCGAATCTGCGATCTTAAAAGTGTTACCTCAACTCGAAGGCGCATTTTCGATGGTTTTCTCTGATGAGGCACATGTGATTGGTGTGCGTGACCCGCTTGGTTTTCATCCACTTGTATTAGGAAAACTCGATTCAGGTTGGGCGCTCGCTTCAGAAACATCCGCGCTCGACATTATGGGTGCGCACTTTGTGCGCGACATAGAACCTGGCGAGATGGTTGTCATCGATGCAAACGGTGTTCACTCTCAACGCTTCGCGCAAGCAACACCCAAGTTGTGCGTGTTTGAATTTGTTTACTTCGCGCGCCCTGATTCATTGTTGTACAACCAAAGCGTTCACTCTGTTCGCCAACGAATGGGTGAGGAACTCGCGCGCCAAGCACCTGCAAACGCTGATATGGTTATGCCTGTGCCGGAATCAGGTGTTCCTGCAGCTCAGGGTTATGCGCGCGAGATCGGTATTCCTTACGGAGATGGTGTCGTAAAGAACCGCTATGTGGGGCGAACCTTTATCTCGCCCAACCAAAAGCAACGTGGTTTGGGTGTTCGGATGAAGCTCAACCCTATCCGTGAAAATATCGAAGGGAAAAAGCTTGTTGTGATCGACGACTCGATCGTTCGAGGAACAACCACAAAAGCACTGATTGCAATGTTGCGTGAAGCGGGAGCTGCAGAAATTCACTTCCGTGTTTCATCACCGCCGTATCGTTGGCCATGCTTCTTTGGAATTGATACAGGAACACGTTCTGAGTTGCTCGCGGCCAACATGAGCGTGGGTGAAATCTGTGAATACATCGGTGCTGATTCCCTTGCGTACTTGGAAGCTGACGCGATGATTCGTGCGACTGACTCTTCACCCGATTCATTCTGCACCGCATGCTTAACAGGTCAGTACGCGGTCAATCTTGCCGATGAGCTTGCGGCGGAACTCGATCTTCCTCCTCAAGAAAAAGTAGGCGACGTATATATTCCTATCACCGACAAACTTCCAACACTCACCCCTAAGGATTAATAGTGACCGAGTCAGAAATTAGTTTGACCTATGCGGTCGATATTGAAGCCGCGGATGCCTCTGTTAAAAGAATTCAAGAACACGTGCGTTCCACATATAACGACAACGTCTTGTCGTCGGGCGAAACAAGTTTTGGTGGATGTTTTTCTTTTGATGCAAAAGAATTTGTTGATCCCGTTTTAGTTTCTGGCACAGACGGCGTCGGCACAAAAAGCGAAATCGCGTCATTGATGGGAAAGTATGACACGATCGGAATCGATCTTGTTGCTGCCAACGTCGATGATGTTGCAGCTCAAGGCGCGCGACCTCTTTTCTTCCTCGATTACATTTCGGTGGGCAAGCTCGACCCAGACATGATGGAACAACTTGTCGCAGGCATTGCCTTGGCATGTAAAGAAGCGGGTGTCGCTTTGGTGGGTGGCGAAATGTCTGAACATCCCGACCTTATTGAAGCTGGCCACTTTGACCTTTCTGGTACAGCCACCGGAGTAGTGGAGAAGAGTCGCATTTTGCCTCAGCGCCTTAGTGCTGGTGATGTCATTATGGGGATTGATAGTCCAGGTATACGAGCAAATGGGTATACGCTTGTGCGCGACACCTTTATTAAGAAGGCATCTCGTAATTTCGATGAACCAGCTTGGGAAGGCGCCAGCGTGTCCTTGGGAGAAGAACTTCTTCGCCCTAGCGTTCTGTATTCTCCTGTGATGCAATCCATCTTTGCTACCGATGTTGATGTTCATGCGTGTGCACACATCACAGGCGGTGGGCTTGCCGGGAATGTTGTTCGCGTTCTTAGATCAGATTTAGATGCGGTGATAAATCGTGGGACGTGGTCTACACCGGCGATCTTTTCTGAAATTCAACGTGAAGGCAATATTGCAGATTCGGAAATGGAAAAAGTCTTTAATCTTGGTATTGGTTATGTCTGTATTGTCCCCGAGATTTATGTATCAGCAGTTCAAAAGATTTGTGATGAACATGGACGAAATGCCTTTCTCATTGGTGAAGTCGTAAACGGTTCGGGAAAAGTTGCGCTGCTGTAACACGTGTTTTGTTGTTGACTGCGATATTTGCGTCTTAATTGCAAAATATTTTTATGAACGTATAGAAAAAGCACTATTGTATTTTCCCATGTGAGAGGCTATTTTTATCTCAGTTTAAGACAAATCACTTTTATGCTCCATATATAGACAATGCACACATTGGCACCACAATGGACTCTTAGGCTATGCTTTATAAGTTAGTAAAAAGCAAGTAAGTTACGTGAACTCACCCAACAGGGACAGAGCACGCAATACGAAAAAGGGGAAGCACATGGCGACCAATTACGACGAAGAGGCTTTGTTGACTCCATCAGAAGTAGCAGCAATGTTTAGAGTCAATCCAAAGACGGTAACTCGTTGGGCACGCTCAGGAAAAATCTCAGCCATTCGGACACTTGGCGGCCACCGTCGTTTCAAGGCATCTGAGATCAAGAATTTCTTAGCTCAGGTAGAAGAAGAAACCGAAATTTAATATTGTCTGTTAGTGAAGTAGCACGATCGTGGCGCGTTACTAACAGGCACATAAAGTACACACAAACCAGCTGTCGCTTGGGGGTAACAGCTGGTTTTGTTATGTCCGGACATTTCGGAAATAGCTCGAAATAGTCGACGGTAAGAGAGATACACTCGCTCATGCAAACAATGGATCATCGAAAAGGCTATTTTCACGCCGTAATCGCAGCAGCCTCCCTTTCAGGATATGTGATAGTTAATCGATATGCATATAGTCACGCGGATGTGAATGCAGGAATTTATGTTGCATTCTTTCTTATTTCAGCAGGGGTATTCGCGTTTATTGACTCGATGTTCTCTTCAAGTTTCCGTTCAAACTTACGGTTGTTTATTGAAGCGAAGTCATATAGAACGACTAAATGCAACCCAATACTTTTTGGGACACTAACAGCTATGGCGTTTGGCCTATTTGCGTTTGCTCAACAAAAAACAACGGCTACGAATGCATCGATTATTTTTGCTGCCAATATGGTTCCCACTGCTATTTTTTCTTGGCTCATACTTAAGCGAGGCATGTCCCGACTGCAAGGAGTCTCCATGGCCGTTACCTTGGTGGGGCTGTATCTTGCAGTTGTAGGTTTTGCTCCGCTGTCCCTCCATGTCGGAGATGTTCTTTTGATGGGAGCTGCGATCATGACCGGCTACACGAACGCATATATGAAAACATTGATGCACAATTTTTCTGCTCGTGATGTTGGTTGTGTGCGACTTATGACCGGAGCAATTCTTTTTTCGATTTATCTCATAGCGGTACATGACCTGCACGGGATAGAAATGCAAACCTTTATCTTTTCTGTCATTGGGGGCTTTTTCTTTTTTGCCACCGTATACGGCATTGCTTCAGCGGTAGAGAAGATTCATGCCACCGAAGCAGTTACTATTGCCCAGCTTCATATACTGACCACGCCTGTGATTGCCTTGTTTCTCTTAGATGAAAAATATCGTATGACGACATTATTGGGTTCGATAGTGATGTTGTTGGGGGTTGTTTCTTTTTCTCGATTAGGACACAAGAGGTCGGTCCCCCAGTCATTCTGAGCTTGCGAAGGATCTCAATATCGAAGTTGTCGGAAGTTGAGATTCTTCGAGATCCTTCGCTTTGCTCAGGACTCCCTTCGGTCGACTCCGAATGACGGGTCGGATGAGAAGTATTCAAATCGTAGTGGCCAGGACCGGCGTCGATCCGGTGACCCCACGCTTTTGGGGCCGTGTTGTTTTACAGGCTCTGTCGACTTTAGGTCGGCAGATGCATGGGAATGAGAAGTATTCGAAATATGTAGTGGCCAGGACCGGCGTCGATCCGGTGACCCCACGCTTTTCAGGCGTGTGCTCTGCCGACTGAGCTACCTGGCCACACGCACTGTATTGCACGACGATGCGCAACAATGCGAGCGGTCCCGACG
>CAYMMG010000007.1:4179-76317 GCA_964391505.1 uncultured Burkholderiales bacterium | reverse complement strand
TCGAGCTATTAGTTGACGAATCTGAACTCGAAAAGCGAAAAGCAGACTGGAAGATCCCAGAGCCTCGATATACATCAGGTTTTTTGGCGAAGTATGCCAAACTTGCACAAGGTGCAGAGACCGGCGCGATTACGAACTTCTAATTTATTCTGCAATAACCAGCGAAGATATTTTTAGATGTTTGCAGTTCGCACTGGGCTGACTGGGGGTACGCATCGACCGATCTCGAGTGTGCTTGGACCGTGCGGGCCCGATCGCGCAATTGCGCTGCGCTGCATATGTGACAGATCGCATTTGGAAGAAGATGCGAGTACATGCAGTTCTGTTGAATCCTTAGTTGTGATTTGTGATTTATTTTGACGAATGCACAAAACTTTGTCGTCGCCTGCACCCATATATATTGTTGAACTATTGTCGTTATCTCGTGCAATGACCCATTCGCCGACAGCGAGTGGGAGTTCACAAAGCGTTGTGTTGATAGCTTGATCATCATCGCAATAGCGAAAACCTACGTCTTCAAAGTGGGGGAGACCGTTATAGCTAAACCATTGCACTCTGTTGAGCACATAAGAATCAGTGAGACCATTAAGAATAAAATCTCCGATGTCTCTTGGATCGTCCAGTTCCGTTACCTCACACATCATCTTAATGTGTTCTGCCATGGCAGGATCAGAACACAGACGTTCCATATCCTTTTCAAAATCATATAAAGCAAGTGAAAAACGTGGATCATGTTCAGCGATATTGAACAGCTCAAAACCATTCCGGCGTACTTCGTGAGTTTGATCTGCGCTCTTGAATAATTCTTTTAGCCATACGGCGGGATCATATATCAATCCTTGTTGGGCATCTGCGATCTTTATACCACTATCGGTAACAACGACGTCGCATGCATGGCCGCCGCCAGCGATTACACCAATTGTCACATCGTTGCCGGGATCTGAAATGTAACTGATGAGCTCTTCAAAAGTATCAAATCTGTGAGACGGACAACCGAGCTTCAAGAGGACACGATCGTCAGGTGCAATGATTCGTTGGTGTTGATTGTCAGCGATCTTGAGATGATGAGGAAAATAGCCAGTAACGAGTGAACGGTTAGGGAATATGCGACCCGCAATATTCATTGCGGCTGTTCGGGCATCTATTGAAAGTGCTACGGCAAATGTTGTGCAGTTGCCCAATGGATTTGCCTCTGTAGGCTTTTGTACCCTGCTTGCACTATGCAATTCTCTGACCAGTGCTTCAAGTACTTCGAAGGGTACAGGAGGAAGTTTTCGTAGAACGTCGATCAAAATAGTATAGAACAAAAGGGTCTTATGGTGCAAAAGATCATTTGAGTAGGAGGGAACAAATCTCTATAAATATTGCGAATCGCCCAGAATTTCGAGTATTCTGGAGTGCAATGACAAACAACCTCGTGGTCGTTATTTAGCTTACAACCGCTCACTGAGCGTTTGTAAGCACCTGCCCTCCGAAATCGGAGGGCCTTTTTGTTTCTGGCATAGCCAGAAACAAAAAGAAAAACACAGGGGTTCTGAGGCTTGCCGCAGAAAAGTTAGACAAACGAATAACGAAGTTGTAAGTCTCTGAAACTTATAACTAGAGAAAAAGAACTCAAATATAGGGTTGTTCCTCGGAGAACCGCGAAGCGGTTTTACGGGGTGCGGCCCTCCCCGTAACAAGGAGATCCAATCATGCGACTCACCGGAGCACAAGCACTCGTCAAAAGTCTTGAAATGCAAGACGTTGACGTGGTCTTTGGTTTGCCTGGTGGTGCCATCTTGCCTGTGTATGATCCCATTTTGGATTCTCCTATTCGCCATATTCTCGTTCGCCATGAACAGGGTGCTGGCCATATGGCTGAAGGCTATGCGCATGCAACCGGCAAACCTGGCGTTGCGATTGTGACCTCAGGTCCGGGAGCAACCAATATTGTTACTCCGCTGGCCGATGCCATGATGGACTCTATTCCCATGGTGGTCATAACCGGTCAAGTTCCTCTTGCTGTAATCGGTACTGACGCATTTCAAGAATGCGACACTGTCGGAATCACGATGGGTGTCACCAAACACAACTGGCTCGTTACTTCTGCGCAAGATATTCCTCGTGTGATTAAAGAAGCTTTTCATATCGCTACTACGGGTCGTCCTGGTCCTGTATTGGTGGACATTCCTAAAGACATCGCGAATCAAGAGATGGATTGGTATTGGCCAGAAACTATTGATTTGCCTGGATACAAACCGACGACAACAGGTCATCCCAAACAAATCAAAGAAGCTGCGCAGTATATTTTGGCTGCAAAGAAACCTGTTATTTATGCTGGTGGGGGAATCTTAAAAGCTCGCGCTGCAGATGCGTTGAAAGAATTTGCAGAACTTACCGGTGCTCCCGTTGTGACAACCTTGATGGCACGGGGTGCATTTCCTGACGATCATGAACAGTGTTTGGGGATGCCTGGCATGCACGGAAATTTCACGGCGATTACTGCGATGCAAGAAAGCGATCTTCTTATTACTCTTGGCGCACGTTTTGATGATCGCGTAACAGGAAAGCTTGCCGGTTTCGCTCCAGACGCGAAAATTATCCATGTTGACATAGACCCAGCTGAACTGGGCAAGGTGCGAAACCCCGATGTGCCCATCGTGGGAGATTGTCGTCTAGTTATTGAAGCTCTTGTGAAAACAACGGCGAAAGCATTTGAGAAAAGCGGAAAGCCGGATCTCACGAAATGGTGGGACACCGTGAATGGTTGGAGAGAAGAATTTCCTCTGACATACGACACCACGGATGCCGACGTTCTGAAACCTCAATATTGCATCGAACAGATACGTGACGCATCTCCCAAAGATACGATCCTCGTTGCCGGTGTGGGACAGCATCAGATGTTTGCCAGTCAATATTGGAAGTTCAATTATCCCTATACCTGGGTGAATTCGGGAGGTCTCGGAACAATGGGTTTTGCTGTTCCTGCTGCAATTGGTGCCAAGGTTGCAATGCCTGATCGAATGGTATGGGCCATTGACGGTGATGGATGTTTTCAAATGACCGCACAAGAGCTAGTCACAGCTGCCATTGAAAAAATTCCGGTCAAAATTGCCATCCTGGATAATTCCTATTTAGGCATGGTACGTCAATGGCAGGAATTGTTTTATGAAGAGCGATATTCAGAAGTATATCTGTCGGACACCATTCCCGATTTCGTTATGTGGGCAACAGCTATGGGCTGTGCTGGTTTTCGCGTGGACACAGTTGACGAAGTTGCACCTACGATTGAAAAAGCGAATGCGATTAACGATCGCCCGGTTGTCGTAGATTTCCGAATTGATCCTTCAGAAAAGGTATATCCCATGGTGCCCGTAGGTCGTACCAACTCCGAAGTAGAACTTGGTCCGATGTACCCGGACGATGCAAAGCAAAAGGAAAAGAAGTAGTCATGGGTCAGACTGAGAATCGTATTTCTCCAATCTTGATTATCGTACCTGTTGTCTTTGGTGCAGTTATGGTTATCTTGACTCGCAATCTAATGTTTCTTGGTTTTGCATTCATGTCTCCAGTTATAGTGCTTGCCCAATCAATGGAACGTCGTCGAAGAGGAAAGAAGTAGTCATGGGTCAAACTCATTATGCAAAAACTGGTCATCACATATACTCTGTTTTGGTCGAAAACCGATTCGGTGTCCTTACTCGCGTGGCAGCACTCTTTGCTCGTCGTGGATTCAACATTTATTCATTGGCAGTATCTCCAACCGACGACGAACGTTTTAGTCGCATGACAATTGTTGTTGATGCAGAAGGCACTCCTCTTGAACAAGTCGTTAAGCAACTTCATAAATTGATTCCAGTTATTAAAATCGCAGAAATTGGTTCGGGTGAAGGCGTGGAACGTGAACTGATGCTTGTGACAATTCAGGCTGAAGCACAGAACCGCAGCGTCGTTACGGAACTTGCCGCAATCTTCGAAGCAAACGTTGTTGATGTTGGTCACGATTCGATGACTCTGATGATGGTAGGGACACCTGATCAAGTCGATGCATTCGGCGATTTGGTTCGTCCTCATGGCGTTGTTGAAATTCAGCGTACCGGCCGCATTGCCTTGCCCAAACTAAGCCACGAAGCCGTGCATAAATCGCGTGCAGTGAAAACGGTATAAGGAATATCCGGAAGTCATGACAGATTCATTTCGTCTTGTCGACGCACCTGCGCAAATAGTTTGTGTCGATTGCGGCGGAGACGCCTTTTTGCTCGAACGGCTTGAGCCAGGCGAGCAAGTTGAAGCAGGAACGATCTTGTCCTATCGATGCAAGGATTGCATGGATCGTTGGGATATTGAAATAGGAGACGAAGAATGAAACGACTGTTTACCCTTGGCGTTATATGTGTCGTTGTTCTGGCGTTGCCTGCATGTTCAGAGTCCAAGGATGAGAAGAAAGCTGATGCTGTAGTTACGACAACAACGACCACCACTATTCCTCTTCCCGCGTTCACAGAAACACCGGAAACGCTTAAAATCCCTAACCCATGTGAAGTAATCAGTATTGAACATATCGATAATATTATTTCCAATGCCACTCAACGCGGCCCCCTTATTCAGAATGCAGTGGTTGCGAGCAAGGCGTGCGAATGGACTACACCAAATAAGGATTACCCTCGCGTAGGTGTTTCGATCGTTTTGTCGCCAACTGTCTATGATGCATCTGAAGCTAACAAGGTTGCTGATGCTGTTGTGGGCGACAAAGCATTTATCGTTGACGGATTTGTGACTGCATTTGGCGGAACGTCGTGTGGACAAACCATCATCGTAAAACTGCGTGCATATTCCTATTCCGTAGCAGTATGTAATGCAAAAGATAAGAAACCATCCGATAAAGAATTGATTGAACTCGCTACTGACGTTCAAAATTCACTACCCTAAACATTGAAGTTTTTATAGTTTTATAATCACTCACACAAGGAAAGGACCAATCATGGCCACCGTTTACTACGACAAAGATGCAGATCTTTCTCTTCTCGAAGGAAAGAAAGTCGCGATTCTGGGATATGGAAGCCAGGGTCACGCCCATGCTCTTAACTTGAAAGAGTCGGGAGTCAATGTCTGCGTTGGTCTTCGCGAAGGATCCTCTTCTGTAGCCAAAGCTCAGCAAGCCGGGCTCGAAGTGCTTTCTATGAGCGAAGCGGTAAAGCAAAGCAATGTCATCATGGTTTTGGTTCCTGATACAGAACAGGCCGATTGTTACACCAACCATATTGAACCAAATCTTGAAGCTGGTAACTCGCTTGCATTTGCTCATGGTTTCAATATTCACTTCGATCAAATCAAACCGTCCGCAGATATAGACGTTTGGATGATCGCTCCTAAGGGTCCTGGCCACTTAGTCCGACGTACTTTCCAAGCAGGTCAAGCAGTGCCCGCTCTTGTTGCAGTGGCGCAAGATGCCACAGGCAACGCACACGACATTGCAATGGCATATGCAAAAGGTATTGGTTCGACTCGCGCAGGTGTACTCGAAACGACTTTCAAAGAAGAAACAGAAACCGATCTATTTGGAGAACAAGTTGTTCTTTGCGGTGGTCTCACAGAATTGGTTCGCGCTGGTTTTGATACCCTTGTTTCTGCCGGCTATCAACCTGAATCTGCATACTTTGAAACATTGCACGAACTGAAGCTCATTGTTGATCTCATGTACGAAGGTGGTATCGATGCAATGCATTACTCCATCAGTGATACCGCAGAATATGGAGACTTGACACGCGGTCCTCGAATCATTACCGATTCAACTCGTGAAGAAATGCGTAAAGTGCTTTCAGAAATTCAAGAGGGCGAGTTCGCTCGTGAATGGATTGCGGAATCGCGCTCAGGCCGTGCAAACTTCCAAAAGCTTCGTGATCAAAGTGCTGGACATAAAATTGAAGAAGTAGGCAAGAAGCTTCGTGCAATGATGCCGTTCATTGGTGAAGGTTCAAAGAAGGTTCAAGACGTTTCTGGCGGCTAACGTGCGAGGTCCGGCCTCCATTAAGTGCGAGGTCCGTCCTCAAAAAACTTTGAAGATTTAACTGATCACTAATTTAAGGAGGACGGACCTCAACTGTCTGGCGTCGTGGTTCCGGCACAGAGGTCTCGATACAACTGAACGAACTGCTGCCACGGCGTCTTCTGTGGGGAGGGCCGCACCTTGGGCTACACGTCACAAAGGTGATCCCGTTCCCAAGGAACAACCCTAGCTACTATGCGTTTCGTCGGCTATGCAGATCTATTACGTCTGAGGACTCACTCGCATCGTCGGTGGAGTCCTCATTCTTGTCAGCAGCGAGCTTAGCCATAATGTATTTCTTGTTGGGCTCTAAAGTGAATTGCTCGGGTGGTTCTGGACGAGAATATAAATATCCTTGGCCGTGAACGCAACCCAACTCCTTCAGGGCGTCGCGAGCTTCTTTTGTTTCGACTCCCTCAGCCACCACTGTGAGATGCATAGAGTGCGCAAGCCCAATAAGGGCATGGACGATCGCTGTGTCATTTTCATCCGTTCCTAAGCCAGCGATGAAGCTCTTATCAATTTTGAATCCATCGATAGGAAAGCGCTTTAAGTAGGTAAGCGACGCATATCCAGTACCAAAATCATCCACACGAAGGCGGTATCCCATCGAGTGAATATCGTTAAGGATTGTGATGGCATGACGCGTGTCTCCCAATAAAACGCTTTCTGTTATCTCGAGAATCATCGAATCAGGAGCAGTTGCATTACTGCTACGCACGTCTTCAAGAAGATCCAAAAGGTGAGGATCGCTTAATTGACGTACTGCCAAGTTGACACTCATCGTCAGAGGAGATCCGTCTGATTGACAATATATTTCTTGCCATTGTGCTAGCTGGTTGAATGCTGTTTGTGTGACCATTTTTCCAATGTCAAGAATAAGTCCAGTGTCTTCTGCCATTGGAATAAAGTCATCAGGTGAAATGAGGCCACGTGTGGGATGTTGCCACCTTACCAACGCTTCAAAGCCGGAAACTTCACCCGTATCAAGGCGAATAATGGGTTGGTAGAAAACTCTCATCTCGTTATTGGCAACCGCATGGTGGAGCTCGTTGACAGTCTTCAATTCACGCATAACTCTTTGATGAACTTGACGATCAGCGGTTTCTATTCTGTTGCGACCTAATTCTTTTGCTCGATACATTGCAGAATCAGCATCGCGTAAAAGAGATTGCGGATCGTGTGTTTCTCCATCAGTGAGAAGAACGCCAATACTGCAAGAAATATAGGCCTCTCCGTCTTCAAGAGGAAAAGGCTTGATGACAGCGTCCAGAATTTCTTGAGCAATCAGGTGCGTAGCACTTTCGGTTGTGGGAGGAGCAATGAGGACGACAAACTCATCGCCACCAAAGCGGGCAACCGTCCCGCGTTCGCCGACGACACGACGAATTCTGTGAGCAATGGTTTGGATTACTTGATCACCCACGCTGTGCCCAAGTGAGTCATTGATGACTTTAAAACGATCTAAATCTATAAATAAAACACCCAATGTTTCGTGCTGCGCTTTAGCGAGTCTTAACGCTTCGTCACTTCGTTCAATAAGGTATGTGCGATTAGCGAGACCGGTGAGCGGGTCGTGGACTGCAAGGTATTGTAAGCGTTCTTCAGATGTTTTGCGTTCAGAAATATCTTCGATTTGATACACAACATAGCTACTGCCTTCCGATGTGGGCATCTCGGACACAGAAACAGAGCCCCATGAAACAGAACCTTCTTTTTCAATAAAGCGAGCATCGTATTCCACACGAGTGGTCCGCCCGAAGATGCTGTTTGCCATGCGCATGTGCATTTCGCGATCATCAGGATGTATGAGCCAAATCAGTTCTGTCCCTACAAGGTCTGCTGGAGACTGCGCCAACATGGCTGCAATGGCAAAGTTTGCTTTGACGATACTTCCGTAGCTGTCGACGAGAAGTAATCCCGTCGGTCCGTTTTCGAATGCAATTCTGAATCGTGCTTCACTTTCAGAAATTGCTTCTAGAGATTTTCCTTGTTCGTGCGAAAGGCGAGTGTTTTCGTAATGGCTGATAATTTGTCCTACTAGCGTGACCATGAAGAGCGATACAAAACTCAGGGCGACCAGTGGAGAGATGGTCTCAGTCCCGGGAAGTTTAAGGATGGCAAAGATGATTGCACCAAAGACAAGTGCAAAAACGCCGAGTCGAAGTTGACGATCGCTTAAAGCCGTGCTGAATTTAGTTGGACGCCCATTCGTGCGTGTAGCGGCAAAGCAATAGAGGGCTGCAGCACATAGCAATAAGAGCCGTGCAAAGGGGCGAGTTCCATTCGTATCGCGAAATTGATCCGAGATCCACATCATATCTGCACTTGCTTGAAGCACCATGCCTATGGCAATGGGAACAATCATTTTGTCCAAACGCCGATAAAGCATCATCGAAAGTGCAAGAGATGCAAACACGATATCTAAAACAAAAAAACTAAATTGTAGAGAAGAGCTGCGAGGGAGAAGCTGTCCGTCGCCACTCATTATATGTGCAAGAAAGGAGAGGCAGAGAAAAACTAAAACACACGTAATTGCCAGAGAATCGAGAGCTATTCGGAGGCGTTCTACTTTACGGAGACCATACATCCCCACCATGAATACTCCTACAATTGCAAGAGGAATCGCAATCAGGAAAAAAGTGTGGGCAATAGACCATCCGTGCAGATCTGGGTCTCGCTCACTGATAATTCCGAAACCGTAAACGAATTCTCCAATCGTCCAAAAAACACATGCAATTGAGAGAAGAATCCAGCCAACTATTCTTTCTTTGCGCGCAAGACGAAGTGATCCAAAGATCGCAATAAAAGCAAAACCGCCCTTAGTGAATTCAATCATTGCCGAAAAGCCAATGTTTACGTTATTTGCTTCGCCTGAACGCAGGAATAGCCACACGCCATAAATGAAGATCAAGGGAATAATAACTGCGGGGTGGGTAACGGCGCGTGCGGCACAAAAAAGAGAGTGACCAAGTGTTGTGCTTTCTTGATCTTTCCTCATGTTCGAATTATCACCTATTGGGATGAGAAAAAATAGCTATTTATCGACGATGTAGCAAAAAGTAGTTACTAACTAGTAATATTGCGGATAGGAGTAACAAAAATGTCCGAATAATGGCTTTCTATGAACTTGCCTAACCGAAGGATTAAGTCATCATTTCCACTCATGGTTGTGAGTTGAATGCCTGCAGGAAGACCTGTTGGGTGTTCTATGGCGACGGGAATACTCAAAGAGGCGTCTCCCGCAACGTTTGAGGGCATGCATAATCCGCTGTATATGAAAGGCCCCATCTGCGGGTCTTTTTCAACTTCACCATGGATGGGAGCGATATTTCCGATCGTTGGTGTAATGAGGACATCAAAAGTTTTGTACCAATCGTGTGTTGTTCGTGCAAAGGGATTAATGCATTCTTGTGCCTGATTGTATTTTTTGATTGATGTTTGAAGACCTTGCGAATAAAAGTATTGCGTTACTGGATCACATGTGTCTATGGCAAGCGTATTGTTTGCCCGTCGTTGTAATTCTGTAATATCAAGAAATGTATTGTACGAAATAATGTCAAGGAAGGGTTCAATGATGGAAAGGTCATCGTAGCTTTGAGGCGATGAGACCTCAATGTGATGCCCAGCCGATTGCAGGAACTTTGCAATTTTATTTGTAGCAGCAACGATGAAAGGATCGATTGGATACAGTGATCCAAACCCATTGGTGCGGATGCCGATGCGAAGATTTTGGGGCGCTTGATTTATGCCTCGCGTAAAGTTTCGCTGGGACATGACGTCAAGTACTCGTACTAAGTCTCCGAGGCGAGAAGCAATGAGACCTTTGCAGACAAGCCCCGCCCAGGCCTGTTCGATCATAGGTCCTAGAGAAATGAGATTGTGTGAAGGTTTATACCCGTACACTCCGCATGCGGCAGCTGGTATACGTGCACTCCCTCCACCATCTCCTGCCGTGGCGACACTCACCATTCCTGATGCAACAGCAGCGGCAGACCCTCCTGAGGATCCTCCGGAATTGCGAGTGAGATCGAGTGGATTATTGCATGGTCCATGAGCACCAGAATTGGTGGTAACAGTAAGACCGAGTTCGGGATTGTTCGTTTTACCTACGATGATGGCACCCGCATTGCGAAGAAGATCAACGCTTGTTGCCGTGAAGGTATCACAATAACCCATTTCTTTGAGATGGCGATTTCCCCACGAATTAGGTGTTCCAGTAATGGCTGAGTCGAGTTCTTTAATAAGAAGGGGAACTCCCAGAAGAGAGCAGGAATGTGGTGAATCGCTTTGTTGAATTTCTGCTCGCTCAATTTCTTTGTGAAGAAAGTCGGGATCACTCCATACAACGGCGCTCGTCAATGAGTTGATTTTCTCTATTCGGCGAGTGCACGACTCAACTGTTTCGTACAGAGGAGTGCCCTCGCAGTGGCGCTGGACAATGGTCTCGATTGGATCAAGGTGAAGGGGAGAAGTCGGAAGCATGCTTTACTAACTCTTGATTTCGTGTTCTTCAATAACTGTGCAGAGCTGCGCAACCGCCGAACGTTTAACTTTCCCCGTTTCGCTGATAGGCAGTTGATCGATCGTAGCGAGACGCAGGGGTAGATGTGTCGATGGCATAGATTCGATAAGTCTTTTACGGATGTCTTCGAGGACTGGTAAATCAGAAGTCGAACTATAAAAACACAGCGTAACGCAGGAACCTAAATTCTCGTGTGGTGTAGCGCAGACAACCAAAGAGTGTTCAGGATAAAGGGCATGCACCTTTGCCTCGAGAGAAAGAGGATCGACTTTTATTCCACCAGAATTGATCACATCATCGTTTCGGCCGAGAACATGTAGCCGTCCATCTTGAATTTTTCCACGATCGAAAGTTCGAAACCAGCCGTCAGGCGTGAAGCGAGCGAGGGTTCCAGAATAATCATGACGATAACCGGACATGAGAGATGTGGTGGAGAGTTCGATCAAGTCATCAGAGATACGGGCTTGTGTATTATCAAAAAGAATTCCATCATGGCAAATGCCTCCCCATGTTTCGGTCATGCCATATGTTTGATGAATTTCTATTCCATGTTGTGAGCATGCGTCGATAAGTTCTGAACGAACAGTGCTTCCGCCGACGAGGACAGTTCTTAATCCAGAAAGGTTGATTTTTGCATCGAGAAGTTTGTGAAGTTGCGAAGACACAAGCGAGATAGCCGTTACGGATTCATTCTTCAGAGAATCTGCAACGCGAGCAACGTCGAAGTGCTCATGAAAAACAAGGGTAGAACCAGTGGAAAAGCATCGAGCAAAGATTGCGAGACCTGCAATGTAGTAAGGAGGAAGGCAACAGAGCCAAACATCATCCGAGGATAAATCGCACATCGCATAGAGAGCATCAGTGGATGTTTTCATGGAAGCAAAACTGAGTTCGACTGGTTTCGGATTAGCGGTGGTGCCTGACGTGAGAACTACTGCGGCCAAGTCTGGAGTTTCAACGATGGCTAGTTCGCGCCGATACATTTCTCCAGAAACGAGATCGTGAACATCACTTGGGTCGCATCGAATAATGGATGTGTCGATGAGCGATCGAGGGTAGGAGCTGGGAATAATTACGACCGCATCGCCATTATTCCAGGAGGAAAAAACGTTTTCGGTCAATGCTGAGCCAGATGCTTTCGTCGCGTCAAAAAGAAAAGCTCTAAGATGAGAAGGCACGCTCATACGCTAGATCACAGCACTCGCGTGAACCGAAAAAATCTAAAAGAGAAAGCCTGTATTCATGAATAACAAGGACAACTCCCAAGTAATAGACGAAATTAACGATTCCGGGAGGGCAATTGCGCCTGCGGCAGAGTGGAAACCGGGTTCCGATGAGGAATTTTCCGACATTACTTATGAATTGTCATCTTTGGATGAACCGGTTGCTGTTGCAAAAATAACTATTTGTCGACCAGAGGTGCGGAACGCGTTTCGTCCTCAAACTGTTCGTGAGATGATTCGAGCATTTGATATCGCGCGTGATGACCCACGGGTGGGGTGCATAATTCTGACAGGTCTGGGTTCAAAAGCATTTTGTTCGGGCGGCGATCAACGAGTTCGAAAAGATGATGGTTACGTGGGCGACGATGGTATTGGCCGCCTCAACGTGCTTGATCTTCAAATTCAGATTCGTCGAATTCCTAAACCTGTGATTGCAATGGTTGCAGGATATGCAGTCGGCGGAGGTCATGTACTTCATGTTGTGTGCGACCTCACTCTTGCAGCCGACAATGCAATATTTGGTCAAACCGGGCCGCGCGTAGGATCTTTTGACGGAGGATATGGTGCAGGTTTACTTGCACGCAACGTCGGACAAAAGAAGGCGCGAGAAATTTGGTTCTTGTGTCGTCAGTATGATGCAACCCAAGCTCTCGATATGGGGCTCATTAATGCCGTTGTGCCCGTAGAAGATTTGGAAAAAGAAACCATGCAGTGGTGTAATGAAATGTTGCAGCTTTCACCGATGTCTCTGCGCTTACTGAAGGCTGCGCACAATGCGGTTGATGATGGTTTGGCGGGCATCCAACAACTAGCAGGTGATGCGACACTACTGTATTACATGAATGAAGAAGCTCATGAAGGTAGAGATGCCTACGTTAATAAACGAGATCCTGATTTCACAAAATTTCCTCGCCGCCCATAACGCATAAGTCTGGTTCTATGGCTACACTTTCTGACTTCTATCACGGTGCACGGCCAAAAACTTTAAGTGCTGCAATCGCACCGGTTGCAATTGGTGCAGCCCTTGCCTACACAATTTCGCGAAGCAATGAATTTGAGCATTCGAGAAATTTCAACATGGGTGTAACTCTCGCTTGTCTTGTGGTGGCAGTCGCTCTTCAAGTCGGTGTTAACTACGCAAATGATTACAGTGATGGGAAAAAGGGGACCGATGACAATCGGGTAGGACCCATGCGACTTGTCGGTTCAGGACGCGCTTCAGAGCGTTCTGTACTGATTGCCATGTCTGTTTCGTTTTTAATTGCCGGAATTGCTGGTATATATGTTGCAAGCCAGTCGTCCTGGTGGCTGATTCTCGTGGGAGCGGCATGTATCGCTCTCGCATGGTTTTACACAGGAGGAAAGAATCCCTATGGGTATATAGGACTTGGAGAATTAGCGGTCTTTGTCTGCTTTGGACAAGTGGCCACTGTGGGAACGTTCTTTGCAAATACCCATATATTCACCTATGAAGCAATGATAGCTGGATGTATTCCCGGCTTGTATTCGGTCGCTATTTTGCTGGCTAACAACATAAGAGACATACAAACAGATAGGCAAAGCGGTAAAAAAACTTTAGCGACACGTGTAGGAGAGAGGAACGCCTGCCATGTATTTGCAGGCGCTTTTATACTTATTGCATGTGCGATTCTAGGGTTAGGATTCTCGTTTCCATTAGTTTTTCTTGTACTCCTGGTTATGGCTTTTGATTTTCAACTCGTGCGAAAAATGTATGCAGCTCGAATGCCGCCTCAGTTCATTTCTATTCTCGTAGAAACATCAAGGGCAAATCTCGCTTCTGCAATGCTGATTGCAGCTTTACTTTTCTTGGGGGCAGCGTAAGCCATGCATAGTATTCAGCAACTTCGATGGCGTGACGTTCTCAACGACGTGTTGTTTTCGAGTGATCTTTCTTTTGAATGGATCAAACTTTCGTTTGAGCAAGGATTTCAGACATACGATCGCGATGGACTTTATGTAACAGGTTCACATGGCATTGCAGAGGTATCGCCTTTGCCTGGCTATTTTGATCGTGAAATCGAATGTCTTCTTGCAGGCATCGATACCGTTTCACGCCCTTGGCCCAACAAACAGCGTGAAGAGGTTGAACTTAATAGTTTGGTCTCGAATGATTATGACCTGATTCCAGAAGTGCTTGATCGGTACTCGAGCGTAAAAGTAAAAGTGCATACAATAGGAGATTGTGCGCGTGTAAAAAAAGTCAGAGATCTTTGCGGACCGACCAAAAAAATCAGGATTGATTGCAATGGTCGCTTTAACGTTACTGAAGCACAAGAGATTCTTAAAGAACTTCAATCTGTAGGTCTTGAATTAATCGAGCAACCATGTCGCTCAAATGTTGAAAATGCAGAATTGAGAAGAGAAATAGACATTCCGCTCGCGATTGATGAAACAGCTCGGACACACAAAGAAGTAGCCGAAGCAATAGAGCTTGATGCAGCCGATGTTTTGGTGATTAAAATCCAGACAAGTGGTGGCCTACACAGGGCAATGGAATTAGTCGATCAATGGGGTGGCGATGTCATTGTGGGCCATATGATGGAAACGCAAGTGGGTATTGATGTGGGTATGCGTCTCGCTCAATCATTAGATGAACTGAAATATGCCAATGGTCTTGCAGGGCCGCGTTTAGAGAACGTTATTCGCGAACCACTCAATATATAAGGACAATATACGAGGTGTTGCGAATGGAACACGGTGGTCAGCGTCGACGACACGATGATGGCTAAACGGAGTCTGTTTTTTATATCGCATTGCGAGAGAACAGTAGCGAACATCGCGAACTCCCGTTATATAGAGGACGGGAATGCGCAATTCGTTTAATCGTTGCTCGTAATGGGGCATGGAGCCTAGTCCGAGTATACGAAGTTGATCGGCAAGAATTTGGTTATCTGGAATACGTGAAGACGTGAGTACGCTTTGGTCGTTTTCGTCTAGAGGATCGAAGAGCTCATTGGTGTCGAATTTCTTCAGCATCTCTTCTCTGTCACCGAGTACTTCTTGCGCTCGAATTTCGTCTTGAATCCGGCGTTCTTTGCTTTGGGTATCTGTGAGTCCTGCGTGGGCAGAAATGAGAACGAGTCCTGCAAATTTATTGGGATGCGAGAGCGCAGCTCCCAATGCCAATCGGCCTCCCAGAGAATACCCGATAGCAATCGAACCTGTCTCAATGGAGTCACTAATATTCGCGATAGTTGCATCCCATGATTGCGCAGGGATGATGTCGATACAGGACGCGTCTTGCGCAGCATCTAACCTGGAATACATGGCAGAATGCAATGCAAAGCCAGGAAGAAATATGCGTGACACGGAAGATATTGTCTCATGAATCCCAACATGTTTGCCTCTTATGCTTTATTTTCTCGCTTGGCATCACATGGAGTAACTCATGCAGTGGTTTCACCAGGCTCTCGCTCCACGCCTCTGGCGTATGTTGCCCATGAGCTTTTTGACACAACCGTCGTTATCGATGAACGTGATGCTGGTTTTGTTGCGCTAGGTCTCGCTGAATCAACAGGACGTACACCCGTCGTTATCACTACATCGGGTTCTGCTCCTACTCATCTATATCCGAGTATTGCTGAAGCATTTCACTCTAATGTGGGGATGATTGTCGTTAGTGCTGATCGGCCTCACGAAGTAAGAGGAAGAGGTGCTCCTCAGACTATTGATCAGATCAATATGTTCTCAACCAGCGTACGTTTCTTTCACGATACATTGTGTCCTCATGATGAAGATTCAGTACTTTACTGGCATGAGCGCGCTGATGAACTTTTTTCTCATGCTTCAGGCATCGGCTCAGTTGCTGGTCCTGTTCATCTCAATATGGGAATGCGTGAACCGCTTGTGCCCGATGGTGACGAGAAAGAAGTATACGAATCGCAAAACGTCGTTCATGTTTCAGCTATCTCACAACCGGAAGTTCGCCATGGCGTTTTTGGTTTTTCATCTTCCTTGTCTTCTGTGCGAATTTTTACCCCGGCTATTCGTGAACTTATTGCAAGGGCACCAAAAGGCATTGTCGCGATTGGTCGCAACTCTGGCTTGAGTGCGGAAGATGTCACGATTCTGAGTGAAATTGTTTCCTGGCCGGTATTGGCCGACACTACAAGCAATGTGCGTTGTTGTGAAAATGTCATTTCTTCTTACGACGGTATCATGAGACGCGATGATGTAAAAAAGTTTCTTCCTGATGTTGTTCTTCAATTTGGAGATCCCTTAACATCTAAACTTTTCAATGAATCTTTATCGCCATCAACCGTTATTTCTGTTAGGGGCTATGACGATCATCGCAATGCGTATGGAAATGCTACCCATTTCATTACACTTTCTGAACCGCGGATGTGTTTCGACGAACTACGGGCTATTGTCTACCAACAGATCCCGCAATTTACAGATGAGTGGCGCGAGGCTCATGGAGAGACCGCTGATGCAATTGAGCAATCGGCGACAAGTGCTAGCGATTCAGAACCGGCTGTATTTCTGAAGATAGGAAAGATGCTTACAAAATGTAAAGATAAGATTTCGGTGTTAGTGGCATCCTCAATGCCCATTCGTTACGCCGAGTGGCTGTGGGCCAGGCCCGCAGAGTCTGTGCGTGTTTATTCTCATCGTGGTACGAATGGAATCGATGGAATGATTTCCTCTGCCTATGGAATCGCTCATGGATCACAGGTTCCGACCTTATGCGTAGTGGGCGATGTTGCTTTTGCTCATGACATTGGATTTTTATCTCGATGTGTGCAATTAACGAAAGAAAAAAATGCATGTGTTGTATTTCTCGTCATTGATAATGGGGGAGGAGCCATTTTCCGTCATCTTCCCCAAGCTCACAACGAAGCAATGTCTGAATCTTACGAAGAAATTATGCAGACGCCGCCTGGTATCGATATTCAGGCACTCAGTAGTGCATGTGGAGCCGAGTATCTCACAGGTTCATTCGAAGAATGCATGAACTCGTTAGAGACGAAATTGCATACGCGGGAAAAAGGCACGCATGTTGTTCACTTAACTGTAGAACATGATTCTGGTCCCGAGTTTATGACTCAACTGCAAGCAAAACTTTCTTTGTTGTAGTAAACCTTTGCAGGGCCCGGCCTTGCAACAAGGCCGGGCCCTGCAAACTACTGAGTGATGTTCATCATGGCGTCACGCATGACACCAAATTTTGCTTGCGTTTCGTCCCACTCTTGTAAAGCATCAGAGCCAGATACTATCCCGACTCCTGCATAGAGTCGCGCGTGTGTTCCTTTGACCTGTGCACAACGAATAGCTATTGCGCATTGTCCATCGCCAGACGAGTCGACCCATCCCACTGGCGCTCCATACATATTTCGATCGAAGCCTTCTACCTCTGCAATGATTTTCATTGCAGTCTGTGTGGGGGTTCCTGCCACTGCTGGCGTGGGGTGAAGAGTCGTAATGAGGGTCATAAGATCGGATGACGGAGCGGCTGTTGCCGTTACTGATGTTGCGAGGTGTGCAACATGAGGAAGGCGCACTACATGAGGAACCTCGGATGAGGTTACATTACTTGCCACGGTTTCAAGTTTAGAAACGATATCGTCAATGACTACCTGGTGCTCGTTGCGATCTTTCATGTTCGTTTGAAGATCTGCAATATCGGCATCGTCGTCATCTATGCGTGCATGACGACGACGTGTTCCCGCCATAGGAAGACAACGAATTGAACGAGAGAATTTTTCAACCAAGAGTTCAGGCGACGCCCCGACAAAGCCGTTGACTGCAAACACATAGCTTTCCGGTTGCGAATCCATCAGTTCACATACAAGGAGACGTATGTCGATGGGTATGTCTGCAGAGACATTGAGTTGACGTGCTATCACTACCTTGGTTACATCGCCTATTTCGATATGTTTGAGAACAGTTTCCACCTTGTCTACGAATTGATCACGTGATTCAGGACTCATCATTTCAATATGATGGGGATGTTCAAAGCCTTGGGGAGCGCTTGAGTCGCCTTGTCTGCTTCTTGCTTGCTTAGCTGATCCTTTTGTTATATGAAAGTGTGTAATCCATTGATGGTTATCGATGTGGATCATTTCTTGAGGTAATGCAATGCGATTGTCTGCTTTGTTATTTGACTGAGGGTAAAAGGTTTGTCCAAAAATAGCAAAGGGTTTGTGGTCATTAGCACTTGTCCCTTCGAGTGCTTGCAACACTTCCACGATGTCTTTTGCCGGGAAAGTGTCCAGAACTCCTCGACATATGTAGACACCTCGAGAAGAAATGAAAATTGAGTCCTCGGGAGAGAGAACATTTAAAAGCGACGAATCAAGTCGGTAGTTTTCAACCTCGAAATGGTAATCGTTTGTCATTATTTAGAATCCAATTGCATCTTTGTCACGCGGTGCCTTTGTTGCACTGATAAGGATCAGCGAACCACCGAGTAGTGGGGTGATGTGTACATTCTGCGCTCCCGCCTTTATCATCATATCTGATAGCGCTTTTTCGGATGGAAGATATGCAGTTGAACGAGGAAGGTACTCGTAAGCATCTTTGTTCTTTGAGATTAGCCATCCTACTTTTGGAGCAATTTTTGCAAACCAGATTCTATTGCCCAATTTTAACAAACGATTTTTAGGAACAGAAACATCGACGGCAACGAATCTTCCGCCGCTTTTAAGGACTCGCATGATTTCTTCAAAGACAGTTCCGAGCTCAACGAAATTGCGCATAGCGTAGCCGCACACCACGCCGTCACAACTATTACTCGGTAAGGGTAGAACAGTCGCATCGCACTGAATGCGATCTTGTGTTGCATGCGCGTGGTTGAGCATTCCAAAAGAAAGATCACAGGCAACAGGAACCATGTTGTGTGCGTTGAGCATTCGAGAAAAGTCGCCGGTTCCACACGCAAGGTCAACCACGATTGAACCTGGAGGCATACGCAACTCTTTCAGCGCGATTCTGCGGGCATACTTATCGAGACCGAATGAAATAAACGAGTTCGTCTTTTCATAGGTAGGTGCAATGTCATCGAACATCGAACGAACCATCGTTTTCTTTCTTTCACCGGTGGGGAGATCTTGTTGGATTTTCATAGAGATTCTCCTTGGACGGGAACGGGGGTTTCACCGAGAGCTGTTGCGATATCTTTGGGTTCCTCAGAATTGTAGGGTGCAGGAAGAGCATAGGACTTTTTAAGAGCTCCGATCGCAATGAGAAGACTTAGCAATATTATGCCTGTGGAAACAAAAAGCTGTCGTGCTCCGAAATGCTTTATAAAAAGACTTTGAAGGATGGACGCAAGTGGAAACAAAAATCCGACCGTTGCCATGAATGCTGCAGCCACACGCCCTTTGAGCTCAGGAGGAGTAGCCAGTTGAGTAGCTAGTGTCGTTGATGTAAGTGTTCCTAGATATGTCATTCCAAAAAAGAGAGCGATGGGAGATGCCACAATAAGGTTGGGTGAAAGACCAAAGAGTATCAAGACAAAGGGGAGGGTCGTCACAAAAACTTGTTGTGTACGTGTGGGGCCGTATTTAACGTGCAATGTTGTCATGAATACGGATACGAGTACTGCCCCAATTCCTTGGAAAGTCGTAAAAAGAGATGTTCCCAAGTTTTTATATTTAAATACCTCGTCTGCCACGTTGGGGATAAGAGCAATAAATGGACTGGCCCAAAATATTGAAATGGCGAAAACGAAATAGGGAGTACGCATGTGCGACTCTGGTGAAAAAATGAATCTCCACCCCGCTGTAAGTTCTTTTTTTCTTGACTGTTTTGTGAGGGTGGTGCGATCAAGTGCATCGTTTTGAAAGTGGTGGTCACGCACGAGAAGAACCACGCCTACAACACCAAGAAAACTGATTGCGTTAAAGGCGAGGGCAAGAGCATACTGCCCACCTGCCACGAAAAGGGCAGCAATCGCAGGCCCAATGACGCGACCCAGATTCCACTGCGTAAACATGAGGGTAAGCGCAGCAGGAACTTTATCGCGCGGAACGATGTCGGAAAGGAATGCCTGCCATGTAGGAAAAGTAACGGCGTTGAGAAAGCCAGCTAAGAAGAGAAGAAAGATAACGAACCATGGATAAGCAAAATCTTGTGCAATAGCAATTGCGAGTAATCCTCCGATAGCGGCAGAACCGAGATTGGTTATCACAAGAATTTTTTTACGTGGAAGACGATCTGCGATCGTACCACTGAAGAGCCCCATAAGGGCTTGAGGTACATACCCTGCAGCGATTGCAGCTGCCACATATGTTGCATTGCGTGTGGTGGTTTGCATGTAAATGCCGATAGCAACGGTTTCAACCCACGTACCCACATTCGATGTAATCGCTCCGATAAAAAGGCGTCGAAACGGTTTGTACTGAAGCGCTTTGAGCGAATCGATCGATTTCACATCTACCAGGCTACCTTTCGTAATGATCTTTTTTCCCACTGTCATTCTGAGTCGTCAGCACCGTCATTCCGAGAGAGCCGACCGGAGGGAGTCCTGAGCGGAGCGCAGGATCTCGAGGAATCTCCACGCAGCGGGTGTGTGAGACGAATCACAGGGAGTGAAGGATGAGCGACCGCGAGTTGTGTCCGGCTTTGCCGGCACAACGATAACAATCTGAGTCAACTGAACGAACTGCTACGGCCTTGTTGTTTGAAGGGGAGGGTCGCCCCTTGGAAAACGTATGAGAAATCTCATGTGAGATTCTTTATCTTCTCCGCTTTTCCAAGGGACAAACCTAACTGCAAAAAATGAGTCATGCGACCTATGTGCTCCTTGGTGGTTCGCGCCGATAGGGACTGTGAGGTGCGGATTCGTCCGCTTTCCCTGGAGGGTCTGTCTGGGCAGGTGTACAGATCCTCCTCTTTTTGTGTTTCTATGGTCCGACCTTATGTAGCGCGCGAGGTCCGTCCTCAAAAAACACGAACATTGAGTTGATCACTTCGTTCAAGAGGACGGACCTCATTTGTCTGGCGTCGCGATTCCGGCGCGGAAGGAGGACGGACCTCGCACGCTTTATGAGGACGGACCACGCACGCTATGGGGACGGACCTTATCGGTTTGCATATTCCGGAGTGCGAATATTAAATCTCGGAAGCGAAGTAAAACTTCGATACAACTGTACGAACTGCTGCTTCGTCGTTGCTTCAGGGGAGGGTCCGACCTAGCAAATCGCAGAAGAAGTCGCTCGTGCGACTCTCTGCTTTTTCGTATTTGCGAGATCAGACCCTTCATGGTTAAGCGCGTAGGATATATGCGTGACCGATCCAATGATTACTCCTCGAGCGTACAAGGGTGAATTTCTTGATGAGAATTTTGGTGACATTGATCCAATGGTTCGCTTTTCGCAATGGTTTGACCACGCAACCGAACAGAACACATTAGAACCCGATGCCTTTGTTTTAGCTACTTTCGATGGAAAAAATGTCAATGCGCGAACTGTCGCTTTGCGAGGTATCACCAAAAACAGTTTTCTAATTTATACCAACTATCATTCACAAAAAGCGCGAGAGATAGATGCTCATCCGCAAGTAAGTATGGTTTTTCATTTCGCAGAAGTTTCACGTCAGATCCGCATTAAAGGAACAGCAGCAAAAACATCAGAGGAACAAAGCGATCAGTATTTTGCTTCGCGTCCTCGAGGATCCCAAGTGGGAGCATGGGCATCACGTCAAAGTGAAAAGCTTTCGTCTCGTGATGAACTCAATGCTGAATATGCGCAATGTGAAAAAGAATTAGGCGACAGCATTACTCGTCCACCTTTTTGGGGGGGTTATGAAATAGTGCCGTTTGAATTTGAGTTTATGCAAGGACACGAAAACCGTTTGCATGATCGATTTAGGTTTCGTCTTGATCCACAGACACATGGCTACGTGTCAGAACGCCTGTGGCCATAACAAACTCAGCCATAGTGCGTGAACTCATGAGCTTTGCTGCCCATGTCGTATCGAGCGCCGTGATTTCCTCTTTGCTCATTATGTGAGCCTCGGTAATCTCAATTCCGTAACGTGCAAAATCATTTCGGCGTGATAAAAAGAAGTCTGGCGTGATCTCGCCGAGATGACTCAACCGAGCGGGTAGGTTGTTCTTCCAAATTTCTGCATTGATCACGAAAGTAATTTTTGTATCACTGCCTCCACAGTATCCAAGTGCACCCACGATGTCCTCGTTGACTTCTGCAATTCCTTCGAGAAGATCGCCCCACGGCAAGATCACGCGAACATGGGTCGCCATATATTTGAGCTCTTCATGTGAATCACGGATATTTCCATATAGGCACATGAAATTTTCAATGCCCCCGCGCGACGTTTTTTTTGTAGCTGCCTTCGACGTTTTGGTTAGTGCATCGAAGCTGCTGTCGAGGGCAATCACATAGGTATCGGGATGTGCTCGTGCATAGCGCAGAGAACCTTTTCCGTCGCCTGCGCCAATATCGAGGACGCAGTTGTCGTAATGTGAAACAACATCCTGAACTTCGGCATGGTTCGCTACAAAACGTTCCTTGCCTTGAACAATATATGTTGTCATTCTGAAAAGAAATTACGAGCTAGCTGCTGCACCTTGAAGAACGCTCTCGGCATTCATCTTTGCAAGATCGATGACATTGTCGTTTTCCTCACGGTACTGAGCAAGAAGTTCAATCGATGTAATAGCGAGGTTGTGCTCTTTAGCAATAATTTCTAAATCGTCCATACGCGCGGCGGATCCATCGGCGTTAAGAATTTCGCAGAGCATTCCTACTGATGCACATCCTGCTAGTCGGGCTAAATCAATAGTTGCTTCAGTGTGTCCGCGACGGGCAAGAACGCCGTCTTCACTAGCGCGCAAAGGAAAGATGTGTCCGGGGCGATGAAAGTCTTCAGGTCGGACATCTTCACGTGTGCAAGACAATACAGTGAGAGCGCGATCTTGTGCGGAAATCCCGCTGGTGCCACCTTTGTGGTCAATGGGCACACAAAAAGGAGTGTCGACGGTCACGGTGTCGCCCGTAAGCATGGGATCGATGCCTAGTTTTTTCAACACTGCGGGAGAACAAGGCATGCAGACGAGTCCACGGCCATGAGTAATCATAAAGTTCACTGCTTCAGGAGTGCAGAACTCGGCAGCCATAACAAAGTCGCCTTCGTTTTCGCGATCTTCATCGTCGACGACGATAACGATTTCTCCGCGACTGATTCTTTCGATTACGTCGCTGATGGGATTGAGTGCCATGAGGTCATCTCCTTGGTTTGGTAGTTGGATTGCTTTACGTGTGGCTCTACGCCCTTTCGTTCAGCAATTTTTTCTGGTTGAGATTGAGAAGTGGGGAATGAGAGAACGATGCGACAACCGCCAAGATCGGAGGTCGTTGCAGTAATTGTTCCGTGATGCATGACAACAATTTGCTTAGAAATCGCAAGGCCAATGCCTGCTCCACCGTCACGAGTGTTGCGCGAAGTATCGGCGCGGAAAAAGCGTTCAAAGACGAAGGGTCGAATGGATTCATCAATTCCTGGGCCATTGTCGTCAACAAAAATAGTGATTGTGTTGTTTTTGGGATGCATAGAGCAACGGATCATTCCTTGTGCGCTACAGTGACGTGCGGCATTACTCATGAGATTGGTGAAAACCTGAACAAGACGGTGGTAATCGCCATCGATAACGACGTCACGAGTTTCGATACTGTAGGTGATGTTGGGATAATTTGATGATACGACATCGCGTGCACTGGAGAGAACAGCGCTTAACTTTACAGGAGCCACATCAAATTCGACCATACCGGATTCAAGACGAGAAAGATCGAGGAGTTGACGAACAAGAGCGGAAAGATGTTCCGTTTGTTTGAGAAGCATGACCATTTTTTCATTGGTGGGTTCTTCGATCCCGTCGACAAGATTTTCTAGTTGTGCTTGAAGCGCAGTAAGTGGTGTTTTGAGCTCGTGACTGGCATTAGCAATAAGTTCTTTCCGTAAGGATTCGGTGCGGGAGAGTTCTTCTGCCATCGCATTAAAGGTTTGAGCTAATGCTCCAATTTCATCTTGAGAAGTAGAGTGCACACGCCCCGAATAATCTCCAGCGCTTAGTCGTTTTGATACGTCTGCCATTTCGCGAAGGGGGGTGGTGAGGCCTCCTGCAAAAAAGCGGGTCAAAATGAGAGCTGCTGCAGCGGCGATTAATCCCGATAGCGAGGGCCAGACGAAACCGATTTGAATGCCAATCCAAAAGAAGAAGACCGTTGTTGCGATTGCTCCCAGCACAAGAATCCCAATTTTCATTTTCAATGAGCGAAAAGCGGACAGAGGGCGGAGGGGATGAGCCACTATGTGACTTACAGTTTGAGAAAGTTCTTCGAGATGCTCACTTAGTTGATCGTTCTTCATTATGCGCTCTCTTGAGATTTACCGAGGTTGGGCTCAAAAGAGTAACCGACAGCATGTACTGTACGAATATATTCTGCGCCGATCTTTTTGCGCAACGAACGAACATGTGAATCTACAGTGCGTAAATTGCTGTGTGATACAAGGTCGTTTGATTCCAGAGTCGAACCTTCGTTTTGAGTTAACAGATCTACCAATTCTTCGCGTGTAAAAACTGACCCAGGGTTAGTGCACATCACATTGAGTAGTCGGAACTCGGTAGGAGTGGTGTGAATAAATCTTTCATGAAGGGAAACACTTCGGGTTATCCCATTGATAACAAGATCGCCAAACGTGAATACGTCATGCGTGGCGGAGCCAATACTCTGTGTTGATATTTTGCGTCGAATAAGTGCATGGATGCGAGCTACCACTTCGCGTGTAGAAAATGGTTTCGTAACGTAATCATCTGCACCGATATCTAGTCCTGAAACGATATCGTTCTCGTCACCACGAGCAGAAAGAACGAGGATGGCAACATCTTTCGATTCTCGTAAGCGAGCTGCGATTTCGAGCCCATTTATGCCGGGCAACATAATGTCGAGAACAGCTACGTCGTAGTGTTCTGTTAGGGCCATATCTAGGCCATCGATGCCGTTATCTGCTACAGATACGAGGAATCCTTCGCTAATGAGACGTGCGGCAAGGGCATCTGCGATGTCGCTTTCGTCTTCCACGATAAGGATGTGCTTTTTCACACCTCTATTCTACGTTCGAATACCTTCGGTACACCTGGTCGAAATGTGGAGATTCTGTGCAGGGGTGTGCACTAAGTCTCATTTGCTTCAGGGGAGGGTCGCACCTTGTAATGCATCTCGTCGAAATAATCTCGTTTCCAAGGTCCAACCCTAACTATGAGGTTCTTTTGCAAGGTCGGACCCTCCCCAAAATAACGAAGTGGCAGCAGTTCGTTCAGTCGTCACCCGACTTGCAGTTCGTTGTTGCGGCCTCCACCAGCTACTTCGCCATATTCGTTTAATGCGTGCAAATACCCATCAAAGAAGGCATGACATGAGACGAATAGTTGACAGTACACATTGTATATAAGGACAACCTATGGCCTTTGGACCCGCAAGCGATTCATCAGACTCTGCGCACTCACTGAGTAGCGGCGTGTTTGATGCTGTCGGAATTCAGGTTAAGGGTACATGCGGTTCTTCATTTGTTACTGATGTGATTCGCGTTGATCGTACGGGAGTCCAAAGCGCAGTAAAGATTTTGACGCCAGGTGCCACGCAAGACCCCGAACTTGTTTCACGATTTTTAATGAATGCACGTTATAACCAGGGCTTAAATGATTTTACCGGCATGAGGATTACAGAAATTGTTGAGACGGGTACACGTCCATATTACGTTATGGAAAAGGTTGCTGAATCGTCTTTGTTGGAAATCATTCGCCTTCATGCTCCCGTTGACCCTCGATGGTTAGCAACTTTGCTTTTACCAGTCGCTCGTATGCTTGATACAATCCATCAACGAAATATTCTCCACGCCAACATCAAACCCAGCAATATTTTGGTAACGGTGGAAAACGGTGGAGAGAAGTTTTTACTCGTTGATTTTTTTGAACCATCACTTGCGGCAACTTCAGCAACTCTAACTGGTGCTGGTGTTTATGCTGCTCCTGAATTTCGGGCTGGAATGCCTGTTTCAAACCGTTCGGACATATATTCACTCGCGGCAGTTATGTATGAAGCACTTAGCGGTAGCGTGCCTGCAAGTGCATATCGTTCCCATGATGGAGATTTCCATGTGTGGCGTGCAGGAGATCAAGCACGTGATTTGAGTCAAATTAATCCTGAGATTTCTCGTTCTGTTTCTGAGATCATCATGAATGGAATTTCTCCTCAAGCAATTTCGCGTCCTGCAAGTGCAAGTGCAATGGTTGAAGATGTTCTACGTCTAGTGGAACAGCCTCGCACGCCTATTCGTACAGCTGAACCTGAACACCATCCCGTTCCCATGCTTTTGATTATCGCGGGAGTCTTTATGAGTATCCTTCTTCTTTTTGGTGCTTTCAAGGTTGTGAGTGGAATTTTTGGTGGGTCAACAAAGCAGGATACAGCTACGACAACGACCGCGGCGCAAACGACAACGACCGCGGCGGGTGTGTTGAGTGCACGGGAATTAGCGCTTTTTGAACGACTGGCTCCTGGAAACCAGGAATGTGATCCGGATAGATCGCAAGGTAGTGAAAAAGTGTGGCCACTTTCAATTGCGGCACTCACGTGTACGTCCGAGGGAGTAACTCGGTTAGCGTATGGAAGTTTTGCTAATAAGTTAGATCTCGAGGACACTTTCGACGGACAATCTAAAACGATGGCAAGAGATGTCGTGAAAGCGAAAGGGGCGGTTGTCGAAACTCAGGCAGGTATTGATCCTTGTGCTGCCACCCCTCATGAGAGCGGAGAATGGCTTAGTGGTGAACAAAGTGGAAAATTTATTTGTGTATCACTCCCTCAACCGCGAATCGTATGGACTGAAAGTGGTTCAAAAGTTATAGGGGATGCGGAGCTCTCGTCAGGGACAATGGCCGAACTTATTGCTTGGTGGAAACTGAAAGCAGGTCCTCAATAATGGAACTTACTCTGACCGTTCAACCGCCTGCTGCACCTGCTGTCGATGTCGATATGTCCGTCGAAGCCGGACGTCCTGTCAGCGATCTTGTCGATGCACTTGTTCGCGCAACGGGGGTGCCGGCATCGTTGAGCCAGGACATGAGTCTCTACATTCCATTGCGCGATGCATGGCTTAATAATGATATGGCTGTGTCCCAAGCACGGTTGCGTGTTGGTGAAGTCGTTGTATTGGGCCGCAACGTATCTAATGTCTCTGTTGCTATCGGGGATATTGTCGAAAAAACACACTCCGCTCAAAAAACTAAGTCGACCACATCTTCACCTTATGAGCTCTGCGTTGTTTCCGGAAGCGGTAACGGAACACGATTTTCACTTACGGCTCAAAGTTTAGTGATCGTTGATCGAAGAGGAAATGTTCGTGTCAGTGATGCTCGACCAATGGTGAGAAAAGATCCAGAAGGTCGAGAACAAGATTTTGCCTCTCAAGGTAAACCCCCTAGGTTTGATTTTGAAGGTGTTTCACAACTCGATGCAGGAGCTTGCCTCATTGAGTGTGATCGAAAAATCTTTCTGAGTCCTGTGTCGGGGGAAACTAATGTCGAAGTGCGCAAAATTAAAGAGCGTACAGAACTTGATGAACACGCAATGATTGTATGCGGGGGAGTCCAGCTTTTTGTTCGCCATAAAGTGGTAGACGAACCCCTCAACGTTTCCGAGCGAGGAATAGTAGGTATCAACCGACCACCGAGGGATATGCAGCCGCCAATGGAACGCATTATTTCTATTGAAGCACCTCCCCGGGATCCTCAAAAGGCGCGAATTTCGCCTGTCATGGTTATTATTCCTTTGGTTTTTGGTGTTGGAATGGCATTGATACTTAAAAATCCTATGTTCTTGGGCTTCGCGTTGATGTCACCCGTAATGATGGTCGGACAATCGCTCGATTCAAAACGAACGGGTAAGAAGGAGTACAAGCAAGGTAAAGCAAAGTATGTGGCAGATATTAATAATGCTGTTCAACAACTACGCATTGGCCGTCGAGAAGAACTTGCCGTTCGACGCATTGTTTTTCCCGATGCAACCGACTGCGTTTCGCGTGTCTTAGATGGACGACACGATCTATGGGATCGTCGTCGCGACGACATCGATTTTCTTGCTTTCCGAATCGGTGTGGGTGATCAGGCTGCACTAGTTAGTGCAACAATTGAATCCGGAGGAAGTGAAGATCTTCGCGACTACGGTGAACGTAAGCTTCGTCGCACAGATCCTCTTCCTCTTGCTCCTCTTGCCATTCCTCTTCCCGAATATGGCGCTATCGGATTGGTTGGAGCACGCGAACAAACACGTGAGGTGATGATGTGGCTCATGCTTCAGACGGTGACGCTCCACTCACATCGCGACGTTTCTCTTTGTGCTGCGTTGCCGTTGGAATCCTCAACTAATTTTGAATTTTTAAAATGGATGCCTCATGTCCGTCATGGAGGCGCCGAAATTGATGAGCCAACGGTAGCCTTTGGGGACGACAAAGCAGCGGCTCTTTTTCAGAAACTCCGTGCTTTGATTGATGCACGCATTGCAAATAACAAGAATGTGTATCAAAACGGTTCTCTCCAATGGCCAAGCGTCGTGGTGTTTATAGATGAAACTGTTGTACGCGAGCGAACAATGATTGATGCCATCTTGAAGCAAGGTCCTGCAGCTGGAGTGTTTGTAGTATTCCTTGCATCTCAATTCCGTGATCTACCGGGAGAGTGTCGAGCGGTCGTAGATGTTGCTGTTTCAGCGCAAACGGAAACGAGCGTTTCGGTTTCTTATCCTGGATCGGGTCAAGCACCGATCACATGTGGACGCGAAGCAGTGAGTCTTTCTCTTATCAATGATGTAGCTCAGATGATTGCCTCTATGCGAGACATGACTGCATCTATGGCCAGCGGTGGTGGAGGTGCTCTTCCTAAGGGTGTCCGACTTCTCGATATTCTTGAATTAACGAATCCAACACCGGATGACCTTATTCAACGTTGGAATAATCCTCCTGAATCTCTTCAAGCAACATTAGGTATCACAACTGATGGCGTGATGCGTATTGATCTCCGTCAAGATGGCCCCCATGCCTTGGTGGCCGGGACGACTGGTTCGGGTAAATCTGAGTTACTACAGACTTTTGTTGCTTCAATCGCATCAAACTATTCCCCAGAAAAAGTGAATTTTCTCTTTGTTGATTACAAAGGTGGTTCTGCTTTTGCGGATTGCTCAGTAATTCCGCACTCCGTTGGAATGGTGACCGACCTTGATGAATACTTAGCTCAGCGTGTGTTGGTATCGCTTAATGCGGAATTGAAACGTCGCGAAGCTTTATTGCGTGAATATGGGGCAAAGGATTTAATTGTTTTAGAGAAGCGTTTTCCTGCACAGTGTCCACCTTCATTGATGATTGTTATTGATGAGTTCGCTGCCTTAGTGCGCGAAGTTCCTGACTTTGTTGAAGGTGTTGTTGATATCGCACAACGGGGACGAAGTTTAGGGCTCCACCTCATTTTGGCAACACAACGACCAGCAGGTGTTATTAATGACAATATCCGTGCAAATACCAACTTGCGTATTGCTTTGCGTATTGCTGATTCGAGTGACAGTAATGATGTAATTGGAACTGATGAAGCAGCACGTATTCCGCGTACTATTCCGGGGCGTGCTTTTGTGCGAATGGGGCCAAGTGAATTACAGGCATTTCAAACTGGATACGGTGGAGATTTCACCGTCACTGCTGTAAAGCCAGATACTGAAGACGGCACTCAAGAGTTACATTCTGAAGTAGTTCGTCAGCCTATTGTTGTGGAACCATTTTCACTCTTCAACATTATCGAAGTATCCGATGAAGATGACTTGGAAGTTATTCTCACAGAAGATAGAGACGATGAAGAAGACGATTCCGCAATGACGGATTTGCGATACCTTTGTAATGTTATTTCTGAAACGGCAAAAATTCTTCACCTTGCCCCACCGCGCCAGCCATGGAAAGAACCACTTGCTCCCGTCATTCCTTTGCACACAATTGGCGACATGTCGCTTCTGGACTCGGATGATCCTGGTCGCAGGGTAGTGCTCGGCGTTATTGACTTGCCTCAAATGCAGGATCAGCAAACATATACGCATGACTTCGAAAGCGATGGCAACCTGTTTATCTATGGTACGTCGAGCTCGGGAAAAACAACCACATTACGCACAATTGCTGGTTCGTTAGCTGTTGCTGCATCACCGAACGACGTTGTCATTTATGCCATTGACTGTGCCAGTGGCGGTTTGGAATGTCTTCGCGATCTACCTCATTGTGCCAGCGTGATTACCTCACGTGATGCGGAAGGCATGTCGCACTTTCTTGCTCGCATGACATCAGAAACAGAAATGCGAAAAGAACTATTCCGTCGCGAAGGTGTAGCGAGTTTGGGTGAGTTCCGAACACGAATGCGCAATAACGGGATGACTCCTTCGGTTCCGCTGCCCCGCATCGTTGTTCTTCTCGATTCATTTGCAGGGTTTAATTCCGCATTTGAAAAGGTAGAGTATGGTGCATGGATTGATCAAGTCCAGCGATTAACTGCCGAGGGACGTCCATTGGGAATTCATTTAGTAATTACGGCAGATCGTCGTGGCGCGATTCCATTCAATATGGCGGGTCTCGTTGAACAGAAGCTTGTGATGCGTATGGCTGATGCTGACGAACTGAGTTCTCTTGGTGTTCCCCATAAGATCGCAAAGGAAATCAAACTTGCTCCTGGGCGCGCATTGTTGAGGGGGGAACTCGAAATTCAGATCCCTACTGTTTCCGATGAACCCGATGGAGCCAGCCAGGCAACTCAACTCATAAAAATTGCTCAGCATTTGGTCAAAGTATATGGTGAAACACAGGTAAGTCGAGTGCCTTCGTTGCCGGAGCGCGTATCTTTGGCAGAACTTCCTCATGGTGGAGACAATCTTCACGCGTTGCTTGGTGTGGCGGTAAGTGAAATTGGTTTAGCGCCGTGCGGCGTTGATCTATCTCGAGGACACTTCCTTATTGCTGGTGGACGTGAAACGGGTAAATCCACAACCTTGGTGTCACTAATTCATTCACTAAACGCAAAGGAAAATCCTCCTGTAATGTTCGTCTTTACGCCGCGACCTAATTTCATTTCGTCACTGCCTCATGTGCACAATATTGCAGTAGGTACAATCGCGTGTGAGGAACAACTTAACGAACTTGTGCAAGCGTGGCAGCAAATGGACGAAGATAGCCCTGAAGTCGTTGTAATTATTGACGATTGTGAGGATTTGGCAGAAGGTACATTTGCTTATACTCTTGAATCGCTTATGGGAGAGATGAAACAGAAGCTCCATGTAGTAGCAGCGGGGGATCAGAGCGCATTTGCTCGTGCCTATTCGGGGTGGCTTGCAGAAGTCAAGAAACCAAAGAGTGGTTTGTTGCTCAAACCTGATCCGGGGGCCGACGGCGAAATCACGGGTGTGAAATTACGAATTCTTCCTGGACAAACATTCCCGCCAGGTCGTGGGTTCTTGTGTCTTGATCGTCAATCGATCTTGATGCAGGTAGGAATGTAGTGATAATAACCACATATTCTTAGTGAGTGCTGTAGAAAAAATTAGAAATAAATTAGCGTTTTGTAAGTAGAGTGTTTTACATTGCACGCATTCTTTGTGCATTTCGAACATCGACTTCATTAAACTCAACCATGCCGTCTGCGACTGAGTTGTTGAACATAGCAATAATCTCGCTGAGTTGAGCAAAATATGGTTTAAACAACAGAGCAACGCACTCATCAGAAGTTTTTCCAGCGACACCAACATGTACTGAGCCAGAGAGAGCACTAATGATCTGTGCCATTGCATCATCATTTGTTGCTCGAGCTGCAAAAGCCTTTGCGTGAATGCCTTCCATATCTTCGTAGCTGAGTTTTATTACCTCATGACCGCCCATTGGTTCTCCTTTGTAAAGATCGTATGTGATGAGTGCGTTAGCCGTTGGCTACGCCGCCCATTTTCCCAGCTTGCGCTGCATTGGAAGCTTGGATATCAGTATCTAATGCCTTGTTGTCACCGGCATACTTAATTAATCTCTTTTCAATCTCTGCGTAGAGTCCACTTATACGTAGAGACGCTGCATGTGTTGCCTCTACAAAGGAACCCTTTGATCGGATAGCAAAGTCGTCGAGAAAAGCCTGCATCTGTTTGCGTGCTTGATTTACTGCTTGTGTAGCAGTATCGGTAGTAGAAGCTACATGTTGTAAGCCGGCCGATGACTGGTCAATCTGATTTGCTGACATGAGATGCTCCTCAGTTCCGTGGGTAGGGGGAATTGCGTGCGGCAGTCCTTCTTTTAATATCGTCCAGAAAGACGTTATGGATAAGAATATATGACACAAAACCGACAAAAGCAATAATTAATTCACAATTTGCAATTTCGAATTAATTATTGACATTATGCGAATATTGCGTATTATGTGTCTTAAGGGCGTTATACAGCCCACTGCCACAAGCCGTGGTAGCTAAACGCCTTCAAGGAGGAAACAATGTCATTAACAATGCAACTCAACACCGATGAAGCCCGAGCCCTAGCGAGCAAGCTTGGCGAAATTGCACACGAGATGGATAATTTGCAAAAGTTCGCTGAAAATAAGCTTCAATCCACAACATTTGCGGGTGCTGCAAAAAATGAAGCAGCGAATGTCATGGGCAAGTTTAATGCAAAGATTGAGGCTCACAGAGTCAGTCTTCTTGAATACGCCAAAACAATCGTTAAGCTCGCCGAAGCAACAGACACTGCGGAGTCGTTGGCTAAGTCTGGCGTTAACAGCCTCGGATAAGAAATTTCACTCGGGGGTTTCATCTGAGACCCCCGGTAAATTAATTATTGAAGAATGATTTCTGGAGATTGCTATGCCCGCTTACGAAGACGTTAGTGCACTACGAGGTGACTTAAATGACGTCAAGGGACGAATTCGAACCACCATCAATGAGCTCATGGCTGAAATCAATGATGACTTGACGACTTTAAAAGAGACGTATGTTCGGCAAAACAGAATCGTTGAAATAAGTACAGATCGCATACTTGATTCAGTTTGGCATTCTCCGGCCCGGGCGGCTGCTAGGAATCTCTACAACAATCTGTTGTTGCGTCAGGCCGGTGCTACCAATAACCAAATTGGCCAAATAAGTGTTGTACGCAACAGCATCCGATCCATTAACGACGATATGGATTTCTAGCCATGATAAGGAGACGAACATGGCAACTGTAGAAGTAAACACCGAAGAGATAATCCAGGTAGGCCGCCACCTAGGGTTATCTGCAAGCGGTTACTCTTCTGCTTCGAACATGATTGGGAGAACCATTTCAAGAATACGTGAATCTTCCGAAACAGTGATCTCCAACGCTGCGCATAAGAAGGCTGTCGTAACGGAAATTCAGGTGCGTGCGATGCAGTCGATTTCTGCGATTGCGCAAGAGATTACTCAGGTGCAGGGTCTCATAGCCTCCAATCAAAGGACATTAAATACTCCTCTCGCAGATCTTCCAACGGGATTTAGTCTTGATGGTCCGCGGGCTGCACTGGCCAACCGACAGACAGAACTGCAAGAACTCGAAGCAAAACGAGAGGAGTTGCAACGTTTCCTCAACAATGAGGTAATGCCTGTCATTATAAGCTTGAGTACAACAACTACCTCAGCAAATGCAATGCTTACGAGTGTTTCTTCTTTTGAAGAGAATCGAACTAATGAAGCCTATGTAGGGCTTCGACTCGAGTATGGTTCTGCTGCCATTGCGAGATATGGTGCCGCTGTTAAGAGTGGTAACGAAAATGCAATACATAACTTTCGAAGAAGCCTGCCGACATTCGATGGCCAGCAGATTCCTGCGGGCAGTGATGTTGGGTCTTCGTTTAGGGCTGCGTTAGGATTTTTTGCTGGAGTTGGGAATCTTTCGGCTGCTAATAGACAACGTTTTATTAACAAGGTCAGCAGAATACGTTCAAGAGATCAGATGGATCCGTTCTCCATGTCTGGTGCGGATAATCTAGCCAGGCGACTTGCTTTGGCAACAGTGCCAATTTCTTCGACTACCGCATCGTCAGTAGATCAATACATTGGTTATGGTAGCTCAGACGAACCATCGCAGTATGCGATTGATCGATCAGATGCAACTGGATACGGACCCATTGGCTGGCTTCATGATCAAGGAGCTGACCATCCAGTGCGATCATCTTTAATAGTAGGTGGTTTAGCTGGTGGCGGTTTTGTTTATGGTGCGGGCGGAGTTGGCGCTTTTGCCGGTCTTATGACAGATGGTGCTGGCTTTGGTTGGGCCGGTACAGGAGCGGGTCTTGATGGTTTAGGTGCTGCTGGTGCGGGCGCAAGTGGGTCGGGTGCATCGGGTGCCATAGGTGCAGGAAATACTGCAGGGACTCTCGGTGCTGGCGGCGGCAGCGGTGCGGGTGGTGCCGCGGCAGCAGGCGGGGGTGCAGGCGGCGGCGGTGCTGCAGGAGGCACAGCAACAGCCGCAATAGGTCAAGGTTCAGCATCACAAATTGCAACTACTCAAACAGCTGTCAATGCAGCAAACGCACAATACAGATCTGCTCTTCAGGCATATCAAGCCGCTCGAGCAGGAGGTTCTGCATCAGATATTGCTGCTGCTCGGCAAGCACTGACGAATTCCGCGACTCGTTTCGATGCATTACAGGATTACTTTCGAAACATTGGTGGAGTCATTCCATAAAGATAAGCCTGGTACATGGATCCATCAGTATTGACCATATGTCGCATTTGCACTAGTATTCGTAAATGCAATTCAGTCCATGCGATGATTCGAATATTCAAGCCCGTCACTTACTCGAACAACTAAATGTAGAACAATTAGTTACGCTCTTGCCCAAAATGTCGAGACTAAATGGAGAAATTGCTGAAATATTGATCGAATGTGGTTGGCATTGGGCGGTTGCGGAAAACATGACATCCTTCGATTCTCGAGTTCATTCTCAGATAGCTTCCCTGCTAATTGCCGAAGGGCCGGAATCGAGTCTGGCATTAGTGGCAAATTTCCAAGATTTTATTGGACTCGATCAGCTGGTTGTAGCAAAAGAACTTATTGAACAAGGGAACGCTAGCGTCGTACTTGGATTGTTCGAACAATTTGATCAACTGGATTTAAAAGCGAAAAGTGAAGTAATTAAGCTTCTTTCCCAGGAAGGGCGTGGAGAGTTTCTTGAGTGGATAAAAGACAATTTTGAAAGTCTTCACTTCACTAAGATCGAATGTGGAGTGCGCGGCAGCGGCACTGAGATTACCGGACTGCTGTTTAGTAGTACGCAGCTAGTTTCGAATGTTCCGTATCAACCTGAACTCACAACGCGTCATGAATTAGTAGTTGATGCCGGTTGTGTGACTTTTGCTGAAGCCACACCCGAACTAACAATTGCTGCAGTGAGAAGCAATGTGGCAAATGCTCCTCAGCAGTGGAAGCGGGCAACACCTGATGAGCGTGTCGCATGGACGGCCGATGTCGAAGATGCGTTGTCTCTGATAGAAGCTTCAATCCCAGCGCTTTCTCTATAGATTAAATTTCAATTTTGAATCGCGGCCACAGCAAGTGCATCAACAAAATCATTCATGTCGTGTCCTGAGTGACCTTTGACCCAGGTGAAGGTGACGTTGCCGTGCGAAAGCACGAGCTCAATAAACGGCTTCCATAAATCTTGATTTGCAACAGGTTTACCCGCAGAGTTTTTCCATCCTCTTTTATTCCATCCCACATGCCATTCGTCGTTGAAACACTTCACGACATAATTCGAATCGCTCACAATTTCAATTGACGAGTGTGTTTCTGTGAATCGTTCGACCGCACGCCACGCAGCCATAATTTCCATGCGCTGATTCGTGGTGGGGGATTCAGCTCCACTGTCGTACTCCGTCTTTGATGTTGCCCATGCCCAGCCGCCAGGTCCTGGGTTACCGCTACACGCACCATCGGTATAGGCCACAATAGATTCACTCATGCGACAAGATTAGTTGGAACGGGATTCAAAGAGAATGCTTCAGTCCTCATTTAGAGTGCTAATTGTCATCCGGGACAAAGATTCTTTGGCATGTCTCTCAATAGTAAAGGGTGCTGCACTCACTTCGACATTGAACGATCTAACTACACTGGAAGAATGCTTTCACTGCGATTTGTACGCACGACTCTTGTTTGTACGATCATTGCGTTTAGTGTACCGGCTTGCTCGTCTGATGGATCTAAAGATGGCGATGTGAAAAAGCGCGCTCGGCGCGACGATACGAGCACAACGATAATGCCAACAACGTCTCCTGCTACAACTACGCCGACGGTGAACACAACCCCAATCGTTGAACAGCCGTTTCTTGGCACTGATCAAATTTCTGTGACGTGGACGCAAAAAAATCTATGTAACTTCATTCCTGCCGCTAAGGCTCAATCTATTCTGAAAATGTCTTCGGCGCCTCCGCCAAAGTATTCATATTCCGAATCGAGCGGTGCTCGGTGTGCTTTTGCTTCAGGGAATGGCGATGAAATTTATATCGAATATTCGACCACGTCCTATGCAGACGCTCGCGTGATTGACGCATCACTTAATGTCGAAGGTGAAGAAATCGTAATCGAAGGTGTGGGGGGAGTATCCAAAACGAACAACGCTACGGGCACTACCTACGAGCTCAATGTAAATGGTACAAAGTCCAACGAATGGATAATTAATGCACCTGAAGAAAGTCAAACCAAGGAACTTGCCAAAATTTTGATTGCTGCTCTGAAAGACGAACGCTAATTTCTTCTAGTATGTAGTCCATGTACGATCTCATTGTCATAGGTGGTTCCGCTCAGGGCCTTTCGACCGCAGCTCTTGCCCTCGAGGCTGGAGTTCCTTCTGTACGCATTCTGGAAGAGTCGACATCTGTTGCATATCCTGATTTTGTTGGCGCCAAGCAGCTTGACGTTTCTTTTGGAGAACGTATCTTGGGGCTATCCCAAGCAACGTCAGGCGAAGGTGTTGTTATTAAAACGTCGAAAGGTGAATACGAAACGCGTGCCTGTGTGATTGCAGCGAATTCTCCGGAAGCCACGGTTGATATGCCAAATGGAATTGCAACGAATGAGCGAGTACATGCCGGCCCATTGCCTGAATCAGAAACAATAGAAGGCAAAGATATTCTCGTTGTCGGCGATAACGACCGTGCAGTTGTTCTCGCAGCACAATATATTGAGCAGGGTGCACGTTACGTGGTGTTAGCCGCGCGCGGAATGAATCCAGATCTTCTTTCATCTGCGTCGCATCAAGTAATTACTCAGCTTGAGCACGATCGAAAACTTACTGTTCTCTATCGCGCAACACCTAAATCCATCGACAACTCATTGGGTCTTCCGTTCGTCAATTTTGGCGATCATCGCACCCCTGAAATTCAGTTTGATTATGCTGCATTTGCAGCAACACAACGAATGGTAGAACCTGAAGCACTGGGGCTAGACCTAGGTGTGTTGGAATCGGGGCGAGTGATGTATGTACGCGATTCTCGTGTGCAAACAGAGTTGCCCAGCGGAACAAGCTCAGAGGTGCTCATTGCGCTTGGGTCGCACTTCTCATCTTTCTCTCCAGATGTTATTGAGCGAGACAATGCTCGTCGAAATTACCGAGGGGCACCAAGCGAGCTGGCCGAGGAGTTTTATAACGCGACCATTACTCATTTCGAACCAACGCACTCTGATTTATGGGTACTGCGTGTACGTCCGGATACAGGAGGCATTGACCATGAGCCAGGTCAATACTCCACACTGGCACTCGGACACTGGGAACCGAGAGTCGATGGAGAGATAGAGCCCGATATCGATGACGTTTGGGATACTCTTATCCGTCGTGCCTACTCAATTTCTCATAGGATTTTTGACGAACGAGGTTATCTTGCAAATGAAACTGAAAATGGAGAGCTCGAGTTCTACATAGTTCTCGTTCCTTCTGGGCAAGGCCATTTGACTCCGAGATTAGCGCTGAAAGAAACAGGGGATCGTATTTTCCTTGGTGCAAAAGTTGCTGGGCATTACACGTTGCCGTCATATTTGAAACCGACTGACACCGTTCTGTTCTTCGCAACAGGTACCGGCGAGGCGCCACATAATTCCATGATTGTTCAGCTGCTTCGCATGGGGCATACGGGCAAGATTATCTCTGCTGTTTCAGTGAGAGAATTACAAGACTTTGGATATCTTGATCAACACCGGCAATTAGAAGAGCGCTTTCCGAATTACACGTACATCCCCATGCCAACGCGCGAAGCCAATATCCCTAAAAGATACTGTCAAGATCTCATACGTGATGGGGAACTTGAAGAAATGCTTGGTCATCCCATCGACCCATCGTCAACGCATGCATACATGTGTGGCAATCCTGCAATGATTGGTGCACCTCCCAAGGGGAGTGATGTTATCCCTCAGGCAGAACCTGGAAAAGAAGGACTTGTCCAACTGCTCGATGGTCTTGGTCTCACCATCCATCGCCGAGGTCAGCCAGGCAACATCCATTTCGAAACCTACTGGTAAATCTTCTTCCTCATTAGCGTTGGGCTAAATTTTCCGCAATACAGATGAAAATTTAGCCCAACGCTTAGAAAAGTGGTGTGCCCCCGGCAAGATTCGAACTTGCGCACACGGTTTAGGAAACCGACGCTCTATCCCCTGAGCTACGAGGGCAATCTCTCCCAAAGGAGAAGAGTCGATTCTACCCGCGCTTTAGGTTGATGTTGGGGTGTTACCAGCTTTCAGTTCGGATGATATACCCTGGTTCAGAAATGATTGGTCCTGCGTGTATGTTGTAACCACTCTCGCAGTATGTGATTCCCCCGGCCGCAGATTCTTCACCAAAGGTGCCATCTCTACCTAGGCCTGACTGAAACTTAACAGACGAAGATCCACTTTCGACGATGTATTTAATAACAACGTTGTGGCCATTGAGAGAAAATGTTTTCGTTTCTCCTGGCTGTGGTATCCATTTCTCATCGGTGACAGAAGTTCCAATGGCAACTCCGGTTGCTGGATCTGGTTCGCTAACACTCGCAGGAGGAGTACACACTGAACGATCACCATAAGACCGTGAATCAATACCTTGTGTCCAACGACTCTGTGGTGCAGCAGTGGCCGGAGGTGCAGTTGTCACTACTTCAGGTTGAGTGGTGGGTGCAACAGTTGTTGCGACTATCTTCGGAACTGTTATTGCTTGGTCGGTGGTCGCAACGCGTGAGGCGCTTCCCGAAGAGTCATCAAAAAAACGTACAATGCCAAATACGGAAAGAGCAATGACGAGTACCGTTGCTGCGCCTCCCGTAATTCGTGCATAAGCATGTCGACGAATTTTTTTCTTTCCTAATGCAATGGTGTTTGACAAAGCTGCATCGACGTCGAGGCCTGGAATCGTGACGGTATCTGAATCGAGTGATTCGATATGTGTAAGACCAAGTTTGTTCATTTATTTCTCCTGAGGAAAGTCAAACGGAAGGGGCGAGCGTTGTTCCCAAAGTGTTGCGGGCATGATGTAGGTGTGTTTTGACGCTTCCTTCGCTGATACCCATCGTCGCTGCGATTTCCTTTGAAGAGCAGTCATCGACAAGTGCGAGTGTGGCGACGATGCGTTGTTGAGAAGGGAGCTGTTCCAATGCGCGCGCGAAATCCACAGCAAGGGGAGTAGGAAGTGATCGTTCAATGGATTCAAGTGTGGAAAGTTCGATCGTGGAATCGCTATGCGTGTTGCGCCGGCTTCGCTTTCGCATTTCGTCGCGGAGAGCATTGATAGCGACTTTGCGAACCCATGCACCGGGAACATCGAGATCATTGACCTTTTTCCATTGTGAGTATGCCTTTGCAAGCGACTCTTGCGCGAGGTCAGCTGCGAGTTCTTTCTCGCCGCACGCGACCATGAGCGTGCGGACGAGACGCGGGTACATATCGCGGAATCCATCTTCAAAACTTGAGTAATGCACACGGGCACCAATCTGCTGGCTACTTGTTCTATCTTCTCACGATTCGTCTTGTTCGTAAAGATGTAGTCCATACGTTATATACACGTTTCAGCGACCCATTTAGTTGAACAAAGTGCGAAAAAATCGAAATTACTCGCCCACACTACGAAAATGATTGTCTAAAAAGGCTGTAACGTGATCGAAAAGCTCTTCACTCGCTTGCTCATTATACGAGGGGTCTAGCTCTTCAGCGAAGCCATGGTGCGTCCCAGGAATCGTTATCGAGTCGGCTTCACGATCGCCCAAGGCAATAAGTGCCTGTGTGTAATTGGTTTCATCTTCTGTCGCGATGTCATCTTCCTCGGCCCTAATAAATAAGTAGCGAGATTGTGAATCCGAGAAATCAATATCTTGAGTTCCATAAATAGAGACAACCGCTTGAATGGATTCAGGTTGGCGCGTTGATGCCCACAATCCAAGCGATGCGCCCATGGCAAAACCCACGATGGCGATAGGTTGTTCTGGCTCGTCACTATATGTGCGCAGAGCATAAATAGAACTCAAAACCAGATCTGCCATTTTGTTAGGTTCTGCTTCGGCAAGAAGTTCGCGTGCACGATCAACAGTTAAAGCTACTTCCCCAAAAAAATTAGGAGCAAGTGCGCAATAACCAAGATCAGAAAATTGTTCGCATAAACGTTTTACTCCTGGTGTTAATCCCCACCACGAGTGCAGGACAAGAACTCCGGGACCACGGCCACTCTCATTTGTTGCAGGAACAAAGTATGCCGTATTGGATGCGCTACTGCTTTCGTTGCTCATTTTCACGTTCGTATCGTTCTAGTGCATCATCGAGTGACAAGCCGAGCTGATTTGCGAGCGATGCTACCCATGCAAGAACATCGCCTAATTCATGGAGCTGTTGTTCTTTCGTTCCTTTGCGCACAGCTTGGGCTAGTTCACCGACTTCTTCGCATAACCACGCGACGGTTGCACTAATTCCGCGGTCGCGATCTGCATCTCCGTAGAGATCGGCCATAAGTTTTTGTGCTTCGATAAGTTGCATGGCGTATAATTCTACTCACGCGTATTTCTTGGTTCTTTATCCGCGCATGCGTGGATCGCATTTGTCCTCTACACTTTGACCGTGACTTCTCCTATTGCTCTTCACCCGCATATTGACGCGATTGCGGTTATAGATGCTGGCGGAAACTATCACTATGTAGGCAGTGCATCTGGCCGATATGCGTTTGCTTCTGTAACAAAGCTTTTCTCTACATATGTCGTTGCAGATGCAGTTTTAAGTGGGTTTATTTCATTTGAGGACGTTATCGATGATCCCTACTTTGATAAAGGAGATGTGACGCTTGCAGATCTCATGAGTCATGCCAGTGGAGTACGCCCTGTTCCACTTGAATGCTTTGAACCTCGGCAAAAAAGAATATACACAAATGAAGCATTCCAATATGCAGGTGATTTTCTTATTCGCCGACTAGGCCGCCAGTTCAAGGGTGTCACCGTCGGACAGCTTTTCGAAGAAGGTTTAGGTTCTCATCTATCTACCACGATCGATATTGCTGGATCGTGCGCAAACAGTGCTACGGGAACTTTTGATGATCTCGTAAAATTTCTCGCCGAGATGCGTATACCCACTTTTCTTGATCGTCAGATGCATGAATTTTTGGTTACTCCGCACTGCGAAGACCTTCCCGGCATTCTTCCGGGATGGGGCCACTATGATCGAAATCTTTTTGGAATCGGATACGAAATTAAGGGAGAAAAATCTCCACACTGGTCGGGTGCTTGTTCATCGAGTTCGACATTTGGTCACTTTGGTCAATCGGGAACATTTGTTTTTCATGATCCCATGCATTCGGTTTCAGTCGCTTGTGTGACTAATGAAGCATTCGGACCGTGGGCTAAAGAAGCGTATCCGCAGATGTGTGACGAGATTTACGCTCGTTTCTCGTAGCTTGGAATATCAGTTCTGAACTGATCACGAGTCATTCTGAGTGCAACGAAGAATCTCGATCTACAATACTTCGAACATGAGATCCTTCGACAAGCTCAGGATGACATTGTTGGTTATCTTGAGGACGGACCTCGCACTTCACTGCTGAATTGTTGTCGCGAGCTGCGCGCATGAAGTCTCCATTGCGCGAGACAGATCGTTGACCTCATCAAAGGTGTCGGGACAACTGACGATTCCACAATTCACTCTATCGAGATAGCTAATTGCGGTGATGTTTAAAATCGATCCATCGAAAATGGGGCCGTAAGGGTATGCAGATTCAACTTTTGTGCCCGCACAGTACAGAGGAAAACTTGGTCCAGGCAAAGAAGAAAGCATGAGGTTGGCGAATGGAGAATGCTTATGAGAGAGTCCAGCCTCAGAATATAATCCCCACAGAGTTCCCAGTGCCGCCCACGGGGCAAGTCGACTGATTTCTCCGAGCGTATCAGGGCCGAGTGAGTCGAGAAAATCTTTGGCTTGACCAAAACTACTTTTCATAAACGAAATGCGTTCAGCTGGATCATCGAGGTGTGTAGGAAGTTGAGCAAAAATCACAGCAAGTTCGTTTCCATGCATTGCTCGTTTACGTCGTACTGAAACGGGTGAAACACAGATAAGAGGAGTGATGGGTAATTGTGCGCGCTTAATGAGTAAATCACGTAATGCTCCGGCAACAATGGCGCCAAGTACATCATGGAAGGAAACGCTGTGAGTGCGACGCAAACTTTTTATTGTTGCTTTATCAAGTGACACTTCGCTCAGTGCCCGCCGTGTTGTGAGGACTCTCTTTTCTGGCCATGCGGGAGCATTCCACGGGTACACAACAGCACCTTTGCTGTCTTGGTCGAATGAGGTTTTTGCGAAGTTCACAACATTTCGCGCCACCTTGATTGATGACTGCGCCCACATCAGTGGTTGTGTGACCAGCGTTGCACCGATATGGGTAGTCCAGTCCGGGATTTCATTTTCGATGGCCACTTCGCGTTGCGGTGTCGCAAGATCTTCGTCGGCACCAGTCGCATCGGCATCGAAAATGTTGGCCATCAATTCAAAACCTGCGATGCCGTCAAGAAGTGCATGGTGAGCTTTTGCAACTAAGTGTGAAGTATCGGATGTCGTCTCGTGAATAATGTGGAATTCCCAAAGTGGGCGAGAGCGATCAAGTGCAGTTGCATCTATGGTGGCGAGATATTGCGAAAAATCAGCAGGAATAGAATTGTCTCCCAACGTCACTTCACGCACATGAATGCGCAAGTCGGGTCGTGCGCGTACCCATAATGGAGGCGCGATGGGTAACGGTGGATCAACAAGCTTTTTGCATAACCCAGGAAAATCTTGAATTCGAGCTGCGATGAGTTTCCGGTATGTTTCTGCAGATACGACATGGGATGCATGTGCGCGATTGACATTCATGACAGCCAAAACATGCAAAGGCGCATGAGGAGTTTCATGATGAATAAAAAGAGAATCGAGTCCTTGGAGTTGCTCCACGACTCTTATGCTAGTGGTGCGTCGGAGAAATAACTGGGTGGGAGTCGACGCAAGATTAGTGTTGCGGGCAAGGGCGCAGAACGAAGGCCCACTGTTCTCCGACGCAACTAGTTCTTTTTTCTTTTCGGCATCGGTTCTGATGTCATGGGGGAATCAATAACAGCATGCTCGGCTAAATAAAGAGTGGCGAATGCCTGGATCATTGCAGCAGCAGGCAAGCTCAATATTGCCCCCACAGGTCCCGCAATGCTTCCCCCGATGATGACAGAAGCAAAGGCAACGGCCGGGTGCATATTCATGGTACGGGCTGTAATGCGTGGGGCAAAAATAATGTTCTCTATTTGTTGATACACCACAATGAAAATCAGTACTCCGATGGCGAGCTTTGGATCTTGGATGAGAGCTATTCCCACGGGAAGAACTCCTGCGATGTAGGTACCGACAACAGGAATGAACTGAGATACGAGACCCACCCATACCCCGAGAGCAACCGCGTATGGAACTCCAATAATTTCAAATAATAGCCAATGGGATATACCCGAGAGAAGAGCTAATAGAGCCCGGGAATATATATATCCTCCGGTTTTTTCAATCGCCAATTCCCATGTACGAAGAAGAATTGTTTGACGAGCAGGAGGCAGGCGGCGCAAAAGGGAACGACGTAGTTTTGGGGCATCTGCGACAAGATAGAACGTAAAGAGAGAAATTGTTAGCAGCTGGAAAATAATCCCTACGGCGGAAGAGCCAATACTGACTGCGTTTCCGGCAAGATTATTGAGAGCTTTACGAATAGGCGAATCAGCATTGTCCAGTTGTTTTCGCAAAGACTCGGTATCAATTTTTGTATGGAACCGATCATTGATGTAATTTTGTGCGCGCTCAACATAGTGCGGTGCGTTATCCGAAATTTTTGCTGCTTGGTCGATGACAAGCGAAGCAATCGCAAACATGAAAATGGCAGCAACAACGAGAAGAGTAAAAAATACGAGAGCGGTTGCAAATCCGCGTCGCATACCCCGACGTTCAAGGGCGTTAACAGCAGGTTCGATGGCGAAAGAAAGGAAAAGTGATACCAGGATTGTAAGAAGAAATCCGCGCAGTGAGACTAATGCGCTGAACGTAAATTGATACAGAAGCTGTGCTGCAAAAAAGAGAAGAATTGCACGAGGAACCCAACCGGGCATCTTCTTGTCGTCGGTGTCTTCAGTCACCCTTTGGAGACTAGTTCAGATTCAGCTTCGATAGTGAGATCAATGACATCGATCATTGCTCGACGTCGTGATTCCTTGAGTGCAAGCGCGCGTTCACGTCGTAACCTCTTGCGTTTTTTTACAATTCGACGACGCCATAAAAACAGTAATGACATGATTGTTAGAAGCATAAGGCTGACAAGAGGAACGGAGAGAAACTCATTGCGCTCACTTGGCGCGTTGACCTTTGTAGAACCTATTCGCGTTGACGTCGCTTTTTCATCTTGTTGAGGTTCTTTCAATATCGTGACATTAGCTTTGGAGCCGATAACACCAATTGCAGGGAGAGTCGCCGCATTCTTAGATACTTTGCCTGCTTCTATGTCGGCAAAGGCTTGGTCAAGGAGCTGTGCGGCCCATTCATTAGTTTGCTGAACATCAAGTACGACCGCAATGAGAGTGGTGTTGTTGCGGGTTGCAGAAACCATAAGCGTACGGCCCGCTCTTTGTGTATATCCCGTTTTTAAGCCATTTGCACCCTCGTAGCCTTTGAGGAATTTATCATTATGGTTGGTCAACGTATGCATAATGTTGTCGCCACCAACAAATTGATAGCTCGGGGTACTCACAATTTTTGCAAGCAAAGGTTGTGCAAGAAGGGCTCGACTTGCAATTGCAAGATCGTACACGCTCATTTTTGTTCCTCCATTTATAGCTGCATCATCATCGAGGCCTGAAGGGTCCCCAAATGTCGAGTCTTTCATGCCGAGCTCTTTGCCGATACGTGTTTGCTGCTTCGTAAATGAAGAAATGGATCCCGCTGATGTGTCAGCAAGTGCATAGGCGGCATCATTGGCCGACACGAGAAGAAGCGAGTAGATCAAGTCATCTCGTTTCCACTTTTCGCCTTGCTTCATGCCAATCTTCATGGGTTGTACCGCTTCAGCTTCTATTGGAACTTCAACGAGTTGATCAGCAGCAATCGTATTAATTGCAGCAAGGGCAGTGACGATCTTAGATGTACTTGCTACCCTCCGTGCTTCGTGGATGTTTTTAGACGAGATGATCTTGCCCTTGGCGGCATCGACGACGATATATGCAGCGGGTTCTTTTGTCTTATCTGTCACGGGCGCGATTTTTATAGGTCGAGCAGCGAAGGACGTCGTGGGAAGTACGCTCGTTATCACAACACAGGTCACGAGACAAAGTAAAGGCGCAAGATAGCGACGGGTCATGAAAGGCACAGATATCTAGTCTAATAAAAAGTTAATGAGTCACATCGGGCAAAGGTCGATAGGCGCTACGCAGAGCCTATCTGGAAGAATGTTCGCATGATTTCCCAACGCGTCTCTCAAATTGCAGAATCCGCTACTTTGGCTGTAGATGCCAAGGCAAAAGCCCTTAAGGCTGCTGGCGAAAACGTCATTGTTTTTGGGGCAGGAGAGCCCGATTTTGCAACTCCTTCTCACATCATCGAAGCTGCAATCGAAGCTGCGCGTGATCCAAAAAATCATAAGTATTCACCAGCGGCGGGTCTCCCCGCATTACGCGAGGCTATAGCAACGAAAACAATGCGTGATACTGGTGTAAAAGTTGATGCATCTCAAGTTGTTGTGACCAACGGTGGTAAGCACGCACTCTTTAATGCCTTCATGTGCATCATTAATGATGGCGACGAAGTCATTCTTCCCGCTCCCTATTGGACGAGCTACCCAGAGTTCATCAAGATAGCCGGTGGCGTTGTTCGCGAAGTTTTTGCATCTTATGAATCAGGTTTTTGCGTAACGGTAGAACAGCTCGAAGAAGCGTACAATGACAAAACGAAAGCAGTTGTCCTTGTGTCTCCGAATAACCCAACAGGAACTTTGTACTCACCTGAACAGATCAAAGCAATTGGTGAGTGGGCACTTTCAAAAGGAATATATGTTCTCACCGATGAAATATACGAACATCTGGTATTCGATGGTTTAAAGACTACAAGTATTTTGAAAGAAGTTCCCGAGCTTGGGGATAAATGCATCATCCTCAATGGAGTTGCAAAAACATATGCGATGACTGGTTGGCGTGTTGGTTGGATGATTGCATCCAAGGAAATTGCAAAAGCTGCAACTAATTTACAGAGTCATTCCACAAGCAATGTGAACAACATGGCTCAATACGCTGCGATCGCTGCATTATCCGGTGATCTCGAGTCAGTCCATGAAATGCGCGAAGTTTTTCAGCGCCGCGGTGTTGCGATGTACGAGATGTTGACGCAGATTGATCGAGTATTTTGCATTAAGCCTCAGGGTGCCTTCTATTGTTTCCCGTCGTTTGAAGCATATATTGGAGCAACAATTTCAGGTAAGAAAATTGAGTCAACTCTCCAACTGTGTGAAATTTTCCTTGATGAGATTAAAGTAGCCGCAGTCCCTGGTGAAGCCTTCGGCGCTCCGGGATACATTCGATTTTCTTTTGCGCTTTCTGATGAAGACGCCAAAGAAGGTATTGCCCGCATTGCACAATTGTGCGAAACGGCCTCTTGGTCGTGATCGGGCATAAGAACTGAAGAACTGAGGTACGGCCTCGGGTACGACCTCAGGTCGTACCCGAGGCCGTACCTCCTAAATAAAGAGGGATCATGAGAGTACTAGTAACAGAGAAAATTGCCGAGAGCGGGCTTAAAGGTTTGCGCGATGCTGGCCACGAGGTCGACATTCAACTCGGGCTCTCTCCTGATCAATTAAAAGATGCCATTAAGGGTGCACACGGTCTTATCATTCGATCTGATACGCGAGTGACACCAGATTTACTGGATGCAGCTGATGTTCTCAAAGCGATAGGCCGAGCAGGAGTGGGTGTCGATAACATCGATATTCCTTCAGCGACCGCACACGGGGTCATGGTTATTAATGCACCGGAATCAAATATTACTTCAGCTGCTGAACATGCCATTGCGCTGATGTTTGCTCTTGCTCGTCGCATCCCCGATGCTCATCGCGATTTGATGGGTGGAGAGTGGAATCGTTCAAAGTATTCAGGTGTAGAAATCCAAGGCAAAAATATTGGAATTGTAGGTTTGGGTCATGTAGGTGTTCTCGTCGCGGAACGTCTCGCGGCCTTTGATGCCAATATTATTGCGTACGATCCGTATGTTTCTGCTGAACGAGCAGAAGCTTTAGGTGTCACCCTATACGATTCTCTTGATGAGCTCATTGCAGCGAGTGACATTGTTACCATTCACCTCCCTAAAACGCCAGATACAGCAGGGCTAATCAATGCCGATCTGTTGAAGAATGCTCAGCCTCACCTGCTCTTGATTAATGCTGCTCGTGGCGGGATTGTCAAAGAAGATGACCTTGTGACATGTTTGCGTGAAGGCGTCATTGCGGGTGCGGGAATAGATGTTTTTGATAATGAACCAACGACGGATTCTCCTTTGTTGGATCCTTCTCTTAATGTTGTCGCAACTCCGCATTTGGGTGCGTCCACTCCCGAAGCGCAAGACCGTGCGGGAATCGATATCGGGAAACAAATGCTTTTGGCTTTGGCTGATGACTTCGTTCCTTTTGCTTTGAATCTTGATGCCAAGGGTGCAAATTCGGTCGTTGCTCCGTTTATTTCGGTTGCTGAAACGTGTGGACGCATTGCAGCAGGTCTCGCCGAAAGTACGATCACGGAGATTCAGGTTGAAGCTCAAGGTAAAATTGCGGAGCACGATTGCTCTATGTTGACTCTTGCTGCTTTAACGGGCATGTTGAGAAATACAACGGAAGAACCGGTCAGTCTTGTCAATGCCCCCGATGTTGCAAAGTCGCGCGGTGTTTCGATTAAAGATTCTCGTGACACTTATTCAGGAGGGTATCTTTCTCGAGTTGTTGTTTCAGTGACGACAAAAGAAGGTAAAACATCTGTGACAGGAACAGCGCTTCGTCGTAATGGGGAAGTGCGCATTACTCAAATCGATGACTATGCAATGGATGTTCCGCGCGCTAATCATTTTGTTGTTGTTGGCAACGATGATCGACCAGGAATGGTGGGCCGTGTCGGTATGATCCTTGGTGCAGCAACTGTCAACATCGACGACATGGCTCTTGGCCGTGACGCGAATGGTAGTGGTGCTGTAATGGTCATCACAACGGGTGAGGCCGTTCCAGATACTGTGTTGCAAGAATTGATTGTTGCTGATGGCGTGCGGTTTGCCCGCAACATCTCGCTCGTTTGATTTTGCAGGGTCCGGCCTTGCAAACAAAGTTCGAAAAAACTTTGTTTAGGCTTTCTAGCCCTCATTGTTCCAAGCGTTGTTTGCAAGGCCGGACCCTGCAAGGGAAATTAGACTAACTCAATGGCGGATACTCTCATAGCGCTATCGCCCATCTTCGTCGGACTTAGCTTAGGTGTTATCCTTCGACGCGTAGGTGTAGCCGGATTGACGGAAGCTTCGACACTTCTCAAGATCATATTTTACGTCATTTCTCCGGCTGTTAGTTTTTCTGCAACTTCAGATGTAGAAATTACGAAGCACCTCTTACTCTTTCCTGTATTCGCTTTCATTTCGGTAGTTGCAGGATATTTTACGGGAAGATTCTTTGCTTCACGGATGAATATTGATGGTGTGAAGAAAACAGTATTTGTTCTTGCGTGCCTGATTGTAAATTCGTTTGTCTCACTTGCGTTTCTTTCCGCACAATATGGGACTGATGGCGCGGCGCGAGCAATCCTTTTCGACTTTGTTAATGCGCCAATGATTTATGGTGTCGCATACGCGATTGCAGTGAAGGGGAATCCAAGTGTCCATCTTCAAACATCGGTGATCAAGAAAGTGTTGCTTGGTCCGCCTCTGTGGGGAATCATTCTGGGAATACTTGTCAATATCATGGATATTGACGTGCCCATGGTGGTCGATCAAACTGTGGAGACATTCTCTCTGCCGTTCGTCCCAATTCTTATGATAGCAATAGGACTAAGCATTGTGATCAAGAAGAAAGATGTGATGCCAAGTTTTGTTGCTGCAGGAGTGCGTTTGATCACAGGTATTGCTATCGCTACTGCTTTTGTTCTTTTACTTGATCTCAACGGAATAGACCGTGCCGCGGTACTGACCCTGGGTGTTGCGCCGGTGGGATTTAATACGGTGACGTTCGCATCTCTGGAAAATCTTGATGTGGAATTTGCGGCAGAGACGCTTTCGGTATCAGTCCTTATCGGAGTAGTGGCTTCAAGCGCGGTAATTTTGCTTACCGCCTAGCTTCGTTATCATTGTGTGCAGTCATTCTGAGTCAAACGAAGAATCTCCGCGCAGCGGTCGTACGAGACACATCACAGGGAGCGACAGAGGAGCGACCGCGAGTTGTGTCCGGCTTTGCCGGCGCAACGATAACAAGCGGAGGCACTCCATATGTTGAGATCCTTAGTCACTTCGTTCCTGGCTGCGCTCAGGATGACTGCACTCTCAGGACCGGGATATTAGTCTCGGAGGCGGTTGAAGGCGCAGAGAAGTGCCCGCAGAGAAGCAGTGAGTATGTTCTCGTCGAGCCCCACACCCCACAGGCGATTTCCATCTGCGTCTTGCATTTCGACATACGCCGCTGCTTGAGCATCGGTGCCTTCTGCAATGGCGTGTTCTGAATAGTCGGTGACTTCGCATTGTGTGTCGAATGCAGTATTGAGCGCTTCGAGGAATGCCGAGATTGGTCCGCCGCCGGTACCGGTGACATCGCTCTCAACCCCATTGACAGAGATTGTGGCATTGACGGTTGTGCGGCCTTTTTGTGTGTTGACTTCATGATCAACCAAGGTGATTGCAACATCAGTGCGCAAGTACGAATTCTCAAAGGCATTCCACATTGCGCTCGGTTCAATTTCAGTGCCAGAGTCTTCAACGATGCTTTGGATGGATCGCGAGAATTCGATCTGAAGTTTTCGAGGAAGATCGAGGCCATGCTCGCTCTTCATAATGTAAGCAACGCCACCTTTCCCGCTTTGAGAGTTGACTCGAATCACAGCTTCATATGTGCGTCCCACATGTGCAGGGTCGATCGGAAGATAGGGAACTGCCCACTTGTCGTAGTTCTCATCCAGTGCTTCGGTACCTTTTTTAATCGCATCTTGATGTGAACCCGAAAAGGCCGTATAGACAAGCTCTCCGGCATACGGATGACGCGGATGCACGGGAATGCGGTTGCAGTATTCTGCTGTGCGTCGCAACTGGTCAATATCAGAAATATCAAGCATAGGATCAATGCCTTCGACAAATAAATTCATAGCCAATGTGACGACATCAACATTTCCTGTGCGTTCACCGTTTCCAAACAATGTGCCTTCAATGCGGTCTGCGCCAGCCAAAACACCAAACTCTGCAGCTGCGACTGCACATCCACGGTCATTGTGAGGGTGAAGAGAAATGATTGTTTTGTCGCGACGAGAAATGTTATTTGCAAACCATTCAATGACATCTCCGTAAATGTTGGGCGTGTAACACTCCACTGTTGCGGGCAGGTTAATGATAATTTTGCGTTGATCATTATCAGGCTCAATAATATCGGTGACCTTTTCGCAGATTTCTAAGGCGAATTCTGGTTCAGTACCCGTAAAACTTTCTGGCGAGTACTCGTAGCGGATCAACGTAGATCCCATCTCTTCTTCAAGCTTGCGACACAAGCGTGCAGCGTCGAGTCCAATGTCAACTATGCCTGGCTTTTCTAAACGGAAAACGACACAGCGCTGAAGGGGAGAAGTGGAGTTGTAGAAGTGGACGATGGCTTGCTTGGAACCTTTAAGAGAATCATATGTTCGACGAATTAAATCTTCCCGGCACTGAGTTAACACTTGAATCGTGACATCATCAGGAATGAGATCGTCTTCAATGAGTTCACGAATGAAATCAAAATCTGTTTGGCTTGCGGAAGGGAATCCAACTTCAATTTCTTTGAACCCCATTGCCACCAACGTTTCGAACATGCGTTTTTTACGTACCGGATCCATTGGATCGATGAGCGCTTGATTTCCATCACGTAAATCGACGGAACACCACAAAGGCGCTTTGTTAAGGAACTTATCGGGCCATGTTCGCTGGGGAAAACTCAAAGGCGTGAACCGTTGGTATTTCTCGAAAGGCATTTTTTTTGGATTAGCGTTTGGGGGTGTCATGTCGGTCCTTGTTGAAATAGGGGGAGAAATAAAAAACCTCCTGGACTTTTGTCAGGAGGATGGGGGCGGCGAAAGCAATGGCCGTAGGCCAGTAGGGCTTTCGCCTAAGTAAGGAGTAGCTCGAAGTGATGAGTCATTGCATACATTGTATCACGGTCTCTCTCGGCTAAACAACGACTGGCTTAAAGCTCTCGCGTTTAGCTTCGAACGCCGAGATATCAGCTTCGTGCTGCAAAGTGATACCGATGTCATCTAGGCCATTGAGTAAGCGATATTGAGAGAAACTATCCATAGGAAAAGGCTCTGCTTCGATGCCTACTGTGGGGCAGGACCAGGTGAGATTGGCAATATCAACCGTGACTTCGAGTGCCGGATTTTCCAAGGCAGCATGCATGACCGTATCGACAATTTCTTCTGGGGCAAGAATAGGAACCAGACCAAGTTTCATGCAGTTATTCTTAAAGATGTCAGCAAAGCTTGGAGCGATGATGGCTTGGAAGCCATAATCTTCTAATGCCCAGGGTGCGTGTTCGCGCGATGATCCGCATCCAAAGTTTTCACGTGCGACAAGAATGTGACCATCTGCGTAAGCAGGGTTATTCAAAATGAAATCAGGATCTTGACGCCATGCACTAAAGAGTCCTTCGCCAAAACCCGTTCGTTCAATACGCTTGAGCCAGACGGCGGGAATGATTTGGTCGGTATCGACATCGCTACGATCCAAAGGGACAACGCGAGATGAAATTGTTTCTACTTGTTTCATGAGTTTTGGTTACCTTGCATTAAGTCGTTGGGGCTGGCCAGTGTTCCCTTGATTGCTGTCGCGGCAGCAACGGCGGGAGAAACTAGATGGGTGCGCCCACCTGGTCCTTGACGTCCTTCGAAGTTACGGTTGCTTGTCGATGCTGCACGTTCACCTGGTTCGAGCTTGTCTGGGTTCATTGCCAAGCACATTGAACATCCCGGTTCACGCCAATCAAAACCTGCAGCAATGAAGACTGCATCCAGACCTTCTGCTTCTGCCTGTTCTTTTACGCGATACGATCCCGGTACAACCATTGCGCGAACTCCTGGCGCGACACTGTGCCCTTGTGCAACAGCTGCCGCTGCTCGCAAATCTTCGATCCGTGAATTGGTACAACTTCCAATGAAAACAGTTTGAACGGGAATCGATTTTATTGGCGTGCCCGCGGTTAATCCCATGTACTCCAACGATCGCACAGCTGCATCACGAGCACTTTCATCAACGAAATCATTGGGAGAAGGGACGACATCATCCAGAGTCACGCTCATTGCGGGCGTTGTTCCCCACGTGACATAAGGAGAGAGTTCGCCAGCGTTGATTACCACTTCTTTATCGAACGTAGCATCATCATCTGTGCGCAATTGCTTCCATGCAGTAACTGCTTTTTCGAACTCTTCACCTTTCGGCGCGTGTTCACGTCCGCGAATATATTCGAACGTTGTTTCATCTGGTGCGACAAGACCGGCCTTTGCGCCAGATTCGATAGACATATTGCATAAAGTCATGCGACCTTCCATAGACAATGCCTGGATGGCCGTTCCGCGGTACTCGATGATCGACCCGGCACCCCCCGATGTTCCAATACGATTAATAATTGCTAACGCAATATCTTTTGCGCTTACACCCTCAGGCGCGACACCATTAACAGTCACGGCCATGGTCGTGGGCTTTTGTTGCGGAAGAGTTTGTGTCGCGAGAACATGCTCGACTTCGCTGGTGCCGATTCCAAAAGCGATGGCTCCAAAAGCGCCATGTGTCGAGGTATGGCTATCGCCGCACACAATGGTCATGCCAGGCTGAGTCAACCCTTGTTCTGGTCCGATAATGTGAACGATTCCTTGATTGTGGTTTCCCATTTCAAAACAGGTCACACCAAATTCAGCACAATTCTTTTGTAAGGCATCCATTTGCTTTTTACTAATGGGATCTTTGACGACGATTTCACCATTAACAGGGTGATCGGTAGGGACATTATGGTCCATGGTCGCCAAAGTGAGATCGGGTCGCCGGACCGTACGCCCGCTCAGGCGCAAGCCGTCAAAAGCTTGAGGGGAAGTTACTTCGTGAACTAAATGTAAGTCAATATAGAGAAGATCGGGAACACCCTCGCCAGAATGGACAACATGATTGTCCCACAGTTTTTCCGACAACGTTCGTGGTTTATTCATATGGATAAGTTTACGCGCAGGAAAGCGGTAACTTCACTTTGATAACAAAGAAACCGAATTAGTTGTTAGCACGCACGCTGTGAATCGTGACTTCGAAGACTGACCGTGGACCTTCGTATTTAACTTTGTCGCCGGACTTGGCGCCCATCAATGCAATACCAAGAGGGGAAGTAGTCGTTAACATATCGAATTCTTCGTGCTTCTCTTCAATCGAACCCACAAGATATGTCGTAGTTTCAGTATCTCCCTCCATAGAGATCTCGACAATGGTGCCAATAGCAACAACATCACCTACACCGCCCTCAACAACAGTTGCATTCTTGAGAATCTGTTCAAGTTCACGGACGCGGGCTTCACTGAGACCCTGCGTATCTTTCGCTGCATGGTATTCGCCGTTTTCCTTTAAGTCACCGTGCTCACGAGCCTTCTCAATCATTTGGGCAAGATCGAGACGGTACTTTCCCGTTCGCCATTCCAATTCTTCTTTAAGACGGTTAAACGCGTCTTGCGTTATTTCATACTTATCCATAATGTTCCTTAATAAACCACTGACCTACGCGGATGCGTAGAAACGACGACTAGTAGCCGTACGGATCAACAGTTGTAGGGGTTTGCGAAACAGTGGTTTGAGTTACAGCCGGTGTTGTAGTGGATGTAGTCGTAACTTCTGAGCTGCTCTTCTTTGAGCTGCCTTCTTTAAGGAGAAAAAGCAATTGGACTTTGAGTGAACCCTGCTCATCAACAGTCACAAAGGAGCTATCGGGAGCTTCGATTCCGTAATCCGAAAGTGTGAGTTCGAGTTCACCAGATATTTTGATAACTTTGCCGTCCCATGTCGCTTTCAGCGGGAAGATTACTTCTTGGGATTGTCCGTGAAGGGTTAAAGTTCCAGGAATCTCAATTTCGATTTCTTCATTTTTTGTAAATGCTGACGAAAATGTCACGGACTTACTTTGCTTAAAGGTTGCTTCAGGGAATGCGTCAGTCTCTAAACCTTCGTTTGTCATTTTATTATCGCGACCCGGCTTATCGCTCTTCATTTCTGTTGTGTCAACAGTGATGATTCCGTCTGAAATAGTTGTGCCGTCAACGACGAATGTTCCACTGACCGCTTGAGATTTTCCTACAGCAGATGTTTTAACGGAAGCACCACCGAAAAGTTCATCGATCTGGTAACCAGCAAAGACGTCGTCTTGTTGTTTGATTGACCATGTACCATCAGGAGTGGATTGTTCCTCAACATCACGTGCTGATTGAGATGAGTCAATGTTTTTTGTTCCTACATTGAGCTTCTCGTCGCGGAGAACGAAATACCAAAAAGCAGTACCACCCGCAAGGGCAAGAACGATAAGAGCAATAATAATTTTCTTCTTCATAGCTATGAAATAGTAGTAGAGAAAAAGGTGGGGTGAGTCATATAATCTCTAGTTGTGGCCAAAATATCTCATGATTGTGTATTTATTGGCGATTCTTAACCCTTTAATTCAAGTGTAGAAATGTGCATGTTCCCTATATAATGGTCATCACGGGGAATTGAGGATACATGACAGATAACGATCACTTTATTGTGACCCAGAGCTCACATTGTGCGAGTGATAGTGAGCGTAATGCAATCTTGGAAAATCCAGGATTTGGAATGTACTTTACAGATCACATGGCTGTAATGAGTTTTTCGCGTGATAAAGGGTGGCACTCCGGAGAAGTTCGCGCATTCGAACCGTTTTCAGTATCACCTGCGATGATGGTGTTTCACTACGGTCAAGCCATATTCGAAGGTATGAAAGCCTATCGAACGCCCGAAAACGAATTGGTACTCTTTCGTCCCGAGAAAAATGCACAACGACTAAACAAGTCAGCTGTGCGCATGGCAATGCCCGTGCTAGATGAAGAGCTTTTTATCGAAGCGTGTGAAAAGCTTGTTCGTGCAGACGCATCATGGGTGCCTGAACGCGAGGGCCAATCTCTGTACTTACGTCCTTTCATGGTGGCAAGCGAAGCACACCTGGGATTACGTGCTGCGGATGAATATCTCTTCGTTATTATCGCCTCTCCTGTTTCTCCCTTCTTTCAATCGATTGCAGATGTTCCTGCGATTTCCATTTTCGCTACTGATAACTACGTGAGAGCTGTCGAAGGTGGAACGGGTGAAGCTAAGTGCGCAGGTAATTATGCGGCGAGCCTGATTGCAAAAGATGAAGCATATGCTCATGATTGTCAAGATGTTTTGTGGCGTGATGCAAAAGAACGGAAATATATAGAAGAGATGGGAACGAGCAACGTCTGTTTTGTGTCACGTGGCGACGATGGCTCTGTTACTCTTCGCACTCCTCAATTAACAGGGAGTTTGCTTGACGGAATTTCTCGTGATTCAATTTTGGCTCTCGCGCGAGATCGCGGGTATGTCGTACGTGAAGAGCCCCTTGTGTTTGATGACATCATTAATGAAATTTCAGCAGGATCCATTCAAGAAGTATTTTCGTGTGGAACTGCAGTGACGATTTCTCCTGTCGGGTCGATTGTTTCTGATGATTCCAAGACCGTTGTCGGCGACGGAAAAGCGGGCGAGATCACAATGTCTCTTCGCGAAGAATTGATTAACATCCAGTTTGGCCAGATTCCTGATGCACATAATTGGCGTCATCGCATTCCGTAATTTTTGTTATGCAGTTTGCTGAACTCACGCCTACGGCACAAAAAATCATATCCGGTATTTTCTATATGACGATTGCGTCTGCGGATGAAGATGGTTCACCCTGGGTCTCTCCGGTATATTTCAACTATGACGAAGCGTGCAATCTTTATTGGATTTCTTTCAAAGATGCCATTCATTCTCGCAACGTGACGGTGAATAAAAAGGCTTCAATTTCTATTTACGATTCCACAGCACCTAACTGGAAAGGGGACGGGGTCTATCTTCAATGTGATGTGGAGGTTTTGGAAACCGCTAACGACATTGCGCATGGAATTAAAAGCTATTATGGCGGACGTCACGTTCCTCATGGACTCGATCGCAAAGAAATTTCTGATTACCAAGCAGATAAACCTTGGCGAATCTATAGGGCTGTCCCTTATGACATTGCTACGCTGGGTGAAGGTAAACAAATCGATGGATATCCGATAGATCAGAGGATTCCCGCACGTATTCACGAAACGAAATAAGGACTAAACAATATGTCAGATTATTCAATAGCTATTATCGGTGGAGATGGTATCGGTCCTGATGTTGTGCGAGAAGCGGAAAAAGTACTTAGCGCAGCAGGTTTATCGTACAATGCAACCCCCTTTGATCTGGGAGGCACGCGGTATCTCAAAGATGGCGAAATACTGAGTGACGAAACATTAGAAGAACTACGAAAGTACGATGCGATTCTTTTAGGAGCAGTGGGTACGCCTGATGTCGCGCCTGGAATTATCGAGCGAGGTTTGTTGCTCAAGATGCGTTTTGAGCTCGATCAATATATAAATTTGCGTCCCTTTGTTTCTCCTACTTCTCCGTCTGGTCAAGCCGTCGACGTGATCTGTGTTCGTGAAAATACTGAAGGCCCCTATGTCGGTGAAGGGGGGGTGCTGCGCAAAGGAACGAAAGAGGAAGTGGCAACTCAAGGTTCGGTGAATACGCGCCATGGTGTTGAACGTTGTATCCGCTATGCCTTTGAACTTGCGCAATCACGCCCTCGTAAACATCTCACGATGGTGCACAAGATCAATGTTTTAACTTTTGCTGGTGATTTATGGAACCGAACGTATAACGAAGTCGCCAGTGAATACCCAGATGTGCAAACGGCGTATTCACACATTGATGCTGCGTGTATTTACTTTGTTGAAGATCCGGGACGCTTTGATGTAATTGTCACAGACAATCTTTTCGGAGATATTTTGACCGACCTGGGTGGCGCGATTTCGGGTGGCATTGGTCGTGCGGCGAGCGGGAATCTCGACCCCACACGCAACGCACCATCAATGTTTGAGCCTGTTCATGGTTCTGCTCCTGATATCGCAGGAAAGAATCTTGCTGATCCACGTGCAGCAATTATTTCTGCGGCAATGATGTGTGATTTTCTAGGAGAAGCCGGGTGTGCTGCGCGCATTCGTGCTGCGCTCGCTGACACAGACACGTATGTGGGTTCAACGACCGAAATTGGCGATGCTATCGCCCAAGCCTGTTCGAAGTGAAGAGCGACAAGTGGTCAGCAACCTAGGTTCAGTAGCGATATTCGATACGACATTGCGTGACGGAAGTCAGCTTGAAGGAATTTCTCTTACAGTTGAAGACAAGTTTCGTATTGCTGAACAGCTCGATTTGCTGGGTGTCCACTTCATTGAAGCTGGATGGCCAGGTGCGAGCCCGAAGGATTCCGAATTTTTTGAACGAGCAAAGACGGAGCTTCATCTCATGAATTCGACGCTTGTAGCATTTGGATCGACGCGCCGAGCCGAAGTGAAGGTTCATGAAGACACGGTAAGTAACGCAGTTTTAAACGCAGATACGTCGGCAGTGTGCCTCTTTGGAAAAACCTGGGATTATCACGTTCTCGAAGCTTTGCGTACCACTCTCGATGAAGGTCTCGCGATGATTGCGGATTCCGTTTCTTTTTTTGTAAAGCATGGTCGCAGTGTGCACTTTGATGCGGAACATTTTTTTGATGGGTATAAAAACAACAAGGACTTTACTCTTCGTGCGCTTGATGCAGCAGCAGATGCTGGAGCGGAGTATCTCGTCTTATGTGATACGAATGGCGGAACGCTTCCTGATGAAGTCTTTGACATCGTTTCTGACGTCACCGCACGCTATTCCAGTTCAGCAGCATCGCCAATAGTTTCTATTCACGCCCACGACGACGGTGCATGCGGCGTTGCGAATGCGCTTGCTGCTGTCCGGGCTGGCGCGAGAGAAGTACAGGGGACCATTAACGGATATGGAGAAAGAACAGGAAATTGCAATCTTGTTCCCGTCATTGCAAACTTGTCTATAAAAATGGGATATGAAACCGTGGAAAGAGAAAATCTTGCTTTCCTTTCGCCTATTGCGTCAACGATTGCGGAACTCGTCAACATGCCGTTGAATCCCCAAGCTGCATATGTAGGGTCGAAAGCTTTTACCCATAAAGCGGGAGTCCATACTTCAGCGTTATCTCGTCGATCCGACGCTTACGAACATATTGAACCAGCAACAGTGGGGAACAAAACACGCTATGCCGTTTCGGAAATGGCGGGGCGTACTGCAGTCGAGATAAAAGCGCACGAACTGGGAATCGAGCTTGACTCGTTGGCTATTGCAGAGATTACAGAAAAACTTAAATCTCTTGAATACGGTGGATACCATTTTGAAGTTGCGGATGCTTCACTCGAATTATTAATGCGTCAAGCTGCCGGATGGAAGCAGAACTGGTTCGACGTTGATCATTTTGACATCGTGGTTCACGAATCAGCAGGTGATGTAGGTCGTTTTGAAAAATCAGTTACGCTGAGCACAACAGCGACGATTGCATTAACAGCAAAGGGAAATTCCTATAAGGAAACTGCTCAGGGCAATGGTCCTGTCAATGCACTTGATAATGCATTGCGTCAGGCGATTGAAGCGCTGTACCCTCAATTGGGAAAGGTTCAGTTGCTCGATTATAAAGTGCGTATTTTGGATTCTGATAGTGCCACAGGAGCAATCACTCGTGTTCTTATCGATATGACGAATGGTTCCGAAGTATGGACAACAATAGGAGTGAGCGACAATATTATTGAGGCTTCCTGGCAGGCGTTGACCGATGGGATCATTATCGGGCTATTACGTGATGATCAAAACGCGCTCTGAAAGTCGTGGTACAACTGAACGAACTGCTGCTGGTTAGTTGGTTTGGGGAGGGTTGCCCCTCTTGCTGTAAGGCTCGATACGACTGAACGGGCTGCTGCGGGTTCGTTAATTCGGGGGAGGGTTGCTCCTTGGAAAACGTATAAGAAATCATCTGTATGATTCCTCCGCTCTTTTCTTTTTTCCAAGGAGCAACCCTAAAGGCCAGTAGTATTTCTGTTCATGCCTACTCAAGATTTTGTTTCCCCCAAAAATATAGATACTCCTCGCCATGAGCAGAATATGCCCGAAGGTATCGATACACCGGTTCCGGATTCGTGGAAAGCGCATCGCCCGGGAGATGAGAAAACTCACAAGACCTCAGACGATCAACTTCTTGGTAACGCCGGTCCGAATGTTGGTTATGCGCTTTCTCTTGTCGCGCGCGAAAAAAGTTCGTTTGTTTTGGTGGCGCATGAACATCTTCATGACGTGGAAGTTCTTATTGGTGAAATAGCTATGCGCCGCGCGTCTCATTTTGGCCGAGCCCCTGTTATGGATGATATCCGGTTTGCATCAAAATTGTTGGGATACGATGCAGCTCCGGCTCAAGGTGAAGAAAAGTGGCGACCACTATTGGTAAATGGATGTGGTCATGATGAACACCGACGCAGAATTATCGTGAATTCTATTCCCGATGAGATTATTGCTGGATCCTCGCATTCGCACGATGCTATTTCTGGTTGGTGGGAAAAACTCGAGGGGTTATTCTAATGCGGTGCTGGTGAAGGGGATGGCCTCTAGTGGCAAGATTCGGTACAACTGAATGAACTGCTGCTGGTTGGTTGCTCTGAGGGAGGGCCGCACCTGCACAGCAGGAACGACCCTAACTGTAGACCTCATTTCCAGGGTGGGCCCCTGCAAAACCTACACTTGATAAATGACTTCACAACCTCGTTTGCGTATTGCACCTTCGCCTACAGGGCAACTTCATGTGGGAACTGCTCGCACCGCTCTGTATAACTTTCTCTACGCTCGTCATATTGGCGGTCAGTTCGCAATGCGTATTGAAGATACTGATGTTGCACGATCGAAGAGAGAGCATGCAGATGCTTTTTGCAACATGCTTCAGTGGATGGGGATCGACTGGGATGGAGATATTGTTTACCAGTCCGAACGATTTGATCTTTATCGAGAAACGATAACAACACTTCTTGGTCAAGGCCTTGCATACGAGTGTTTTGAAACGGCAGAAGAACTCGAAGCCATCAATGCAGAACGCAAAGCCCAAAAACTTCCGCCAGGATACGATGGTCGTTCACGCAACCTCACGAGCGAACAAAAGCAAAAATTTCGAGACGAGAATCGTCCGCGTACTGTTCGCTTTATAACTCCCGACGAGGGAACAAGCAGCTTTGATGATGCCCTTCGAGGAACTGTGTCTGTTCAATGGGAAAATGTGAGCGACTTCGTGATCGAGCGCGGCGACGGTACTCCTACTTTTTTCCTTGCCAATGCGGTGGATGATCTTGACATGCGAATCACTCATGCAATTCGCGGAGAAGATCTTCTCGATTCGACCCACCGAATCTTGGCTATCCGCAGAGCCCTGGGTACCGACGAACAACAGTTCTACGCCCATACCCCAATGATTTTGGCGCCTGATCGTTCAAAACTTTCTAAACGTCATGGAGCCGTTTCTCTGGAGAGCTACAAAGATGCGGGTTACTTGCCTGAGGCTATGGTTAATTACTTAGCGCTGCTGGGATGGGCGCCCAAAGATGGTCGAGAAGTCATCTCGTTAGAAGAAATGATTCAAGAATTTGATATTCACGATGTCAATCATTCAGGTGCAATTTTCGATGTTAAAAAGCTTGAATGGATGAACGGGGAGTATCTACGAGCAATTGAAACTTCTGATCTTGTTGAGCGTTTAGAACCGGAAGCTCTTGAACGATTCGGCCCCCACATTGACAAGACTCTTTTTGTTCGTGCTGTTGAACTTGCGCAACCTCGAGCAACGACAACGAACTCAATGGTTGATCAGATGGAATGTCTTTTCAGTGAATCATTTTCACTCAGCGCAGAAGCACAAGATCAGCTCCGAAGTATGCCGGATACGCGTTCAGTTCTCGACGCGGTAGAAAAACATCTGGAAAGCTGCGAGTGGAACACAGATGCAATTGATTTACGTGAACTGGTGAACGGGTTAGGCCTGAAACCTCGCAAGGCACTACCGATTGTGTACTTGGCCATTGAAGGATCAGCATCGGGGCTTCCTCTTTTTGATGCGATACATATGATTGGACGCGACGTTTCTCTTGCACGCATCCGAGCGGCGCGCGAAAGTCTTTAATACATGAAGGGTTCTCTTGATTCATCGAAAGACAAAACCCGTGGGGGATTTAAGAAGACCCATAAGAAAAAATATTCCAAAGATAAATTAAAGCATCAAGGCGGGTGGCGTAAAACGCTGGGTCGAATTATGAGTATTTCTGCTGCGCTCGTCCTTCTATATGTGGGCATAACATTTTGGCAAGTGTATTCTGCTGCGCGCAATGACGAAGTGTCAGAGAAAACTCGTGTTGATGCAATAGTTGTCCTTGGTGCTGCACAATACAACGGTACTCCTTCGCCGGTATTGCAAGCTCGACTCGATCATGCTCTTGATCTTTACAAGCGCAATGTCGCTCCGATGATTATTGTGACAGGGGGAAGACAGCCTGGTGATACAACAACCGAAGCTGCCGCAAGTGCAAATTATTTTCTTAACAGAGGAGTTGACGATTCTCACATTTTGCGTGAAGTACAGGGCGTCTCTACGTATGATTCCCTGCGTGATACAGCAGCATTTATTAAAAACCATGACATCAAAAAGGTGGTCATCGTTACAGATGGCTTTCATGAACTTCGTGCGAAGTTAATTGCTGAAGAAGTGGGAATGGAGGCAATTGCCTCACCGGCCCGAAATTCTCCTATTACAGGCAGCGATGAATGGGAAAACTTTTTTACTGAAACTGTGCGTGTTGCGTTTGGTCGCATCGTAGGATTTCGTCGAGTATCAAAAGATTCTTCTCTTGCAGGACTTGTTCGCGGAAAATAGTATGATGATTTCTTCATTCGGGAGTGGTGTAACAGGCAACACGACAGTTTCTGGTACTGTTATTGAGGGTTCGATTCCTTCCTCCCGAGCCATAACTTGTCATACATTTTCTCTCTGAGTGCCTATGTTGTACCTAGTTCTTAAGGCCTAAAAGCCTCTAAAGAACACCTCTATTTGTTCCGATTTTTAATATATGAAGCGGGAAGGATTCCATAAGACACGATCGATCCTTTCATGTCGTCCTCGTAGCATTACGGTTAGCGCACAGATTCGCTCTCGCATCGTCCTGACACTTGTTTTGATGAGTTTGCTTGTCGCATCGCCTATATTTGCAAATAATGCGGTTTTACCTTCCGGCGCGGGAAGCGCGCTTAACCTCAATCAGCCGATCGTGGGTATGGCTGCAACTCCTTCAGGTGCGGGCTATTGGCTTGTTGCTCGCGATGGCGGGATCTTTACGTCAGGCGATGCCCGGTTCTATGGTTCGACAGGTGGGCAACGCCTTAACCAGCCGATTGTGAGCATGGCTGCAACACCTAATGGTGGCGGGTATTGGCTTGTTGCAAGTGATGGCGGGATCTTTACATTCGGTAATGCGCAGTTTTATGGTTCGACTGGAGCGATGCGTTTGAATCAGCCGATCGTGGGTATGGCTGCAACTCCTTCTGGTAAGGGGTATTGGCTTGTTGCTCGCGATGGCGGGATCTTTACGTTTGGCGACGCGCAGTTTTATGGTTCGACAGGTGGGCAGCGCCTTAACCAGCCGATTGTGGGTATGGCTGCAACATCAGGTGGGGGGTATTGGCTTGTTGCAAGTGATGGCGGGATCTTTACCTTTGGTAATGCGAGGTTCTATGGCTCGACAGGGTCAATGAGGCTTCTCCAACCGGTCGTAGGAATGGCATCGACCCGATCGGGTGCGGGGTATTGGCTTGTTGCTCGCGACGGTGGAATTTTCTCCTTTGGTGACGCACCCTTTTATGGTTCGACGGGTGGTGGTTGTTTAGGTTCAGCTACCGTTTCGATTTCCTCGAGTAAAAGCTTTACGGGATATTTTGCAGCAACGACAAATGGACAGGCGCGTGCCTTTTCTCCTTCGCATAGCGCCTCATGTGCGGGAGCTGTATCGAGTGGATCAGGTTCTGGTTCGGGATCGTCATCAGGTAACTCATCATCTTCAGCAGAGAATACAGTTGCCGCTGACATGTTTGCTCGTGTGAATGCAGAAAGAGCTGCTCGTGGACTTCCTGCATTGAGGTGGAGTGCATCTCTTGCATCAAATGCTCGTAAGTGGTCAGTATCCATGGGAGCCAACAATAATTTTACTCACTCAAATATTCGCCCTCTTCTCGGTCAGTATCAAACTGCCGCAGAAAATATTGGAGTGGGCGGACAGGGGACGCGTGCCGGCGCTATTCACACAGCATGGATGAATTCAACAGGACACCGTGTGAATCTTTTGGCTCGCAACCTTGACGTTATTGGAATCGGAGTTTATTGTTCTGCGGATGGGAAAATGTGGGCGACACAACAATTTGGTCGTTATGTAAATTCAGCGCTTCCCAGCGGATTCGGACCAACTCCTCCGCTCAATCCCATCACAAGGGGAGATGGCGGCGGGCCGACCTGTTAAAAGTCTCCGCGCATGTCATTACTAAGAAGCGCGGAATACTAAACGGTGGTTTATTAGCTCGAGAGATTAGATCCTGTAGCTATTGTTGCTGCAAAAAAATCAGTGACAACGACTGTATTTGCGGCAGTACCCCCATGATTTACATACGCACCATAACTTGTGAATGGTCGCTTCGTTCCGTTCTCTATGAAATAGATGGAGTTGTTGACCTTGATATACCGATCAAATGGTTGTGAACTCTTGGGAAGGTTTCGACAAATTTCACCACCGGCTAAAAAATTTGTATCGCTCAGTCCGTAATCATCCAGGAGATCGACGTGGATGGAATGCGAAATACCGTTCGAACCGATGTAGTAGGTAGAACTACAGGAAAATTTATTTCCCAATGTCGCGTCGACGCTATATGCTGAAAATTCACTATTCGATACTGTTCTTATCGAAGTGCTTAATCCCAGTTCTCTTGCATAGTTAAGATTAGAAACCGGAAAGACAGACGGTGATGATGACCAATTGTTCACGGCGTAGACCGTTGCAGAACCGCTTTTTTTCAGCAAGCTTCCTCCTGCAAGGACGATGTCGCCAGTTGGATATCCGTTGATGATGTAATCGCTGAGTTTATTGATGGCGAGAGAAACTCCCATACCCTTTACGTCGTTCCAGCTCGAAACCGGACGCTTTTTCCCATCTTCCATATAGTAAATACTGTTGTTAGCGCCTGACTTAATGAGCTGAGTAACAGGCGGACCGTTGCTTAAAATGCTCACTTGGCTGCCGGTGAGGCGCAAAATGGCGGCACAGCTAAATCCGTAATCGGCCACACTATTACAGCTAGTAAACGGTAGTTTGATGCCTGCGTTTACGAGATAGAGCGAGCTGCCGCTGGTACTGCCCACCATGCGCTTTAACGTAGAGTCAGTGGAGAGAGCATTGACGTAAGTATCACTTACATAATTGAGTGGACCAAGTCGTTCGAAATCATTTTTGATGCTCTGGTTGGGAATTGGATATTTTTTCCCTTCACTCACCAAGTACATGGTTCCGTTGTTAATCGTTCTCACTAAATCGCCTGTAGGTGAACCAAACCAGTCAGTAAAGTCTCGCCAGAAGTTGCGATTACCGTACGAACTGCAGGTACCTCCTGAGCCGTAGAGATTAGAGAGTGCTTGCCCATTGGGTTGGTAGGGTGTGTAGGAATATAGCGCCGCTGTACCTCGTGTTTGGATATTAACCGTGGTGCCTCCGCAAGCAGCATTGGGATGATATCCAATGGAGTAGTTCCCTAATGTGAAGGGAACAAAAGTTAAGGTATCATCGAAATAACCTCGAAAGTGCCGCGCCGCTTGAAATAGCTGTTTTGATAATCCAAACCATTGAGCATCACAGGGCGCGGTGTCTGGACAGCCGAATCCCATTGCTGTTCTGTATTTAGTTTCACTGCAGTTTGTCGTTGTAATGAGGCCCTGCTCTTTTTGCAAAGTAACGATGAGTACTTGTGGATTTATTGTATAGAGTTGTGCAGCCTTCCATATAGCGTGTGCAGCAGAAACATTCCCGCCGTAATTATTATTTCCCAAAGGTTCAGGTGTTTGATAGTTTTTTAAACAAGTAGAACCAGAGCCGCCAATGGTGTTGAGAAACGACTGAATGCTCCCTACAGACATTGCGCTGGCATCAGTAAAGATGCGGTCATCGATAATGCGTCCTGGCTCCCAGCGACTTGCCGTGGCCGCAAATGCTTTTTCAGGTTCAGTGGTTGTCGTAGTGAGTACAAACGAACTGCAGATCAGGAGCATTACAAGAGTTATTTTTTTTATCACGAGACAGTAATCTTTCTTTGTTCTGATTCTCCACGAGCGTCAGATGACTCGACGCTCACTTTTACATTCCACTGACCCTTTGATGGAAATTTGCTTTCCTCAATATCAAAGCCTTCACATGTGTAATAGGTAGGGGCTTGAATAATGGGTGCAGTTGCTGTTACGTCTTTCTCTCCTTTTTTACTGAAGATGACGGTACATGTTCCTTGCGTCGCTCCATCAAGAATGGCCCGCACCGTTACGGGTCTCCCAGAATATTCATCATTGTTAATGGGCGTTGTAAGTGTTACGGAGATTTTCTTTGGTGATGGGCTTTGGGTATTTGGAGAAGACGTCGAAGACGTTGTCCCAACGGATCCGGCTACCGTCGTTGTAGAGGTATTCACAACCTGCTTTTTTTCATTGGACGTGAACAAATCGCTCTGAAGTACAAAAACGGCGGCGATAGCGATAACGACTGCCGCACCGATGATAAGAAGTGAAAGCTTTTTTTTATTCATTACAAATTTTTCTATGTAGGGGTGAAATGAGGTCCTTGTGTGCCCATGACGAGGCGACAAAAATACGAGCAGGTAACAACCCTGTATCGACAGCTCCGCCAAAAATATTGAGCAAGCACCCAGATTAACACAAGGATCATTGTGCGCGATGGTGTTGATTGCGAACGCTGAAATTCCCTTGTTTAATGCGTTGAATGCAGTTGAATGCTTCAGTCGTTTCTAAATTTGTCTATACGGGCCGTGCAGACGTTTGCAAAGTCTAAACTTGTATACCATGGCGATAGTTATTTTTGGAGATTCAATTACAAACCGCGCAAGTGATGAAACCGGTGGAGGTTGGACATCGCGTCTCTGGTCTCTCATCTTTCACGAGTTTCATACTGTTTATGCTGCGGGAGTGGTGGACTCGAATCATTCTGTTCTGGAACTAGGTATCGGGGGCGACACAATCATTGGTGTGTCTAATCGATTTGAAAGTGAACTGCGTACGCGAATTGATATTGCAGAACATGGAGTTGTGAGTGATGTAATTGTGGGACTCGCCGTGGGTGTCAACGATTCGCGTGTTAACGGACTCACGCAAGAGCCAGAAGTTTCCTTAGATCTATTTGAAGAAACATATTCCGCGATTTTAACTCGATTGAAAGAAATAGGCGTTGATGTTTTTTCTGTAGGTCTGACACCCTGCGATGATTCAAAGATGGATCCTTGTCTTTTTTCGCAGGACCACCATCGCTATACGATTGAACGCATTAAGCAATACGATGCCGTAATACAAAAATGTGCGGCCACAGCAGACGTTTCGTTCGTTGAGATTTTTCCAGCGTTTAATAAGGTCATCGCAGACGAAGGTCTCGACGCCCTGCTTGCCGATGGTCTGCACCCCAACGATCGAGGCCACGAACTTATCGCGGAGCTTGTTTTTAGGGAAATCCGATCTAAACTCTGATGCCTATGACTGATGTGGACTTTGAAGCACGACTTTCTGCCATTGAATTACGGAATCGTCGCGTGGAAGAGAACAAGAAATGGGAGATGTCCTGGATACGACGAGGATCAGTTGCCATTCTTACCTATGCCTCGATTGTCTGTTATCACATTGCAATTGGCGCGGACAACATTTTTATTATCAGCGTCGTTCCTGTCCTTGGTTTTATTGCATCGACGCTGTCTCTCCAGTTCATTCGTTCCCTTTTTGATAAACGTAAGCACGAAGCGAAACAATGACTGAGCTACTTACGATTCCTTACATTGGTAAAGCGATGGTCCGAGATTTTGACCAACTCGGAATACATTGTGTTGAAGATCTCGTGGGACAATCGCATCAAGAACTTTATGACCGCTTGTGTGCGCTGACGAAAAGCAAGCATGACCCGTGCGTTTTAGACACATTCGAAATGGCCGTTCATTTTGCACAAACAGGGGAGTCGTTGCCGTGGTGGACCTTCTCCGCACGGAGAAAAAAACAGAGTCGCGTAAGCGAAAAGAATAAATAGAGATCAAGAAAAAGAAAAGGTAGTCAATGAACATCCTAATAACTGGCGGTACAAGTGGAGTCGGACGATGTGTCGTCGAACGTCTCGCCAAAGAAGGACATGCAGTTGCCTTTGTAGGTCGTAACGAAGAACGTGGCCGTGAAGTTGCTCAATCCACAGGTACGACATTTATTGCTGCAGATATTACTAGTGTGACGGAATGCGAACGAGTTACTGAAGTGTTCTTTGCTCACTTCGATCAATGTGATGTACTCATTAATAATGCAGGACTGTGGACACAAGGTAATTTGATCGATGCGCCTGTAAAAGAGATTGAAGATGTGTTGGCTATCAACACTTTATCTCCGATCATTCTGACGAAATATTTTCTGGAGCACATTGAAAAAGCTGTTGATTCAAAAATGCAGGGAAGCGCAAGAATAATTTTTGTGAATTCTCTCGCTGGTCTCAACGCAAAAGCGCAACGTAGTGTCTATTTCGCGAGTAAGTGGGCAATCACCGGATTTGCTCGCAGTCTTTCCATCGAACTTGGCCCCAAAAATATAGCTGTAACAAATGTGTGTCCTGGATACATCAATACCGAACTTTTTGATCATGGTGGATATCCGAGAGATGCAAGTGATGCGATGGATCCACATGCCGTGGCAGATGCGATTGCGTACATTCTCTCTTTACCCAGCGAAGTGCAGATCGGCGAGATCACAATTAAACCTACGAAGTACAACTAGAGATATAAGGTCCGACCGTGGTTTGGACCTTATTCGGTTGTACTGGGCAAAGTGAGTCCTAGTAACCTAGACCTTTCTATATAAGGCACTATATAGTCAAGTCCCCGTCGTCTAGCGGCCTAGGACGCCACCCTCTCAAGGTGGTAACGGCGGTTCAAATCCGCTCGGGGATACGTGAAATCTATCTAGTTACCACCTTGGTGGTAACGGCACTGGATGATCCAGGAATCCGCTCGGGGATGCGTGAAATCTATCTAGTTACCACCTTGGTGGTAACGGCACTGGATAGTCCAGGAATCCGCTCGGGGATACCATCACGTCATCCTGAACGGAGTGAAGGATCTCTTGTTCGCGGTGTTTTCCGTAGAGTTTCTTCGCTTCACTCAGAATGTCAGTTGTAGCACTACAAGAAAAAGGGAGAGTGCTCCGTCGAGTACAAGGACACTATGACCTTCTTTATTGCATCAGTTGAATTGTGGGAACTCCTTGCCGCCGCTGCTGCAGCTTTTATTGCAGGAATACTGAATGCCACAGCGGGAGGGGGCTCCTTTCTTTCGTATCCTGTTTTGCTTTCACTGGGACAAAGTCCTCTTGTTGCAAACGCAACTTCGACAGTGGGCTTGTGGCCAGGACTGATTGCAAATCTGCCTGGATTTAAGCACGAGTTGAAATTTAACAAACAACTCATCAAGCTTTTTATCCTTCCCGTCCTATCCGGAGCGATGCTAGGAAGCTTTATTTTGACGCAAACGCCTGATGCTGTTTTTGGTTTCGTCGCACCGGTATTGATTTTTACGGGATCGCTTGTTTTGCGATTTCATCTCAGAATTGAGCATCTTTTTGATCGAGTGAATATGGGAACCGAAAAACGAAAAATTGCTGTCGTTACCATAGCAACATTTTTTATTGCGATTTATGCCGCCTATTTTGGAGCAGGAGTAGGAGTACTCTTCCTTGCCGCATTTGCTTTGTTGAAAATGGAAAACTTCTATCACTCAGTAGCAGTAAAAAACATTCTCGCACTTGCTTCGAATACCATTGCAACAATTTACTTTTCGTACGCAGGGCTTGTATTTTGGCCCATCGCCCTCGCAATGGCAGTAGGTTCGATTTCAGGAGGCATTACGGGATCTCGTGTTATTCGTTACATCGACAAGGATCACATGAGACGATTTGTGGTCATCTTTGGGCTGAGCACTTCTGTTGCACTACTTATCTTTCAGTTGATGTAAAGCGCTTATGTGCGCACTAAGTACGATGTACTCATGGTTTTATTGGCCTCATCCACACCTCTCTATTCACAGATTATTGGTGTCATTGCAGGTCTACTAGCCGCTTGCTCGTTTGCTCCATATATAAGAAGCATCCTTCGGGGAACAACGAAACCTCATCGTGCTTCATATGGAATTTGGTCTCTGCTGAGCATGATCATTTTGGTTAGCTATTTCGTCACAGGTGCTCGTGGAACAATATGGCTACTTTTATCCATTACCAGTCTTCAGACGATCGTTTTTATTCTTTCCTTCAAATATGGAATGGGAGGATTTCAACGTCTTGATGTTGTGTGTTTAACAGGTGCAGTAATCGGTTTGATTCTTTGGGCTGTAACTGAGAATCCCCTTACGGCATTATACGTAAGTATTTTTATTGAGGTGTTGGGATGGATTCCTACGATAAAGAAAACATATCTCTATCCACAAACTGAAAATCTTGCAACGTGGCTCATTGCATTATGTGCAGCATCGGTTAATCTTTTTGCCATTACTGAGTTTGCCCTTAAAATATATTTGTATCCAGTCTATGTGCTGATTTCAGATGTGATTATGGTGTCTCTCATTGTCCAAAGATCACAAGCGAAAAAATTAAAATCATTATGAGTTCTTTATTACATATCTTTGTGATTGCAATCGGCCTTTCTATGGATGCAGTAAGTGTGAGTGTTGCTACTGGAGTTCGCGCGCAAAAACGATCTCAACAAGAAGGACTTCGCCTCGCATTGTTCTTCGGTTTTTTTCAAGGAGCCATGCCTGTCATCGGTTGGGTCATTGGCTCTGCCGCGGCTGGAACAATTTCTAGCATCAGTGGACCCATTGCCTGTGCATTGCTGTGTGTTGTAGGAATCAAAATGGTTGTAGAAAGCCGTCGACGCAATAACGAGGAAAAGTCGCAAAAACTGGGCTATAAAGAACTGGTACTGTTATCTATTGCGACAAGTATTGATGCATTAATCGTGGGTACAAGTATTCGACTGGTGGATCTACCGCTAGGAATATCTGTTGCCGTTATCGGAGTTGTTACTAGCATTCTTTGTTACGTCGCTTATTTTTCCGCACATCATTTCGGAAAGCTATTTGGAAAGAATATTGAGATTGCAGGAGGCGTTATTCTTATCATGATTGGATTTACTTTTCTCTTTCGTTAGTTTCATTTACATACTTAATACTTGCAGTATTAAGTTTTCAGTAAAAAAAATGAAAAAATTAATAAAAAAATAATGAAATAAAAAATGCACGATGCGTGGTCAACCTCACTAAATTCTTCTTTGTGTGTTTTGATTTCAAATTTTTACTAAACGTAAAAAATTTGAAATGAGTAATGTATTTTGCTTTTTGTGCATAAACCCTAATAAACTAGTGTTTGTCTACTTTTATAAAAATAAAAGTGTCATAACTGCAACAAAGAAAGTACTTCACCGATTAAGTATCGAGTAACGATAACATAAAGCGATGTTCACTCTATGTGAAAGAAATACCTTCTTTTTTCATGGTTAAGAAATCGCCCTTTTTTATCTCGAAAACCCACAAATACTTGACATGCTTGATGGAACACACTCGACTTAATACTTAACGGGCGAAAAAACTTGGAGGTTAACCGTGAATAAAACAGAGCTTATAGAAGCAGCAGCAGAACAAACAGGGCTACCTAAAAGCAGCGTGGAGGCATGTCTCAAGGCATTAACCGACACGATTGTTTCTACAGTAGCTAAGAAAGAGCAAGTAACTCTTCCTGGTTTTGGAACTTGGAAAGCATCTGATCGCGCAGCGCGCGTCGGACGCAATCCCCAAACTGGTGAAGATATAAAGATCGCAGCGACAACTGTCCCCAGCTTCAAAGCCGGATCTGGATTCAAGGCAGAAGTTAAAGCGAATAAATGACCCTTCTGGGTCTTGATCAAGACACCCTCAAGAAAGCGAAAGGTGGCAAAAATGCCAGCAGCTAAGAAAAAAACAGCAGCGAAGCGTAAGCCAGCAGCTAAGAAAGTAGCAGCTAAAAAAGCTCCTGCAAAGAAAACAGCAGCGAAGCGTAAGCCAGCAGCTAA
>CAYMMG010000007.1:0-4079 GCA_964391505.1 uncultured Burkholderiales bacterium | reverse complement strand
CAGCTAAAAAAGCTCCTGCAAAGAAAACAGCAGCGAAGCGTAAGCCAGCAGCTAAGAAAACTGCAGCGAAGAAGTCAACTGCAAAGAAGACTACTGCTAAAAAAGCTACAGCGAAGAAAGCTCCAGCGAAGCGTAAGCCAGCAGCTAAGAAGGCAGCAGCTAAAAAAGCTCCTGCAAAGAAAACTGCAGCGAAGCGTAAGCCAGCAGCTAAGAAAACTGCAGCGAAGCGTAAGCCAGCTGCTAAGAAAACTGCAGCTCGCAAACCAGCAGCTCGCAAAACAACTGCACGTAAAGCTACAAAGCGTCGCGCTCGATAACGAGTCACGATACGTGAATAAGGAGTCGGCTTATGCCGGCTCCTTTTTTATTGCCCTTTTGTATTGATGAACGCTAGGTCGTTTGGTGTATCAATGTCGAGACCGTACTCCGGAGACTGAATTAATGTGTAGGATATGCGAGCAGCTTGTATCTTCCGGATATGTTTGATGAGTGAGTCCACACCAAATTCGTAAGGTGCGGAGACCGCTCTTTTATGTGCATAAATATTTGTTCCTTTTCGATGTCTATCCGAAGCAATAACTACTTGATGATGAAGAAGGTGCTCATGAACATCGTGAAAGCTTGTGATCCAGGGAAGATCTCCGTGTGAGATGATTATTCCATCGAGTGAAGGGTTGATCTGGGAGACGCACGCATAAAGATCCTCGTTAAGTCTCAAATCGCTACTATAAAAATTAACAGATTCGTGTTGAGCAAAGGCTTTAACTTGTTCGTCGGCCGATACGAGGACTATTTCATCGATGCATGGCGTGTTATGCCCTGCAGTAATCACCTTTAAAACACATTTCCTCATCAGCTCCTCGCGTTGTTTGTGAGTGAGAAGACTTGCTAAGCGTGTCTTTGCATCTGCAAAAGAGCGCACGGGAATTACAAGAGCACACTGCATGGCTATTATGCTATGTCCAATGACTCGACGGTTCTCTATTGTATATTCTCTCGCGAGTGCGGTCGCTTTGCCGTTTTATTCTCTTGTGGCTAAAACGCTCATAGAGGGAGAGCACTTTGTGCCCAGTAAAGGCAGTGCAATCCTGGCGAGTAATCACATCTCTTTTATTGATCCTCTGAGTATTGGATGTCTCGTCCATCGGAGAAAGCGTCAAGTGCATTTTCTTGCCAAAGACTCACTTTTTAAAAATTCAATTTTAAGATGGTTCTTTACTTCTGCGGGAGCAATTCCTGTTGCACGAAATACGGGTAAAGCCGCCGATTCGTTAATTCATGCTCAAGCAGCGCTGCATCGAGGACATCTTGTTGCCATTTATCCAGAAGCGACGATGTCGGATGATCTTATTCAGCTGCCTATTAAATCGGGAGCGTTGCGTTTAGCTGTCCAATCTTCTGCGCCCATTGTTGTGATTGGAGTGTGGGGTGCACAGGACACATGGCGTAAAGGGCGGCGTCCGCATTTTCGTTTTCGTCGACCTCTTGCAATGGTCGTATTGCCCCCTTACACTCTGGCAGCTGATGAAGATATCGATCACGCTCGAAAGGTCCTTGCAGAAAAAATGCTGCATGCCACGGAACTGGCGAAAGCAAAATTGGGAGTACACGCATGACGTTGGCAGTGGTTGGTGCAGGTGCTTGGGGAACGACTTTGGCGTGTGTCGCCGCACAGAATACAGATGTGATCCTTTACACGCGCCGATCTGAGAGAGCAGAGGACATGCAGTCAACGCGTATTAACTCTCAGTATTTGCCCGATGTTAACTTGCCGGATCCCATTACGGTAACGGCGGAGGAATCGCTCGTTGCACAGGCTGATCATGTGATTTTTGCCGTTCCTTCCATTGGGTTTCGTGATTCCATTACGCAGTTTTCTTTTCTTAGTCCTGATGTGCCTTATGTGTCAGTCACCAAAGGTCTGGAGCAAGAAACCAATTTGCGGATGAGTCAAGTTATTGCGCAAGCTGATCCTCGTCGGAGTGGCGCGCATACAGCAGTAATCGGCGGACCTAATCTGGCTCACGAAATTGCGACCGCACATCCAGCAGCCACGTTAGTGGCATGTCGGGATAACGAGATTGCGCTTTCTTTGCAAAGAGTATTGATGACACAAACATTTCGCGTGTACACTACCGATGATGTTGTGGGCTGTGAAATCGGAGGAGTGGCTAAAAACGTTGTTGCGATCGCAGTGGGAATTGGCGATGGATTGGGATATGGTGACAATGCAAAGGCAGCTGTGATGACGCGTGCGCTGGCTGAAATCACACGATTAGGTGTGGCAGAAGGTGGAGACAAAACAACATTTTCTGGTCTGGCTGGCATTGGTGACCTTATTGCGACTTGTGCGAGTCCACTCTCACGCAATCGTACAGTGGGATTTTTGCTTGGACAAGGTAGGTCGTTGAAAGAAGTTCAGGGGACGTCTCATGATATAGCCGAAGGTGTATTTTCTGCTCGCGCATTGAGTAGTCGCGCCCAGAGTTTAAATATCGATATGCCTATCGTGACCGCTGTAGCGCAAGTGATCGAAACGGGAGTTGTGTCCCCCGACGCTGTAGAGAGGCTCATGACGCGTCCGGCTTCACGAGAATAGTTTGAAGGCGTATCCGTCTTCTTGGCGGAGGGCCGCACCTGCTGCTTAGTCGCTCCGCTCCTGGCACCAGGAACAACCCTAAACAACTGATCCACACTGATAAACGCGGTAACCTACCTGGATGGCAACGATCTCAGGATGTCCCACTGATGAAATGGAAATGACACTCGCTCGCGATGGATCGATCGTGTGTGGCATGGACGAAGTAGGTCGAGGCGCCTGGGCGGGTCCTCTTGTTCTCGCTGCAGTGATTCCTGGATCGGGAACAATTACAGGTGTAAAAGATTCAAAAAAGATTGCTCCTAAAAAGCGGATGCACTTGTCTGATGAGATACATTCCTGGGCGAAAGGGATTGGCCTCGGTATCGTAACAAATGCGGAAATTGATCAGTGGGGGATGTCTCGGGCTCTTCATATTGGTTCAGCTCGAGCGTTGGAGCAACTTGAAAAAACAAGCATGCAAGTGGACGCTGTCTTACTGGATGGTCAATATAACTTTATTCGCAACGATCGCTACCGCGTCAACACAATTATTAAAGGCGACAACGTCTCTCACGCGATCGCCGCGGCTTCTATTGTTGCAAAGGTGTTTCGTGGTAATTACATGAGTAGCACAGAAGTGGCTGGGGCATATCCAGGTTTTTCTTTCGAGAAGAATAAGGGGTATCCCGCTCCTGTTCATAAAGATGCACTCGCGCGATGTGGGCCTACGCCGTTACATCGTGTGTCGTGGAATATATTGGGAGATTCATTCTCAGACACACCTCTTGAAGGGCTAATGTAATACGTCATGGGACAAGACATCACAGTTACTCGCGTAGAGAGCGGAGTTGAATCTGCACACATATTTTCACTTAACCGTTCTTTAACGGGAATGGAAATCATTACTTACTCTGACAAGAACATGACGGTCGATACTAATAATGCTGCGGAAGTTTTAGCTCAGCGTTTGCTTGAAAAGGGAGTGGAGACAGTCTCTGTTTATTCGAATATTGTGACAATCAATTGTGAGCCAGAAATATTCGGAAAGCTCGAAAAGCAGATAAGCGAAACGATCGAGAACCTTTTCCGTTTTTATGGAGATAATGCGGGTTGGGCAGCAGCTACGCAGTGAAGTGCGAGATCCGACCTTGAGTGCGAGGTCCGACCTTAAAAAAACGCGAATGTTTAGTTGATCACGTAGTTCAAGAGGTCGGACCTCATCTGTCCGGCGTCGCGATTCAGGCGTAGGGTTTTAATATAGGGTTGTTCCTGCTGCCAGGAGCGAAGCGACGAAGCAGTAGGTGCGGCCCTCCCCTAAAGCAAAGAAGCAGCAGCAGTTCGTTTAGTTGTATCGCGACTTGTAAACAACTAACAAACAACCCTAACTACTAGCCTTATAGTCAATGAAACTCCGAGTCACGCCTGAACGCACCTTTAGACGTGCAACAGCATTATTGCGTACCGACCCGGTCAGTGTGCGTGCGGGATTCTCTGCGCT
>CAYMMG010000006.1:39072-84375 GCA_964391505.1 uncultured Burkholderiales bacterium | reverse complement strand
GCTTTCTTGTCACGCATCATGGATTCATACGTAATAGTTTCGATCGCGCCAGGGAATCTTTCCGTCTCGCTTTTACGTCCAATGAAGCCTGGAATTTTAAGAACATTCTTAATAACATCTGCATAAACATCGCGCATGATCGTGGCAGTTTCTTTAATGGCATCTACAGATGTTTCATGGGCCGTGTGCCCTTCTTGCCAAAGAAATTCCGACGTCCGCAAGAAAAGACGCGAACGCATTTCAGCGCGAAAAACATTTCCCCACTGGTTATATAGCAACGGAAGATCTCGATAGCTTTGAATCCATCGCGAATAAGTATCCCAAATGACTGTCTCAGAAGTTGGGCGCAGAATAAGTGCCTCTTCCATTTTTTTTCCACCTGAATGAGTGGCAACAATTACTTCGGGAGCAAAACCCTCAACAGTTTCTGCTTCTTGGTTTAATAGTTTTTCGGGAATGAGGACAGGGAAATAGAGGTTTTCGTGACCGGTAGCCTTGATTCGATCATCGACGGCACGCTGAATATGTTCCCAAATGGCATAGCCCCAGGGCTTAATGACCATAGATCCTTTAGCGAGACCGTTCTCGGCCATCTGCGCTTCGGCGATGACAGCTTGATACCATGCAGGGAAGTCATCGGATTGTTTGGGTAATGCCTGTTGTGCCATGGCCAATGATCCTAGTGTTTCACGTTTGGCAACGTCGACGTAATAACATAGACATCTCACCGTTGCCCGAGTGGCGGAATAGGCAGACGCGAGCGGCTTAAAACCGCTTGCCCGAAAGGGCGTAGGGGTTCAAGTCCCCTCTCGGGCACTTGAACCTTGGGGCTCTGTTTATTTTGGTCCCCTCTTGGGCACTCATACTGAATGTTTTAAGGCAACCGGAATGGTTCGTGTTGTCTTGTTGTTTATAGATTTGTTTCCCTTTTTAATCTGTAAATTAAGCGCCTTGGGTACGATATTTCGTTACAAAAAGTAGTTCTAGAATTGTGAGATATCTAATACGCGAATTTTTCTCTATGTCCGATTCTATACGTGGACTAACATCCAGAATCGTAGGTAACCAAAATGAATCACTTGCTGTTTCCCTCATCTTCAGGGAAAAAATCCATCACATCATACGAAAAGAAATTCGCTGCTGCATTACTGATACTCACTCTGGGGATGTGCACGCTCATGATGCAAACATCAGCGTTTGGAGGTACAGCTAACGTGCCCACCGGGCAACTCTCAAACGTATCAGTATTCGCCAATGTCAATCTCGATAATCAGGGAACGTCAATTATCAGTGGCGACGTCAATGTCAATACGTCGACCTCACTTCTTGGATTGGCACTTCCTGCAGGACTTTCCCTTTCTGGACTTTTCAACACCGCCAATGATGTCAGTGCGCAAGTAAAGGCCGATTGCAATGTCGCAATTGCCAATGCAATAAGTCGTCCGACGACATTGACGATTTCCGGTGATTTAGGTGGACGAGTTTTAGCATCAGGAGTATATTCCGCAGATGTAATGAAGTTGACCGGAACTCTTACGCTCGATGCGAAGGGTGACCCAAATGCAGTCTTCATCTTTAAGGCGCGCTCGAATCTTCTTATCAATGCGAATGCATTCGTCAAACTTATTAACGGTGCAAACTCAGACCGCGTCTTTTGGGCTACCGAGGCTGATGCAACATTAGGTGTGAGCTCTCAATTTGTTGGCCGGTTACTTGCTATACGTAACATCCTTGCTCAAAACGGGGCAAAGGTGCGAGGTTCGCTTCTTGCATGTAATGGAAGTGTGGACTTGAATTCCAATACCATCAGTACACCTGCCATCGTAGGTGCAACTGTGGATGTTGATACTCCCAATACCCCTTCGGCTGGTGTCGACGGCATTGATGATACTGTGATCCCCGCTGTAACCCCAACAACGACTCCCGCTGGCGGCAATAGCGCCGGTGCAAGGGCATCGGACGAAAGTGATGGTTCAACTCTTGCGGTTGGTAGCAATTCAACAGAGAAGGGAACACCAAGAAAATCAGCTTCGGGTATATTGGCTTTTACGGGACGCAACGCCTTAACTATTGCATCTATAGCTATTGCTTTACTCGGGGCAGGATGGGGCATTGCAATGACCGTCAAACGTCGTCATGCTGGGAAAGTTGATAAAATTGTGTAACGTTTAGTAATGAGTACCATCATAAATGTGCCCGGTGCGATCATTCACCGGGCACATTGGCGTACTTAGAGCGACAAGAGTTCTCATTTTTATCACATAGTGTTGTCCTAAATTGTTTTAACTAATTAAATATCCGAATATGCATGATATTGTATATTGCCTGGCAGACACCACCTTTTGATCGATAACTGCCGGGCATACGTAATAAAAAGGGACAAAAATATATACGTTCAGGCTTGATTTCTTTTTGTAGGCCCAACTAAGTTCTTCATTGTCCTATTTGTACACTAACTCGAATACGGTGAGCTTGGGTTTCGGAACCACAGCACGCATTCGATAACCGATAGGCCCGCTGCCTCCAACTACTGCAGCTAGAACCCCACTTCCTTCCATACTCGGGCATGCCTATGTCTGCCTGGGCGCACGAAGGAATATCGAAAGGAATAAAGCCATGTACGTGACCTCACGTGGAGTGACTCAAGACAATCCAAGACGGAACCATTATTTCGACCCCTGGCCTCAACCCGAGGGACATACGTCTCACCGACGCATGTCCCGTTTCTCGATGATGTTGACAAGAGCGAACACAGCAGCAGTCTTTATTCTTGCTGTTGGGGTGGTTATCTCAAGTGGCCTAGCATTTGCTGTGCGCACGCGAGCAGATGCCCATGCGCCAGCTTCCGTGAACAACTTTGGTAAGGCTGCGACATTAGGTAATCCGCCTGTTGCCCCTAATGATGAAGTTGTTGCGATTGCATCACCCAAAAAAGCAGCAGGTTACTGGGTCGTTTCAAAACGAGGACAGGTTTACCCCTTTGGTAACGTTGCCAGCTTTGGTGGAATTCCTGCTGATGTTGTAAATAACATCACCGATATTGCAAGCACACCTTCTGGCAAAGGGTACTGGCTGATGGCCACAAATGGGAATGTGTACACATATGGTGATGCACTTTTTCTCGGAACTCCCGAATTGGACGGAATTGTCGGCCGAACATTTGTGACTCTTCTTCCTTCCAAGTCAGGCAAAGGCTATACGCTTGTCGACAACACGGGTGCTGTTGAAACCTACGGTGATGCATCTTCTTATGGAACACCAAGCGGTCAACTTAACGGTGATGTTATTGTCGATGCCCAGGCCACGCCATCGGGCAAAGGATACGTCATGCTCTCCACGAAAGGCGCAGTCTATGCTTTTGGTGACGCAACCTTTTATGGTGCCGCTGCAGCTGGTCAACTAATCGACGATGCAACAGCCATTGCTTATACCGATGGAGCACGGGGATACTGGATATTGGCCGCAGACGGCGGAATCTTCACTTTTGGTGATGCGGGGTTCCACGGAACGGCTGTTGAACCAAAAAATGCAGGAGCACCCTCGGTTGATCTTGCTGTTCACAGCAGTGGCGATGGGTACTGGATTGTGAATGGCAAAACGCGCCAAAAGCCAGTTCGTAACGCTAATACTGCCCAAGCTGCTGCGAAAACAGCTGCCGCGCTAGCAGGTGTTGTGGCACCTGTTGCCAGTAATGACAATGCGGAAATATGGGCACGCTTGCGTGACTGTGAATCGCATGGAAACTACTCAACTAATACTGGTAATGGGTATTACGGTGCTTACCAATTCAGTGCAGGTACGTGGAGATCGATGAATACGGGGTATGAAAGAGCAGACCTCGCTCCTCCCGAAGTTCAAGATGATGCAGCGCGTCGACTGCAAGCGCGAAGTGGTTGGGGCCAATGGCCGGTCTGCTCGCGTAATGCAGGAGCGCGCTAACAAGAACGCGTATTGAGGTGGTCTTCCTCTTGAGGGTGTGACTGCCTCAATACGCTGCTTTTATTTAATGGGATATGCCTGGCGTGGAAGTCCGGCGAAGTCTGCGAGTTGGGGTGTTGTCCATCGCAAAGTTTTCGCAATTTGTTCTGCAGTGTTTATCCATTCAACAATGTCGAAACCCTGTGCAATATGAACAACGCTCGTGTCTTGGCGAATGTAGACAAGAGTGGGAGCCTGAGAAATTCCCAGGGCATCGCAGACGGTGAAATCCGGATCGACAAAACATTGAGATTTTTGCTTCGTCATATTCATTATTTTCTTTGCCACGGTTTCATTGCCGGGAATGAGATATGCGCATCGAGCATCGCTATCTCCAAAGGTCTTAAAAATTCTTTCAGCCACAGGTATGATCTCTGCTGCCTCAGCCTTTGAGGGAAGAACAACCCAACATTGTGTGAAAACTGTGGTCCAATCATCAAGACTTCGAGTGGTTCCGTCGATGGTGGAAAGCAACAGGGTAGGATTTGGTGCGGTCGTCATGGACGTAAAGGTTAGTGCGCGTAGGGCATTAAATCTCTTTTGATAGGCAGGGTTGGGCCCTAGAAGGTTTAAGAAACAGATGAAGCAATATGATGTCGCGATAATTGGTGGAGGAGTCCATGGGCTTTTCACTGCCTATGCGCTTTCCCGCCGAGGAAAATCTGTCGTGGTCTGTGAACAGTACGAATTTGGCCATCTACGGGGTTCATCCCACGGCGCTACTCGCATATACAGACTTTCATATGACGACCCAGACTACGTCAAACTTGCGCTGAATTCTTTATCTCTTTGGCGTCAGATTGAAGACGAAGCCCAGGTCTCGTTGATTGATTCGAATGGTTGTGTTGATCATGGAGGAGCCTCAGCAATTGCCAGTCGCGTGAATTCCATGGATCAATGTGGAGTCGTCAGCGAAGTTATTACACCTGAAGAAGCGAAATATCGTTGGCCCAACCTTGAGTTTGATGAAACAGTTGTGTTTCATCCTGGAGGTGGGCGTATCTATGCACGAGCAACGCTGACTGCTCTACGCGAGCTCTGCTCCACGAATGGGGTCGTCCTGCGTGATTTTTTCCCGATAAAAAAAATGTTTGATAATTCTTCTGGTCAGAAAATATTGGAAAGCGAGAATGAATCTCTTAGCGCCTCGGTCGTTGTTTGTGCTGCCGGTCCGTGGACTCCTGAACTATTGCAAGGGATCATCGATATTCCCGTTCCTAAGATTAGTCAAGAGCAATCGCTTTATTTTGCGAGTCGAGATCCAGGTGCGATTTGGCCGAACATTTTTCACCATCGAGACACCACGTTTTATTCTCAAGAAGCGCCCGGTGTAGGTGTTCTTGTTTCTGGAGTGAGAATGGGTACGTATATCGACAAGGTTGAGGAGAGGGATTTTATCGTCGACCCGATTGTAGCCATTAAAGTATGCGATTACGTATCCCGATTTATGCCTGGGCTTGATGACCAACCCTTATCGAGCGATACATGTGTTGCAACGTTTGCTCGAAATAATGATTTTCTTATTGATCGTGTAGGAAATGTAGTTGTGATCATGGCGTGTCAGCAAACAGGCTTTATGTTTTCTCCGATAGTTGCTAAGTACGCTGCCGATCTTGTAACGGAGAAACAGTTCTCTCAGCTGCGATTCCGGTTGCCCTAATTATTAGGGAGTGTCCTCAGGTTCAGAAGTAGGAACAGTGACACCTGTAGTTTCCGTGGCCGGCGAAGTGGTTGAAGTTGTTTGTGTGACTGTTGTGGTGGTTGTGGAATTCGAAGCGGTTCCCGAAGGGACGTTCGTCGGTGATTTACAACATCCAGGGACTTTGATAGGAGCAATTGCTGGCTGAACATTGTAGCCAGAAAGCGAGAATAGTTTATTGAGTATTTCGAGTATTGCAGAGCCCAGCAACTTGCCTCCATTGGTCGAAACATGCACACCGTCACTAGTTCTGAGAACCACGCTTTTCGATTTTATTTTTGTTGAGAAAAGAAATGTGCCTGATGGAGAAAGAGTATCGCCGCTCTCAATCGTTCTTGCTCCGCGTGCCTGCGCTACTGAATAGATGACGTCGTTTAACTTATTAAGATTTTTATTCAGTGCCGACTCACGCATAGCTGGAGCGAGAACAAAAAAGATTTTGCGCTTTTCGTCAGATACGATGTCGAGGAAATCGTTCAACTTTTGAGTATATTCCTCTGCGTATCCTTTAGGATTGGCTGAAACGATGGAAGCATCGTTCGTTCCAATCATAAATAAAAATATTTCAGGATCGTATTGCGAAAGAACACTACGCGCCTGTTTATTCCAGTTAAAAAAATTGGAATTAACGAGCCCGCTTGACGGTCGCGAGTCGTATGTTGCTTTGATCACCCCCGACTCGCCTAAGGCTGTTGCAAGAGGTAGACCAAAAGATCCCACCAATGAATCGCCGCCAATGTAGACCCGTAGCGGATCTGATGCCGAGAGATCTCGGAGTGTTTCTATTTGTTCTCCTGCAACGTCTGGAGTTTGATCACGAAGACGATTTTGTGACCCATTACTTTTCGAGAGAGAGGGGCGCGGGCCAGTGCCCAGTTTTATTGTGTCAGTGGCAATCAACGCGAGAATTAGACCGATAGCGACGGACACTCCGATCGCAATATTTCTTCGCATTTTCGTATTTTTCATGCGGATTTTTCGTCGCGCAGATAAAACGGGTTGTTTGTTGGGCGGAGTTGGTGCTGGTGGTGTTGAGGAAAACAAGGCTGATCTACGAGGATCACGTGGCTCGGGAGTTCTTTGGAAAGAGTTATTCGGAAATTGATCGGACATAGTTAGATGTCTATTCTACGTCACATGAAGATTCTTCGCTTCACTCAGAATGACCGTCCTACCCACGACTATTCCACGTATTGTGTTGTGTAAAGATCGGAATATAAGCCGCCTGCTGCAATCAGTTCTGGGTGAGTCCCCGTTTCGACAATGTGTCCTTTTTCGAGAACAATGATTTTATCGGCATTGATAATTGTAGAAAGTCGATGAGCGATCACTAATGCAGTGCGTTGTTCAAGTGCAGCATCAAATGCTTTCTGAATTAACTGTTCCGTTTCTGAATCTAGATGTGATGTTGCTTCATCGAGAATGACAACAGCAGGGTTTTTGAGAAGTACGCGCGCTATCGCCAAGCGTTGCTTTTCTCCTCCAGAAAGTCGATAGCCTCTTTCGCCTACAAGTGTTTCATACTTGTCGGGCAAGCTGGAAATCATGTCGTGGATTTGAGCGCGCTTACATGCATCAATCATTTCCTCATCAGTGGCATCAGGCTTTGCATAACGAAGGTTGACTGCAACAGAATCATGAAAGAGATGCGGATCTTGTGTCACCACAGAGACATGCGTTTTTAAGGATTCGAATGAGAGATCTTTTACGTTGACGCCGTCAAGAAGAACTTCGCCATTTGTCGTGTCATAGATACGCGCAAGCATCATCGCAGTGGTTGTTTTTCCTGCACCCGAAGGACCAACGAGCGCTACGGTTTCTCCTGGTGCAATGGAGAAAGATATATGGGAAAGAATTTCCTCTTCTTCGCTGCTTCGTGCGATGGCGGTGACTTCTTCTAAAGAAGGAAGTGTGATGAGTTCTTTGGGAAGATGTGTAAAAGAAACATCGTTGTAGTCAACACGACCTTTACATGTCTTCATTTCGGTCGGTTTTTCTTTTTCTTTTAACGCAGGTTCAAAATCGAGTACTTCAAAAACGCGATCGAAACTCACTAAAGCCGTTAGAACGTCCACGCGCGCATTCGTAAGTTGGGTAAGGGGATCATACACTTGCCCAACATAAAATATGAAGGCACCGATGGTTCCTGCCGAAATTGCTCCGGAAATGGCGAAGTGGCCGCCGACATAATAAACAACAGCGGCACCAATCGCAGATATTAAACCCAGCGCAGCGAAGAGTGTGCGGGCATATAGTGCACTTTGAATGCCAATATCGGCCACACGTCGAGCACGTACGGCGAATGATTCTTTTTCTTCCTTTGGACGTCCAAAAAGTTTGACAATGAGTGCACCAGAAACATTGAAGCGCTCCACGATCGTGGCATTCATGGACGAATTCAGTTCCATTGCTTCACGAGCAGCGCTTTGTAGACGGATTCCTACTCGTCGAGCAGGAATGACAAATAGAGGCAACACGAGAAGAGTGATAATTGTGAGACGCCATTCAAGACGCAGCATGACAGTTAAAGTTACAGCGAGAGTAACCACATTGCTCACAACTGTTCCCAACGTCGAAGTAACAGCAGTTTGTGCGCCAATAACGTCGTTATTAAGGCGACTCATTAAGGCACCTGTTTGTGTTCGTGTAAAAAATGACAAGGGTTGTTTTTGAATGTGATCAAAGAGAGCTACACGAAGATCATAAATTAAACCCTCGCCAATCGCAGCTGAATAGTATCGCTGCAGAATTCCGAGTGCAGCTGTCAGAATTGCAACAATGACGCCAGCGATTGCCAGCCACGTGATGATTCCGAGATCTCCTTGTCGTGTTCCGCTGGGAAGGCCTCTATCGATGAGTTCACGAAAGAGAAGTGGAGGAATGGCTCCTACTACAGCTGAAAAGAGAAGACTTCCTAAAAAAAGTATAAGTGACTTTTTATATGCACGGGCAAATCCCCATACACGTTTGACTTTGACCTTATCGATCTTTTTACCTTTAACAGACTTCGGATCATTCCGATAGCTCATCACTAATTGCCAACTCATAATGTTTTCATACCCATTTCTTTCATTACTACAATACTTGTGTGGCTATCCCAGATCTCGCGTCGCAGCTTCCTTATGTTGGGGCAAGTGTGCTTATTGTAAGTGCCTTGCTTAAGATTGGAACGAGACTACCAAAAACCCCAACACAAGAAATCTCGAAAATCGCTTTAATGAGAGACGTGTACCTCTGGTTCATTGAATTAGTTGTAGCGGCTATGGCCATTGTGTTTGCTTCCCATAGCGGAGATGCTCGTATGATTGCGCTCCTTGTTGGTCAGGTGTTGTTTTGTGGATTCTTTGTGATGTGCCTCGTGGATCTACTGAGCCATACGAAATCTTCTTGCTTATGTTTTGGTGGTGTTTCAAAAAAGCCACCACGTCCTCTTTCTTGTATGCGTAATGGGATTCTCTATGGCTTATGGGTTGTCGGATCGTTTGCACACCCATCTGCACTTACTTTCTCAGGAGTAGTTATGTCACTTGTGGTGCTCGGGGCGATTTTATATGAAGAGATTCGATAATCTAATCAGATGGCTACCGTTGAAAAATCTGATCTTATTAATGATGTGCTGATCATAACTCCCGATATTTTTGGCGATGAGAGAGGGATGTTTGTTGAAACTTTCCGACAGGAATGGCTGCCCGTTGATGCCCCCACCATGGTTCAAGGAAATCGTGCCACTCGGAAAAAAGGGTCTTTGGTAGGCATGCACTTTCATCTCTTTCAAGAAGATTTTTGGTATGTACCTTTTGGAACTGCTCTCGTTGCGTTGCATGACCTTCGCGAAGGTTCTGAAACGAATGGCGTGAGCCAAACTATTGAGATCAGCGGAGAGAATCATAAGTGCGTTTATATACCTCGCGGTGTTGCTCACGGGTTCCTTGCTTTAACAGATATGACGATTACATATCTCGTCGATAATTATTACAACGGTAGTGACGAATTGGGTGTGCTTTATTCTGATCCCGAAATGGCTTTCGATTGGCCGTTGGATGAACTCACAGTTTCTGATCGAGATCAAACAAATCCATTGCGAGCAGACATTGACGAAAAAATTCGTCCCGTTGCGCATTCTCTCTACAACGTCGCGCCTATATAAAAGTCTATGACCATTACGGCTTCACCGATAGGATTACTTTTTGCTTTTCTTGGCGGTGTTGTATCTATTTTGTCGCCTTGTGTACTTCCGATTTTGCCCGGCCTTGTGGGTATTGTGTCGGGTACCAGCATTGAAGAACTCAAGAAGGATTCGGCGTTAGGCCGCAAAGTTCTTTCTATTTGCGCACTTTTTTCGTTAGGTTTTTCTTTCGTATATATAGTTATTGCACTTGCCACAACACAGCTCAGTCAAAACTTTCTCGTGAATTCGGAAGCAGCTACGCGGGTTGGTGGAGGTTTTCTTCTTTTCTTTGCATGCGTGCTGTTGATCAATCACTTAACAGGATCACGGGTCCTCGCTTCCGATAAACGACCTTTCTTGACTCGAGGCATTCACGACACGAGCGCAGTAGCCATTGGGGCAGCATTTGCCTTCGGATGGTCGCCGTGCATTGGTCCTATTCTGGGAGGTGTTCTCGCATACGCGTCGACTGAACACTCGCTTGTTGCGCGAGTGTCCATCATTCTTTTTTACTGTGCTGGACTCTGCGCGACGATGACTGCGATTGTCTACTCGTCATTCCGTTTCGCTCGCGTTACCACATTTCTCAAACGGCACATCGGTTTTTTTGCGTGGTCGTCGATCATCATGATGGCAGCATTCGGCCTCATATTGCTCCTGAATAAAATGTCCTGGCTTACAGGAGAGTTAACTCGCGTTATGGATTTCTTGGGGCTAGATCGACTTGTTTCGATCGGGTAGCCTTACTCGGTGTCCATGGCCTCACATTTTCGACTCGCCACATTCAATGTTCATCATGGCCGTACGTCGGGTTCTCTCTATTCGCCTAAGAAGATGTTGGCAGGGATTGCATCTCTTGATACAGATGTACTCTGTCTTCAGGAAGTCGATTACTATTCCTTGCGCACTTACTTTACTGATCAACCGCAACGCATAGCAGAACATTTTGGATTCGAGTATTGCATGACACGGATTCGGTTTTTTGGCGCTGGTGTTCAATGTATTGGAATTTTTTCCCGCTACCCTATTATTTCGGTGAGTAAATCAATTCTTCCTTCTGGTCCTCAACAACAAACACGCAAAGCTTTATCGACGGTAATTGATTGTGATGCTCACCTTTTCGGATTAACAACCACTCATCTTCATTCGCAGGGTTCTCAAACAGGGCCGAATAAAGTGGCGCAGGAACAATTCGAACATTGCCTCGAAAATCTTGCAAGTGAAGATGTTTCAATTGTGGCAGGCGATTTAAATATGGATCCTGAAGAAGTACTTCCTGTGGCTGATCGCTTTGGGTACGAGGCGCCACATGAGTACAAAACATCTCCTTCCAAAAGCCCTCGTCGCCAGATAGATTGGGTTTTGGCACGTGGATGTACCATTAATGAAATAAATGTTTCTGATCATCTTGTGGGCGATCATCGTGCTCTTATTGCAAACGTCACTTTGACTTGAGCGCACTATTGCAAACGCTTGCTTTTTTCGTGTTCGCGATAGGAATACGACACATACAACACAAAGATAAAACTTACTATACCGGTTACACTTGCCGATAATAACTAAAGGTGAATACATCCCACCCCTATTGCTGGCCTCCCAGAGATGCCCGACTCTGAATCGGTTTTTTCTTCGCAGACTTGGTCCAGCAGATCGTACGTAAGAGGTAGCTCTTTAACTGCGGTGCTGCCGCAGGCGATGCTCCAACGTACGAAATGAGTTCTCATGACTATTTTCTATCCTGCCGTGCTTCGACGAGCGGTTGCCTTGATCGTTGCGATCTTTTTAATTGCAACCACTCTTTTGGTTTTTGGTTCTCCTGCGCATGCAGCGATGGTCCCAGCAGTTCCCCTAGCAACAGCAGGAAACTATTCGGTTCTCGGTGCCACCACTGTCACTAATACAGGTCCAAGTATTCTCAATAACAGTCTTGGGTTATGGCCAGGAACTGCTACTCCAGGATTTCCTCCAGGAATAATTGTTCCACCAGCCACATCAGAAGTAACGACGGCTGTCGCGCTGCAAGCCCAGTCTGACTTAACAGCTGCATATATCAATGCTGCAGGACGACCACTCGATGCAACCATTCCAGGAGACTTAGCGGGACAAAACTTACAAGGTGGAGTGTACGCTGCTTTTGCAAAAGGTCCATTGACTCTGACAGGGAACGTAATTCTTGACGGTGCTAATGACCCCAATACCGTTTTTATCTTTCAAACAAACTCGTCGTTGATCACGTCACCTGGGAGCACGGTGTCGTTGATCAATGGCGCTCAAGAGTGCAATGTGTTCTGGCAAGTGACAAGTTCAGCAACACTGGATACAGGTTCAACTTTTGTGGGAAACATTCTTGCTTTGACCTCGGTGTGGGTAAACACAAATGTAACTGTTCATGGTCGAGCACTTGCACGCAATGGAGAAGTGACATTAGACGATGATGTATTTGCCTCGCCAACGTGTAATCTGACGACTGCGAGTACAGGAGGCGGGAACACTACTACTCCCACAGCGACCGATAGCGGAACGAGTTCGGGTAGTTCGGGGACCTTAGACGTCCCTGAGGTTCCTGGGGTAACGGGCCCACCTAAGACGGGTTCAGCTCCTGTGCAGGGAAACGACTCTCCTCTGATCTCTCTTCTCATTCTTACTTTGATTATTGGCATTGCAACCTCTCAGTATTGGGTGCGACGCTATGCAAGTTCTCAATAGAGGTAAAGCAGCACTTGAGGCGGTATCGGCAATTAAGCAAGGTGGCCGATGTGCTGTGGTGGTTCTACTCGCGATTTTGTTGACAGGTTCGACAAACTTACTGGTGAACAAAGATCCACACTATTCAACGTCTGTGCTGGCAACGACAATCACCACAGATACAAGCAAAGTGGGAAAGGTGCTTCCTTTTCTCGACGCTCTCACCGAAGAGGGACTGGATTTACGAGCGGGTCCTGTTGATGTTCCTATCGAAATTGAAATACCTTCGATGGGTATTCGTACTTCTGTTTTAGGTGTGGGTATTAATTCTGACAATGTGATGGATGCGCCGATGGGGAAAGCGGATGATCCAGTATGGCAGAAAGCTTTTTGGTATCGAGGAAGTGCGGTTCCGGGAGAATTCAGCACCGCACTTATCGCCGGTCATGTCAGTGCCCCTCAGGGTCGTTCGGGGATCTTTTCTCAACTTGAAAGCTTGACCCCTGGCGACATGATTCTCATTCATGACACGCGGAACAAGAGCGTGATTAAGTTTTCGGTTGTTGAGTCGATTACGTATACCCTAGATGAAATGGCTCAGTCAGCGGTTTTGACGAAACTTTATGGAGCTGGTCCCGTTGTTGGTCAGTGGTCACAACCTTCCGAGGACGGGCTCGCTCATTTGAATCTCATCACGTGCGCAGGTACTTTTGTACAGGGAACGCATGACCATCGTCTTGTTGTATATGCCACGCGAGTCGATTAAGCGTATTCCTTTCGTGCGATTTGCCAGGTAGAGACGTTCGTCGTTATCCTGATAACCCTGCTCTTACACAGTTAAGAATCCATATTCGCCGCGGGGTGGAGCAGTCTGGTAGCTCGTCGGGCTCATAACCCGAAGGTCGTTGGTTCAAATCCAACCCCCGCCACCATGTAAAGCCAGGCCTTAGGGCCTGGCTTTCGTTATTCCTGGGGGTGACCATTTTGATGTCATCGAAAAACGTAACACTTACAACGATGACGAGGGTAACATCGTCTCATGACCAAAAAGAATATTGCGCGGGTTTGGTATGCAGTTATTGCGGCACAGATTTTTATTGCGATTTCTATTCGCGGAGCTCTTTCTTGGCAAGATGTTAATGGTGAATTTTCTACACCAGTAGGCCGTGTAGTGAATATGTTTTGTTATTTCACGATTCAGTCCAACATTCTTGTAGGAGTAATTGGCATTCTTCTCGCGATTAATGTGAAGCGAGAATCGACGAAATTTATTGTTGCCCAGTTGACAGGGCTTGTATGTATTCTGGTGGCAGGAATTGTGTACCACGTTCTACTTGCAAGCGAAGATCAACTTGAAGGTATGGCAGTTATAACTAACTTCGTGGTGCATACATCAGCACCCATAATGTTTTTGTTGGGATGGATATTCTTCAATAATCACGGTCGTACATCATGGCGCACTGTACAGCTCTCACTGATCTTCCCTGTGGGTTGGGCTGTTTTTGCAATGATCCGTGGAGCGATTATTCACTACTACCCCTATCCGTTTATGGATGTTGCCTATCTCGGTTATGCAAAAGCTTTAACCAACATGGCAGTAGTAACAGTATTTTTTATTGCGCTCTTTGTGGGCGCACACCTCTCGGACAAGAAACTTGTGCGAGTAAATAAATTGGTTTAAGCGCTACTGAGTAGAGGTGGCGGTTTAGCTTTTTGTTTGAGTCGTTCTTCAAAAAAGGCATCGTTATGCATAATCGTGTGATGTCTTCTACATAAAAGCATCAAGTTATCAAGATTTGTTTCGCCTCCGTGCGCCCAGTGGTGGATGTGGTGAGCCTCACACCAATGTGCCGGAATAGTGCATCCTGGAGCAGAACATGTTTTCTGACTAAGCATGAGTTGTTTTTTCAATCTCCACGGAGCAGTTCGGACTTTGCGTCCTAAATCAAAAGTTCCATCACTTTGTTTGACGGGAACGTGGATGATGGTGTCGCACAAAATTTGTTCGAGGTATTGACGAGAATGTGCATGAATGAGTGGTGAGTCTGGTGTCATGGCTTTTCGTAAGAATGTTTGCGTTGTGAATTCTGGATCTAAATCGTTGATATCAATGACAACGTCGGCGGTAAGTGCGGGAGCGTATGAAAAAGAAAACTCTTGTGGTGCTCCAGTCTCATCAGATGCATCGTTGCTTGCATATGGTGAGGTCGCGTTAGTGGTGTGTGAAAGATAGCCTTGGGCAAGATATCCTGCTGCGTCAGCGTACCGTTGTGACACTCCTGGTTCGTTGCGATTTTCTTTATCGCTTGTATGCCACATCTTGTCGCTGATGTCTTTTAAAGCTTTATTGAGCAGACTTCCGTTCATTGGGTCGAGTTTGCCGTCAACGATCCATTCTCCGTCTGGAGTTTTATATATATCGAGATGGCGTTCTTTGAATGCTTCGTATTCGCTAGAGCTTTCCCCGAGGAGTTCATTAATAGAGTGTTTCCACATCGTTACTACTAACGAGAATTGAGATGCGGGCAATACTGAGGCATTGCCAATAATTTGATCGATGTCACTTACGAAGTGGTCGTGATATTTATCATCGTCAGCTATACGAAGAAGAGAGGTGATGTGATCGGTTGTAATTAAACCTGCTTTCGCGGCTTCTTCTATCACGGGATAGTTGTTGAGCAACTCGCCTCGACGAATTGACTTATCTGCCTGATGTACAGCAATATGAGATTCCCACATGAGAGCTGTTTTGGCAGATAAAAAGGTATCATCGGACCATGCATGTCCTTGTTCATACTTTCCAGATGCTCTATCTCGCTCAAACAACATTTTCTCAGAGAGAGAAATAATCTTCTTAATTTGATCTGTAGACATCCCATCAGAATTACTAATAAACTCACCTAAACCCTCGATCGCTTCATCGAGAGCTTCACAAACACCATCAAAACAAGAAAAAACTTCTTCCATTAATGCAACACAATCTTTTTAAGCACTGCATCGATCCGCTGGCAATTCTCAATAATCATTTCCATTTGCTCTCTACAGATAGGAAAGTCACTAGAGACAAGTTGATCTACATGGTCAAGGTAGTCGCGGAGCTCAGCGAATGGTTTGTCAACAACGTACATATGTACGTATTATAAACTTCGAATGCGACAAAATCAAGTAAAAAATAGCAAAAGACTATATAAATATTGTTCTAAATTGTACAAAAAATGTCAATGATCCTGTTTAAAAGAAACCCTTCGTTTCATATAGGGTGACAATCTCCGCTGCGCGGAGATCCTTCACTTCGTTCAGGATGACCTCAATCTTCCTCAACATCTGCTTCCATGAACTCTTCATGAACAGAGTCGTTTTCACCGCGAGTCATTGCGAAAATTCCTGTTGCATTATTTGCGTCGAAAGCTAAGTCGACTTTACCTTCTTCGTCATTGTGACGTGTAATGAACTCGAAGAAGGAACCAGGAACGCCCTTATCTACAATCGACTCATCATCAAGACGAAAAGGTCGCGACACGATATCTGCTTTATACGCAGTCTGTAAAATATTTCCTGAACCCGAAACTTCAACCGTGTCTTTAATGGGGCTGCCAATCTCTCTTTCATGTTCGGCTAATGCCATCACATCGTTTACGCGGTCAGTTGCATGATTAAAGGCATTACCCTCGGTTGCAATCCAGGCCATTTCTGCTGAATGCTCCCTCAGCTCTTCATAATGGGAAAGCAGCGGAACGGGATGCTGGCGATCAAAGGCAGCAGCGATGTTGCTAAGAAAGTCTGCCACTCGTTCACGCGGAAGAAAACCATTCTCTTCTAAGTATTCAAGATCTGTGATTGTTTCTTTCGTAAGTGGATCGCGTGAGTTTTCTACTGTCAGAATAACCTTCTTTTCGAAATTGTCATTCTCTATTTGCTCGGGGTGAAATTCGCTTACAAAGTATTGAGGGATGAGTTCAGGAAAATCTTTGTGTGTATAACTTCGACCCGTCATTCGTAATTTAGGAAGAGGATACGTGTGATTATGGGAGTAGCCCAGAGGAACGAGAATGCGCGTCAGCGATTGTTCTCCCGGAGGAAGGTCACCGTTGCGCGCAGTAAGAACAGTCCGTACTGCACCATGATCGAGAAAAATCAGTTCTTCGTTCGACTTTCGACGATTGAAATATTCGAGAGCATGAGGAACGCGCTCCAGAAGATCCGCATAAAGTGTCAGAAATAAGCTCATAGCAATATGTGCGCGTGACACCTGCTCGTCACCAAAGGACGAGAGCACCTCGGGAATTAAGACAACGTGTGAAAACTCATCAACTCGTTCGCCTCCAATAATTTCACGAATCACGGAATATATTGTCACGTCCGGACTGGCCAGTGACATTAACGACGAAGAAGAAAGTGAATCAGCCATATCAAATACTATTCGTGCGATGAGTGGGTGACGGCGACACCATCAGTAAAAAGCGTTCCAAAAGAAGTGGCAACCAGATCGCTATAACCGATATCTTCTTGCTTGATAAACCCTTGCTGTGCAAGAACACCAGTGGAAACTAGTTCAATCACAGCGCAACAACTTGCTGCTGTGGTCCAACTAATGGCTCGCCAATGCTTTCCATTAATTTCACGAGTGTGATATGCGCGCACAAAAGTATCACGCATGAGCTTGTTCTCTTTTTGTCCTTCGGCTGCAGCATAAATATAGACGACGTCATCGGTTGTTTGTGGTTTTGCATCGAGCAACATTTGAGCTATAAGTTCGCGGTTATTACGAAGACGCATTTCATCGGCTAGAAAAGCCATCAACTCACAGTGACCGGGGTAACGAAGAGTTTTGTAGTCAAGTGTTTCGACAATACCTTCATAGGTGTCCGTCATCGTTCCTAATCCACCCGATGTAATGAACGCTTCGAGTTTGATTCCATTAAGAATGACAGTTTCAAGTTCTTGCATGGAAGGAACAACTTTCTTTTTTCCTTCACGAATGACTTCCGCATCGTTTAAGTATTCGTTAACTATTCCTTCGGCAGACCAGTTCACGGCATAACCGAGCAAACCATGAGGTGCGCGAGGTAGTGCGCCGACGCGCAGTTCAAGCGAGCGGACAGATTCAAATTCACGCATGAGCGATGCGCCAACTATTCCAATGAAACCAGGAGCGAGTCCGCATTGCGGAACCAGGACAGTAGAAGAACTTGCACTATTTTCCACGATGAATTTTGTGTGTTCGACATCTTCTGTGAGATCGAAGTAATGGACTTTGTTCGCCATTGCCACTTTCGCAACATTGGTATTCAAAAAATAAGGAAGACAACTGACAACTGCATCAAAGCCAACAAGAACTTTTCCGAGAGCTTCAATGTTTGCAACATCGACAGCTTGAGTCCCGAAAGGAAGATCGCTTGGTGGTGCTTGGTCAAAGCCCGTGACGTCAACTCCATCGAAGTGCAGCAAGCTGGCAACAAGGCTCCCGACTTTACCTAGCCCTACAACAGCAACTTTTTTTATTGTGCCTTCCACGAACCCTCCATTACAGATGTGTGACCTTATTGTCGACTATCGCTCAAGCTTTGTTAAGCTGTAAATTCGATCCTAACCTGCGAAAAGAGGCGATATGGACAGAGCGAGAGCAATAAATGAACTCAGTGCCATTACGCAGGTTCGAGCCGATGATGACGGCACAGTTCCCGAGACTTATCTTACCGGCGGACGAGGTGAGCACGGAGCGGCACTAGCAGTCGTTGCACCACAAAGCACCGAAGAAGTGCAAGCAATTATCCGCTATGCCATCGATCACAAATTGCGTATTGTTCCCCAAGGTGCCCGCACAGGCTTGGTTGGGGGAACCGTTCCAGAAGAAAAAGATGCAGACACAACAATCATCTTGTCTTTGGAACGATTTAAACAGCGATGCGATTACTCTGCTGCAGATGAACGCATTGTTGTTGATGCGGGCTATTCCCTTAGCGAAGTCAACGAATTTCTCAAACCTTTTGGTGTGTGTGTCGCAATAGATGTGAGTTCTGATCCTCTCGTCGGCGGTATGGCTGCGACCAACATTGCCGGTTCACGCGTTGTCCGCTATGGAGATTTTCGCGATTTATGTGTAGGAATTGAAGTCGTTCTTGCCGATCAAGCAACGAGCATTTATAGTTCGATCAACCGACCTCGAAAAAGTAATTCTCAACTTAATTTCACTGAACTTTTTGTGGGTTCATTTGGAAAACTGGGGATCATTACATCTGTTGCGTTGAGTGTTCACCCTATCGTCGAAAAGACTCAGACAGCATGGCTTCCTGTTAATGATGGAGTTGATCTTTCAGAGTTGCTTTCTTTCATAAAAAAAGAAAGTGGAGAAGCACTATTAGCATGTGAATTCATTAGCGCAGAAGCACTCAGAGCACTTGCAGAATCGGATTCACAAAAACAATCAAGAATTACTGTTCCATATAAACATGACGGACTTGATGTTATTTTCGTCGAATGGGGGAGTGCGTTGCCGGGTTTCGATGTGGATCTTTTTATGGAGAGAGTCCTTACCACGATGCTCGACAAGGGGCTTATTGATGATGCAACTGATGTCGAACCTGCTAAGACGTGGGACCTACGTCATAGGCTTTCAGAAGCAGTACAGCACAGTGGTGCCAAACTTATAGGGTGTGATGTTTCCGCGATGTGTGATCGCGTAGGTGACCTCCGTAGTCTTGCGCGAGAAGCGGTAGATGCAATTGATCCTCGACTAGAGGTATGTGACTTTGGCCACCTTGGCGATGGTGGCTTCCATATGAATGTCGTTGTTCATGATGAAGTGTATGAAGAATGGCTTGCTGCTGGATTTGCGGATGAAAAAGCGTACGAAGTTCGACTTGCAGTATCCGAGGTGGCGGACTCACTGGGAGGTAGCTTTTCCGCTGAACATGGTCTGGGAGCTTTTAACGCGAAAATTGCGGAGAAGCTAGGTGATCCGACGATCAGGCGTATTTCCGAGGAAGTAGTCCGCGTATTTAACCCCTTTAATGTCCTGGGGCACGAAGGCATCCAGCTGTGATCTTTTGTCCTCGCGCGGGCATCGCCCGACACGACTCGCGGTCACTCGTCCCTCGTTCCCTGTGGTTTTTTGTCCTCGCGCGGGCATAGCCCGACACGACTCGCGGTCACTCGTCCCTCCTTCCCTGTGATTTCTGTTTCTGAGATTCTGATTATTTCATGTCATTCTGAGGTGCATTAGCGACGAAGAATCTCTGACGTATTATGGTTTACCCATAAGAGGAGATTCATGTCTGACTACATTATTGCGCCCGAACTTACATCTGTTGAAATTCCTTCAACCGATTTAATTGCTGATGAAGTTCATCGCGTGCTCACGCGTTTGGGTGTGGACCTTCATTCCTGTGGTTATGAAAAATCACAGTCGACAGGTGTCGGCACGGTAAACGATCGCATCTTCTTGCGTACTCCGATCACCGGAGAATCGTACGGAACAATTCATGCGACATCTGCTCAAGAAATAGATTCAGCTTGCGGAAAAGCTCAACAAGTATTTCAAGAATTTCGAAGTACTCCAGCACCCGTACGCGGAGAATTCGTACGCGTGCTCGGAAACCTTCTGCGCGAATACAAACACGAAATCGGTTTTCTTGTCAGTGTTGAAGCAGGAAAAATTGTCAGTGAAGGATTGGGCGAAGTTCAAGAGATGATCGACATTGCTGACTTGGCAGTAGGTCAGTCGCGCCAACTTTTTGGAAAAACGATTGCATCAGAACGACCTTCTCACGTGATGCGCGAAACTTATCATCCTCTCGGTGTGGTGGGAGTGGTGACGGCCTTTAACTTTCCTGTTGCAGTATGGGCATGGAATGCTTGTTTGGCTTTTATCTGTGGCGACCCGGTCGTGTTCAAGCCATCCGACAAAACATGTGTGTCTGCTATTGCAATCCATGAACTTGCTCGACGTGCAGCGCGAGAAACTGGCATCGACGAAAATGTATCGCAACTTGTTCTCGGCGGTGTAGAAGCCGCACTCGCTTTGGCTAGCGACGATCGTATTGCTCTATTGAGTGTCACGGGATCAACGGAAGCAGGAGCAGTACTAGCTCCCTTGGTTCAAGCACGCTTTGGTAAAACATTATTAGAGCTCGGCGGAAACAACGCAATGATCGTTACACCCAGTGCTGATCTTGACTTGGCTGTACGAGCAATCACTTTTTCTGCTGCAGGAACAGCGGGGCAGCGCTGCACTTCGCTACGTCGTCTTATTGTTCATGTTGATGTCATCGATGAACTGCTCGAAAGAGTTGTACGTGCGTACTCTTCATTGAAGGTCGGTAATCCACTGAATGCCGATGTGCTCGTCGGTCCACTTATCCAAGAGCATTCCAGCATTGCAATAGATGATGCACTTCAAGAAGCTTCGAAGTCGGGAACGGCTCTTGTCGCCCCAGAACGATTGTATGCAGACGCCGCCCCTCATGCTTTTTACCGTCGTCCTGGATTAACCCAACTCACTACTCACATCGAATTATTACAAAACGAAATTTTCGCACCTCTTTTAAATTGCGTTCCCTATACGCAGCTCGAAGAAGCAATCGCAATGAACAACCAGGTTCCCCAAGGATTATCGTCATCGATCTTTACGCAAGATGTACGCGAAGCCGAATTGTTTTTGTCAGATGTGGGTTCCGACTGTGGAATCGCCAATGTCAACATCGGCCCTTCGGGTGCAGAAATCGGCGGAGCCTTCGGTGGAGAAAAACACACAGGTGGTGGGCGTGAATCAGGTTCGGATGCGTGGAAGGCATACATGCGTCGAGCAACCAACACTGTTAACTACGGCAACACACTTCCCCTTGCGCAAGGTGTTGAGTTTTCTTAAATCCATGTTTACTTATCCTTTTTACAACTCTTGACCGAGCTGGTATCCTTACTAAATGGGAAATATCGGCATAAATGCCCCTCATGGTTCTGAGCTCGATGTAACAATCGTCGGAGCGGGCATCAATGGACTTATGACTGCTTATTTTCTCAGTTCGTGTCCTGGCGTCCGAGTAAGAATTTTTGAAGCGCAAAGTGACCCCCGGTTAGGCCGTCGACCCAATGATTTATCGCCGACGTTTGGAGGGCAAGCGGGTAGCAATACAGTTCGACACATCACGGGTTCAGAAAGTCTGGTTCCTCCAGTTGGATTACCAAGCGTTCCAGCATGGTTTGGTCATCTTCATAGTGACGCCACTTCATCAAGCGGAGATAAAAAGGAACACAAAACTTTTTCAGATCTAACTCGTATAGAGGCTTCCCATGTTTCGTCAGCAGATTTTGATCCCTACCATGCGCTGCTGAACTATGCGGGTCTTGAACTGTGGTTGGCATTATCACGACCAGAACTTTTACAGTCGATTATGACGCGCGATGGAATGAATGTTTACTATCAAGATGGACAGATTTTCCGAGAGGATGTTCAAGGGGATACACGTCTCTATCTTGCTGGGCATCAAATCAATCGGCCAATAGTACAAACAACTAACGCAGTAGGTTATTTATCGCCTGTATTTGAGAATTGTTTTTCCATTCCGGGGATGACATTAGATATTCGTCAGTATGGGATTGCTCTTCTCAACACACTTAGCGCACGAGACAATGTTGATATCGTATTTGGCGCTTACATAAATGAGAAGCCAGTTGATTGTGATGTCGTTATCTGGGCAAGTAACAGTACGCATGCCCCGGCAGAAGGAAATGCCATTACAGGGCTGATGGGGTACTGGACGTCAATTGACAATTCGCAACTAGGTATTACCGAACCTTTCAAGTACTTTCTTGAATTTCCTATGGGTGTCGTGAATGTAACACCCGATCGACATGAGAGACTCCAAATATCAGGTGGGCTATTTTGGGTGGATCATTTCGGTCCTGGAGCACGCGAATTAGTGCGATTTCATAAACCGGAATTTCTGTCTCAGCTCAAAACCCATTTTCCCTTTGATGAAGTGCAACAGTTAACTCTCGATGATGTATCAGGATGCATTCGACCTTGTGGCCCACAAGGGCTTCCCGTTTTGAAATTTACTGAAGACGAAGTTGACATTTCTGGCGGGAGTAAATCGGGAACCACACAAGCACCTATTATTGCCAGTGCAGTACTTGAACATCTTGGTTTCGATGCTGCAGATGTAATGTCGCGATGTTGGGGCGATCCAACAGGACTTTTGTTGATGCGAGATGCACTCAACGGAATTCAACGGTATGCGCAAACCCATCGCCCGCTTGAGGTGAGTATGTAGAAATTAAGCCAGTGAATCAACAATCAACTGGATATCTTCATTGGTTGTCGTTGGATTAACAAGACACAATCGCAGAACAGTTTCACTCTCGTATATGGTGGGTTCAATGAACGCAAACTCTTTTTCTATCATCGATTGACACCACGTTTTATATTGTGCTCGATCCCAGCCTTTGCGTCGGAAAAGTAGAACGCTGAGTTGGGGTTCAACAATAAGTTCGAGGTGTGAGGATTGCCGAATGAGATCTGCCCCGGCATAAGTTGTCTCCATGCATTGAGAGACTGCATCAGCGATTGCTTGTGTGCCGTGGACAGCGAGAGTGAACCAAAAAGGTAAACCGCGAGCGCGACGAGAGAGGTGGTGAGCATAGTCAGAAGGATTCCAGTCCGAACTTTCTACAGCGCTATCGAGATATGCGGCGTGTTGGGTATGTGTCTCACGAGCGAGCGAGGGATCCTTGTAAATCAATGCGGCACAGTCATACGGCGAGAATAACCACTTATGAGGATCGATCACAAACGTGTCGCATTTTTCCACGCCTGTAAAAAGTGGTGCAGTTTTTTCACACAATATTCCTGCTCCTCCGTATGCTCCATCGACGTGAAACCAAATGTCGTTCTCGTTGCAAAGAGTTCCAACACCATCAAGATCATCTACGTAGCCAGAGTTAGTAGTACCTGCCGATGCTGCAACAGCAAATAAGCGCTCACGATCTTCGGTGGAAAAACTTGTGAGTGCCCGAGCAAAGTTTTCTCCTGTGAGCCGATCCATGTCGTCACTTGGTACCGTGAGCACATCAACATCCATGGCGTAAGCAGCCTGAGTAATAGACGAGTGAACGCTTTGCGTGCAGGCAATGGCGAGTCGTGTACGTTTCAGTTCAGGTCTCAATGATCGAAAATAATGACGCGCAGTCATCAACGCTGAGAGATTGGCTGCAGTTCCACCCGATACGAATACGCCTCCAGCATTTTGCGGAAAACCGATAAGGTCTGAAAGAAATCGAAGTGCTTGATTTTCTGCAGCTACTCCCGCGCCACCTTCTAGCCATGTTCCTCCAAAGATTGAACTCGCAGAGACAACAAGATCAAAGAGAGACGCAGCATTAGCGGGAGCATTGGGAACGAATGCAAGAAAACGAGGGTGGTCTAACGAAATCATCGAGGGATCGATTACATTTTCGAAAAGATTAAATGCTTTCTCTGGACCCAATCCTTCGGGAGTAATGACATTGTTCAGTTTGTCAATAAAATCATGTTGAGACGGAGTGCCATTGAGTGGAGGAGGATCCTCCTTCATTCTGTCAATCGTCCACTGCGTAATTCGATCTGCAAGCTTCTGAGTTTCGTCATCAAAATGGTGAAGATCCATAATTACTTTTGTGTATCCCGCTTTTTTGCGGCAAGTCCTGAAAGCACTTCCCACACAACGCGATGTGCTGCATTGACAGTATTGTCTGCGACATCGTATGCCGGGCAAACTTCAACGACGTCCATACCAACCAAGTTGGTTTCGTATGCAATGCGGCGAACACATCGCAATAGCTCTCGAGAGGTAAGTCCCCCTGGCTCTGGTGTTCCTGTGCCTGGGGCAATAGATGGATCGAGGCAATCAATGTCTACAGAGAGGTACAGGTAATCTGCGCCTTCAAGTGATTGGGCAATGGCATCTTTTATGACATCTTCGATTCCACGGTCGACAATATTTTGCATGGTGTGCCAGCGCATGCCCTGGTCCTTCATCCACGCAAACTCTTCTTCTCCAGGCCAATACCCGTGTAAACCTACCTGAACAAAGTTTTTGCCCAAGACAGCGCCTGATTCAATTAAGCGACGCATGGGAGTTCCGTGACTATAAAGATTTCCATCGATGATATTGCCAGTATCCGCATGGGTGTCGAAGTGAATCATGCCAACTTTTCCCTGGCCGTATTGACGAGCGACAGCGCTAAAGGATGGGACAACAACGGAGTGGTCTCCACCAAGGGTTACGGGAAAGATGGAACGAGAAGCAATTTCGAAGACGCGGTCTTCAATTGCTTGACGTGATGATTCCCACATGCCGGCGTGACAGATTGCATCTGCGTAGTCAACACAAGCGAGGTGGTCGAAAATTTCTACATCAAGATCAATGTTGTATGTTCCGGGGTGATAAGCGCTCGCTCGAAGTGCCTGGGGGCCGAAACGTGCACCTGGACGATTTGAGGTATTCGAATCGTATGGGGCTCCGACAACAGCGACATCGGGTGCATATTCGTCGAGTTGTTCAGGTTCTGTAATATAAGGAAACTTTCCAAAGCTCAGCATTCCTTGGTAGCTAGGCGCATCAAGTTGTGCTTGCATCCCTGGAGGAATCAAGTTGGCTAGCTGTGGAGAAATATTTTGCTGACCATTTTCATCATTATCTTTTTTACCCATGACACCAGGTTATGTCATCCTTGAGTACAACGCCGTCATCCTGAACGGAGTGAAGGATCTCCGCGCAGCGGGTGTGCGAGGTTTTCCGCTGCGCGGAGATTCCTCGCAGGCTCGGAATGACAATGCATAGTCCAGGATGACATTGGACGTTCAGGATGACCTTTTAGAGATGGACGACGTTAGCTTGCGCATTACGCACCAGTTCGTCGCGAACCCATTCGTGGCATGTGAAGTAGAAAACCTGTCGAGACTGTGCAATTTCGCCAATGATGGGTGCTAAGGATGCGAATCGCTCGCGGTCAGCATTAACTGCGATGTCATCAAAGAGCGCAGGAATGCCTTTGCCGCGTTGTGAGGTCTGCATAAGAGCGAGACGTAAACTGAGGTAGAGCTGTTCGCGTGTACCTCGAGAAAGTTGGGTTATGGATAATCCGTGAGGTGCGCGGTCGCCGGTGACGCGAATGATGGGTTCACGAGAACGCGCTGAGTCGGATTGTTCAACTGTAATGTTTTGCCAATTTCCTCCGGTAATGCCACGAAGCATTGTTGAGGCTACGCGTAGTAACTCGGGTTGGTTATCACGTCTAAAAACTTCTAATGCTTGAGTTACCACCAAATGTGAAACATGCAAACTGCGGTACTGCTCATGCAGCGCTTTCAATTCTTCTGTAAGGAGTTGTATCTGAAGTGTCGCGTCAGAAAGCGACGTTGATTTGCTTAACCGTTCGCGTTCTTTTGTCAAACCGCCGATTGCTCGGTCTATTTCTTGTCGTTCGGCTTCTTTCATGTTCTTTTGTTCGAGTAGTTGGGTAAGTTGAAAGCCGATGTCCTCGAGAGAGATCGATGAATAGATAGCACGGGCATTCTCGATGCTGGAAAATTGCATCGTGAGTTGTTTTTCTAACTCGCGACGCTGTGCATCCGCTTGTAAAACCGTTTCTTCTCGTGTTTTATGCTCTTGAGTAATGTCGTGGAGTGCGGATGCCCATGAATAAATATCTCCGAGCGAATGAGAAGAACGAAAAGATTCTGTGGTTGCGCACGCCGTCCCTTGAGCAATATTCCGAAGATTATCGGCTCGTGTAAAAAGTGTTTCAAGTCGCATTTCTATCGCAGATAATGTCGCGGTAAGATCCGAGAGTCGCTGAGCGCGATCAGTATAGGTTTTATATCCATCGAGATAAAGCGAAATGAGGTGAGGAGAAGTGTCGGTTGGAAACCCTACCGCCGATAATGCTGAAGTGTAGGAACGGCTCTGAGTATTGCGTTCTGTGCTCAGTTTTTGTTGATCGTCAAGAAGTTTTTCTATTCGCTGTTGGTAGTCCTTTTGCTTATTAATGTGTGTCGATAAATCTCGGCGAGCTTGAGAAAGAAGAAGTTCTTGTTGGCTCCGGGTTTCTTGAACCGGAGATGGTGGCTCCTGGCGTGCAAACTGAGGGTACACAAAGAAGTAGCCAATGATTGCACAAACAAAAGAGAATCCAAAGAGTACGGCAAGACTCTGTCCGGAGATTACACCCATACTGCCAGCCATAAGGCCAATGACTATCCCCGCGATTCCAATGCGTGAGCGCGAAAAAGTTGGCTTGTGACTAGAAGCGCTGTTGTCGCTCGACTGTTTTTCTCTTGCGGATTCAACTTCAATGAGTTCGATATCTTTAACGCATTGGTCCGCTTCTGCGCTGACAAGTGCTAGATCTGCGCTGTATCTAACTACATTATCGTTAATCGTCTTTACGTCGGTGCTGTAAGTGACCCGGGCACGCTCTTCTTCTTGAACAATGCTGATGAATTGTGGTGTGCGCACCGAGATATCGAGGTCATCGGGTGAGATTGTGGAATTAAGTTCTTCGTATTGTCGTTGATGCTCGGCCTCTAAAGAAACAATGCTTGAGCGTAATCGATCGCGTTCGCTTTCGTCGTTTTGCTCGATGTGTTCCTTGCATGAGTTGATGAGCATCGAAATTTCTACGATATGTGAAACGAGCTCGGTATTAATTTCTGGATCAATAGTATTACTGAGTCGTTCGTAGGTTGTGAAGTCATCTGCGTTGGAGACAACCTTATTCTTTTCAGCGATATCAGTGCGTATTGCTTCGAGCGCTTGTTCTGTATTGATGAGACGTTGTTGGTGCTCGAGGATCTCGGCATCAATTGCATCTATTCCCTTTTCTTCCAATCGAAGTTGCTTAATTTGTGTGGACCATTCGGATAGTTCTTTGAGTACGCGATTGATGCTCTTATTTTTTGTTTGCTTTTTTTCCGAAAACATTTCGTCTTTTAGTCGGGCAAGTTCTCCAACCAGAGCAGGTGGCGATACTCCAGAACCTGTCATGGAAGCGCCAAAAAACAGGTTCATCAGATCGTCTTCACTGATGAACCTATTCGATTCCTCTTGAGAGAGAGCGTCGAGAGAAAGAGAAAATACATTGTTGTAATGCGCACGAGAAAGTCCGTCGGTGAGCGTCCGACTGAGATCGCGAGGAAGAATAGTTGACGAGTTGCTGTGTGTTTGCGTTATTCCTTCGGCGAGCTGTTGAGAAATTGTTACTAATTCACCATTGGTCATGATCGAGGCAGACCCCGACAGGGATGGATCAAGGTGTGAAAACGCTTTTTTTGTTGCAGCTGTTTTCATTGCGTCGATCTCTTCGCTCGATGCGAACATTATCCATTCCATAAAGTCTCGGATGCGGCTTTTCCCAGCTTCATTGTGACCATAAATGACGTTCACGTGAGGAGATAGTTCTGAGCATGCAATGGGATCGAGGTTTGCATAGTGAATAGAGAGAGACGATACGTAGGGGTGACTCATGAACGCAATCCTTGTGCAAGGTGAGACGCAACACCCAAAATGACGCGGGCAGCTTCATCACGAATATCGTCGTTAGCGGTATCTGCGAGATAGCGAGACATCGTTGCTGCCCTGCTTCCGTAAAGTTCTTCAAGACTGGGAGAACGAACAGACTCGAGACCGTTCTGAACGGATTCGAAGAAAGGGTCATGATTAATGAGCTCTTCAAACGAACGATAGGAACTCGTTGTTTTCAATGACGTCACGAAATAATTGGTTCGCGAATCATTGATTGCCGCACACATCTCGTCTGCGTCAAAAGAACCAAAAACATCAATGGATGCCCGCACTAAGTAAAGAACATCTTCATCGGAGCACAGAGATGCAATTTCATTTGCTGCATATGTGATGATGTCGTCCTCTTCAAGAAAATCTTCTGCATGAAGAGAACACGATATATAGCGAACAGAATCTGTTTCGACAAAAGTTGATTCAACATGTCCTGATGGGGCATCGATGCGAACGATCGCACAACCCTTTGCTTCTTGCTCGGATGGTTTGGCAGATAGTCCCTGACTATTTCCCGAATAAGCAACATGAGGCGAAGAAGAAAGAATGTGTCTTTTGTGTACATGGCCTAATGCAAAATAATCGTAGTGATGCGATGTGAGTGTTGAGATAGTCGAAGGCGCATAGTTGCTGTGATTGCTATCTCCGCCAACATTTGTATGGAGGACACCCACATTGATGGCATCTTCGATACGGTTGGGAAAATGTGCGGCAAGATCACGGGTTTCATCATTGGTGGCGTAGCTTGCACCGTGCAGTGCAATGTGTAGACCGTCGCGCTCGATGAGAAAAGTTTCCGGTTGCTGCGATGAAAAGATGCGAACATTCCTTGGCCAGGATTTACTTAGTCGCTGTATTGATTTCACAGGATCATGGTTGCCTAAAGCGATAACAACATCAATGTTGCGCTCACAAAGTTCGGTAAGAAAAGCAGTAAAGCGCGAACGTATGCGTTGTTCCTTTGTCGCATTATCGCGGCTATCAAAAATGTCACCGGCAATGACAACGCAATCGACGTTATAGTCAAGTGCCGCCGCGCCGATGCGATCTAGTGCATTGATCGGAGCATCGCGCAAAATAACGCGCTCTTCGGATGTTAAATCGTCAGATACGGACGAGCGAACGGAATCTCCCAAAACGGCATCAAGGTGTAAATCGGCACAATGAAGGAGAGTAAATGGCCTGGAAGTCACATATATAAGAGTACTAGTTTGCTACGACAAAATCGATTGCGTGTGCGAGGTCCGTCCTCAAAAAAACGCGAATGTATAGCTGATTACTCAGTTCAAGAGGACGGACCTCATTTACCCGGCGTCGCGATTCCGGCGGAGAAGTTTGATCTTAGAAGGAGGACAGACCTCCCTAAGAAAGGCTAAACAAGGAAGATCCAGCAAGGACAGCGTCGCGAATGCGCATTGCATCCTTAATGTCGTCTTCCTCGAAGGATTCATTCTGGCCCAACCATGTGCCATCATCGGCATAATCCATAATAAAGAGACGAGAATCGTCAAAAAGCCAAAAGTCGAGGGCTCCCCAACGATTAAAAGCGACATCAAACTCATCTTCTTCGCACAGGTCATCGAAATCGTCATCACTAATGAGCCGAATTTCTTCACCGGCTGCAGAAGTTTTCGGGTATGCGACCGACAATTCAAAACGCAGATAATCAGTCATGGGTTCACTCACCACATGGACGCGATTCATGGATTTCCCTGACGATGTTTGGTTCTGGACAACATCAAGCCACCACTTGATGTATTCGTTGTTGTAATCAACATCATGCCCGGCAAGGAAAGATTCAATCATTGCTTCTTCGTAATCAACACGATATTCGGGGAGTGTTTCGAGTCGAAAAGCTGACTGAGTAAAAGACTGAAACGGTTCCGTAAAATCTGGCATGCCCTTAGGTTAGAACTTACCGAGAGGTGCGAGCTAGTCGATGGGCTTGTGAGCTGCGACGAGTCTCTTGAGCTCGGCCACCATCCGGGAATAGAGATCTTCGTCCGCTTCATAGGTATTGCCGCCAATATGGGGAACGACGAGCACATTGGGTTTAGTTAAGGCGCTTTGTACCTGCTCGGGTGCATCCTTGATCAAAAAGGGTTCAGCGCCAGGAACATCTGTCGCAAAGCCAGCGATGCGGTTTTCGTTAATTGCATCTGCGACAGCATCTAAATCCACAAGTTGGTGACGAGCAACATTAATTAAGTACGACGATTTTTTCATCAACTCGATTTCGTCCACGGACACAAAATGTTCAGTCTCTGCTGTTGCGGGAATAGCGAGAACAATAAATTCGCAATCTCGAAAAATTTCTTCCTTGGAAGAAAAAGTAGCAATTCCCAGTTCGAGCGAGCGTTCAGGTGAGGGATGCGCGGTATGACATCTCACATCCATATCAAAACCCTTTCCGATCTGGATGAGACGCTTTCCGATATCTCCAGCACCTACGACACCAAGAACTTTTCCACGAAGTTCTGTTCCCCAAAATGCCTGTGTATCGAATTGATTCCCTAATACATGTTTTTGTGCATCAGATAATGTACGGATAAGAGAGAGCATTAAACCAAAAGCCATTTCGGCAACTGCAGGTGCGCAGAACCCTGGAAAACGGACCACTTCTATTCCGTGTTGTGTGCAGTAGTCGAGATCGATATGGTTCGTGCCAATGCTCGCTGTGACGAGTGTTCGTAATCGGGGTAATTGAGACAGTTCGGGTTCTTTAAAATTTGTAATGACGTTGGTGATAACGATATCGGCATGGGCACATCTACTGATGGTCTCATCTGTATGAGCCGGGGAAACGTCAGAAAATATGATATCGAGAACTGACAATTCTGGATCTGCAGCAATTGCCTCAGAAAAGTGGGTGAGTGGGTCAATGACAACGATCGCGGGAGAATTCATCTGATTAAGGTACTGGCACACAGCTGTAACGTCAAGTAAACACTCTCTGCGGCTAAGTCAGTGCAATAACTCCAGTAACCCGGGTTGCGGAACTATTGTTTTTCTTGTGAGTGGGGAACCGGTTATTGAAATCGATCATGTTACGAAATCATTTGATGATTATGTCGCGGTCGATGATGCTCACTTCACAATTAATCGAGGCGAATTCTTTTCCATGCTCGGGCCGTCGGGTTGCGGTAAAACAACAACGCTCCGCATGATTGCTGGCTTTGATATGCCGACCATGGGCGCGATTCGTCTTGACGGAAAAGACGTTTCACGCACGCCCCCCTATAAGCGAGATGTGAACACAGTTTTTCAACAGTATGCACTTTTCCCTCATATGACTGTTCTGAAAAACGTTATGTTTGGCCTTTCTATGAAGGGTGTCAAAAAAGCAGAAGCGCAAAAACGTGCAAAGGATATGCTCGACATTGTTCGTCTGAGCGATTTCGCAGATCGCAAACCAGTTCAACTGAGTGGTGGGCAACAACAACGTGTTGCGCTTGCCCGTGCACTTGTCAATCTTCCCAAAGCGCTTCTACTTGATGAGCCGCTTGCGGCTTTGGATTTGAAGCTTCGACAGGCAATGCAGTTCGAATTGAAACGCATTCAGCGAGAAGTAGGAATCACTTTTGTTTTTGTCACACATGATCAACATGAAGCGTTAACTATGAGTGACCGCATTGCAGTGATGAGCCAAGGTCGTGTGGAACAAATTGGAACTCCCGAAGAAATTTATAATACACCTGCAACAAATTTCGTGGCCGGATTTATTGGAGATGCGAATTTAGTCAAGGGAACCGTCGAGCGTGTAGATGCAAGTGGAGTTGATGTGACGATCGGTTCAAACACGATTCGGTCACAATCTCTTGCCGGAGAGTGCGAATCGGGTGATGTAGTCATCGTGATGATTCGACCAGAACGGATTATTCTTACGCCTGAAGCCAATGCAACGAGTGAACAGAAATATTTCATAACGTGCACTGTTACATCACATACTTTTCAAGGCGCTCAATCACGTTATGGTCTTGTGACCGCTGATGGTCAAGAAGTTTTTGCCTACATCGATTGGACCGACGAGTTACCCGAACAAGAACCTGGATCAATAGTGAGACTTTCTTGCGATCCCTTAGCAATACGAACATTCCCATAAAGGAGCACATATGACAAACGACGACACGACAAACACAGACCTTAACGAGGTGGAGAAAGCACTTGCAGCATCTCTCAATCGACGTGATTTTCTCAAATCTGCTGGCCTTATTTTTGGAGGTCTGGCTATTTCACCTGCTCTATTGGCCGCTTGCACGTCAGATTCCGGCAATAAATCGAATACGAAATCGATCCATATCTCTAACTGGACGTCATACATTGGAGAAAGTCAGAAAAAGGATTTTGAAAAGGCAACTGGAATTAAGCTCACGTATACCGAAGATGTAAACGATAATAGCGAGTATTTTGCAAAAATCCAGCCTCAACTCAATCGTGACAAATCTATTGATCGCGACGGGTTTATCCTTACTGACTGGATGGCGAATCGAATTATTAATCAGGTGAAATGGGCTCGGCCGCTTTCCACTTCAAAGTTTCCTAACAAGAAAAATCTTGTAGATACGTTGGCTTCTCCATCGTTTGATGAGACGCGTAAGTATTCTGTTCCTTGGGCATCGATCATTGCAGGAATTGCGTACAACATTAAACTGACAGGCAAAGAGATTAAGACTTTCGATGATTTCCTAAATGTTTCAGGATCCAAAACGGTTCTCTCTGAAATGCGCGACACGATTGGAATCATGTTGATGGACGCGGGCGTAAAAATTGAATCGGCAGATTTCGCTTCAACGGAAAAAGAATTCGATCGTCTCCAAGAACTACTTGATTCCAAGAAAATCGATGGTGTTAATGGCAATGATTATGTCACCGATCTCAGCAGTGGAAACCTCGCAGCATGCTTTGCGTGGTCGGGTGACGTAGCTCAAATAGCGCGCGATAATCCAGATGTTCGTTTCGTTATTCCGGAATCAGGGGGAACGATCTCATCGGATAATTTCATGATTCCTATTTCTTCCGATAAGCCAGATCTTGCAACTGAATTTATAAATTACTTTTATGACCCAGCCGTATCGGCGCAATGGGTATCCGAAGTGCAATACATTTCACCTGTTCAAGGGATCGAGGAAGAACTCACCAAGCTTGGTGGTGAAGCTGCAAAGCTGGTTGATGATCCGCTTGTCGTGCCCAACGAGGATGTGCTCAAGCAGCTCCAAATTTTTGCTGCGCTTTCTGAAAAGGATGAAGAAGAGTTCGACAAGCGAAGTGCCGATATCGTTGGCGCAGGATAAGCCCTTAAAATGCCAGATCTTTCCCAGGTTTTATCGAGTGATGATGCTCCTGTAAAAAATCGACGAAGACGACGCTTTGCTCCAGCTGCATTGCTTTCGCCTGGAATGATCTGGCTTTTACTGTTTTTCTTTGTCCCACTGGTATCTCTTTTTCAAAAGTCACTTTCTTCGAAACCCAGCAGATTTGCAGAGCCTCAATTTACATGGGAATGGTCAAACTACAGTCAGGCCTTTTCTCAATACGGAGAACAGTTCCAAAGATCCTTTACATATGCTGGCATTGCCACTGTTATAGCGCTTTTTTTAGCATTCCCCCTTGCTTATGTCATCGCATTTCGCGGAGGACGATGGAAAAACCTGTGGATGGGTTTGGTTATGGTTCCATTTTTTACGAACTTTCTGATCCGTACTCTTGCTTGGAAAACGCTTCTTGGACGTGACGGTCCACTTTTGACACATCTTGTCGGGGACGATGCCTCGATCCCTCTTTTTTCTGAATCCTTCCAACTTTTACGCACTCCAGCAGCGGTGATCGGTGGTTTGGTTTACAACTTCTTACCTTTCATGGTGCTACCTCTTTACGTTGCGCTTGAAAAAATTGATCCCAAGTTGATCGATGCGGCCCGTGATCTTTCGGCAAATACGTTCGTGGCTTTTCGAAAAATAATTTTACCTTTAGCTATGCCGGGAATTTTCGCAGGGAGTTTGCTTGTCTTTATTCCTGCCGCAGGTGATTTCGTTAATACGTATTATTTGGGGACGACAAAAACATCGATGATAGGTACTGTCGTTCAGAATCAATTTTTAAATCAAAATTCTTATCCTGTGGCCGCGGCGCTATCCTTCGTATTTATGTTGATCGTGCTCGTCCTTTTTGTGGCTTACTCAACAGTGTTTGATGCAGAGGATCTCGCAGGATGAGTCGTGAAACATACGTTGCATCACGAGCAGGGCGCATGGGACGTCGAGGGATCAATGCCTGGGCTGGTTTTACGATGCTCTATCTTTTTGCTCCGATATTTGTCATCGTAGCGTTTAGTTTTAATGATCCAACTTCAAAATTTAATTTCACATGGCGAGGATTCACTCTCAAACATTGGATTACAACTGTTACGGGAGGCGATGCCGGTAAGTTTTTTTATCCAGAGCTCAATCAAGCATTAATGCGCAGTGTAATGATCGCTGGAATTTCCGCCCTTATTGCGACGGCTCTGGGAACACTGATGGCATTTGCTCTAGCACGATACAAAATAAAAGGAACAAGTTTGTGGAGTACAGTTCTTGTTCTTCCACTGACCACCCCCGAAATAGTTCTTGGGGCATCACTGTTTACGTTGTTTCTTGATTTCTCTTTCAAATTGGGGGGCACAACAATTACTTTCCCACTGGGTATGTTCACAATCATCCTTGCTCATGTGATGTTCTGCATGAGTTACGTAACCTTGACGGTAAAAGCGCGCATGCGGGGATTTGATTGGCAACTCGAAGATGCTGCTCAAGATTTGGGAGCAACCCCTCGAAGAGCATTTTTTAAGGTCACGCTACCCATAGCGCTTCCCGGTATTTTTGCGGCAGCATTGCTTTCTTTCGCACTCTCGCTCGATGATTTCATCATTACGCTTTTCGTGAAAGGAGATGTTGAAACATTCCCTATTCGTGTGTTTGCTCAATCTCGCACCAGTGTTCCTCCACAAATCAATGTTCTTTCAACGATTTTGTTGCTTGTGACAACCACCTTGTTTGTCGTTCCTGCTGTCATATCAGTTCGACGTGCCAAGAAACTGGAGAAAAACCGGGCTATTATTCCTTGAGTCACTGATCGTCTACGTCGAGAGTTATAGGTATATGAAACCACGGATTTTACTTACGTCACGACCGAGCGCTGATGCGGCACCTGTTACTGAATCTCGATACCGTGAGTATGTTTATTCTGATGACACAAATGTGTTGCGTAAGCAAGGAGCGATTGTCACCATCGTTCCAGTTTCTGACCCCGAAGATATTCCGACGATCTTAAGTGCTGCCGATGGCCTTGTTGTTGCTGGCGGGCGTGATCTTAATCCAACTTGTTATGGTCAGGAACGAGAAGACCATACGCAAGAGCCTTCGGATCTGCTCGATGCAAGTGATCTTGCCTTGTTGCGTCATGCGCGCGAAATGGAAATTCCGACCTTGACGATTTGTCGTGGAACTCAAGCCCTTAATGTTATGTGTGGAGGAACTCTCAACCAGGATATCGGAGGTAAGCGCAGTCACCATCCTGTGCTTCCTGGCACTTTCGAAGAACGTATTGCATACCATCACATGGTTACTCTTGATGATGATTCCTGGTTGGCTAAGGTTTACGGAGAGTCACGTATTAATACGAATTCTATTCACCATCAATGCATTGACGAGGTTGGAGAAGGGTTGCGTGTCGTAGGTAGAGCTGACGATGGGACGATCGAAGCCATTGAGTCCACAACCGATTGGTTTTGTATTGGCGTGCAGTGGCATCCAGAATTACTCGGAAATCCTGAGGTGATTTTTGGTGCATGGATCCGAGCGGTATCTGAACATCGTTTAAGCCACGATCGTCGTATCGAACAAAGTGCTTAGCGTGTCATCCTGAACGACCACTAGTCTTCCTGAACGCAGTGAAGGATCTCCGCGCAGCGGGTGACTACCAGTCTCGAGACAACTGAACGTACTTCTGCAGCTTTGTTATTTTGGGGGAGGGTCCGACCTTGGATTGTATCCCGTTGTTTATAATCTCGTTTCCAAGATCAGACCCTAAAATAAACTATAAAAAACGGCCTTAAATGTCACAGTTGCATGTCAAAGTGTGCAAAGATTTGGTTAACCAAATTCCAAATGGAGGAAAAGTGAACAGAAAAGAACTTGTCACAGAACTAGCAGAACGAGCAGAGCTCGAAAAGAAAAAAGCTGATGAAGTATTACAGCACGTTGTTGAAATCATCACGCAAATGGTTGCGAAAGGTGAGCAAATCGCAATTCCTGGTTTTGCAAAGTTTGCACGCGTAGATCGCAAAGCACGCATGGGTCGCAACCCTGCAACGGGAGAAACGATCAAAATTAAGGCATCCCGCAAAGCTCGCATCACACCATTGAAGGCTTTCAAAGAAGCTGTTCTTACAGGAAAAGTTCCAGCAACAAAGGTTGTTAAAGCTGCTCCTAAGAAAGCTGCAGCAAAGCCTGCTGCAAAGAAGGCAACTGCTAAAAAAGCAAAGCCAGCAGCAAAGAAAACGGCTGCAAAAAAGACAACTGCAAAGAAAGCCCCTGCAAAGAAGGCAACTGCGCGTAAAGCAACTGCAAAGAAAGCTACAGCCAAGCGCCGCTAGTTTTTCTTCGCAACTGCGAATTTTTACAAAGAGCCCTTCGGGGCTCTTTTTTATTACATAGCGTTGCCTAGATGTTTCTACTATATGCGAGACAAGTGCTGTCATCGTATTGATGGCAAGCAAGATGCTTCGTGAGCGTTTAGGCTAACTACGAAACATAACTAACAAGGAGCACCCATGTCGGGATTCACACTCGATCTCAGCGACGACCAGCAGCAGATCAAAGATTGGGTACACACATTTGCACAAGATGTAATTCGACCGGTTGCACATGATTATGACGAGCGGGAAGAAACTCCTTGGGACATCATCAAAGAGGCCGCAAACATTGGCTTGTACTCATGGGAATTTCTAGCACAAGCTTTCGTCGACGAAGATGGCATTACGATGCCGATTGCAATGGAAGAACTTTTTTGGGGAGATGCAGGTATTGGTCTTGCCATCATGGGAACAACTCTGGGTGTATCGGGCATCATGGGCAACGGGACACCCGAACAGATTGCCGAATGGATTCCTCAGTGTTTCGGAACTCCTGAAAAAATCCATACAGCTGCCTTTTGTGTGAGTGAACCTGACGCGGGTTCTGATGTCAGCTCATTGCGCACAAAAGCTGTGTACGATGAAGCGAAAGATGAATGGGTGCTCAATGGAACAAAAGCTTGGATTACAAACGGCGGGATTGCAGACATTCATGTCGTGGTTGCGAGCGTGGAGCCAGAGCTAAAAGCACGTGGACATGCAAGTTTTGTGATTCCTCCAGAAACAAAAGGACTTACCCAGGGACAAAAATACAAAAAACACGGTATTCGTGCAAGCCACACTGCAGAAGTCGTTCTCGACAATGTTCGTATACCAGGTTCATGTCTTTTGGGCGGGAAAGAAAAACTTGATCACCGTTTAGAAAAAGCAAAAGAAGGAAAGTCAACATCAACACAAGCGGCGATGAGTACTTTCGAAGCATCACGGCCATTGGTGGGAGCTCAAGCCATCGGTATTGCTCGTGCGGCATATGAATTTGCATTGCAATATGCAAAAGAGCGCGAAACGTTTGGAAGACCAATCATTCATAATCAATCGATTGCGTTCATGCTTGCCGATATGGTGACAGAGATCGACGCTGCACGACTTCTTGTATGGCGTGCATGTTGGATGGCGCGCAACGGAAAACATTTTGGTGCAGGCGAAGGATCAATGAGCAAACTCAAAGCTGGCGAAGTAGCTGTTTCTGTAACAGAAAATGCGATTCAAATTCTGGGTGGTTATGGATATACCCGTGAGTATCCTGTGGAGCGTTGGCATCGTGATGCAAAGATTTACACGATATTTGAAGGCACTTCCGAAATTCAACGACTCGTTGTTGCACGCGCGATTAGCGGTGAACACATTCACTAGTGATGCGACACATCACTAGTTACGTATATTCTTAGGTCGTTATACCTAAATGTAAAATTTTATTTTATATATTTTTTGTGGTGAGGGTGTATAGCGACGCGCTACGCTGACGCTGCTTGTTCATTCGTAATCTATTTCGTTACGCGATAAATAGGTCTTGTTTTTGTGGGTAATTAGGCTCATTTTAAAGGTAAGCATGCGTCGTTGAAAAGGATTTTCATGACAGCTTTTGTCGGGTTACCTTCTGAACACCGAAAAAGACATGGAGTGCATTCACGTCTTGCTGCAGTTGTGCTTGTGCTTGCTCTGACGGTGATCGTTTCGCTGATCGTGACCACAGGGGCGTTGGGCCAATCTCCACAAAAGAATAAAATGCTTGCGCGACCATCGATTGTCAATTCATCTGATCATGCAGCAAATCCTCCTGCTACGAATGGACCGGGCTGTGTTGCTCGAGTAATCATTTTGCTCGACCGGTCTCGTTCGATGATTCGATCGGGTTCTGATCAGATGAGAGATGTCCTTCAATTGAAGTCAGTTGTGAAACAGTTCCTCACCAGTATTCATAATAAATTAAAGGATCAACCAGGCGCGATTGTCAATGTTTCCATTTTTGCATTTGGCACACTCTCGATTGACCAAGGGGGCTCTGATCTGAATATTGCTAGCACGGATAACAATAAAGCAGATCTCAAAGCATTGAAAACTATTGTTGGAACGACTAATGCGGGAAGTGATGGTAAAGACGGAATTTGGTTTACCAATAATGATGTTTCATTTCCCTATCTCAATGCTCCATCAGGTTTACCAAGTGATGCTCTGAAAGGATATCAAAGTGGATGGGTTGGACCTCTTCTTAATAACTTTGGGACGACTAATTACCACGAAGCATTTATTCAAGCAGGACGTAAAATTAAGGATCATGTAGGTCCAACTTATGATCCCAATATTCCTGCCGGAGACAATGACTATGATCTCGTTATGATGATCACGGATGGTTTTCCAACGACCAATAGCGGATCAGATAATGTCGTTACCTACGGTGAGCCAGGAGTTGTGCCCACCAATGGTGGATACAGCACGCAAGATGAAGATCTCAATTATGCTCAACGTTCGGTCAATAGTCTTCGAAGAGGAACCCGATTTCCAGTGGGCAGCGCGTGGACCGATACTGAGAAGGTGCGTCCTCCTGTCTCTGTCGTGGGAATCCTTACTGGCGATCAAGATGATGATACGAATGGGTATATGAATCGAGTATTTGGTTCGAATGAGCCAGGAAATAAGAAATGGTATCGAGCAACGAATTTTTCGCATCTCCTTTCGGCAAAAATAGCAGAAGCTACGACAGGTCTTGGAGCAACCTGCGGAACTACTCCGCCCATTGATGTTGTTCCGGCAATCAGTATTGATGCAGTTACAACGACTCCGTTGATGACGGAAGGAGGCACAGGGAACGTCAACGTTACTGTCACAAACCTGACGAACAGTGATTTAATAAATGTCTATATCGATGGACCCAACGGGTATCACAATACATTAGAAGAGTTCTCTCAAGGTGAGTCGCAGACGGTTTTGGTGCCAATACCTTCTTCTTTCGGTTCACCCAGTCCGCTGACAGCGAACTTTACTGTACATGGAGAGGTTGTTATATACCCTGAAACTCAACGTTGCGGTCTTCCCGGGTGGGTTGTCGGGCAACTATGTCCGACACCTGTACAATCTGATGACGCGAGCATATTTCTTACTCGCGTACCCTTGCCGGGCTAGTTCAAGATTGAGTTAATGGTTATCAGTACTAAACAGAGATGAATGCATAGGGGGTCTTTTGGCCTAAATATTTTTTATATTGCTCGCGCACTACGCGCATATCGCGCATCAAGAACGTTTAACCGACATTGAAAAATCGTTGAGCATATTAGGTGTTGTCTTACTTGCTTTTATGCGTCACACTAAGGATGTTACTCAATTATGACGAATGGATATTGATGACACCAACAATTAACCTGCCTTCAGAAACAACAAGAAAAACTGCTTCACGCACACGCGTTGCTTCTATAGCGGTCTTCGTTGCCTTGTCTCTATGCGTAACCCTAATCCTGACCTCGGGCGCGTTAGGTCAGTCGTTGAATCGAAAAACCGCTTCACAAACCGCACGATTGACGGCGGGTAACTCGACCCCAAATCCTTCTCAAACTTCGGGACCAAATTGTGTTGCAAGAGTGGTTTTATTGGTGGATCGATCCTTCTCTGTTATCGAGAATGCCCCGGCGAGTGATCCGCGACAAAATGTTAAAAGAGTTAAAGCAATGATCCACAATCTAATGGATACACTTAGCCAACGTGTTCAAAGCATTCCCGGCGGTCGAGCCGAAGTTATTATCTATGCATTCGGCACAGATGCAGTTCGACAAAACCAAGCTGGCCAGAATCTAAGAGATTTTTCAGTTCTTGCCAGCGAGAAAGCAGCAGTGGGTGACAGCACGAGCGGTTTCGATGGCATTTGGTTTACGAAAGACCTTGATAAGGCGTATCGACCGGGATATCCGTCTACTGCATCCAAAGGATATAACGGTACTGGTAGTCTGGGCGCCAGCGATCATTTTGGAACGACGAACCATCAGCAAGCTCTTGTCAGGGCAGGGACTTTTATTGATAATAATCACCCTTCTGCTGGAAATGGAGACGATGATGTTGACCTTGTGTTGATGATCACCGACGGAAATGCAACAACCAATAGTGGAGATAATAATGTCCTTAGCCCCGGAGAATCCGGTATAGATTTTCCAGGAAGCTCTAACAGTGTCTTCAACGTTTCGTATGCTGAACGAGCTGTAACGAGGTTGCGAACCGGAAAAGGATTTGGTGCTGGTGAAGGAAGTGGGCCGGTCGTGCGCCCACCCGTTGCCGTTAAAGCGATTCGCATTGCAACGGGAGGCGGCAATGCGGATATGGATACGGTTTTCGGATCCAGCAATTGGGTTAATGGTAGCTACTCGAATGTATCAGCGCTCGCCAATAGCGCTAGCGATGTTGGTATGTGCAACAACACACCAACAACTACCACGCCTGGAACTACTACTCCTCCAACAACAACTCCAGCAAAATATAGCGTCATACCCACAATTGAAATGACGGCGAGTGCTTCTCATGCTTCTCTCGATGAAGGAGATAATAGTGGCACCATAACCATTACTGTCACAAATACGACTTCAGGCGTTGGACTGAGAGATATTTCGCTCACCGGAACGGACATTACACAAGGGCTATTTACTCTTAATGCAGCTGGAACAGCTGGTTCATCTCAATCGTTTATTGTACCTGTGGATGCTGCTTTTGGATCGTCAAGTCCCCGCGGGTTTAGCTATTCGGTTCATGGGTTTGCTGCTATAGATCCGGTTACGCAGTATTGCGGGTCCTTCGACGGGCAGAACCCGACCTGTGTTACGCCCACGGTTAATAGATCTGTCAGTGTGACAATCAATCGGGTACCGTTACCGAGCTAAATGTTAATCGCTGATACCGCGCAACCCTTTCCAGGCAAGCGATGTTACCCACGTATGAAGTTGTTCGTCGGATATTTTCGCACTTGTTCCAGATAGGTACGTGAAACGGGCTGCTGACTCTGCCATTCCAATGAGGGCATGCGCAATGAGACTTCGTTCTTCTTGAGGAATATCTTCAATAATCAGGGATGTAACAGAATCAGCAAAATGTTCAAGGACGCGATTGGTGACTTCCGCAAAATCGGTATCGTTGCGCGCCGATGCACCAAAAAGTAGCCGGAAACCTGAATCATCATTGCGTACAAAATCAAAATAGGCTGTGAAACCCTGCATCATTTGTTCTCGCAAAGTTTCGCCTTCACGCGTTGCAGTGACGATGTTGTTGACGAGTCTGTCACCACAGTCTTCGAGTACTGCAATAAAAAGGGCGCGTTTAGAATCGAAGTGTTGGTAGAGAACAGGTTTGGTGACTCCTGCAGTATATGCAATGTCATCCATAATTGTTGCTGAAAAACCTCGATCTGCAAAAACGCCAGAGGCGACATTAAGGAGTTGGCGGCGACGGTCTTCGCTTCGCATGCGCGTCGATCGGTTCCCTGCTTTTTTTACCATGGCGGGCATCTTAGTAACTTTGTAATTCAATCTACAAACGCCAGAAAAGTTGGGACCCGGTCACTCATTCGCTCCCATGCTGAAACGCAACGTACGCTTGTGGGGTGTTGAGAAGCCGAGCCAGAGTTCTCGCTCCGAGTGCAACGCAAAGTCGCTCATCCTCGACTCGGCTTCTCAACCCAAGTCCAGTTTTAGTTGTCATCCTGAGTTGCTTGTTGTCATCCTGAGTGAAACGAAGGATCTCCGCGCAGCGGACGTACGAGATTATCTTTCAAAACTAGATGCCCGATATTCGTGAAACCCAATTTCCTTGTGTCAGGGTTGGGCGTAGCCCAACCCCTTTCTCTGTTCGGACTTTCTCTTGACGAGATCGAATTTGTTTTTTGGGGTGTGTGAGTGCGAACGTACGTTGCGTAGGAACAGTACGGTTACGGATTGGACGAAGTCCAATCAACACATTGTGAGCGCTTGACCTAAGAAGTGGGAGGCGGAGTGCTTGCGAACGTACGTTGGAACATGGGAGTGAGCTAGTGCTTCGCCTCCCACTAATGAATTTTCAGTTAGGAGCGAAGTTCCATATCGAAGCGGTTGGTGTGTCCGAAGTTGTCGTCGTATGCCGCCCAGAGTTGTTCAGCTTCATCGGAAGACAATGGATATTCTGTTGCCTCTGCGTATTCGCGTACTTCTTGAACGGTAATGCACGTAGGCAATACGCAGGCAAAAGCGGGTTCTGCCAAAATTGCAGCGACGGCTGCTTGCCCTATGGTGCGCCCGGTTTCTTGGGCCCACAGAAAAGAGATCGCATCTGCCTTATCGAGGTTGTCGAGCATATTGTCTTTCACTCGATACGATCGATGGTCACCTGAAGCGAGCATTTCATTAAGCGATTCGCGTGTTACTTTTCCCGAGAGCGCATCCGAAGCATGAGGTACGCGCGCGATGAGTGCAACGTTGCCCGATGTGCAGGCTTCGTTACGTGCGAAAGTGCGACCCGGCTCTTGTTCAAGAGCATTATAAACAGTTTGCAAAGTATCAATGTTGCGGTTCTCTAAAGAGGCGACACCTTCATCGACCCATCCAATAGCAGGTCCAAGAGCAACACCGTATGCGCGAATCTTTCCCATGTCTTTCAGTTCATTGAGTGTCGCAAAGAGATCGTCATTCTCGACTGCATCCATGCGTGCATTATGAAGTTGCATCAAATCGATTGTTTCAATACCCAACCGTTTCAAGCTTTCTTCCGTCTGTTGAAAAATAGATGTACGAGACCAGTCATGCGGACGTTCCGAATGTTCGCTGGGTCGCTCTGCATGAATGTCGTATCCGCATTTTGTGGTGATGATCACTTCGTCGTGATGTTCTGCGAGGAAAGGAGCCATAACGGTTTCACCGAATCCGTCATCTCCATAAGCAGGGGCTGTGTCATAAAACGTAATTCCGCAGTCGAATGCAGTTTTCAACATATCGGCAGCATCGTCAGCCTTGCCCCACCAATTTGTTGAAATGGTCCATGCTCCGAATCCAACTTCCGAGACAGTGATATCGCTATTACCAAGTGTGCGTTGTTTCATAGATCCATTCTACGGCGACGGGAAATCTCTCGTAGAATGGAGGTAATGACAATTGATAGTGTGCACCCACGACACATACTGCTCGTCGACGATATGTCGACAGCCCAAATCAAAGATATATTTGCTCGAGCAGCACAATTTAAAGAAAAAGGCTTCACTTCGAGCCGCATTTTAGATTCCGAACCAGGCAACGCTCCTCTTGTCGCACTGGCTTTTTTTGAACCGTCAACTCGTACCCGGCTCTCTTTTGATGCTGCTGCACAACGAATCGGTTGTAAAACAATTGGTTTTGATAATCCTGAACTGACAAGTTCGGCCAAAGGTGAACAGCTTCAAGATACGCTACGCGTGATTGAACAGTATGCGGACGCTATCGTTGTGCGCAGAAAAGAACATCAGACAATTGATATTATTCGCAATCACGTTTCTATTCCTGTTATCAGCGCTGGTGTGGGTGCACAAGAACACCCGACCCAGGCATTGCTTGATGTTTTTACTATACAAGAGCACCGAGCTTTAGATTCCGTAAATCACGTAGCGTCGTACGGTGACCTTGTGAATTCCCGCACCATGATTTCTCAAGTACGTCTTTTGGCTCGTGAAGGAATCACACTTTCTTTTATTGCTCCTGAGGGCATGCAGATTACAGGAACATTTCGTAGCGAACTTGAAGCGCGAGGAGCGAATGTCGTTATGACAGATACTCTCGACGATGTTATTGCAGACGTCGATGTTCTCCATGTCATACGCCCGCAGCGTGAACGTTGGGAAGGTCAAGATTACAAAGCATATGCACCGGTCGATGCATCGGTAATATCTCGAATGAAATCTGACGCACTTGTGCTGCATGCTTTGCCGCGTACGGGTGAGTTAGATCCTGAAATTGATTCTGATCCTCGTAATGTTATTTTTGAGCAAGTCCGCAATGGAATGTATATTCGTGCGGCGCTTCTTGAGTGGTTGTTGGCTTAATTAAAGCCCCATCTTTTTATCTTCGCGTTCCGCGGCTTTAATTCCATATCCAAAAATAATGGGAAGTGGCAAAATAATGCAGCTCGCAACAAAGCTCACCATGGCTAGAACTACGAGCGCTGCTGGCCATTCCAGAGGGATGCACGCAAAGACGCTGACGATGGATATGAGCATGAGCGAATATCCAATACGCTTAAAAAGCGTTACTTTTTTTCGGATTGCTTCGCGTTGAACCAACACGGGATCGGCATCGATAGACATAATACCTACAGACTACCGTGTGGGCTTTTCAATTTATAGTCGAAGCACCGGCAAAGCCGGATACTTCTCGCGCTCGCTCATCCTTCGCTCCCTGTGATGTCATTCTGAGAGAGCCGACCGAAGGGAGTCCTGAGTGCAACGAAGGATCTCGAGGAATCTCCGGGCAGTGGTCGTAACTGAATCTCGTAACATGTGAACGACGTGCTGACATGCTGCTCGGCAGGGGGGAGGGCCGCACCTTGGGCTACACCTCGCAAAGATAAATTCGTTCCCAAGGAA
>CAYMMG010000006.1:0-38972 GCA_964391505.1 uncultured Burkholderiales bacterium | reverse complement strand
GGGGAGGGCCGCACCTTGGGCTACACCTCGCAAAGATAAATTCGTTCCCAAGGAACGACCCTACGAGTAAAGAATCAACCTCGCTTGTTAACCAACATGTGAAGTCGTCGGTTTGTTGAGTCGAGGACGGCACGGGCAATTGCATCCGCTTCGTTTCCTTGACGAACGATTGCTGATCCAGAAACAATTTGTTCTTCTGGGGGAATGACGAAGATCACGGTAGTAACCGCCACGTCAGTTCCACCTATGCGAACAACCTGAGCCGCATCAACATCGAGTGATTCTGCAAGAGGTTCGAGTTGACGTAATGCGTCAAGAGTTGCTTGTGCGATTAAGCGATGACGTGCAGCAGAGGCAACAGATCCTTCTGCAAATCCCAGCGCTTGGGTTTCTTCGTGCTCGAGTGCGACTTTAACAGTGGATCGTAAACCTGTTGCTTCTGAAGTGATGGACATAATACGCGGACGAAATTCGCGATCAAAAAGAAATTCTGTTTCGGGGGCATCGATTTGCACAATCGAGATGCGCCGGCGATCGATGTCAAAACCAAAGCTCGCAATGGCAACAGACTGAATATCTCGCACTAATTGCTTGGGTGCTTTATTGGGTGCTGCAACAATGTGAACTTCGCTGGGTTCTCCGTCGTATCCAGCGACGACGCGAACCGCTTGAATGTCGGGCAGACGGCGTAGTTCTTTTTCCAGAAGAATGATGGGGTCATTGCCTTCGTACTCAATTACGGAAATCACTTTTTCCGAATCTTCCATGTTGGTGCACCCCTTACGAATTGCTAATTGGTACATACTACACCAAATCGACGGCGACGGGAAAGTGTTTAGACCTGGTTTCTTTAAAAACGGCTATTTTCTCTGGTTTTAGGGTGGGGTATAAGTGGAGAACTATCTTCGTGGGCACGCAGACCGTGTGGCGGAATCACGATGCCGGACGATGAGGTCCGTCCTCTTGAACTGAGTAGTGAGTCATACATTCGCGTATTTTTGAGGACGGACCTCGCACACAACGAGGACGGACCTCGCGCTCAACTTTTTTCTCAACTTGGAGAAGTTCCGGTATTCCGCTGACTATTTTGTGTGGTTGGTAACTAAACTGCTCCTGTGAATTCCAGCGAAACGTCAACAACTATTTATCCGGAAGTTACTTCTTCCCCCAATGTGCCTGCCATCGAGGAAGCCGTTTTGGCCATCTGGGAAAAAAACGGCACATTTCAAGCATCAGTCGAAGGTAAGAAGAATAATCCTGCCGATGAAAAAGAATCCGGTGAGTATGTTTTTTATGACGGCCCACCTTTTGCAAATGGACTTCCACACTACGGCCACCTCGTCACTAGTTTCGTGAAAGACACGGTACCTCGATATCAAACCATGAAGGGTAAGCGGGTAGCGCGTCGATTTGGTTGGGACTGTCACGGTCTTCCTGCTGAAATGAAGGCAGAAAAAGAGACTGGGATTTCAGGACGGAACGCCGTTATCGAATACGGTATCAACAAGTTCAACGATGCATGTCGCACATCGGTGATGCAATACCGTGATGAATGGGAACAGTACGTTACGCGTATGGCGCGCTGGGTTGATTTCGATAACGATTACAAAACGCTTGATCTTGATTACATGGAAAGTGTGATCTGGGCATTTGGCGAGCTCTACAAAAAAGGGCTTATCTATGAAGGCATGCGCGTTTTGCCTTATTCATGGGCTGCAGAAACTGTTCTTTCGAATCATGAAACAAAGCTTGACGATTCCTATCGTGAACGTGACGACCCGGCTTTAACTGTTGCTTTTTCTGTCGACCAATTAAGTGAAGCGGCAGCTACGCAACTTTCCGGTGTGCTCGGTTCTGTTCCGTTGAGCATTCTCGCGTGGACAACTACGCCATGGACGCTTCCTTCAAACCTTGGTCTAGCTGTGGGCCCCGACATCGAATACAGCATTGTGATTCACGACAATGATGGTTCACGAAATGCATATGTGTTAGCAACAGCCGCTTTAGCCAAATACGAAAAAGAGCTGGGCGAAGCCGAAGTTGTCGCAACTTTGCAAGGCCGGGCCCTGCAAGGAACAACATATAAACCTTTGTTTCCTTTCTTTGCAGACACTCCTGACGCTTTCAGAGTTTTTGCACCCGACTTTGTGACGACCGAAGATGGAACAGGCATTGTTCATCTGGCACCATATGGTGAAGACGACTTCGAACTACTCAACCAACACGGTATTGAAATTCCTGTCGCTGTTGACCACCAAGGAAAATTCGACTCGCGAGTTCCTGATTACCAAGGACAAATGGTTTTTGATGCCAATTCGAATATCGTCAAAGATCTCAAAGCTGCTGGTCGTGTGATTCGTCACGAATCGTATCGTCACTCGTATCCGCATTGTTGGCGCACCGATCAGCCGTTGATCTTTCGACCCATGAGTTCATGGTTTGTTCAAGTGACTGCAATCAAAGATCGCATGCTTGAACTCAATCAAGAAATTACGTGGATACCCGAACATGTAAAAGACGGCCGCTTTGGTACATGGCTCGAAGGTGCGCGCGACTGGTCGATTTCACGAAACCGATTCTGGGGAGCTCCGATCCCTGTCTGGAAGAGTGACGACCCTTCGTATCCCCGTGTTGACGTGTATGGTTCACTGGACGAAATCGAACGTGATTTCGGTAAGAGACCAACAGATTTACATCGACCCGAAATTGATTCTTTTACACGTCCTAATCCAGATGATCCCACAGGTAAATCAACGATGCGTCGCGTCGAAGAAGTGCTGGACTGTTGGTTTGAATCGGGTTCCATGTCGTTCGCACAAGTGCATTACCCCTTTGAAAATCGTGAATGGTTTGACTCTCATTTTCCTGGCGACTTTATTGTGGAATACATCAACCAAACGCGTGGATGGTTTTACACTATGCATGTATTGGCAACGGCGCTGTTTGATCGTCCTGCGTTCAAAACCTGTGTCTCGCATGGAATCGTTCTGGGTTCAGATGGTCGAAAAGTTTCGAAACGACTGAAGAACTACCCTGACCCTCTCGAAATGTTCGATGAGTTTGGTTCGGATGCAATGCGTTGGCTGCTGCAAAGTTCCCCCATCTTGCGCGGGCTCGATTTAATTGTCGATCGTGACGCATTTGCTAACGCAACACGCAGCGCGATCTTGCCTTTGTGGAATTCGTATTACTTCTTCACCTTGTATGCGAACAGCGACAAGATCGAAGCCAAACACGTGACTGACTCGGACAACATTCTTGATCGATACATGTTGGCCAAAACGCGCCACTACATTGAGGACACGAGCAAAGCTCTCGACGAAATCGACTTGTTCTTGGCGAGCAGCCTTTTTGAAAGTCATTTGGATGTTCTTACAAATTGGTTTATCCGTCGTTCTCGTGAACGTTTTTGGCGACACGAACATGATGCTGATAAAACCAATGCTTATAACACACTGTTTACTGTTCTCGATCTTACGTGTCGTGCGGTTGCGCCGTTATTGCCGTTGGTTTCGGAAAACATTTGGCGCGGGCTTCACGCTCCTCAGGTGTCAAGCAACGATACTTTAAGTGTTCACCTTGAAACCTGGCCGCTGGAAGATGCGCAACTTCTTCCTGAAGATCAAGAACTGATTGATGCCATGGACTTGGTGCGAGAAGTGTGTTCAAACGCTTTAGCTATTCGTCGTGCCGCGAACCTTCGTACGCGATTGCCACTCAATGAGATTATTGTGTCGGGGCCACGTGCACTGTTGGTCGAACGTTTCGCTGACATCATTAAGGATGAAATCAACGTGAAGAATATCCGCATTGAATCTGATGCCAGCGCGTATGGAAAGCAGAAACTCAACCTTGTTCCTGCTGTCATGGCGCCACGTCATGGTGCAGACGCCCCCAAGGTTTTTGCCGGGTACAAAAAAGGAGATTGGACTCTTGTTGACGATGTTATGACCGTAGGGGGAATTACTCTTGCCGAGGATGAATATGTTCTTGTTCTTGAACCTCTTGATTCCAACAGCGCACGAGCACTTGATGATCGCGAAACAATAGTGACGCTTGATATGAATGTGACACCTGAGTTGGCGCGTGAAGGTTTGGCCAGAGACATCATTCGAGCTATTCAAGAAGCGCGCAAAGGAATCGACCTCAACATTACAGACCGAATTTGTGCAACTGTGACGGGAAATGTCAATGTGCAGCAAGCAATTGATGTTCATGCAGAAATGATCGCGACAGAAGTGCTTGCTGATTCCATCAAAGTTGTTGTTGATGCAAACCCTGATGATTCTGCATTTGTTGTCGATGCACAACTTTCGTAACCATGCCTATTGCATTTGATATCCATGTCGGCACTCAAGCTGACTATGAAGATCTTTTACGCTTGAATAAAGCACTGTTCGATTACGAAACAGAACAAGGTTTTTCCCATACCTACAATCTTGAATGGACCTATAGCGATGAAGGCAAAAAGTATTTCCACACCTTTATCGATGATGATATGCATGCGACATGGATTGCTACTAATGACGAAGGTGTAGCTGTTGGGTATCTTATTGCAGTTGTTCGTGAAGTGGCGTACCGTTCGCCCCAGACAGTTTCAGAAATAGAAATGCTTTACATCGATGAAGGGTATCGATGTAGTGGGATTGGCCGATGTCTGGTCGATGAGTTCAAGAAGTGGTCGAACGAACAAGGTGCTGGAATATTGCGTGTAGGCGCATTGGCGGCAAACAAGCACGCTCGAGACTTCTATGAAAAATGGGGTTTTGATGAGGCCGAGATCATGTATGAAATTGCTGTCAAAAATGAAGAGTGAACTGCACTAACCTGGTTTTCTCATGGCATCACGTAAAAAAGCACTCACGGGTATCAAACCCACAGGGTCTCCGCATCTTGGAAACATTATTGGTGCTATCGCACCTGCGTTAGATCTTGCAAAAACTTACGATACCAACTATTTCATTGCTGATGCACACGCACTAACTTCCGTGAGCGATGCCGACACCCTCCGCCAATATAGCTTCGACGTTGCAGCTACGTGGTTGGCGCTTGGTCTTGATCCTGACGAATCAACTTTTTATCGCCAAAGTGACATTACGGAAGACTTCGAACTGTCGTGGATTTTCCATTGTCTGACTCCCAAGGGCTTAATGAATCGCGCGCATGCATACAAAGGTGCCGTCGATGCAGCGACCGCCGCTGGTGCGAAAGATGTCGATGCTCAAGTGAATATGGGATTATTCAGTTATCCCATTCTTATGGCGGCAGACATCATTATGTACAGTGCAAATGTTGTTCCTGTCGGACAAGACCAAAAACAACATGTCGAAATTGCACGCGATATTGCCACGAAGTTCAACAATCTTTACGGCGAGATTCTTACTGTTCCTGAACCGCTGATTGAAAAAGAAACCGCGACGCTTCCTGGTCTTGATCATAGAAAAATGAGTAAGAGCTACGACAATACCATCAGCATTTTTTGTTCCGATGATCAATTATGGAACCAAGTAAAGAAGTTCAAGACTGATTCTGGTCAACCTGGAGAAAGCCGTGACCCGTCTGACGTTCCGATCTTCACTTTGATTGATGCGATTAGTTCACGGGAAGTTTCCGAAGGTGCAGCTGCTGCATTGAAGAGTGGAGACTTCATGTGGTCGACCATGAAAGAACTTTTATTTGAACAAATAAAAGAGCAATACGGAACTGCGCGTGCTCGCTACGAAGAACTCCGCGAAGATGCGAGCTATGTTGAGCGTGTACTAGCTGTTGGTGCTGAGAAAGCTCGAGCACAAGCGCAACCATTAATGGAAACAGTACGCAAGGCCGTAGGTCTCCGATAAATGAGTGAATCATTAATTGATGCACTTGATGAAGCATCAACCGATAAAGAGCTTTTTGATGCGGCAAGTGCAATTGTGGCTGTACCTAAAGATCCAGGAAAAGAGTTTTCGGATGCGAGTTTTATTCTTCATGCACCTTTAGAGATTTGTGCACGATATTTTCTTCTTCCCCTGGTGGAAGACGAGTATGTGCAGCAGGCGAGAAAGCAAATTCGATTAACGGCGAAGAAATACCACGAATACGAGAACAGCCATTCCGAGGACATCATCCATTCCGAGACACGAAGTCATCCAGAGCCGACCAAAGGGAGTCCAGAGCGGAGCGAAGGATCTAGCGAAGGATCTCTTCAAGCATTTGATCTCCAGAGCATCAACATCCCCCAATGGTCAACCTCGTTTCTCTTCGCGAGTCACGCTCCCATCTTGTTGGCACTGCAAAATGTTTTAGGAGAAACCAATCATTCTGTCCACTCGGTATTGCACAGAATGGACAAACAGATCTTTCAAAATCATGAGGCCCAGATGGCGTGGACAAAATCCTCACCTGTGCAACAAGATATTTCTGCTGATCTTCTTGAACATCCTCAGCATTGGTTTGTTGAAAATGTGGGAAACATCACTCACGTCGATGGGGGAGAAGGGCCGATCCGCGCATCGGTCGAGCGCGTTGAAGCTGCAGGTCTAGTCGAACCGTTGGTTGAAGTCCTTGCAAGTATCGCCAATTTTAGTGATCGTGCAAATTTTGAAATTCCTTTCCAGTCATTGATGCGTATCTGTGCTTTGTCAATGGTTGTTGAATCTGAGGAGAATGCAAAATATGGATGGACGCATTGCTTAACAATTCCTCATGCGATGTGGACTCTGTCGGTGCAGTCCGATAGCTCTGCTCGTTTACTCCAAGCTGGCACAACACATGCAGCAACGTTCCGAGCGCTTTTGGCGGAACAAAAAATAAGTATCGACAATCTCGTAGAGTATTTCGAACTAGATGAAACGTCTGTCTTTGCAGAACACTACGTCCGTATCACTGACATCATTTCACAAGCCTGTTCTCTGCAAGACGCGCATCTAGTGAAATATGTGTATTCGTGCTTTGACTGCATGAAACGAGACCCACAATATTCGAAACTCTATATCGCCGCAGCCGGTAAACTCCTCGCTCTCTGGCAATTAGATGTATAAATTTTTACGCGATGAATTGCTAGGTAGATAAAGAATGCGTTCCGTGGGTAGATGTTTCGCCTGTGGGGGATTGCTGATTATTGGTTTCTATCTGGGCGCATTGAATATACTCACTAGTGTTCAATTGATCTCCGACTATCTCTCTGGATATAATGGGTTTTCGCTAGCTTTGGTAATTTCGATACTCTGCATAGGTGCTTACATTGTTGTTGTAGCGCTCGGGATTCGGCCATTGTTTAGGCAGGAGAGATCCTTAGAAAATGTCTTCTGGCGGGTCTCTATACAGTTACTTATCTTAGGTTTTGCCTTCATATGGTTTCCGGTATTATTTATACTTGTCTAATTGTGGTTAGCACCGCATGTTTCGTATTGAACTGCTAGAAATAGATCTGGAATTTATAGGTGAAGGAGCTCCAGCAATTGTGAAAAGTTTCTAGTACTGGACTCGTAGTGATGTGGACTTTGAACGGAATGTTAGGCAGCTTTACTGTTTGCATGACTTATGTATGGGTTGACCGAGCGGTCCGCTTATGGGGTGATCATCAAGTGGATACCGCCGTGTTGAATACCGTTATTGGTTCGGTGGCAACTCTTTTTCCTGTGATTGTTGTGGTGGGCATGCAAATGAGTGGATCACGATTCCCTCTTCCTTGTGCCGTTTTATATGGGCTAGGCATTTCAACATTTCTATTTTTCTTCTTGGCGATGCTTTCCTTTTCGTCGATTTAAGTAGGGAGAAATAAGTTCAGGTTCTATTGGGATGGCCTTATTGTGGCTATCGAAAATTTTTTCACTTTTGACAATATTGCCTTTTACTGTCTATCGTTATTATTTCATATTCGGGGGAATGAGCTCATTATGAAAAGAAGGGCCGTCGTTTGTGAAAGGAATCGCAATGGGGGAAATACGGCAGGCGAATTCAACTTCGATCGCATCCGTTAGGCCAAGTCTATCCAAACGAATCTTTATAAGAATGCATTGTCGTACATCGACGGCGATATTCTTAGCAACGATTCTCGTTATGACTATTGCGAGTCCGACATCCCTAAGTGCACTTTCAAAACCTTCGGCGGCCCCAGCCCCGCAACGTAAAACTATTGCACCCCTAACTACAAGCAAAAATGCCACAACTGCAGAACCTGCGTCTATCGGAACAGATTCTGCTCCTTTAGAGTCAACAGATAGAAAAGGGATTTCTGCTGGTGTCAAAATTCGTGTTAAAGAACTTACGGAGTTGCGAACCAGTAACACAGAAACATTTCTCAACGACGATGGCACGAAAACAATGATTTATAGTGCCGAGCCGAAACACTATAAGAATGACTCGGGTGCCTGGACTGACATTAAGACGTCTGTTAAAAACGATTCTCATTATACGAATACTCAGGCTATTTCAGGCGGCGTAGAGACAGGCCAACCCAAAGCATTTTCATTCGAAACTGCAAATGTGACAGGAAAGTTTAAGCCCTTCCGTGAAGGTATCAATTTTAAATATAAGAACAAAACTTTCGCTATTAAACCTCAGTCAGGTAATAACGTGGTTCCAGAAAAAGAAACTGCGGATGGTGAAACGAAAATAGTTTATAAAGGTGCTTGGCCAGGTGTCGATGTCGAATACGTCGTGCAGTCCGGATCAGTAAAAGAAAATATTGTACTTAAAAAACCAAGTGCTACAACTTCGTTCAGCTACACATTTACTGGCACAACTTTATCTGCACATCCCACTGAAAAGGATTCGATTGCACTCAGTGGAATTGATCCGAGTGACTTTTTTATATCGCCTCTCGTCATATTTGTGAATAAGCGTGGCTATATAAGCGAACAAGCAGCAAAACAAACATTTACAGCGAATACTCTCTCAGTCAATGTTGATAAAACGTGGTTGGCTGCTCAAAAGGCTGACAATTTTCCAATCATTATCGATCCATCTTTTTATAATAATGTCGGGGGATCACTAGGTAATTTTTGGTCGTATAAGTCTGATGGGTATGAGTGCCCCAATACGAGTTGTCCACCACAAGCAGGGGCTATCAATGATAATGGGTGGAAATATTGGCGTTCAATGTTTCGGATTCCTTTTGACCAGCTGCAGGGTAAAAAGCTTCTTGGTTCAGCTGTTCATTTTGTCCAGCGGACAGATTTGTATGGAACAACGGCTTCAAAACTGTTTGCTGTTTCCTGGGGAACAGACTTTGGCTACAACTGTATTCATGAACCTAGTCGATCGGCCTCGAGTCTCGTCGGTACAAATGACTGGATGAATAATTCTGCAACCATCGATTGGATGATGCGCAACAATCAATGGGGCGGTTGGATGTGTCTCTGGGGATACGAATCTGCGGCGTTATCGTATAAAGCATTTCACTCAGGCTATTTAGAGATGTATGTGGAATACGACACTCCTGTACCTATGGCGACGCCCGTTACGCCTACAAATAAATCAGTTATTGTTAACACTCAACCAAGTTTGCGAGTCAACCCCGTGGTAGATGCAGACGGCGATCCGGTGAAATATTATTTCCGTGTAGCGACGAATCCGGATGGAGAAACTGGAGCAGTCATTAATTCTGGTTGGGTGAGTGATACTCAATGGACTATACCGGATAATATTTTGCAAGATGGTCAAACATATTATTGGCACGTTTACACATCGACTCAATACCATGAAGCAGCTCCTACCTGGGTGAATTCCTTTAAAGTGGATATGCGTACTGGTCGTGATAGTACACAGGCGTATCAAGACGTTGGCCCTATCGGAATTGACCTAGCCACGGGAAATGCGACGACGGGAGTCTCTACACATTCCTTATCTGCGCTCGGCGGAAATATGGCTGCATCTTTGAGCTATAACTCACCTGCACTGAGTCGCCCGGGATTGGTTGGGGAATATTGGAATGTTAGATCAATGACAGGGCCACCTACGCTGACTCGAGTTGACCCAGACGTTAACTTTTTCTGGGGTACGGGCAGCCCCTCATCGGGAATTATACCTAACGACAATTTTTATGCGAGATGGACGGGCTATATCACGGTCCCTACGACAGGAAACTATACCTTTGGATGCAATGTCGACCTTTCTTGCATCATCGACATAAACAATGCTTTTTATTTCGCGGCAGATTATGGGCAAAACGGTTGGGCATCTAATTCGGTTTACTTGGAAGCGGGAAAGCCGATACCCATTACTTTACGTTCCAATGAATCAACAGGGAATGCTCAGATGCAATTTCTTGTACGCGGACCTGTAACAGCACAGTCGGTACCGGCCGCATGGCTCCAAACAGGAGCGCGTAACACGGCGACAAAATATGGCCTCGACGGTCGATATTACAGCAACGACGGAACAAATAATTTTCCGACGAATCCAAATGATCCCAACCGTCTTATCTTGGCGCGTCCAGATAAAAAACTGAACTTTAACTGGGGAGCAGGGCCTGTATCGCCGGGATTGGCAAGCGATAATTTTCTAGTTCGATGGAAAGGTTATATAACTGTTCCTACAACAGGAAGTTATACCTTGGGCGCAACTGCCGATGATGGTGTGCGCATAAAACTGGGCAATGGGCCACTGGGTGCGGATCAAAGCATTTTGGATAGTTGGAGTTATGTGGCGGGTCAAAGATGGGGATCTGCTGTGACTTTAACGGCCGGACAAATTGTTCCCATTACTGTTGAATATTATGAGGCGAATTCGGGTGCAAACTTCACGCTCATGATTAAAAGTGATGGTCTTGTAGAGCAAGAAATGCCCGTCACGTGGCTCTCTCCGAACGCTAACGTCCTGCCGGATGGCTGGGATCTAGGTCTTGCCGATGGTGATGTTCGCTTTGAGCGACTCCAAGTAAATTCCGCGACTGCAGTGCTGTCTGATAGCACGGGTGCAACTTTTGAGTATACCTGGAAGAACAACGGGTATGTCCCACCAACAACAAGTGAAGCATCCCTTACTCGCAACGCAGATAATACCTATACAGTCCTCGACACCGATGGTAAAACATACATTTTCGATGTGCAAGGAAGATTGACTTCGGTTACTTCCCCCGAGGATGATCGTAAACCTGCAGCACTTAAGTATGAATATTCAGGTAACCCATCTCATCTTGTAAAAATTACTGATGGTGTGACGTCTGCGCGTAGTGGATCCTTGTATTACTCAGGAGATAATCAATGTGTTGTGTCAGCCGGTTTCGATGCTGTTCCAACTGGAATGTTGTGTGCTTTCGTCACGACGGATGGCAATGTAACTCGATTCCAATATAAGGACGGCAACCTTTCACGCGTGGAGGCACCAGGCGACGCCTTTCAGGATTATGGATACGATACTCTCGGTCGCATTGTTTCGTTTCGGGATGTTTTCGCGAACGATGCGATTGCGTACGGTGTGCGTAACAATGATGTCAGCGCGACGAGCACAATTTTATATGATGGGCTCGGTCGAGTTTCAACGATCTCTTCACCAGCGCCAACATCAAGTGGTTCCCGTATCGAGAACAAGATTAACTATTTTCTTGGAGCAAGTGAACTTCATGTAACGGGTGCGAGTGAACCTCAAGGTTTTTCACGACGTATTGAATACGATTCTCTGCTTCGCACAACTTCGCAGACTGACCTCGTTGGGTTGACTTCGACGACGCAATGGCATCCTGATAAGGACTTAGTATTTGCTGCCACGGATGCAACAGGTCAGAAGACGACAACTATCTATAATGAAAATGACCTACCTGTTGATAGCTATGGTCCTGCGCCAACTGCTTGGTATGGTGCAGATCGTAAACCAATTGCTGCACGTGTAAACGATGTCCCCCATGTGTCAACGGCATACGATGAAGGTCTTTATGGGTTAGGAGTTTCCTATTACGACAATAAAAAGCTGCTCCGTGAACCTAAGTTGAACGCCACAGTTACCTGGCCCACAAATGCGACCGTTGTCGCTTCCTTTTCTGCAGGTGCAGCACCAGTAACAGCTACCGATGGCTGGGGAGCGCGTTACACCGGGAAAGTAAAACTCAATGCAGTAGGAAATTACGGTTTCAAGTTACGTGGCGATGCGGGTTTCCGACTGTTCATCGACGACCAACTTATTGTTGACGGTTGGGGTGGCGGCACGCTCAGCGGAGGAGATCGCACTATTGCAGGCACAGCATTTGCTAATACTGTTGCTGGAAGTACCCACCGCATACGTATCGAGCAATATCATGGAGCTGGTACTGCAACTAATTTGCAACTCTTTATGACTCCTCCAGGTGCTGCAGAATCTTCTGTGGTGTCTTCGTTGTTGTCACCGGATTATGGATTAACAACAAGCTCTACAGCGTTTGATTCACAGTTGGGCAATACTGTGACGAAGACATTGTACAAATCTCCTGAGTATGGTCTCGTGGATAAATCAATTCTTGATCCAAGCGGTCTGAATTTAGAAAACAAAGTTACCTACGAGACAGCAGGACAAGGTTTTCTTCGTCAAACGAGTAAGACATTACCTGGTGGTTCAACGACAAATTATGAATACTATGGTGCCGACGACACTCGAGATAATCCTTGTACTCCTGAAACGGAAGCATTTCATCAAGCAGGATTTATAAAATCTAAAACAGAGCCTGATCCAGATGGAGCTCGACCAGAGACGGGTCGAAAAAGCGAGATTGTCTATAACGAAAGCGGCCAATCGGTAGCGTCGCGTTATGGCAATGAACTTTGGGCATGTGTGACGTATGACACGCGTGGACGCGTTGTGAGTACGGTTATTCCTAAGAATGACGGCAAAGCGGGTCGCGTTATTACAAATGACTACCTTGTAGGGGGTAATCCTTTAGTCGTTAGTTCGTCTGATGGGAGTGGAGCAATCACTGTCGAGAGCGACTTGCTGGGAAGAACAGTCCGTTATGTCGACGCAAAAGGCAAAATCGCAACAAGTACATATGATGCACTCGGCAAACTCACCCAACGCAACAGCATTCTTGGTCAGGAAGATTACGGATACGATCAGTATGACAGACTCACTACTTACAAACTAGACGGAACGCTTTATGCGACTGTTACGTATGACTCATTTAGCCGCGTGGCTAATGTCATGTATCCTTCCGGAGTGTCGCTAAGCAACATCACCCGTGATGCTTTGGGTCGTGAATCAGGAACGACATATTCTCTTTCTGGCGGAGTGAGTATTACTGACTCCGTTGTTTATTCAACCTCGGGCAATGTCGTCAGCGGTATAGAGAATGGTGTCTCTAAGTCGTATACGTACGATGCCGCGAGTCGGTTAACGGCAGCAGTAATTGGAAGTAATTCGTATCAATATGGATTTGGTGTAGCGGACTCATCGTGTTCGTCGTTACCTGGCAATAATCCTGATGCGGGTAAGAGTTCTAATCGCACAACGTCTAATGAAAACGGTCGTGCGATTGTTCATTGTTATGATCAAGCAGATAGAGCTATTCGAAGTTCGGATGGTAATGCTTTTACGTATACTTACGATAGTCGTGGCAATACCGTGGGTATTTTGTCGCCTATTTTGAGGACACATTTTGCGTATGATTCTTCAGATCGCAACACGACCATTATGGAAGAACGTGGTGTAGGTAACGGTATTGTGAGGGCGCCGTGGACAACGATTGATTATGTTCGTGATGTTCAAGGTCGTATTATCGAGCATGCCACTAAGAACAACGACATATTGAAGGAGAAGGTTCAGTTTGTGTTTACGGGTTCGGGTGATTCTCCGGATGCTTTGCTTGGTGCTGATGGTGTTGTGACGCAGAAATATGTGAGTTTGCCTGGTGATGTCATGTTGACAATTAAGCCTCAGGATGCAACGGCTGCAGGTAAGACGTATAGTGTTCCTAATATCCATGGTGATGTTTCGGCAACGGTTAATGGTGACGGTGTTCTTACGGGAACGTTCCTTGCAGGCCCTTTTGGTGAACCGATCATTGGTGCTGCTAAACCTGGCAACACAGCAATGGATACTTCCTGGCAATATGTAGGTCAACACCAGAAACTTACTGAGAACCTCGCATTTTCTCCTATCCAGATGGGAGCACGTGTATACATCCCTGCACTCGGGCGATTCCTGTCTGTCGACCCTGTTGATGGTGGAACAGAAAACAACTATGTATACCCCACAGATCCAGTGAACCGTTTTGACCTGAATGGAACCTATGATTATTCATATGACTGGAAGATAGGACTAGGTAACTCTAGCGATGCAGTGCATTTGATGGATGCGATGAAGGCATCCCCAGATGATTTCTTTCCGTTTACGGTGCCTGGTCCTATAGTAAAGGGTTCGACGTTAAGTTTGAGCGGACAATATAAGATTGGAAAAGTTACGGTTTCCGGTGTCGGTTCTGATTGGTTTTCATTCAAAACAAGTGGAAGTCATGTTGAAGGGAAGGGCGCCACGGTGATGTTTTCAACGTATTCCTCGAAAGGGAAGGTCTACCTTAATGTGAGTGCAAGAGGGCCAGATGCTAGTGTCATGAAGAAGCCTATAATTGGTCCATTAGTCCGTAAACCAAGCAATGCGTTTCGGAGGTTGACTGCAAGGAATACTTGGAGTCATATGGCTGGAAACCTTCGAAAATATTACAACCGAAATAGAAGTCGATACTAATAATGCAAGTTACAGAATCAAATCAGCGATTACTATTGCACAAGATCGGCATTATGCTTGTTTGGTCGATAGATGTCTTCCTGGGAATATTTCATATCTATGGGACGTACGCATGGGTTTCTCGTGCTGTAGCGTTAGCAAATGAAGGTTATATAAGTGAACTTTTTGCCGTTAGTTTCATGGGATTAGCGGCGACATTATTTCCTGTCATAGTCGTTGTAGGGGTATGGAAGAGTCGCTCGCGAATGTCTTTGCGATGCGCCGCACTTTATGGGCTATGTTTTTCGATGTTTATGATGTTCTTCTTGATGATTGTTATATACACTTCACCGCTATGGTGAAGTGTATATAACTTAAGTCCGTAAAGAACAATGTCCTAAATTAGTGACGGTAGAAATAATCCAAGTAGCTCCCTCAAAAAATCCAGAGCAAGAGAGTAAATTATTTTCGATATTAGGACTAGCTTTTGGAGCGGTCTCGCTTATCATTTGGTTTGCGGCGATTGCAGGTTTGGCTTTTCTTTTAGAGCGATTATTCAATCTCAAAGAATTAAAAATAAGAACTACTTAGCTTTGTCGATTGCTGGTGTTGTATTGAATGCTGTCGGATTGATTATTCATTTCAGTTCGTAGAGAACCGATTAACTAGCTCCCCGAATAATTCGGTGCTTCGTGGGTAATGATCACATCGTGTGGGTGATTTTCGCGCAAAGCTGCAGCCGTCACGCGAACAAACTGGGCTTGGTTGACCATTTCTGTAATGTTTTCAGCTCCGATGTATCCCATCCCGGAACGCAATCCGCCGGCCAGTTGATATAAAACTGATTTCACATCACCCTTGAAGGGAACGATACCTTCAACGCCTTCGGGTACGAGTTTGCTTTCTAAATCTTCGTCGGCTTCCATATGATCTTGGAAGTAACGGTCGCGCGATCCGCGTTTCATCGCGCCGAGCGAACCCATACCTCGGAAGCTCTTATATAAATGTCCGTCACGCATGATCTGTTCGCCGGGAGATTCTTTACAGCCTGCCAACATGGTTCCGAGCATCACGCTGCTCGCACCCGCGGCCAATGCCTTGACTGCATCCCCGCTGTGGCGAACTCCGCCATCGGCAATGATGGGAATATCACTGCTTCGTGTAACACTGAACACATCCATAATTGCAGAAAGTTGAGGAGCGCCAACGCCGGCAACAACACGCGTAGTGCAAATAGAGCCGGGGCCAATACCGACCTTAATTGCATCAACGCCGACGTCGAGGAGATCGCGTGCAGCGGCAGCAGTCGCAATGTTGCCGACGATAAGTTGAATGTCTGGGTAGTCTTTACGAACACGACGAGCAGTTTCAATGACGCGTGCGCTGTGGCCGTGCGCTGTGTCAATGACAACAACATCGATCCCGGCAGAAACAAGTTCGGACACACGTTCTTCAGTTGTCGCATCGGTACCCACAGCTGCAGCAACACGCAAGTGGCCGCCTTCATCGGTATTAGCCAACGGATGCTTGTCGGTCTGTGTGATATCGCGAAGTGTCATTAAGCCTGTTAAGCGACCTCCGTTGACAAGCGGAAGTTTTTCGATTTTATTCGTGACCATTAGCGTTCGGGCATCATCAGCTGAAATAGGTTCAGTTGCAGCGATGAGCGAGGTGGTCATAACGGATTCGACGCGTTCATCCAAGTTGTTTGCTGCGCGCATATCGCGTGATGTCAAAATACCCACAAGAGTGTCGTGCTCATCGACAACAGGAAGGCCATGAACATTATGCGCACGCATGAGTGTACGTGCATCGGCAATTGTTTCATGAAGCTGCACGACAATAGGTTGGCGAATAACCAAAGTGGATGCACGTTTAACTTTGCGAACTTCATCTGCTTGGCGCTGTGGTTCAAGACTGCGGTGCAGTACTCCAATGCCCCCAGATTTTGCCATTGCAATAGCCATTGCGCTTTCGGTGACAGTATCCATTGCTGCGCTGACGAAAGGAATGTTCAGAGAAATGTCACGAGTGAATTGTGTGCGTGTCGACGCTGCACTGGGAAGAATGTCACTTGCTTGAGGAAGCAAAAGTACGTCATCAAAAGTTAAGTAAGTGGGGATATCGTGAATCGCGGTTTGGACCGAGCGAGAAAAAACTTCAGGCGTATCACTATTTTCTAGGTGCTCCATGAATCGATTCTAGACGTTATGAAAGTGATAAGTCCAACAACGACCCTGGACACATATCAGCGATCTTTATCGCAACTCACTCAGTACAGAACTAGCAAGTGTAATAGGACCATGTGTATCAGTTGTTTGTTCGTCCGGGTCCTTTTGTCGATGGCCTGCACGTTGCTGTACGTCGAGAAGCAATCTTCGTGAAGATCCACCAAAGTAATCGTATGCTCGATCTACTACCACGTCAGGAATTTCTTCGATGAGATCAAGAAAATGTTGAACTATTCCTGGCTCTCTGTCGAGCACGCCATTCATTTCCATATCCATCACAAGCATATTTCCACCATAGATGTTGGGATCAATCTGCTCAACAAGTGCTTGTAGGAGGAGGGGATTGTCGTAGATCAATTTAGGATCAATATCGATGAGGCAAAAAAGTGATTGTCTTCCCCAGTTTTCCTCTTCACCAGGATAACAACCCTTGATAATATTCAGGAGATTGGTATCGTCGAGTGCGATCAGGTTTTTCTCTGTAAGGCGTAAGAGACGACCCCAGCCTTCTTGATTGTTTGGATTAAGTACAATTTCACTACCATCTTGTAACTTCACCCTCACAGTCGCAAGTGCGACTTCAGATTTCGGTTCGGGTTTCCATTTATAATATGGTGCGGTATGGTCGACAAATTGCCATGACGGTCTCTCATATGTTCCATTAGGTCGGGTGTGAAAATCCCTGGGCATATCTGGATTTAATGTGTATTTGAGGAGGTATTTGCGTGCTTCGACGAGGGCCGTCAATCGCAAGCTATTTTCCGTCGATGCTTCGTGACCGTGGTCGGGATGAAGTTCGCGTAATCGTTGGCGAAAATGCTTATTGATAATTTTCGCAGCTTCCGCGCTCGTCTTACCCTCTACGCTTTTAGGATCGATTCCTAATGTTTTGTAAAGCTCATCCATGTTTATCCCGGCCCTCGAAAATCTAAACCCCCAATAGGTGGCGAAGTGCCTGTCCCAGGCGGTTGATAATTAAGACTAGTTGGCGGGAGGACACCGCCTGAATGAGAATCAAAATCCAGACCAGGTGGCTCAATAGTTCCAGGTCGAGAAGCTTCAACGAAACCCCGTGCAAGTGAATCGGGTCGGCTTAGTCTTTCGAGCCTGTCCATGTCTTCAATGAAGTCGTCTATGAGGCGAAGCGCTTTGTTGGCATCAGGTGTGTTGGATCTATTTATTGCTTTAATAGCCCTATCAAGATCTCCACTTTGGAAGAGTTTTTCGAGAGTACCCGTTTCGAGCGCCAATTCAAGAGCGAACCAGGCTGTACGCGTGTTTAATGATATGAAAGATTGAATGAGTGTAGTCAATGATTCTGTCGACAAAATCTCAACAGCGGTTTTATTGGTGGCTTGTGATCCTTGTGAAAATGCCTGCCAGATTGCGTTTCGAGCATCGGGTGATGGAGACGCGGACAGTTCGAGGAGTAGATCGACGAGAGATTCTGGCGAAACTAATTCATCTGCGCCATTGGCGATCATTTCTCGCAGTATCTGACGAGCATAAAGAGCCTCTGAGTTAGCTAATGAATGCAGTATGGGGTCGAGTATTCCTGCCAGTTGGAGTTTCTTAATTTCTTCGGTAGGCGCCATATCCCATAGTGCATCGCGAGCTTCGGGATCTACAGAATTAGCTAACGTGATAAAAGCAGTTTGAAATTGTTCTGGAGCGACAGGTCGAATCTTTTGTCGGAGTTTCTGAAAATGTGTCGGGTTGAGCAAAGCACTCATCAATTGCAGAGAGCGATCAATACTCGGCTCTTCACTGGGAGAATTCCAAATCATTAAGTCATCCCCTTCGTCATTTATAAATTGTACTTCTGCGAGTCGAAATGAGTCAAATGTACGATTAGGGGACATTCGCTGATTGAAGCTACAAACTAATAGATCGTCCCAATGGTATGTGAGAAGGTGATTCGCTTCTTTGCGGATTCCCTCGATGTATCTCTGCACGTGTCTGATCAAGAATATGTGCGAGATCTGCCGACGTTATCGGAGCACGAGGTATCATCTGTGCCACACGATCGATGTCCTGGATTATTTGATCTGTCCCACTGCGCTCGGCGCTCGTAACGAGCAGTGTCATGCAAAATTCATCGTCGGGGATTTCTGTTCGATGAAACACACCTGCCGGCATGTGGTGAAAATTTCCTGGTGTGCGGTGCCGAGTGCCCCGTGCCGAGACGAATGCTGTTTCCCCATTGGGAACTAATTCAGCTAAATCTGGATTTACATAACATACGTCAAGAAGACCGTAAGGGTCTGTCCCGAACCCTGTGTCGTTTCGGTGACTCGCCGGTGCATTGGTGTGCTGTGGAGTGGACGACGCTGCAAAAATTCCATCAACATAACTTCCACCCAAAGTTTGAGAGGTTAACCAAAAACTATGAGAGTGTGTGCGCGGTTGATCCGCGAAAGGCTTACGAAGATTTTTAGGCCAAACATGAAGTCTTAACATGTCTTCTGCGCTTGCCTCGGAGAGCCATGGCGATTCGCCCATTGAGTGTTGAGTTGCAAAATCCTGTACAGAACCCAGTCGAAAAACAGCGAAACCATTGGGGTGCCATGTTGCGCCTTCGGGTAGATTGCCGTTTGTAAGGAGATGAACAACAGCTGGTTTCACGTCGTTAATTGCAGAACGAGCAGTGTTTCTGAACTGATCAAAAGTTCTTTGTCCAGTAATTGTGGTCATTGAGTCCCTTAATGTGAAAAAACAATATAAGCATACTGGGACATATTGTGTCAAATAGTAAAAACGACTAAGGTGGAGTGTATGCCAAAGCTGGTTATTTTCGACATGGATGGTCTACTTATCGACTCTGAACCTCTCTGGGCTCAGGCAGAACTAAGCGTGTTGACTTCTCACGGGGTTAGTCCCGAAGTTCACGACCGTACTCTCACGACACATCTGCGCATTCATGAAGTAGCGCAATATTGGATTGATAGATGTGGTCTTTCTGCACGAGCTATTGAAATTGTTGATTCCGTAACCGAAGAAATGAAAAGGATTGTCGGACAGGACGCAGTTCTTATGGACGGAGCGCAAGAACTGCTTAACTGTATCGATGCGTCTTCTCTCCACACGTGTATAGCTTCGACAGCACCTCTAGAAATTGTTGATGCAGTGGTGAATGCGTTAGGTGTCGGTCACTATTTCGATGCCGTTTTTTCAACTGATTCCTGTGCGTACGGTAAACCTCATCCTGAAATCATTCTTAAAGTTTTACAGTATTTTGGTGTAAAACCTGAAGATGCAATCATTTTTGAAGATTCCATAAACGGTGTTATCGCAACTAAAGCTGCCAGAGCAACGTGTATCGCCATTCCTTCGAATGAGGATTATCATGACCCTCGCTATGCCATTGCAGATTACAAATGCCGAAATGCGCATGAGGCGATCGTTGTATTTCGAGATATTCTACGAGGAGATTTGCGTCCGAATCCAGTGCCTGTACCTCGAGGATTAGAGATAGGGTAACAATTCCTATGGGTGTCGTGAATAAACTCCGGTGCACGTATGCGCCTATTGACCGAAATGTCTGGATCGTCTAGAATGGTTTGATGGTAGGGACGCTTCTGAGATCTAGGGAAAATGTACATGATCCTGTAGAAAACACTTATCGAATTGATGGACTCTACATTTTTAATGAAGAGAATGACGGAGACCCGACATGCGTGCGGCTTCGCACGCAGTTTTCTCAACACATGTTTCGTCTTACGGGCAAGTTTTATCCAGAACCGGACGAAGCCATAAATGTCCACAAGGAATGGCTTCTTCACGTGCATACGATGCTGATCAGACGGCGACCGCAGACTGTCCACAATTTGAAGCACGGCATAAGTCACGCATTGCAGATGCGGGGAATTGGTATGGACGCTGATTCAGAAAATCCTCTTTACTGTGTTTTTGGAGATACCAGAACACTTCCTGAAGATTTTGATAGAAAGTATTTTTTTCGCAACGATCATTTCGTTCTCGAAGATTGTTTTGCAGAGCCCGAAACGCGAAAGCGATCAGGCTCAGTTGGTTTTGCGTCAAAAGCTGAAGACGAAATCGGGCCTGCTGGCTATCGCCCTGTAATTATGACGATTTCTACACAGGCAATAATGAACGCGCTTAGCCGGGGATCCAATTTATATCTTGCAATCGATGAAATCGCTCGAGACGTAATGGCGCATGAATTCCTTCATGTTGGAGCACAACATGAAGCCGTTCTTCTTGAAAATGGTCGCATTGGATTTCGCACTGGTTTAATGATGCGTTATGAAGATGACGACGAAGAGGTCCTCAATCTTTGGGGAAACGAAGCATTAATTGAATATACGTGTTTGTGCGCATTCCCTGATCGCAACGTAACGTACACGGATTCCACATTTGTCTTTGCTCTCATTGACCAACTTGAACCCAACTTCTTTCTCGAGGCACTTGTTGATGCATATGTGAGAACCGATGGCGAAGCGGCGACACACGCTTTTGATGACCGTGCCCGTCGATGCTTGAAGAAAATTCTCGGGAATGATCGTTCCGTTAATGAGCTTATTGATTATCTCAACGATGCTAGCGATACTGAGCGCATGCTTGGTCGAGTAACTGATCATAAACGTCGCCTTAGCGTTATGGGGAATCTTTTAAAAAAATGTGTTGATGATCCTGAATTTAAAGATGCGGCTGGCCGAGCAAACGTAAAACTGAACTTCGCTTTTTCATCTTTGCTAGCTGATAGTTTCCAGACTTTGGCGGGCGAAGGAAAAATAAAACTTATATCGTCAGCAATGCAGAAAATTCGAGACAATATCAGTCCAGACCGTCGTGCGATTCACTCCGCCTTCCCCTTCATAAACAAGCGAAGTACAGAAGAGCTAGTAAATCGAAAACTTTGGCGGTGGCGGATTGCAGCTGTGTTTGGGGTTGGTTTTGGAGTTGGTGCGTTCGGGGTCAGTGTTCACGATGCCGAGAACGTGGACGAACTGTGCCGTCAATTTGATGCCCAAAACCAGTATGGCGCCATAATTGTGCAGGGGGATGCAGAATCACAACTTCTGGAAGGTCTCAGTGACGAGATAGGGCCCGTTATACTGCCCGATGGCAGAGTCGTCCAAGTCATACCTTTGCCGGATTCAGGATCAGTAATAATACCGCCCCGTGCCAATGTCCCTGGCGCGCGACAGCTTCATGAGCGAGTTCTAGAGAGGGATCAACCGACGCTTTGTCGGTGATTAATTACCCTGTTCAACTAGTTGGCTTTTGAACGGCTAGTTTGCAAATAAGGCCCAATAATGCCTCGTAAATTAGCGAAAAGTCCTGTAAATCCTATAGATCTGTCTTTTTATAGCCGATATTTACCTATAATTCAGGAACTATGGCAGGGCGTGTAGTGCGGAACTACTAGGTTGTCTTGACGCGCATTTCACGAGAAGTGCATTTTGTACCATAATAGTTGAACGTATATTTCTGGTTTTGCCGAGGTGGAATGCAGATGTTACGGACCAGTATCCTCGGGGGGAGGTGAGCGGATCACAGTGGGGCTTGTATGAAGTCCTTTGATGGCTAGTCAATACCGACTATTTCTTCAGCGAAGCGGAAACAAACGCGTTTGGACATTAGCGCCCAAATGCGAAACCTTAATAAGTGAGGTGATGTTTCAATGAGAAAGTTGATATCTCGAGCAGCCTCTTTCGGTTCTGAACTCGGAACACTTGTTCTTAGTGGCGGAGCCGTGGGCGGACGTCGTAGCTAATTTGACTCAATAGTCATGAGGGACTTCATTCAGGCTCACATCCTCACAAATGAATACCACGAAAAAATCTGCTCGAAGAGAAAAAATTTCTGCTTTGCTATTGGTAGTAGTCGCATCGATAGCGATTGCGGCAACTGTTGGCAGTAATGCTCGAGTTGTTTGGATTCCGTGTATATTTTTCTCGGCCCTATTTCTGGTTTCGATTTTTCGTGAAGTACTTGTGACTGTTGGTGATGTCACAATCGGAATGAGTACGATCTCAGCAACAATTTCGGGTGCAGCGGTTGTCTTTTATACCCTTGAGAGTCCCTTGGCTTTCGTGATTGCTATTGCGACTACGGTTATATATCCAAGAAACATAAAGAGACGTCAATGGTCTCTTCTAACGTTCAACGTTGCAAATGATTTATTAGCAGGATGTGCGGTCTATGGAGTCTTGTATATAGTCAACTTCTCGATTGATGCGAGTCTGCCTTCTGTCATCGGTAAAGTTTTCCTCGCCACGATGGCATACGAAGTTGTAAATTATTCGGCATTAGCTATCGACTCCGCATTTCGTGGGGAAGCATGGCGCGAACTTCTCTACGATTTGCGCAAATCTCTTTTCGAAGTTTTACCTCTTGCTTTATTTTCAGGATTACTTGGTAAGTTTTATTTTGATTTCGGTTCAATGATGTTGCTGATGTTTGTAGTACCACTATTTTTCGGTCGAGAATTGCATGCTTCCTATGCTCGAATGTCGGAAACACAGAAATCTACCCTCGATACCCTCACGCGCACACTAGAAGCAAAAGACAAATACACTGCTGGACACGTTGAACGTGTTGCCACGTTTGCAAAATACATTGGTATCGAACTCGGGTACGGACCAAAGCGCCTGGAACGCCTCCGTCAAGCAGCTCTCTTGCATGATGTCGGCAAGCTCATTGTTCCTTCTTCGCTGTTGAATAAGCCAGGCAAACTCACCGAAGAAGAGTTCAAGGTTATTCAGCGTCACGAATATGTAACGGTCGAAATTCTGAAAAACATCGACTTCTTATCACCCATTGCCTATGTGGCCGGTGGAGATCACAACACGATGGAAGGAAAAAAGACTCGCAAGCTCGAACCCTACATCGTCTCAGCCTGTGATGCTTTCGACGCAATGACATCGTCACGTTCGTATCGAAAAGCACTCTCAATGGAGACAGCTTTTGAAGAGCTCAATAAAAAGGGTGGAAAACAATTTCACCCCAAAGTTGTGGAAGCTCTCATACGTGCTATCGAATCCCGTCATGAGCATTATGGCGATGGTTACGAAACCAATATCGTTCATCCCGATGCCCCTATCGCGGGAATTGGTTCGGCAGGTATTGGTGACTTCGAAGAGAAGGAAGTGGAAGATGAGCGCGTAAATGCAATGAAGCGTTCAGTCGTCCGTAGCGTTGTTAACCCTGATGTCGGAGTTGATGCGCAGAATTCTTCATCCCCAAATGATCGACAGGCAGGGTAGCGATGAATGATGTAAGTGATATGCAAAAGGGTGTTGAAACGGTTTGGCATAGCAACATCGAATCGCGCGTGTGGCGTACAACGCTCATTTCCGTTTTTCTTCTCGCCTGTGGAATTTTCGCCTATCGCTCAGATCATTATCAATGGCTAGGAATCCTCCTACTTTTCATTGCAGCCTTGGTTGTAGGTGAAAATCTTGAACTCAAACTTATTCGTCGACCTTCGGTCCCCATTAGCTTCGCAGCAATTATGGCGTTGGCGCGCACGACGACGAATGAAGGACATTTTTCGTGGGTGCATGTGAGCTCAGTAATGGCAGCAGCTATCGTTCTTGCAACGCTATGTTATTCCGGAATTACTCTGACGGCGCGGCTGCGAGTTTTAGTTGCCCGAATTGCATCGTACTTTGTTGGTTTAAGTCTCGCCCATGCTCTTTTTAGTTACGTTGATGCTTCCTCCCAATTTCTATATGGAGTAATTATCATCGCGATCATTGCAATGATCTGTGTTCATGAACTGATAGCACCCGTACAGGAATTACCACGCACGTATGGTTTTTTTGCAGCTGCTGCGCATGCCTCAGTTATTGCAGGTGGAGTGCTTATCGGTGTGGGATATGCTGGTACAAAAGATGTGATCGGTTTGACATCTCCCGAAGCTGGCGGTAATGGATTGGGTGTCAGCGCTTTGGTTACATGTACAATTCCTCTTCTTGTGGCATGGTTCGCGTTCTCTCGTTATTACTTGGCGTTACATACTTACAAGCAAACAATCCGTGCGCTGAGTGCAGCTCCTGAATTGGGTGGCATCGTAGCTTGGGGCCACGCCGACCGCGTTGCACAGATTGCTTTGGCTGTTGCTGATCGGCTTGATGTTGACCGCGACGATCGTCAGGCAATCGAAACAGCGGCGTACATGCATACCCTCGGCGATGCAGTACTCGATACGACAATGGACGTCGACCCATACGAAGAGGCTCAAGCTGCCAGCGTTACCGCAGAAATTGTGCGAAGCGCAGGAGGACTTGACCGTGTTGCCGATATCATCGACGACCATGTTCGACCTTACCGTGCAATAGTCAATGGCCAACTTGTCGCACAGAACGATATTGCCGCTTCGGTGCTGCGTGTGGCCAATGACTACGACAATATTTCGCGTCGCGAAGAAACCTGGGGCGCACGAGCAATTATTTCAATGCTTACTGCTCCGGCAGCCACCTACAATCCTCGGGCGCTTGAAGCTCTTGAATGGGTTCTCACCCGTGAGCGATATGCTGAACTTGTGAATCCCCCGGAGATGCCTGCTCGCATCACCGAACTCCTTCATAGCTAACCTTAGTTAGCGATTTATCCCCTTGGGAAGGTCCATCCTCCCGGTCAGTTGCGTGGATATAATAATGTCAACGTATCCCCGGGGGCACACGTGAACAATATCGTTTTTGATTTTGATGGCACAATCGCTGATTCACGTTTCGCTATCTGCGAAGCAATGGAACGTGCATGTATCCGCCAAGGCGTTTGGTATGTGGGTGACGAAGAATTTTCACAATACATTGGTAACGATCTCGAATTTTGTATTTCTCATGCGAGTTTGGAACCAATGGACGAAGAGACCATTAAAGAAGTTGCACGCAGCTATCGAGAAACGTTTCGTTTTAATCTTGTTCAAATGTACGACGGTATGCGGCGTCTTCTTGAACTCTGTTATGACACGGGCGACAAACTCGCCATTGTCTCCACACGTCACGATGAAAGTCTTCTTAAACTTATTGACCAACTAGAAATTAGGGAACTTCTTACTGTTGTGGTTGCGGGAAATCAGGTGAGCGAACCCAAACCTCATCAAGCCATGCTGCGGGAAGCAGCAAAAGAGTTGCAATGTAACCCTCGTGAGATCATTATGGTTGGTGATCACATTCATGACATCGAAATGGCGAATAACTGCGGTGCATATGCGATTGGTGTGACCTGGGGAACGCACGATGAATCTCAACTTCGCAACGCCGGTGCTGACGTTATTTGTACGAGTCCTCTTGCTCTCGCAAATCACTTTAATTTCGCTGCCGTTTAAGTAGTTCGACGCAATTTTTCGTCATCCTGAGCAAAGCGAAGGATCTTTGGTGCAGCTAGGGTCTGATCTTGGAAAGTAAGGAAAAGTGACCTACAAAGGTCACAATCCTTTCCAAGGTCGGACCCTCCCGTTCAGATACGAGCTCTGGTTTACTGCGCGATGTCGACAATCTCCATTGACTCTTCGTCGTACCCAAGTTCTTCTTTGGTGGGCAGCGCTGCGAGACCATGAGTCTTTTGCCATTTCTTGTGGCGACGTTTTTTAACAGCATGTTCGGCCTGAGCAATGCGTTTTTCATCGGATGATCGTGAACCTGGGCGACGAGATGAGCGCTTCATGGGTCGATCGCTCTCGCGAGATTCCTCGCTGACAACAGGCGTCTCTGTCTCTTCGGCCCTCTCTGCTACAGGTTCTGCTTCAAGCACGATTTCTTCTTCGACTTCTTCGACTTCTTCGAGAGAGATCTCGTCGTTTCTCAAATCGATGTAACCGAACGGATTATCTTCAACTGGATCGAGCATTACAATCCCCTCGACAATCTCCGGCTCAAAATCGGTGTTGATCAAAACTGCTTCGTCAACTTCCACCGGCTCTACAACTTTTTTGGGTTTGCGCGAAGCTGCGATACAAACCACGATGATGCCTAAACCAAAAATTATGTCTCCGGGCGAAATAGCGATTGAAAGTTGATTGATGGGAATGATGTCGCTCAGCCAGGGCAGAAGATCTTTCGAAGTGGCACTCTGATGTTTAATGGATTCACGTACGTCATATCCGCCAGCTGTGGTTACGGGCATTCCTTTGTTAAGTCCAATGACAAGAGCATTGCTGGCAAGGCCCACAAGCACTATCCACATTCCGCGCAGATTGATATTTGCGGCACAAAATCCAAATAGCATGACGTAGGTTCCCAGCAGTATTGCTAAACCGATGGAGTCATAGCGCGCAGCAGGAATAGGCGCAAAGGTGATTGCAAGATTGCCGATCAACACAAGAGCAAGTGTCCACCAATGAACAAAACGAGTTTTAAAAAGTTGTTTGTAACTTCCGAGAGTAATGGGAACCACAGCAAGGGCGGCTACAAGAAACAACGATTCGACAGCCATGTGCAAAGGATACGCGTTTTGGGCCCAAAAAGGGGGGACTATCGAGCAAAAATACCCGGAACCGGGTTAAAGGCTGCTCGGTAGAGCGTGTTCTAGGTTGATGAAATACAACAACAGGACAAAGGCAAAGGGCAGGATTCCTGCAGCCCACATTTTCCAATTGTGGAACCGATTGAATAAATACCACCAGAGAGAACCCACTGCAAGGAGCAAGAGAAACCATTTCAACAATGGCATATTGAGCGAGGCGAGCAGCATCACAAGCAAAATATTTGACTGACCATAATCAGATGCGTTTTGCGTGTCGCTGTCTTCACCGATATCAATTTTGGTCGGTGCCTTGCCAGTTTTAGGATCAATAAGTTGCGATGGTTCTGTAGCACGGTCGACATCGGCTGGAACTAATTTTGCATGAACGATCAATCTTTGTGCTGCTGAAAATTTCGGGTGACACGTTGTGAGCGTTAGCGTGGGGAGATATGTCGCTCCGGTGGGGTCTGCAGGGTCGACCACTGGATTGATGACGCCGACATCTTTAGGGCTCACGATTTTGTTGCCTTCGGTAACTTCGTACGTAAATTTTCCTCGCAGTGTAACGAGAATAATTTTGTCGCCAACCACGAGCTCATGAAGCTGTCCGAAGGGGGCTCCGTAGGTTGTGCGGTGTCCCGCAATGGCAGCATTCCCGAGTTGCCCAGGCAGGGGAGTCGTTGGATAGTGCCCCGGGCCTTTTTGCAAACTTCCTTTATCTGTCCCGGAAACAACTATATGGTTTAATCCGATTTTAGGAATTTCGATAACAGCGATGGGTTGACCTTTTGTGGTTTCCTGGTTGAGTTGAGCAAGCTCTTCTGCTGTTGCGACAGTGGGATCCTCGGCAGGCTCGGCATCTTTAACCTCGGCCTTTTTGAGTTTCTCAGTAAAGTCGCCGCGGAGAGTTTTTTGACTCCGCGCCTCGAAAAAGTTTGTACCCCACAATTGGTAGGCAACGAAGAGCAACAAAACCAAACCAAGAGTAATCATGGCACGACCAATGAGCGAGACGACCTCTCGAAGATCGGGTCTGTGCATTGTGTGTGAATTCACGTAGCCTGCCATTACTGCCTTATATCGATGTCCGCGTTGTTTACGCCAGACGCGGGACGTATCGATCCTAGTCTCAGTATCGGGCTTTGCCGGTGCTTCGATTATGAGTATGTATTTGTTCAGATCGCCAAGGAGGAAAACCCGGCTTTAGACTTGGATCCTTATGACTAGTGTCAGCGTGAAAAACCTCGTCGTGACACGTTCGAGCTATCCAGCCATTGCACAATCTTCATTTGAATTGCCCGGCCATCATTGCGCGATAGTTACTGGACCAAATGGATCGGGCAAAACCACGTTGTTGAAATCGATTGCAGGTTCTGTGTATGTCGAACGGGGAGAAATTACCCTTTCGTGTGAGGATGAAGTTGCGACATCTCGTAATGTTCGTGAACTGAGACGTATGGCAGCCTACGTTGGGCATACACCGCTCTATATGCGTCACATTAATGTCGAGGAACACCTTTCGCTGTGCGCTGCTCTCGACGTTAAGCATTCGCGCAGCGCCGAATACACGCTTTCACTGCACGATGCACTCGATATTTTTCACCTCACCTCTCGTGCCAAAGTGAAGGTAGAAGATTTGAGTGCAGGACAACAGCGCAGACTTCATCTTGCGAGTTCGTTTGTACGCTCGACCCCTTTACTCTGTGTAGATGAACCCCATGCTTCACTCGATGATGCGTCGAAAGAAGCGCTTGATGCTGCCGTTAAGCGTCAATATAATGCTGGCCGCTCTTTCATTATTGCCACACATGACCCCTCGCGTTTTCAAGAAATATCCACACATCACATTCGAATCGAAAACGGTTGTACCCAATTAGAAACAGCGGCAGGTGAGTCTCAATGACACTGAGAACCCTCGTGCGTGCTCAGCTGCGCTCAGAAATTCGAGACAAAACAATTCTTGCTCGTTCGTTGCCGTTTGTCGGTGTCGTGCTTTTACTCTTTGCGTTTGCCTTTGACCCCGATAGAGGAGTGTTGTCGCGAATCGCTCCTGGCCTCTGGTGGGTAACCACAACATTTGCTGCCATGTTTATTTACGTGCGTGATGCGCATAACAAACGTGAATCTGGTTTTGTTGCGCAATTTGGAATCGATGGCTCCACTCTCTTTATTGCACGCACGGTTGTTAATTCACTTTTAACAGGTGTGGTGACGATCACAAGTGGGCTACTCGTTGTGTTTCTCTTTTCGCCGGAGGTAGAAAACATTTTTGCGTTAATTGTTATCGCGGTTCTCACGACTGTATCGCTGTCAACGATTGGGGCGATTTACTCTCCTCTTATTGCACGACTCCATGACTCAGGACAGCTGCTGAGTTTGGTGGTAATACCCATTCTTTTGCCATGTTTATTGGCAGCTATTCGTGCAACTGAGGCAGCCATGAGCGGAGCGACGGGTGAATGTTGGCAGTGGATATCTCTCATAGCAATCTTTGTGATCCTCTTTGGTGCCGCGGGTGCATTGGCAGCGGATTCCCTTGAGGACTGAACACTCATTTAGGATAGAGACGCAATGAAATCACGACTTTTACCATCTCGTTTAGTGATGCCCCTTTCTCTTATAGCCCTGGCAGCATTGCTGATCCATGCACTCTATGCGTTGGTTATTTCCCCTGATGACGCAAACCAAGGCGATGCAGTTCGACTCCTCTACATTCATGTTCCCGCTGCGTGGCTTGCATACGTTTCTTTTGGTGTGACCACTCTCTGCTCGATCCTTTATCTCATCCCTCGAACACGTAACAACGTATATGACATTCTCGCGGGTGCGAGTGCACGTGCAGGCGTTATCTTTTGTGGATTGACATTGTTGCTTGGAGCATTGTGGGGTAAGCCTATTTGGGGAGTTTTTTGGGCATGGGATGCGCGCGTAACTTCAACCGCAGTTTTATTCTTTCTCTATATTGGATATCTCGCCATTCGTTCATTATCCAATAGTGTTCAATCTGCAAAACGTAATGCATGGTTCGCGTTGTTTGCTTTTATTGATGTGCCCATCGTGCATTTTTCTGTAAATTGGTGGCGTACACTTCATCAGGAAGCAACTGTTTTTAATCCCGAATTGAAAGCAGAAATCAGTGGAACAATGGCAGCAAGTTTGTGGCTTGGTGTACTTGCCTTCACTCTGCTTTATATTGTGATGCTCGATCGTCAATATCGTCGTGATGCATTCTTCGCAGGGAACACTGCATCCTCGCTTGATGCTGCGATTACTGAACGCATGAATGAACCTGCAGTGAAAGAGACGCTATGAGTTACTGGGGATATGTTGTTCTTGGTTGGGTTGTGACCTATGGAGTTATTGCCGGATGGTATTACACATCACGTACGCCTGCGAACAATGACAGCAATAATCGCAACGATCACGAACTCTAGAGGAAAATGACATGAGCAAACGCACACGAACGCTCGGATTGCTCAGCATTATTACTCTCTGCATCGTTGCTCTAGTGTATGTAGGACTAAAAGGAAACGTTATTTATTACTATGATGTTTCTGAAGCTGTTCAAAAAGCAGAGTCGCAAGGTACCGATCGCTTCCGAATCGCGGGTGCTGTTGTCAACAAAAGCGTTGTCACTTCAGGCGACGTTACTAAATTCAAAGTTACCGACGGTGACGCCACTGTTGCTGTTACCCATAGAGGCGATCCACCTCAACTATTTAAGGACGGAGCTCCCGTCGTGGCTGAAGGTCACTGGGTTAAAGACGATCTCGGGAAAACTTTTGATTCGGATCGCATCATGATCAAACATGGCAATGAATACAATCCTCCTGCAGTGGAGCAAGACAAAAAATCATGATTTCAGTTCTCGGAACGTTCTTTCTTGTTGCTGCATGCGTTTGCACAGCATTTGCTTTTCTGAGCTATGCCTTTTCTTTGCGATTGAAGTCGCACTTGTTGGTTCGCAATGCACGTCACTTAACAATGGCTGCGATCGCATTTATTGTGGCTTCCTTTGTAGCACTCGAGGTTGGATTATTTCAACGTGACTACTCGCTTAGCTATGTCTACGAACATACAGCAAATACAACAGGAAAACTTTTCACTTTTACTTCCATCTGGGCAGGCCTTGAAGGTTCGTTGTTGTTGTGGACAGTGGTTCTTTGTGGGTATACCGCTTACGTTTTGTTTTCATCGCGTAAATATAGAAGTAGTGATTATGATCCCACAACGGTAATCGCGCACATGGTGATCGTCTTTTTCATTATCTTCTTTCTAGCAATGATTCTTGTTGCTGCTTCACCCTTTGAAAAGGCAGCCGAAATAGCAACGAATGGACTTGGTGCTAATCCGCTGTTGCAAGAGCATTTCGCAATGGCAATACATCCACCCATGCTTTATATCGGATATGTGGGCTTTACGGTTCCCTTTGCTTACGTCATTGCTTCGTTGATTCGAAAGGACTTTTCGTCGCTTTCGACTACGCGAGTGCGTCGCAGTTCCATGGTGGCGTGGACTTTTCTCACCGCTGGAATCATTCTCGGTGCATGGTGGAGTTACGAAGTTTTAGGATGGGGAGGGTACTGGGCGTGGGATCCTGTAGAAAATGCTTCATTCCTGCCTTGGTTAACAGCGACTGCATTCATTCACTCAACCATCATGCAATCCAAACGCAATATGTTGCGCGGATGGAATTCGACTGTGGTTATCGCCACGTGTGCGCTGACGATTCTCGGCACGTTTCTTACACGTTCGGGAGTTGTTAATTCTGTTCACTCTTTTACGCAAAGTCATGTGGGCCCGTGGCTGTTAGCACTTTTTGCTCTGGTTGTTCTTTCTGGTACTGGGTTGCTCGTGTGGCGCTACGACGATGTGCGAAGTGAAACAAGCGTAAAAGGTGCAAGCAAAAAAGAGACGATGTTCCTTCTCAATAATATTGTCTTTTGTGTTTTTGCTCTCGTTGTTTTGTTGGGAACGACGTACCCTTTGATTGCTGATGCAATCCGCGGAGAACAAGTCAGCGTAGGAACGCCGTACTACGAACGGTTTGCAATTCCTCTCGGGCTGTCGTTGCTTCTTTTAATGGGAATTGCTCCTATGGTTGCCTTTGCCGAAACCAAAGTTGCCATTAACGAGAGGCTACGAATTCCAGCTATTGCGGGCGTGTTGATGGTTGGGTTCAGTATTCTTGTCAACCAAAAATTCATGACGTCTATTGCAATTGGTGCATGCACTTTTGTTGTTGTCGGTACCATCTTGATTTTGGCAAAAACAATTAAACAATCAGGAGCTAAGCGCGTCATTATTGAGCGCCCGCGCAAAGTTGGTGCAATGATCGTGCACATGGGCATTGCTTTTATAGGTCTGTCAATCGTACTGAGCTCTCACACCTGGTATCGCGAAGCGACTCTTGTTCAAGGGCAAGCCAAAACCGTTGGACCGTATTCTTTAACGTACGTTTCCAATACTGTCACCTCAAGTGAAGACATCGTGACGAGTTCCGTGAAAATTAAAATTGTTCGCGACGGCAAGCTGCTGGGAACATATTCGCCCAAAGTGAGAACGTACCCTGCGCGCAATATGAGCGTGGGAACACCCAGCGTACATACATCATTTTTGCGCGATACCTACCTCACTCTCGTGTCGTCTCCTGCAAAAGATTCAGTCGCAATCAAAATTGCTCAAAACCCTGCCGTTGTCTATATCTGGCTTTCAGGAATTCTCATAGTTGTGGGCGCAGTGGTGACGCTTTTGCCTCAACGCCGTAAGGCAGACAAGATCGCAAAAGAAAAACCTCAGGCGATTTCGGAAAGTACGGAATAGCTGTGGTCGATGGTGCATCTTCTTCGAGGCGTCTTATCCTTCGCTTATCTATATTTGGTGTCGTTGTTTTCGCCGTGATTGTTTCTGTCATGTTTTTTGCTTCTCGTCTTAATACTCCACCAACATATACTGGCGGCAAAGTTGTCGGAAAGCTTGTGCCAGACGTGAGTGTCACTACTATGGCGGGCGAGAAAATTTCCTTACGAAGTTTGACAGGTAAACGCGTTATCGTGAACTTCTTCAACTCATGGTGTATTCCTTGTCAGGAAGAGATACCTGCACTTCAAGAATTCGCCCGCAAACACCAAGATGACCCGAACTTTGTGTTCATCGGAATTGTGCGGGATGATTCCGAAAAAGCAATCCGTGCATGGGCTAAGTCAAACAATGAACCATTTGTTATTGCATTTGATAAGAATGAAGATGCATCGATCGCATTTGGTACAACGGGTCAACCTGAAACATATGCCATCAATGCCAATGGTCGTGTTGTTGCGAGCCTGCTTGCACGCGCGTCGACACAATCTCTCGATGAAATTTGGGATGCTACCGAATGACTGAAAAAGAAAAGTCTCGTTCGGCTGGTGTGAGTGGTTTTTTTGCTCAAATTCCTGCACGCGTTTTCTGGTCTGCGCTTATAGCCATTCTTGTCGTATGTGGAATTATTTCGTTTGCTCGTTCGGGTGCTCCCACAGATGCTGAACGTGCAAAATCAATTGCTCAGCAGTTACGGTGTCTCGAATGTGAAGGATTGTCTATAGATGATTCTGATACCAAAACAAGCAAGACGATTATTAAAGACGTAGAGCGACGTGTTGCGGCAGGGGAGTCAGATGAGAAAATCTTTGCTTATTACGAGAACATATACGGAGAATTTATTCTCTTAGCGCCTACTGCTGAGCGAGGTAATTGGCTCATCTATGTTATCCCGGCCTTTTTTATAATTGTTCTTGTCGCTGCCATTTTCCTTTCTGTTCGGCGGAAAGTTTCATCACGTACACAAATAATCTTTTGGGCAGTGGCCGGGGTTCTTTTTGTTGTAGGTATTGGGCTTTTCGTAAACGATTCGAAGTCCACAGAGAAAAAGGCAACAGCAGCTCAAGAAAAAACTTCTGAGCAGCTTTTACAGCAAGCTGTGAATGAATCTCCCAACAATGGGAATTATCGAAGCCTTGCCATAGTGCAATTTGCCAAAGAAGATTTCGTAAATGCGCTTCAAAACTTTGATAAAGCCGCTGCGCTCAATCCAAGTGATGCCGAGTCTCGAGGGTACGCGGCGTACATCATTTTTTTATCAGGACAATATGAGCTGGCTGCTACACGTGCTCAGAAAGCAGTCGAAGCCGATAGCTCAGATGTAACAGCTCTCTTTTTCCGCGGCGTAATTTACTTACAAACTCCTCAAACAGATGCGGCATTAAAGCAGGCAAATGAGGATCTCGCCAACAAAGACTTTGATTCAGTCTTGTCTCTGGCTCCACAAAGCGACTTTGCAGCTCAGATTAAAGAGCTACGTGCTGGCAATTGAACGGTCATTCAGAGCAAGGCCGAAGAATCTCTTTGTTGTCATTTGTAGATCCTCATTTCAGCGTGAGGGTGACCGAAACGATAGAATCGCACTTATGGAAAAACTGCAAAAACCTGAAATGAACATTGACGAATCTAAAATCTACGAAGTTGAAATTACAACTAATCGTGGCACGATTATGATGGATCTCGATCCAGAAATGGCGCCTCTGTCTGTAAATAACTTCGTGAGCCTTGCTCGAGATGGTTTTTATGACTCGCTCACTTTTCACCGAGTCGTTCCTGGCTTCGTCATTCAAGGTGGATGCCCTACTGGTAATGGAACAGGCGGTCCAGGGTACCGTTTCGAAGACGAGCCCGTTAAAGGTGAATACACGCTTGGCGCAGTTGCTTGTGCGAATGCAGGCCCAGATACGAACGGAAGCCAATTCTTCATTTGTATCGATGACTGCACAAATAAGCTCACGCCCGACTACAACCTCTTTGGGTACGTCACAAGCGGCATGGATGTAGCCATTGCAACTCAAGTAGGCGACACCATGAGCACAGTTAAAGTAACTGAAAAAGATCGCGCATAATTTTCTAGAAATCAAGGTTCGATTGTGACCAGCAATCAATTACGTGGCAAAGAATATGCCCTTTCAGGATTGATAACAGTTGTCGTCGCAAATATTATTTGGGGCGTATCGGATATCTGCATCAAGATCATTGGTCGCGGACAACTCGTCACATGCATCCTGGGATTTACAGGGTTCATTTTTCTTGCTGTCGTTTCGTATGTGACAAAAAATCCTTTGTCCTTAAAGGAATTCCTGCGAGCGTTCCCAATCGGTTTGCAACGAGCCGTTATTTGGGCAGGAATGTTCATTGCGTTTCAACAAGATAATCCGGCAATTTCAACAACGATCTATTCTTTCAGCCTTGTCGTCGCCATTGTTTTCTTTGGGCCATTATTGGGAGAAAAAGTCACTGCGCGCATACTTCTCATTTCTTTGGTTGGAGTAATTGGGGTGGTGTTGACAGCCAACGAATCATTTTCGCGTTTACATCTTTCTAGTGGCTCAATTATTGTTCTTGCACTCTTGCCTGTGGGTGCAGCAGGTACCTACTTGTTGCGCAATCTTCAGAAAACGGTTCCGGCAGAAACAGCACCGACCTATTACTTTCTTTGGGTGGGGATATTGATGCTGCCCATCGCTTTACTGAGTCACCCTCGTTATGAATTTACGCACCATGAAATCTTTGTCATTGTTATTATGGCGATCACGGGTGCAGGCGGACATCTTTTATATTCGCTTTCACAAAAAGGTACGACTTTTCAATTCAATGCAATAGCGGGAACTGTCCATTCGCCATCGACAGCTATTTGTGCATTTTTGTTTCTTGGTTCAACTCTTAAGTGGCATCAAGTTGTCGGTATGGTGATCGTCATTGCAGTAGTGGCGTATATATCTATTGCAGTGAAGAAGCCAGAAGTCCAAGAACTTGATGAAAATCTTTTAGTTGGACCATAGGTTTGGCCTCTATAACACGGTCTTCAATAAAAGGGTTGTGAATCGCAATGGTGGCGATTCCAGCCGCGCGTGAACTAATAACACCAGCAGGCGAATCTTCAATAACAAGTGTTTGGTCTGCTTCAATATCTAGTTTCGTGAGAAGTTGAAGGTAAGGGTAGGGGTGAGGCTTTCTCTCGTCTGGCTTACTGAGTGAAGTGGAGAGAACCTCATCAAAATAGCCAAGCATGTCGAGATTGCCAAAGTATGTATTAATAAGGTCGTACGTGGAGGCTGTGCAGATAGCCATTGCAATGCCTTGGCTCTCGGCCCATTCGAATAGCTCCGTTGCTCCTGGGCGCAGAGGCAAAGTCAACAGTCGCCGGTGGGCTTCTTCGTTGATGAGGTTGGTCATTTCTATGATTTGTTCGTTGGAAAAATTGAGGTTGTACGCATTAGCAGTATTGTGAACCGATTTGTCAACACCGCCACCAGTATTTTTCCAGAGAATGTCGTAGCTAACGTCAACGTTGTAATGTTCCTTAAAGAGATCAAAAAAGATATCTTTCCATACGGGTTCTGAATCAACGAGAGTACCGTCAAAGTCGAAAATGATTGCTTGAAGTTCTGCGGAATTGAATGATTGTAGCTCATTCGACAAAGAAATTTTTTGCTTCATCCATCCATTCTAATGATCTATAAGGACGGACCTCGATGAATAGGCATTATGTAAACACGTTGAGCTGGGTATACCAATGCTTCGTTCAGGAGGTCCGTCCTTATAGATGTACCTTTTGGAAGGTCTGACCTCCCTAAAGGTACAATTAGCTATGGCAGAAAATAATATGACTTCCCCGAACGCGGCTTCCGGCACCTCTGTTGCACTTGTGCAAGCAACCTATGCTCGATATGAATCTTCATTGGCGACGATGCGCACGCGACTTGGGCGAGAGACTCTTACCTATGCCGAAAAAGTACTGGCCGCACACTCTGACAACATTGGTACCGTAGGAATCGAGCGCGCTGTCGATTATGCGGATTATCGACCCGATTTTGTTGCGATGCAAGATGCAACTGCGCAAATGGCGCTTCTACAGTTCATGACAGCAGGGCTCAAGCATGTTGCTGTACCAACAACGGTTCACTGCGACCACTTGATTCTCGCGCGCCTCGGTGCGAAGGTGGATCTGGGAGTATCGATTGATACTAATAAGGAAGTTTTCGACTTCCTTCGTGATGTCTGTGCAAAATATGGAATTGGATTCTGGAAACCGGGTGCAGGAATCATCCACCAAGTTGTTTTAGAACACTATGCATTTCCTGGCGCAATGATGATCGGTACAGATAGCCACACGCCCAATGCCGGCGGATTAGGAACGGTCGCAATTGGTGTTGGTGGGGCAGATGCTGTTGATGTCATGGCAGGATGGTCGTTTAATACCAAGGTCCCCAAAATTATTGGTGTGAAACTGAACGGAAAGCTCTCGGGCTGGGCAGCGTCCAAAGACATTATTCTCAAACTTGCAGGAATCTTGACCGTCAAAGGTGGCACGGGATCCATCATTGAATTCTTCGGTGAAGGTGCGTCAAGTATTTCTGCAACAGGTAAAGCAACTATCTGTAATATGGGAGCCGAAATCGGCGCGACGTGTTCGATATTTCCCTATGACGACAGCATGGATCGCTACTTGCGCGCTACATCACGAGGAGAAATTGCTGACCTCGCGGCTGCAAATGCTCGGTATCTTCAAGCCGACGAAGATGTGCATGTTCACCCGGAACAATATTTTGATTCAGTTATTGAAATCGATCTGAGCGAACTCGAACCTCACTTGGTGGGTCCAGGCACTCCCGATCTTGATCGCCCCATCAGTGAAGTTGCCGCAGCGGTTGAGGCCGAGGGATATCCTGCTGAAATTTCGACAGCGCTGGTAGGAAGCTGCACCAACTCCTCCTATGAAGATATTGGTCGTGCAGCCCACGTGGCCAGGCAAGCAAGTGCACATGGCTTGAAAGTGAAAACTCCTTTAATGGTGACACCTGGGTCAGAACAAGTTCGTGCAACGATTGAACGCGACGGGTTACTCGCTGACTTGGAAGCAATTGGAGCCACAGTGTTGGCTAATGCCTGCGGTCCTTGCATCGGTCAGTGGCAGCGCGATGACCTTGCGCCGGGAACTGTTAATTCAATTGTGAGTTCGTATAACCGAAACTTTCCCAAGCGTAACGATGGTCGAGCAGAAACGTTGAGCTTTATTGGTTCACCAGAAACTGTTGTGGGCCTCGCATTGTTCGGTCGTCTCGACAAAGATTTCACAAAAGAAGAACTAGTCGGTCAAGATGGAGAGAGATTTGTCCTTCAACCTCCCAGCGGTGACGAGCTTCCGTCACAAGGTTTCGATCCGGGCGATACCCATAGCCTCGGTTTTGCTGCACCTCCAGCCGATGGATCAGATATGGTCATTACCGTCGCACCGGATAGTGAACGGCTACAACTTCTTGAACCATTTCCCGCATGGAACGGCGAAGATTATAAAGGCTTGCGTGTCTTAATGAAGGCGGAAGGCAAATGCACGACTGATCACATCAGCCAGGCGGGCCCATGGTTGAAATACCGCGGTCACCTCGAAAATATTTCGGGGAACTTATTCTTGGGCGCAAACAATGCTTTTGTTCCCGGTGAAGCAGGCTTCGGTATCGATGTTCGCGATGGAGAAAAAGTTTCTCTCCCCGAACTCGCCAAGAGATATAAAACTGCGGGCATTCCGTGGATAGCTGTAGGTGATTCGAACTATGGGGAAGGCTCCTCGCGTGAACATGCAGCCATGGAACCACGATTTATGAATGG